>NZ_VCHX02000119.1 GCF_005768555.2 Streptomyces sporangiiformans
GCCGGTTCGCCTCCTTCTCGGCGTCGGTGAGGCGGTGGGAGCGGGTCGCCTTGCGGCCGGTGATGATGACCGGAGTATCGTCGGGGTCGTCGTCGAGGCCGATGAAGCCAAGGTCGGCCAGGGCGCCGAGGCCGGCCTCGCGCAGATGCCTGGTGATGTGGTCGTGGCGGTCGGCGGTGACCTCGCTGGCCCGGCCAGGACGGGCGGAGGAGATCCAGACAAGGGGATTGCCCCTACTGGCCAGGTTCGTCGTCATGCAGTTCATGACCGAATGTGCCTGTATTTCGGAGTGCGGAGCCCCTGGATGATGCGGTGGACGGTTCCGCGGAGCGGGAGGCTGTTGCCCGCTCGACGACGGGTGTGTGCCCGTTTACTCATGAATGGACAGGGCCCCGCCTCTGTGCCGGTCGCCGGCACAGAGGCGGGACTGATCCGCGGGCCTGTCAGACTTGGTCGAGGATCATGTCCATCTGGTCGATGAACGACTGGTCGGGTTCGGGCTGGGGGTCACCGCCGTTCTGGCGGGCGGCCGCGGCCCTCGCGGTGCGCTCTGCCTGGACGTTGACTCGGTTGCGGTCGCCGCCAGCCTGCTCGACGGCCTGCTCCACGGCGGTCCGGCCGAGGGTCATCATCTGGACCAGGGCGTGGTTGGCCTGCTGCCGCACCGCGGCCTGCTGGGCGGCATCGGCGTTGGCCCGCTGGCGGTCGAAGAGCTCCGTGGCCAGGATCATCAGGTTGACGCCCCACACGATGCCCACCATGATCCCGGCGGCGGGGAGTCCGGCGACGCCGGCAGCCGACAGGGTGAGGGCGCCGATTGTCGCGATGCCGCCCAGGAACACGGTTCGGGCCACCGTGGTGCCGATCGGGGAGGCAAGGCAGCGGTCGCGGCACTCCGCCCCGAGGTTGCTCTTGCTGTTCTCGAACAGCGCGACGGTCATGTCCTTGACCCTGTTGTTGTCGTCAACGCTCCCGAAGTCCGCGCCGGCGATCTCGTCGCGGAACCGCTTGGCCTCCGTCTTCATCTTCGGGATGTCCTTCTCCAGGTTCCAGCCGGTGACCTCCTGGGACACCTTGTTGGCTTCGGCGAACGCCGCTTCGACGTCGGCCCTTTCCGCCTTGCCGGTCTCCTGCTTGAGGGCGGTGAGGTCCATCTGGACCTCGAAGTCATTGAGTTGGTCGAAGAAGGCGATGCTCGTGCCGTCTGCGTTCACGACGTACTCCAGGTCCTCTCCGGCGGCGTCCGCGGAGCCGGGCCTGATCAGCACGTAGGCGAGGACCGATAGCGCGGTGATGCCGATGGTGACCAGCAGGAGGGTTCGGTTGCGTCGTCGGCGGTGCGATGGGGCCGGCTGGGCAGGGGAGGCTGCAAGTGTGCTCATTCGGCTTCCTTTCGGGGCACCGTGTGGTGCTGTGGAGTTGGGGGGCAGGACGTTGATGGCTCGTATGTGTCTGGCTGGGGCGGAATGTGACGATGAGGGTGCGGCTGCCCCAGGCATGAGGGGGCGGTCGGATCCGCCTCCCGGCTCCGCGATGCGGACAGCCGCGTTGACTCGTGTCACCTAAGGAGGTCCTTGGCATTCAGGGGCGGGATCTGGCTGTGGCCATCCGAAATGCCCCCTCGTATGGGGCCGTTGGACCCGAGGTGTGCTTTCTGGGAGCAGTCTCATGGCCTGGGAGCGCCGCCAACAGAGTCAAATATCCCGGGGTTCGGTCGCCTTTTCGGAGCCTTGCCGGAGGAGCTCTGTCCTCAGGGAGCGGTGAGGACGGGCGCGTACTCGTGGAAGCCGCGCCCCGACTTACGGCCCAGCAGCCCGGCTTCCACCATGCACAGCAGCAGGGGCGGCGCGGCGTGCAGCGGATCCTTGAACTCGGCGTACATCGCCTCGGCGATCGCTGTGAGCGTGTCGAGGCCGATCAGGTCGGCCAGGCTCAAGGAGGGCCCATGGGGTGGCGCAGCCGAGGACCATGCCGGTGAGGATGTCCTCCGCGGAGGCGAAGCCGGACTCCAGCATCCTGACCGCGGAGAGCAGGCAGGGCGCCAGCAGGGCGTTCACCACGAAGCCGGCCCGGTCCTGCGAGCGGATCACCTGCTTGCCCAGGACCTGGGTGACCGAAGTCCTTGGCTCGGGACTGGGTTTGAGGAGCCGTCAGGAGAGACGGCACGATCCCGGCAAAGGTCGAGCCGGTCCATGGCCAGTTGCGCAAGCTGTCCGACCGGGGCCGGCTGGCCCGGACGGGCTCGGGACGGTACCTGCCGCGTTGATCGCCGACTGGGCAGAGCGGCCGGTTTCGGCCGTAACACGGGGCCCCAGCGGGAGTTGGCGTTCGTTTGAAGAAACAGCCGCCCGCCGAGGGCTCTCCCGGTGTTGTCTACCAGGTCCGGCTTCCTGTGTCGAAACGGACCATCGATCTCGTCGGCGGACTGATACGCCGGCGCCGCAAGCAGCTGGGCACGCGCTGGCGCAAGGCCGCTCCGGGCACGCAGGCGATCGTCGTGCTGGCCGTCCTGCGCCACGACCAGCGTCTGCCCGACATGGCCGGCGGCAACGCCGTCTCGGTCGCCACCGTCCGCCGCTGGGTCCTGGAAGTCCTCGACCTGCTCGCCGCCCGGGCCCAGCATCTGGACCGCGCCCTGAAGAAGATCGCCCGTCAGGGCGGTGCGGTGATCCTGCTGGACGGCACCCTCGTGCGCACCCGCCGCCGCACCGGGGCGGCCAACCGCAAGAACTACAGCGAGAAACACAAGGCCCATGGCCTGCTCTTCCTCGCGCTGACCGACGAGAAGGGGAACCTGATCTGGATCTCCTCCGCCCGTCCTGGCCGGGCCAGCGAGGTCACCGCCGCCCGCCACGACCGCATCACCAGGCATCTGCGCGAGGCCGGCCTCGGCGCCCTGGCCGAGCTTGGCTTCGTCGGCCTCGACGATACTCCGGTCATCATCACCGGCCGCAAGGCGACCCGCTCCCACCGCCTCACCGACGCCGAGAAGGAGGCGAACCGGCTGGTCAGCCGCGAACGCGCCGCCGTCGAGCACGGCTTCGCGAACCTGAAGACCTGGCGCATCCTGACCAAGGTCCGCATGAACGCCCATCACGCCACCACGCTGCTGCGGGTCCTGCTCGTCCTGGTGAACTGCGAAGTCCAGCGGTGACAGACGATCACCCGACGGCGATCACGCCGCCTGCCAGCACGAGGACCGCATCACGGGCTCACACCAGTACCGCGACCTGCGAGTCCAAGATGAAACGATCTCATTGGTTGCCCGGCGCGGTCCGCTACCGGTCTTTCTGGGAACTGATGAACGGCCAGTACAGGAGCTTCCGCGGCGAATGGTGACCGTTACGGAACACCAGCCGGACGTCGGGCCTCCGGACCGCGGTTCCAGAACAGCGCTGCGCAGCTTGTCCTGCCGGGTAGGACGAAGATTGACCTGCGTAACGGCACCACGCGCCTGAGACCCGAGGTTAAAACTCAAGCTGAGGTCACGTCCCCCAACTGCTGAACAGCACTTCCATGGCGGGCGGCGGCGCAGTGCATGAGGTGGGCAGAGGGCGTGGCAGGCCTGCTTGGCCGACGACTGCCAGGAGTTCTTGCGATCCACGCCGGACAGCAGTCTGAGTACGAAGGTCCGGGCCGTCGCCCGCGGCTCCACCCGCTTGAACCGGCCCGCGATCCGGGCCATGCTCTGGCCGGACATCGCCCGCTAGCGGGCACCATCTGCGCTGTGAACCTGCGGTCACCGCATGCTCGTCATGATTCCGGACAAACCCTGGTGATCACTCGGTGGCCCGTTCTCATTGGCTCCGAGGTGCCAGCGGTCGCGGAAGCGCTTTAAGTTGGGTCCAGGTCGGTTTGCAGCAAGTGGTGGTCTGAGTACGGGGTGGGTTGCACTCGGTGCTTGAGGGGGGCGATGCCTCGCAGGAAGATGTAGTCGAACTTGCTGTGCCAGTCGGTGGTCGGCTTGCAGGTACCGGCGGGCGAGGGATGACACTGGGGGTCTGTATCCGCGGCCAGTGCCCAAATCCGGGTGAGTTCGGGAGCGTCGGGCACGGCGTTGAAGTCGCCGAGAACGATTGCGCGGTCGTGCCGGGCGACGTCTGCGGCGAGTACGCCGATCTGGTCTGCTCGGACCGCTTCTTGACGTCGATGGGCGAGGTGCGTGTTGAAGACCCGGACGGACTGGCCGCCCACCTTGGTGGTGACTGCCATGTACCCCCGGTCTTCGGATCCGCCGTAGGGGTATTCCACGTTGACGCGGTCTGTCATCGGTTCCGCCGAGAGGACCGCCTGGCCGAAGGCTCCCGGACTCCACGGCGCTCCCCCGCAACGGCCCCAATTCCGAAGAACCATCCCGTACTCGACGTGGTAAACCAGCCCGTAAAGGCTCTTCAGATAATCCCGGATCCTCTCGACGTCACGCACGCATGCTTCTTGCAGGCCTATGACCTGGGGCGCATACGTGGCGATCTCCGCTGCCCGGTCAACGTGGTTTTTCGCACAGGGGTTGCAGATGTTCCACGTCATGACCCGGTTCGGTACGACATCCCTGACGGCATGGACGGGCAGTGACCTGACGAAGAGGGCACCGCTTGGTGCACTGGGGCCGACGAGCACCATGCAGACCACGGTCATGGCGCCCGCGAGCAACCGCGTGCCCCTTCCGAGCACCATCGCCTCCTCAATGCGGATACACATGGCATCTGACGTCTCCATGCACGAGGTTATGGGACGGAGTTGTCAGCAACACACGTTTCTGACCCTTCACGCCTCGTATCCCGACCCCGCCTGCACGCATCAAGGCCTGGCATTGTCATCGTTCCTCTGGATGGGCGGGCTGTCGCAGGATGGCCGGGACTGTGCGGTCGGATGTGATGTGCAGGCGTCTCGCTCCGTCAGCAGTTCGGCGATCACTTGGCCATGCACCTGCCGCTTCTCCTCCAGGCGTTGCTTGTCGGCGCTGAGCCGGCGGTTGCGTTCGGCGAGTTCGTCGGTGGGCCTGGAGATGCTGGAAGGCCAGTGGGATGCCGTTGACCGCTGTTCAGACAGAGAGCCCTGGGTGTCGTTGGGCGAATGCGAGGATCCGTAGCCGTTGTCGTTCCGAACTCGAGGACGGTGTTTTCGATGGTCAGGAATAGGGCCGGTGATGCCGTGGGGGTGGTGGCCTGAGTAGCGTGTCCAGCCAGGCCTTTGCCCATGGCGGCTGACTGCGGGCATGGGAAACGGCCCCCGCCGCCGTGAGGCGACGGGGGCTTGTGCCATTGCCAGGTGCGCGATACCTATCCGGCAGCGCTGACGCGGGTGATTGCCTGCCCTATGACGCGGCCAAGCGGCCTGTCCGGGCACCTGTACCGCCCTGGGAAGAGGTGTTCCCAGGGCGTTCCATCACTAGACCCTCTCCCAGCGGAGCGAGGTGCGGGAGTTGCCGTCACTGCGGATCTCAGCGATCGTCGTCCGGCTGTAGGCGTAGGAGCTCATGGCCTGCAGTTCGATCCTGGTCGGCGTCTCCACCTCGATGCGTTCCTGGATGGGCGTCGTATCCCTGTGGCCGATAGCGCCATCGCCCCGGTTGTTGGACTGGAGATGGTTGATCATCCGCTGGCTGCCTGGCACGACCGTGCCCTCAGTAGTGTTGACGAGCCGGGCAAAGATCCAGGCGTTGATCGGAGCACGACCCCACAGTCGCCCCTGGACGTCCAGGTCGAGGTGGTACGTGCCGGGCTGAAGCTCGACCGCGAGGCCGGTGTTCTTCCAACCGCCTGAATTCAGGTTGACGGTCGCCGGCAGGTAGCAGATGCCTTCGTCGGATGACGTGACAGTGGCGCACGACTCTTGGGCAACTGCCTCGCTACCAGTAGCGAAACCGGTAGCGGTGGTGGCAAGCAGCCCAGCTGCGATGAGAGCAGCAATGCGGGTACGCAAGTGTGGCACAGACCCTCCAGGATAAAGAGCCACAAGTCGATGTGTATCCGCATATTGCGGCAAACGCTCAAAAAGTGGCTGCGCGCCTCGCCGGTCAGCTACTGAGTAGTTGTTCAATCCGTTTCGGTGCCGGACTGGCCAACTATCGCTGAGCAGAGTGGCCACCCGCGGTTGAGCACAGGCGCGCGGCCCGTGGTTCCGTCGGGCGGCCTGGCCACCTACCGCTGTAGGCCACCAGCACATTGAGCAGTGAGCATCGTGAAAAGTGCAGGTCAGGCGGGCTGGTGTGCGCGGGGTCGGGGGTGCTCGGGCTGGTAGGCGGCGGGTGTCCATGGTGAAGATCGTCTGACCGGTCGGTCGGGAGGGTTCTCTGGTCCTGCCGCGCCTGCGTGAGCGGGCCGCCTACGATCCGTCACCGTGTCGGTACGCCGGGGGTCGTGGGGAGGGTGTGGGATGTCCGATCTGGAGCGGATCACGGCTCGCCGTAGCGAACTGGACGCGCTCCCCGAGGAGTTGGCCAAGCGGCTTCAGGAGGTCGAGGCCGAGCGGGAGGAGCTGAGGATCGCTGAGCGGGTCCTGCTCCGCCTGGCCGAACAGGACCGGGCCGATACGGAGGCCGCTGAGGCGGCGGCTCCGGTGCAAGCGCAGGTGGCGGGGCGTGCGGTGCTAGCTGATCCCGCACCGCAGTGAGAATGGCGACGAGGCCGCGCTGCCCGCCGACTCCCGCCGGATCCTGGCGATCGTGCGGGCCGCCGGAGGCCCGGTGCAGGTCAAGGCGGTGGGTGAGGAACTGGGGCTTGAGGTGGGAGTGCGCGGGAAGCTGGAGCCGCTGCGGGCGAAGATGACCAAGCTCGCCGACCGTGGCTGGCTGCACAAGCGGCCTGACGGGAAGTTCACCGCACGCCTGTAGCAGCTGCGGACCGGGGCGACAAGAGGGCGTAACCGGCGGGCCCCCGACGGCAGTTGAGTTTGGTGTGAAGAAAAACAACCATCCCGTCGAGGGGCCCTGACGGCCTTGCCTACACCGCCCGCCTGCCGCTGTCGAGTGCCACCCTGAACTGGCTCGCCGACCTGTTACGCGGCCACTTCAAGAAGATCGGCTCCAGGTGGCGGGCCCTGCCCGCCGGGAAGATCGCCGGCATCGTGCTGGCGGTCCTGCGCTGTGACCAGCGGCCCGGCGACCTGGCAGGCGGCAACGGCATCCACCGCACCACCGTCACCCGCTGGGTACGGGAAGTCGTCGGCCTGCTCGCCGCCCGCGCCCCGCGCCTGGGCCGCGCGCTGAAAAAGATCGCCCGAAAGGGCGGCGGAATCGTACTGCTGGACGGCTTCCTGATCCGCACCCGGCGCCGCACCGGAACAGCGAACCGGAAGAACTACTCCGGCAAGCACAAACACCATGGCCTGCTCGTGATCGCACTCACCGACGACAAGGGCCGGCTGATCTGGGTCTCCGCCGCACGTCCCGGACGCACCTCGGAGATCACCGCCTCCCGTCACGACAAGCTCACCGCTCACCTGCGGGCCGCCGGGCTCGGTGCGATCGCCGACCTGGGGTTCGTCGGCCTCAACGACAGCGGCCCTGACGCCGACCCAGCGGTGATCACCGGCTACAAGGCCGTTCGGAACCGGCCCCTGACTCGCGGTCAGAAACTGTCCAACAAGACACTGCCGCATTCCGTGCCCCGGTCGAGCACGGCTTCGCTCACCTCAAGAACTGGAGGGTCCTGGGCAAGGTCCGCACGGATCCGAGGTGGGCGACCGCGCTGGCACGGGCCCTGCTGGTGCTGACGAACCAGGAAGTCGCCCGCTGATGACCAATGATCTTGCCGCTGGACTACCGCCCCGGACCTGGCCGAGCTTCGACGCCTACGCACACCAGCCCACCTGACGTGCAGTTTTCACGATGCAGACTGCTCACTGGAAGTCCCGGCGGTGGTGCCAAGCGGCGGGCGGCACGAACGGCGACCTGGCCCCCACCGGCGCGGGCGGTGTCGTGGCCGTCGGCGCCACCGGTGTACTGGCCATCACCGGCGGCAGTCTCCACGCCCTGCGTCACAGCCGCACGGGCGGCACCAACAGCTGAACACGGCTCCACTCGGGCGGAACCACGGGCTGGGGCGAGTCCTGGCACGGTCCTGCGCGGTGCGCAGCGACGGCGCCGACCCACGCCAGGCATGCGTCTGCCGACCCCTTCGCAGTTACGTGTCGATCGTAGCCTCGCCCGTGCGGTGGTTACCCGCGCACGCCGACGCCGACGGTGCTGAGCAGGGACGACTGGCCAACCATGGCAGTGGGGCCCCTACCCGACGGCGGTTTGTTCGCCGGTCGTGAGGTAGGCGATGACCATGTCGCCCAGCAGAGTCCGGTAGTGGTCGCGGCGGTCCGGTGCGATGAGGTCTCGTCCGAAGAGGGCACCGAAGGTGTGCCGGTTCGTGATCCGGAAGCAACAGAACGAGCTGATCAACATGTGCAGGTCGACGGCGTCCACCTGCGCGTTGAAGACTCCCTGTTCGCGGCCCGCGCGGAGGATCCGGTCGATGATGGCGATCACCGGGGCGTTGAGCGAACGCAGCGTCGGTGAGGCGGCGATGTGCTCGGCCTGGTGGATGTTCTCGATGCTGACGAGGCGCATGAAGTCCGGGTGCGCCTCGTGGTGGTCGAAGGTGAGATCGGCCAGGCGACGGATCGCGGACACCGGGTCGAGATGCTCGACGCCGAGTTCCTGTTCGCTGTGCCGGATGCTGGCGTACGCCCGCTCCAGCACGGCCGTGAACAGCTGCTCCTTGCTGCCGAAATAGTAGTAGATCATGCGTTTCGTGGTCCGGGTGCGATCGGCGATGTCGTCGATGCGGGCGCCGGAATAGCCGATGCGCGCGAACTCCTCCGTCGCGGCCTCTAGGATCTCGGCCCGGGTCCGTGTGGCGTCACGGGTACGTCTGGCAGCCGGTTGTCCCTTTGTCGGAGTCGGTGACTGCGGGGGGACGGAAGCTGGCATGAGGTTCCTCACCGGGTAGGACTGCCGACGAGGTCGGCGAGGTCATCGAGCATACGATCGATGTGCGGCTCACAGCCGGTGAACAGCCGGAAGGCGTCGGCGGCCTGGAAGACGGCCATGCCGCCGCCGTCGAGGGTGCGGCAACCGAGGGCCCTTGCCGTGCGCAGCAGTTCGGTCTCCAGCGGGCGGTAGACGACCTCGGCCACCCACAGCCGTGGGTGCAGCAGTTCGGCGGGGAACGGCAGCCCCGGGTGGCCCGCCATCCCGGTGGGGGTGGCGTGGACCAGGCCGTCGGCTCGCGCCAGCTGGGCCGCCAGGTCCGGCAGCGGCGCGGTACTCGCCCGGCCGGGCCCGAAGGTGCGGTGGAGAGCGGTGGCGAGGGCGGCCGCGCGGGTCTGGTCGGCGTCCACGAGGACGAGCCGGTCGGCGCCGACGGTGAGCAGCGCGTGGGCGACGGCGGCCCCGGCCCCGCCCGCCCCGAGCTGTAGGACCGAACCGGTCGGTACGTCGGGCAGTCCGCGCGCGAAGGACTGGGCGAATCCGCTGCCGTCGGTGTTGTGCCCGATGGCGCGCCCGGCCCGGAGGACGACGGTGTTGACGGCGCCGATCTCCGCGGCCTCGGGCGCGAGTTCGTCCAGGTGCTCGATCACGAGTTGTTTGCAGGGGTGGGTGATGTTGAGGCCGTCGAATCCCAGGGTGCGGGCGGACCTCAGCAGTTCGCCCACGGCCGTGGCCGGCAGCGCCAGTTCGTCGATGTCGATGGTGCGGTAGAGCAGGCGCAGGCCGTGCCGGTCCGCTTCCCGTTCGTGCAGGGCAGGGCTGAGCGAGGGGCCGATACCGGCGCCGATCAGCCCTGTCAGATAGGAGGAACTCACGGTGGAGGGGGTCACAGTGATCGCGGGGTTCCTTCCGGCAATGGGGGGTAGGTGCGCCTGCGGCCGTCCGTGCGGAGGCGGAGGGCCGCAGGCGCGGCGGGGACGGGGACAGGGTCAGGCTGCCGCCGACTCGCGCTCGGCGGCCCGGTCCTGGCGCGTGCCCGGCTTCATGCCGAGCTCGGCGGTGGGCACGTTGTAGGTCTCTCGGGCGGTCAGCACGGCGATCGAACTGACCGCGCACATCGAGGCGGTGAGGATCCCGACGGCGACCCAGTTCTTGCCGTCGGAGCCGGAGAGCTCCGCCGCGTAGGTGACGGCGAATCCCGTGATGGCGAAGCCGACCTGGGTGCTGATGGCCATGCCGGACAGGCGGACCCGCGTGTTGAACATCTCCGCGTAGAGGGAGGGCCAGATGCCGTTGGCGGCGCTGTACACCAAGCCCATGGTGGCGGCCCCGGCCAGGAAGATCAGCGGATAGCTCTTCGAGGTCACCGCCCCCAGGTAGACGAAGATCATGACGGCACTGCCGACGGAGCCGATGAGGAAGACGGGTTTGCGGCCGATGCGGTCGGAGAGCTTGGCCCACAGCGGGATCGCGATCAGGGCCACCAGGTTGGCGAAGACGCTGACCCACAGCATGGTGGTGCGGTCGAGGCCGACGGCGCCGGTGGAGTAGGACAGCACCCAGACCCCGCCGATCGTGCTCACCGCCGCGATGAGCGCCGCCGAAGCCACCCGCAGCATGTCGGCCCAGTGGTCCCGGAGGAGTTCGACCACTGGCAGCTTGGCCACCTCGGCGTGTTCCGAGATCTGCTCGAAGGCCGGTGCCTCCTGCAGGGTGCGCCGGATGAGGTACGCGGTCAGGGTCACGAGCGCGCTCAGCAGGAACGGGACGCGCCAGCCCCAGGTGAGCAACTGCTTCTCCGGGAGGGAGGCGATGGGGACGAAGATCAGGGTGGAGATGATCAGGCCGAACTGAGTCCCGTTGAGGGTGAAGCTGGTGAAGTAGCCGCGTTGGTTCTCCGGCGCGTGTTCCAGCGTCAGGGAACTGGCGCTGGACTGCTCGCCGGCGGCGGACAGCCCCTGGAGGAAGCGCAGCACCACGAGCAGGACCGGGGCCAGCGTGCCGACCTGGCCGTAGGTGGGCAGGCAGCCGATCAGGAAGGTCGACAGGCCCATCAGGAAGAGGGTGAAGACCATGATCTTCCTGCGGCCGATCCGGTCCCCGAAGTGCCCGAGGAAGACGGCGCCGATGGGGCGGGCCGCGTAGGCCACGCCGAAGGTCGCCATCGAGATCAGCGTCGCGGTGGCCGGGTCGTCCGGGTTGAAGAAGACCTTGGGGAAGACCAGCGCGGCGGCGCTGCCGTAGATGAAGAAGTCGTAGTACTCCAGGGCGCTGCCGATCCAAGCGGCGAAGGCCGCTTTTCGGTGCCCACTGGGTGGAGTCTTCGATTCCGAGGCGTCATCGAGCGAACGAGCAGTCACGTGTGCTCCTCTTCGAGTACCGCGAGGGCTCCCGTTGCGGGAACGCCCGGGCGAGCGGGGACAGGGGGACGATCGCGGCGGACGACGTCACAACTCGCGTACGGGGATGCCGTGTCGAGCGGACTTGCCGGATGACTGGCGGGGATGGCAGTCAATTAACGTACTAGGAAGTTAATAGAGGACTGTGGGGTCGCTTCCGGCCCGCGTCAAGACATCCGGCCGAAATTTATTCGTCACGCTTCACCTCTTGCGTCGGAGGTGTCTCGCCGCTAGTTCTAACGAACAAGTGAGTACATTGCCCGGCCGCGAAGAGGTGGGCGCCCGTGCCGGTGATGCAGGTGGAGACCCTGATGAGGCCGTCAGAGTCGCTCCTGGAAGGGCATCCTCCACGCCTCGCCGCCCATCGGGGAGGTGAGCTTCCGGCCTCCGACTCCTGTCAGGCCCGGGACAGCGGTCGGGGACGCCGCGCGCTTTGGTCTCCAGGCGGTCCAGTTCACCCCCGGCCTTCCGCGCCGCCGGCCAGGACGCCGAAGGCGAAGAGGACTGCCTCACCCTCGGCAGTCTCTGTGACGGCGCATGGCTGGCCGAGGTGTGCGACGCGGTCGTGGTGACCGTCAACTACCGGCTCGACCCGCCCGCCTTCGACAACCTGGCCGGCCTGCCGCCCGCCACACCCATGAGCCCGGCCGACCTCGCCGTCACCGCTACGCTGCACCGAGCGGCGCCTTCCTGCACACCGGCGCTCCCGCGGGCTCCCCAACAGCCGCGACCGGCCCCGCTGCGAGCCACGGGACCGCGCCACGGTGATCCTGGACGACCAGGCCCCGGGTCGTATACGACCCCCGTCGCGAGTGGCGCCTCCTCTCCTGGACCACGTCCTGAGCCTCGTGCAGATCACCCGGCGTCCTTATTCGTGTTGCGAGGACGGACGAACAGCCCCGGGTCACCGACCTGGTGCTTCACTCAGCCGTGCACAGGGCCGATCGTGGCCGTGCCGGGTTCAGTGTGTGGGAAGCGCCTCCAGGGCCTTGGACGCCGTTGTGAAGGCCTGGGCTGCCATCCCCTCGACCGGGAGGTCCCGGTAGCCGGGGTAGTTGACCTCGACGCAGTACGGGCCGCGGAAGCCGCGTTCGTGCAGGCCCAGCAACAGGCCCGCGATGTCCAGCTCGCCGTCGCCCGGCAGCAGCCGGCCCTGCCGTGCCTCGGTGAGGAAGTCGCCGTCCACGACGCAGCCGTCGTTGAGCTGGACGGCCACGATCCGGTCGGGCGGCAGACCGTCGAGGTCGGCCAGGCTGGAGCGGGTGTTGTAGAAGTGCCAGACGTCGATCATCAGCCCGGCGTTGGCGGCGCCCGAGGCCTCCACCACCGCGCGGGCGGTGGCCACGTCCTTCATGCCCGACCAGGGGAACGCCTCGACCGCGACGCGCAGCCCGTAAGCGGCGACGCCGTCGCAGATCGTACGGAGCCGCGCGCCCGCGGCGTCGATGTCGAGCTCGTCCGCGGTGAACTCGCCCGCTGTGACGTGATGCGGCCGGAACGCCTCGCCGAGCGCGCCGGCAGCGGCGACGGTGTCGGCGTCACCGGCGCCGGCCGCGGCCCAGCCGCTCAGGAACTCGATCTCGTTCAGGGCGAGTCCGTGCGTACCGAGCACTGCGCGCAGGTACGCGTCGCTCGCCCCGTCGGCCCCCATCAGCCGGTAGTCGTCGGTGTGCAGGCCGATGCCGGTGAAACCCGCGGCGGCGGCCGCGCGGCAGCGTTCCGCGAACGGCACCCGGGCGGGCTGGGCGAAGCCCGCGCCGGACAGGGTCACGAAACTCGCGGTCAACTCCCGGTTCATGGCAGGACCGGGGTGGCGTGGGAGTGGAAACTCGCAGGCACCTCCAGACCCCAGGCGGTGGAGCGACCCTGGCCCTCGGTGGTCCAGGTGACCGGCTCCCAGTCGGGGGCGAAGATGTGGAAGCCGCCGGAGAACACCTCGATCCGGTTGCCGCCGGGTTCCAGGACGTAGAGGAAGAAGCCCTGGGTGCGGGAGTGCTTGGCGGGGCCGAACTCGATCTCGACACCCAGTTCGCAGAAGATGTCGGCGGCGCGGAGCACGTCCTCGCGGTTCTCGACGGCGTAGGCGAGGTGGTGCAGCCGCCCGGTGACGCCGGGCACCGGTTCGCGGGTGATGGCGAGGTCGTGGGCCTTGTTCATGAGGCTGAGCCAGGCGCCCACCTCGGGCTGGCCGGGCGGGATCAGGTGCTCGCGGAGCTTGAAGCCGAGGGCCTCGCACATGACCTCGCGCGTGCCCGGTACGTCGTTCGCCAGAACGTTGATGTGGTCGATGCGTGCCGCGCCCACGCCCCTGGCGACGGAGGACTGCGGCTGGTTGGGCAGGTAGGAGGCCTTGCCCGCCGGGGCGCGGTACTTCTCGGTCTCGAAGTAGAGCTCCATGCGCTGGCCGCTCGGGGCGATGAAGGAGTACGCCTTCCCGTGCCCGAAGTCCCCGTCGATCCACTCCCCCTCGACGCCGCGTTCCTCCAGGGCGGCGACCCGGCGGGTCAGGGCCTGCGGGCTCACCGCGCGCCAGGCGACATGACCGAGGCCGGCCCGGTCGGCGGCGGTCAGTTTCAGGGTTGTCAGGTCGTGGTCGCCCCAGGCGCGCAGATAGGCGCTGCCACCGGACTCGTGCACCAGGTCGAGGCCGTAGACCTCGGTGAAGAAGGCGAGGCTCCGGTCGTACACGGGGGTCAGCAGTTCGGCGTGCCCGAGGTGGGCCAGTTCGTAGAGCGGCTCAGTCACGCTCGTTCTCCTTCGCTTTCTTCTCCAGCTCCGCGATGTCGGCCAGCACCTGGGGGCCGCGGTTGATCGCGGAGAACCCGGTGAACAGGAACGCCAGATCGATGACGGCGCGCAGCTCGTCCCAGCTGGCACCGGCCCGTAGCGCGGCGAGGCCGTGCAGTTTGGCGGCGTCGCTGAGTTTGGCGTGCAGGATGCCGAAGAGCACCAGCTGGACCGTCTTCTGGTCCAGCGTCTCCGGATACATGATCATGTTGCGCAGTCGTTCCTGCGCCAACAGCAGTTCCGGGTTGTCCTTCTCTGACGCCTCGAAACGGGAGGCCACACGCGGGGGGACGAAGCCCAGCATCCGCTCGTACGTCGCCCGGAAGTCGTCGACGCTCTCGGGGCGCTCATCGCTCATGGGATGCCTCCTGTTCGGCCTGTTCGGCCTTGGTGATGTCGCCCGCCGCCCAGTGCTCCGGCGGGATCTCGCGCACGAGGACCCGGATGGCCCCGTCGGGTGCGTCCAGGGAGTCCCGCACGGCGGCGTGCACCTGGTGGATGAGGTCGCGGACCATCGAAGGAGGGCGTCCGGCGACGATGCTGATCTCGACGAGTGGCATTCAGGCTCCGACTACTCGCAGGGTGCCGAGGTGGGTGAACTCGGCGCTGATCTCCCGCCCGGGCTCTACGAACACGGCGTCGGTGAGGCCGCCGGTGAGCACGATCCAGCCGGGCTCGATGGCGATGCCGCGCTCGCCGAGGGAGTTCGCCGCCAGCGCGAGTGCCTCGGCGGGGTGGCCCTGCACGGCGGCGCCGGTCGCGGAGTCGGTGATCTCGCCGTTGATGCCGAGCAGGCAGCCCTCCAGCGCGAGGTCGAGACCCTCTGGCGGCAGGCTGGTGCCGCTGACGACGAAGCGGGAGGACGAGGCGTTGTCGGCGACCACGTCGGGGAGGGTGAACTTGAAGTCGGTGAAGCGGCTGTCGATGACCTCGAAGCCCGCGTGCACGCTGCGGACGGCGGCGAGCGCGGTCGCGGCGGTGACCCCGGGCCCGGCCAGCCGCTCCCCCATGACGAAGACGATCTCGGGCTCGACGCGCGGGTGGATGAGTTCGTCCATCGGCACCGGGACGCCCTCCGGGAGCACCATCGCGTCGGTGAGCCAGGCGGTGAGCGGGGAGTCGATGCCCATCCGCTGCTGCTTGGCACGCGAGGTGAGGCCGAGCTTGACGCCGACGACCTTCTCGCCGGAGTCGACCTTGCGCTGCAGCAGCGCGTCCTGCACCTGGTAGGCGGTCGGCAGGTCGAGGCCGGGCCATTCGTCGGTGATCCGGCCGCCGTCCCTGCGGTCGGCCTCGCGGCCGAGCAGCTCCGTGACGGCGCGGTCGATGGTCCAGTCGCTCATGCGGGTACGCCTTCCGAGGTCGTGGCGCGGGTGGAGAGGTCGATCGCCACGTCGATGATCATGTCTTCCTGGCCGCCGACGTACCCGGCCTCGCCGACCGCGCGCAGGATGGCGTGCGCGGGTACTCCGTAACGGTCGGCGGCGCGCTGCGCGTGCAGCAGGAACGAGGAGTAGACGCCGTGCCTGCCCTGCTCGATGGCTGGGCGGTCCGCGATGGGCAGCCGGGGAATCAGCGGGGTGAGCACCTCGTGCGCGGCGCGCAGTACGCCGTCCACGTCGAGGCCGATCGGGACCCGCATCCGTTCGAAGACGGTGGCAAGGAGTTCGGTGGGCGAATTGCCGGCGCCCGCGCCCAGCGCGCACAGGCTGCCGTCGATCTGGCGGGCGCCCGCCTCGTACGCGGCGATCGAGTTCGCGACGCCGAGCGAGAGGTTCTGGTGGCCGTGGAACCCGATCTGGGCGTCGTCGCCGAGCTCGGCGGCCAGCGCCGATACGCGGTCGGTGACGTCGGTGGGCAGCAGCCAGCCCGCGGAGTCGACGACGTACACGCACTGGCACCCGGCGTCGGCCATGATCCTGGCCTGTTTCGCCAGCGCCTCGGGACCGACCCGGTGCGAGAGCATCAGGAACCCGACGGTCTCCATGCCCAGTTCGTGCGCGGCCCCGAAGTGCTGGATCGAGACGTCCGCCTCGGTGCAGTGGGTCGCCACCCGTACGATCCCGGCGCCCGCGTCGTGGGCCCGGCGCAGGTCGTCGACGGTGCCGAGGCCGGGCAGTAGCAGGACGGCGATGCGGGCCCGGCGGGCTTCGGCGACGGCCGCCTTGACGAGTTCGATCTCGTCGGTGTGCGAGAAACCGTAGTTGAAGGAGGACCCGGCGAGGCCGTCGCCGTGGGTGACCTCGATGACGGTGACGCCCGCGTCGTCCAGGGCGCGGGTCACGGCCCGTATCTGGTCGACGGTGAACTGGTGGGCCACGGCGTGACTGCCGTCGCGCAACGTGGTGTCGGTGATGCGTGCGGCCGGTCGGGGGTCCGCGGTCATCGGGTCACCGCCTTGTCTCGCTGGCTGATGAGTTCGCCGACGCGGACTGCGGCGGCAGTCATGATGTCGAGGTTGCCTGCCCACGGGGGCAGGTAGTCGCCGTTGCCGCGGACTTCGAGGAAGACCGCGACTCGGGCCTGCCCCTGCCATCCGGGGCGCGGGTCGTCGAACTGCGGCTCGGAGCGCATCTGGTAGCCGGGTACGTAGACCCGCACCTCCTCGACCATCCGGTGGATGGACTCGGTGACGGCGTCGCGGTCGGCGTCGGCGGGGATGGCGCAGTACACCGTGTCGCGCATGATCATCGGGGGATCGACAGGGTTGAGGATGATGATCGCCTTGCCGCGTCCGGCGCCGCCGACGGTCTCGATCGCGTGGGAGGTGGTCTCGGTGAACTCGTCGATGTTGGCGCGGGTACCGGGGCCGGCCGAGCGGGAGGCGATCGAGGCGACGATCTCGGCGTACGTCACGGGCACGACTCGGGAGACGGCGGCCACGATGGGGATGGTGGCCTGGCCGCCGCAGGTGATCATGTTGACGTTCGATGCCGCCCCGTGCTCGGTGAGGTTGACCACCGGGCAGACGAAGGGACCGGTCGCGGCGGGGGTCAGGTCGATGGCGGTGATCCCGGCCTCGGCGTAGCGGGCGGCGTTGGCCAGATGTGCCTTGGCGGATGTGGCCTCGAAGACCAGATCGGGCAGCTCCGGCCGGCTGAGCAGCCAGTCCACGCCTCCGGCGCTGGCGTCGACGCCGAGCTTCCCGGCACGGGCCAGGCCGTCGGAGGCGGGGTCGACCCCGACCATGTACCGGACGTCGATGTGCTCGTTGCGCAGCAACTTGACCATCAGGTCCGTGCCGATGTTGCCCGGCCCGACGATGGCGGCGGTGGCGGTCATCCGTCCTCCCCCTGCTTGGTGGTGTGACCGAATCGCGCGGTGACGGTGCCCAGCCCGCCGAAGGCCGCGGTCACGGAGTCACCGGCGGCCACCGGCACGGCGGCGCAGACAGAGCCGGGCAGGATGACATGGCCCGGCTCCAGGGTGACGCCGAGTCGGCCCACCGTATTGGCCAGCCACACCAGGGCGTTCAGCGGCGAGCCGAGTACGGCGCCGCCGGCTCCGGTGCCGACGACCTCACCGCGGCGGGTCAGCACGCAGCCGGACAGCCGCAGATCGACCGCTCCCACAGGGACGGGGCGGCTGCCGAGCACCACGCCGCCCGCCGACGCGTTGTCCGCGACCGTGTCGATCAGGCCGATCTTCCAGTCCCGGATCCGGGAGTCGATGATCTCCAGGGCTGGGAGAACGTAGTCGACCGCCGACAGCGCCTGCGCGGCGTTCACCCCCGGGCCGGTGAGCGGCCGCTTGAGGACGAAGGCGATCTCCGGTTCGACCTTGGGGCTGATGAACTCGGCCAGTCCGATCGGCAGGCCCTCCAGATGGAACATGGACTCCATCAGGTGCCCGTAGTCGGGCTGGTCGACGCCGAGCTGGCGCTGCATGGCCGCCGAGGTGAGCCCGACCTTGTGTCCTTGGACGCGCTGCCCGTCCTCGGTCCAGGTGCGCACCTGCTCGAGCTGGACCGCGTAGGCGTCCTCGACGGTAAGCCCGGGGCGGGTCCGGCTGACCGGGTCGATCGGCTCGCGGGCGCGCCGTGCGGCGAGCAGTTCCTTGGCGACCACGAGGTGCGTGGCTTTGTCCATCTGCGGCTCTTTCCTCAGGTGATGGGCGGTCCCCTGGCAGCATGTTGCGGCGGGTCCCACCCGGCAACCCAAGTGATCCGCTGAGCGGATCAAGATCGATTCTTTTTCGACGCACACTTGTTCCGCTCAGCGGATCATCCGACTTGCCCGCTCTTCATCCCGAGAGGACAGTCCTCCCGTGACGTGACGCCCCACGGACCGGACCCTACGAAGGGAACGCCATCAGCGGACACCCCATGGGAGCCTGTTCAGCTCTCGCTCATGGAGGGGCTCGGGCCCCGCAGCTCACGGCTCACGGCCAGCCCCGCCGTGCGCACGGCGGGAGCCACCCGGCGCAGGTTCAGCCTCCCGCTCCAGCCCGAGATGGACATCGCCGCGACGGGCCGGCTGTCGGCCCCGAGGATCGCGGTCGCGACACACCCCACCCCGGGGCCGGTCTCCTCGTTCTCGTACGCGACTCCCGCTCCCCGGATCCGTTCCAGCTCACGCAGGAACAGGCCGGGCGCGGTGATGGTGCGCGGGCCCACCGGCGCAAGCCCATGAGCGCAGACCGCGTCGACTGTCTCCGCCTCACCGAAGGCGAGCAGTACCTTGCCCACGGCCGCGGCATGCGCGGGCAGTCGGCCGCCCACCCGCGACCCCATCCTCGGGGCGTCCTTGCTCCGCAGGATCTCGACGTAGACCACCTCGGTACCGTCCAGCACGGCCAGATGCACCGTCTGCCGGGTCGCCTCGCGCAGATCGGCCATGTACGGCAGGGCGATCGCCCGCAGATTACGGTGCCGGGAAGCCAGCTCGCCGTACTCGAACAGGCGCGTTCCCATGTGCAGGAGCGCGCCGTCGTTCTCGTCACGCTCCAGGAACCCGTAGCCGACGAGATCGCGCACCAGGCGGGAGGTCGTGGACTTCGGCAGTCCGGCCCGGCGGGCGATCTCCGACACCCGCAGCTCGGCGTGAAGCGCGTCGAAAGCCCCGAGCACGGCAGCTACGCGCGCGACACCGGAGTCAGGAATGTTCCGTTCAGCGGGACACATCGATGAAGCATGACGGGGGACCGGACAGCGTGCAAGTGTCTGCGTCGGCCTCGTCAGCGCAGGTAAGGACATCGCCGGCGCGCGACGCGGGTCAACCACCGGGCAGGAGGGCGGCCGTGTGGACCGCGCTGCGGCCCGGGGGCGCAGGCCACGGGCCGCGGTCGCTCGGAGCAGCCGGGCCTGTGTGCGTTTCGGACAGGCAAGGCATTCGAGTTCGTCACGGACCGCCTGGCCGGCACGAGCGGATGTCCCCCACCACCTGTCACGGCTGCTCCTGCTCACGCACCGGGATCCCCCTACCCACCCGACCCGCATGCCAGCACCGATGAAAGAGCTGCACATGTTCGACGCCACCACCGAGAACGCCCCCGGGCGGACCATCCTCTTCCTCAACGGCCCCAACCTCAATCTGCTCGGCGTGCGCGAGCCCGACAAGTACGGTTCCACCACGCTGCGCGAGGTCGAGGAGACCGTGGCCAAGACTCTGTCCGCACACGGCCTGACCGCACGCTTCGTTCAGAGCAACCACGAAGGCGTGCTGGTCGACGCGATTCATGCCGCGCGCACCGAATGCGGCGCGATCGTCATCAACCCCGCCGCATTCACACACACCTCCGTCGCACTCCGGGACGCGATCGCCGCCGCCGCTCTGCCGACCATCGAACTCCACATCACCAACGTCCATAAGCGCGAGGAATTCAGGCACCACTCCTACATCTCGGCGGTCGCCGACGCCGTGATCGTCGGCGCCGGCACGCACGGCTACATCCTGGCCGCGCTGCACGTCGCGCATCTTCTCGTCGGCTGACTCACGCCCCTGTACATACCGGAAAGGTCATCCGCGCCGGTCGACTGACTGGCAAGCCTGGAGCGCACGAGCGCCACTCGCGCTGGCGCCCTCGGAGTCCGGTCTGATCAGTGAGGCTCGCGAGAGTTGTCTGAGCGCTTTCGACACGCTTGAGGCTTCGCCGTCGCCCCTCGGGCGCCAGTGGCTCGCCTACTACATCGCGCGAACGGGGTGGCTGGCCGGGCACCCTCCAGTGCCCGCCGCTGGTACGCGGAAGCCGCCGCCATCGCACGCACGCACCAGCACACCAGGGCCACCAGGCTCTACGTATCGGGCCTGATCGCCTGCGCAGCACTGACCGACGACATGGACACGGCGGAGTCCCTGCTCCCGGATCTTGAACAGTACGCACCAAGCGGCTTCATGGCCGGCGAGGGGACTCTCGGCACCGCCTGACTGCACTCTGTACGAGGCAACCTCAGCCGCGCCCGTGCGTGAGCACCCCGACACCGACGCACACCAGGACCGTGACCTGCTACTTCACGATGCACACCGCTCATTGCCACCGCGGCCACCCCTCCGACCGCCGAAACCGCCCCGCTTCCACCAGGGCAGCACTACGAGGACATCAACACAGGCACAGTCAGCAGACTTACTCCGGCAGGCACAAGTGCCACGGCCTGCTCGTGATCGCGCTCACCGACGACAAGGGCCGCCTGGTCCGGGTGAGCGCGGTCCGGCCCGGACGCACCTCGGAGATCACCGCCTGCCGCCACAATAAACTGACCACCCAGCTGCGCGCGGCCGGCCTCGGCGCGATCGCCGACCTGGGCTTCGTCGGCCTCGACGACAGTGGCCCGAACGCGGACCCGGCGGTGATCACCGGCTACAAGTCGGCCCGCAACCGGGCCCTGACCAGGGGCCAGAAGCTGTCCAACAAGGCGCTGGCCGCGGTCAGGGCCCCGGTCGAGCACGGGGCGAGGGCCTGCTGCATTTCGGCGTGGCTGCGCAGGTGTGCGGTGGGGGCCGGCGGACAAGCAGCCATCGGGAGGAGACTTTCTGCCCGTGCAGCGGGGGGATCGACCCGCTGCTGCATGGGTCGGGGCCAGCCTGCTGCACGAGCAGCACCCGTGTGCCACCTGAGTCGTGCAAATGCTGCGCTGCACTCTCGACACCGCCCCAGCCCGCCATCCGACGACCACCGCCAGGACCCGGGGCAGCAGGACGCACTCGGCTCCCCAGGCCTTCCCGCGCCCTCTCCCACCCGCCGGTGCCTCGCCGCCCCCATCCCCGGCGCCACCCACTGGAGCGGCCGCTGACCCGAGGACCTCGTCTTCGACGAGAAGTAACCGACCCACCCGGACCCCGACGGTCACCACTTCGTCTGTTGGGCTCGCCCTTCTCGAGGGCCCGCCGGGCATGTCGCTCGGCGGGCCCTCGATCACGGCCAGATTATTCCAGCGTCGCTCAGCAAGAGTCGGACCAGTTGTGGGAGGCGATGTTGTTGTTCAGGGTCTGGTTGTCCCCGTGTCCGCCTCCGTTGGGGCCGAAGCGGTAGTTCCGGAGGTCTGCGAGGTACCGGCCGTTCCCGACGCAGTACCAGGCACCGGTGTGTTGGGAGCCCCAGTAGACGTTGACGTCTTCGTACGGTCCGGGGTAGCCACTGTTCTGGAGGGAGCTCGCCCTGTTTACTATGCCCATGGTCAAGCCGGGGCAGGAGTTCCAGTTCGCGTCGCCACCGGTCCACGCGCAGTAGTACCCACCCCTGTTCACATCCTCGTATGCGTAGAACTTGCCGTTCGCGGCTGGCCCCACGGGGGCGTCGGCGGCAATAGGCCGCGACGACAGGTCCCGGTCGAGGTCGGATGCCTGCGCGACGCCAGGCACGACGGACAGAGTCACAGCCGTGAGCCCCACGGCGGCCAAACCCATGGTGATTTTGGTACGGGTCACTGGTCACTCCTTGGTTGTGGTGGTGGTTGCGTCCTCCGGACGGTTGCCGGATTGGTCCGTTGGCAGGAGAGCGCGGGCACGTGGCAGGGCGGCGCGTTCCAACCGGAGTTTGCTGCGTACCTCGTCCCGGTACTGGTCCCGCAGTCGCGCTTCGTAGCGCCGGTCGAGGCGTCGGACGGTGGTGGTAAGGCCGGTGTCGCGAGCGCACTCGGCCTCGGCGACCGCCGTTCGTACTTCCTGTCGCTGACGCCCCGCCGTACGCGTCGCCGCCGCATTGTCCTTGAAGGCGGCTCGGGCCTGGTAAGGATCGGCGTAGTTCAGTCCCCGCTCACGCATGCAGGCGGACCACTTCTTCACGGCAGCCTTGAACTCGCCGTCCGCTGCGACCTGTTGCTGGCGCAGTGCGGGGAGGGCCCCGGTGACCACGTCCACGCGGAACCAGGTGGCCAGGTCGCCGTAGAGCCGTTCCTGGACCTCCGCGGTACAGCCGTCGGCCATGCGGCCAACGGTCATGCCGTTCGGATCCCGGACCTCCAGCCGGTCGGCGGACTGCGCGCCGTTGTAGGCGGCGACGGCACGCTGCCGGTCGGCCGCCGACAGCCCGGCGAAGTAGCGCTGGTTGGGATCGGCCGCACGCACCTGCTCACGCCGGGCCTGCAGGTCGCTCCCATAGCCGTGCCGGGCGGCCCACCGGACGTCGTCGATCACGTACGGGAAGTCACGGTCCTCGGGAAGCGGCCGGCGGGGCACGGCCCACATCCGAAAGCCGCGGGCGGCCATGCAGGAGCGAGTGAGCTGTTGTTCCGCGTCATACAGGAGGTCCCGCTCCGGCTCGGTGAGCGGCCGTGCCGTCGTGGCGCCCGGATCGTCCGGGGATGACGGTGTGCCGCAGGAAACCGCCGCGAGTGCGGCCGCCACGGTCATCACGACCAGGCTGGTCTGCCGATGGAATCGGTGACGACGCACACTGTCCCCTTCACGTCTGATGGGCTTCGCCCGGCCCTGGGCGGGGTCAAGAGGGCCGCTGCCCCCTCGGTGTCACGGGCCGTTGTCCATACGGTGTGGCGTGAATGTGGGCAGGAACCTTGCGTAAACCTTGCTTCACTGGTCAACGCGGGTCAGGCCGTGAGACTGGCGGGCGGCCGGAGCCCGGCGCATGGGATTGTGCGGAGTGACCACGGGGGATGGGCATGGCGGATTTTCTGCTGCTGGGTACGGTCGAGTTACGGGGCGCGGATGGCGCGGTGGTGGATCTGGGTCCGGCCAAGCAGCGCACGGTCCTGGCGGCGTTGCTGGTGGATGCGGGCCGCTGGGTTGCGGTGGAGACGCTGATCGACCGGGTCTGGGGGCAGGAGCTGCCTGCCCAGGTGCGCACCTCGCTGTATGCGCACATCGCCCGGATCCGCCGGATGCTGGCAGATACGCACGCACCTCTAGGCACGGGCACGGACGACGCTGGTGCAGGGCCGCAGCTGCGGCGTGGTCCCGGCGGGTATCTGCTCGATGTGCCGTCCGGCCGGGTCGATGTGCACCGGTTCCGGCAGCTGGTCGACCAGGCCCGCGGCGCGCAGTGCACGGATGCCGAGCGGGTGGTGATGCTGCGTGAGGCGCTCGGGCTGTGGCGCGGTGAGCCGCTGGCGGGCCTTGCCGGCGGATGGGTGCAGCGCACCCGGTACAGCTGGCAACAGCAACGGATCGAGGCGGTGCTGGCCTGGGCCGATGCCAAGTTCCGTGTGGGCAATCACGCGGAGGTGATCGGCACACTGACTGCTCTGGTCGCCGAGCATCCGCTGGTCGAGCCGCTCACC
Organism: Streptomyces sporangiiformans; assembly: GCF_005768555.2. Lineage (GTDB taxonomy): Bacteria > Actinomycetota > Actinomycetes > Streptomycetales > Streptomycetaceae > Streptomyces > Streptomyces sporangiiformans. The sequence goes on from NZ_VCHX02000119.1 coordinate 23,777, forward strand.
GTGGCACTGATGCGGGCGCTGCAGGCTGCCCGGCGCAGCCCGGAGGCCCTGGCCTGCTACACCGTCCTGCAGAAGCAGCTGGCCGAGGAACTGGGCACGGACCCGGGTGCCGAGGCGCAGCAGGTGCATCAGGCGATCCTGCGCGGCGAATCCGCCCCGCCCACGGCCGGCGGTACGCGGCCGCCCGCCGAGGCCGGTCCCGGCCGGGCGGTGCCGGCACAGTTGCCGTTGGAGACCCGGGGGTTCACCGGCCGGACGGAAGAGCTGACCCGGCTGGACGGGATCCTGGCCGCCGCCGCGGAGCGCCCAGCACCGGTGGTCATCTCGGCGGTGTCGGGAACGGCGGGGGTGGGCAAGACGGCGCTGGCGGTGCACTGGGCCCACCAGGTCGCCGACCGCTTCCCCGACGGTCACCTGTATGTGAACCTGCGCGGCTTCGGCCCGTCCAGGACGGCCATGCCGCCCGATCAGGCGGTGCGGGGCTTCCTCGACGCGCTCGGCGTACCACCCCACCGCGTCCCGGTGGATCTTCAGGCGCGAGTCGGCCTGTACCGCAGCCTGCTGGCCGGGCGGCAGGTGCTGGTGGTGCTGGACAACGCCCGCGACGCCGACCAGGTCCGCCCGCTGCTGCCCGGCTCTCCCAGCTGCCTGGCCATAGTGACCAGCCGCAACGGGCTCACGGGCCTGGTCGCCGCCGAGGGCGCCCACCCCATTGCCCTGGACCTGCTCTCACCAGCCGAGGCCCACGACCTGCTGGCCCACCGGCTCGGCGAACACCGGGTGGCGGCCGAACCGGACGCCGTGCAGGAGATCATCACCCACTGCGCCCGGCTCCCGCTGGCCCTGGCCATCGTCGCCGCCCGCGCCGCCACCAACCCCGGATTCCCCCTCAGCGCCGTCGCCGAGGAGTTACGCGACAGCCACGGCAGCCTCGACGCCTTCATCGGGGACGACCTCACCACCGACGTACGGACCGTCTTCTCTTGGTCGTACCACGCCCAGTCCGCCCCAGCCGCGCGCCTGTTCCACCTGCTGGGCCTGCACTCCGGACCCGACATCTCCGCCCCCGCCGCAGCCGCCCTCGCGGGGCTCCCGCTCAGGGAGACCCGCGGCCTGCTCGTTGAGCTCACCCGCGCCCACCTTCTCACCGAGTACCTGCCCGGCCGTTACACCCGACACGACCTACTACGTGTCTACGCCGCCGAGCGCGTCCTCACCGAGGAGACACCGCAAGAGCGGGACCGCGCCATCGAGCGACTCCTCACCTGGTACCTGCACACGGCTGACGCCGCCTATCCGCTCTTCACCCCGGACCGTCCGCGGGTTCCCCTCGACCCGTTGCCCGCCTCCTGCCACCCCCTGGCGTTCAGCGCCTACGACCAGGCCCTTGACTGGTGCGAAAGCGAACGCCCCAACCTGGTCGCCGCGGTACGCCAGGCCGTCTCCGCTGGCAGGCCGGGCATCGCGTGGCAACTTCCCGCCGCCCTGTGGGGGTTCTTCTACCTCCGCAGCCATCTGCAGGACTGGCTTGACACCACCCGCACCGGCCTCGACGCCGCCCGCGATGTCCACGACCGCATGGGCGAGGCATGGGGCCTCATGGACGTCGCTTGCGCCCTGACACAGCTGCACCGGTACGACGAGGCCATCGACCACTTCCGGCAGGCGATGGTCCTCTGCCGAGAACTCGGGAACACAGTCGGCAGGTGTCAGGCCCTGTCCAACCTGGGCGACGTCTACCGTCGGATCGGTCGGCCGGAAAAAGCCGTCGAGTACTGCCGCCGAGCGCTGGCCGTCAACCGGCGTCTCGACTACGCCTTGCGCGAGGGAAACATCCTGGTCAATCTGGGTGACGCCTACGAGCAGCTCGGGCGGTTCGACGAGGCCATCGGCGTTCTGGAGCAGGCGCTGACCGTCCTGCGGCGCATCGGTGACCGCTGGGTCGAAGGCATCGCGCTCGACATCCTCGGCACCGCACACCACCGCCTCCAGCGCCACGACGACGCGGTCGGGTACTTCCACCAGGCGCTCGACACCCATGCGGATATCGGCAACCGGTCGGGAGAGGCTCACACGCTTGGCAACCTCGGTGACGTCTACCTGGCCGCCGGCGACCCGGACGCGGCTCGCACGAACTGGCAACAAGCACTGGCGATCCTCGAGAAGGTCGACCACCCGGACGCCGAAGAGATACGGGAAAGACTCCGCCGCCTGGAGGAACACCCGCCCCCGCCCGGCACGCGGTCCGATCCCGCCGCCGACCTTGAGCAGCAGGGTGAGCACCGGACGAAGAACACCTACTACGGCGTTCGAGGCAGGTCCCGGCGGCACGGTAGGTGACGCCAGATCTCACCTATCCGGCGAGTACACGACCGCCGGAAGCCGTACGAGTATCAATGTCAGTGGTGGCAGGCAGGATGTCGGGCATGACCACACCAGCTGCAGTAATCGTGGATGCCGCCGCCTACGCGCAGGCGGTCGAGGACGCGGTAAAGGCGTCGGCCGCCTACTACGCGAGCGGCACCTCCCCGCTGGACGACGACGCCTACGACCGGCTGGTGCGCGGGATCGCGGCGTGGGAGGCGGAGCATCCCGAGCAGGTGCTGCCCGATTCGCCGAGTCTGGCCGTTGGTGTTGAGGAACATCTCGGCGTCGGCCGCGAGCGCCGCATCCCGAACGAAGTCCTCGGGGGACTTGCCGACGAAGTTGGCGGCCGCCTCGACGCGCGATAACCACCCGTTCGGGATCAGGGTTTCCAGGTGCGCAGGAAGGCGGCGATCCGGGCGGCGGTGCAGCGCGGGTTGTTCAGCTCGTGGGCGAGTGCGGTGAGCTGTTCGCGAGTGGGGTTGACAGGGATGTTGCTGGCCTCGAGATACATGACAGCAACGGCGCAGGCGACGGTGAGGTTGGAGCGCTCCAGCCAGCGGCATCGCCCCAGGATGTGCACCAGGGCGGCGGCGCGGGAGTAGGGGCCGTCGTAGACGGGTGTGTCGAGGAGTTCACCGCGGTGGCGGGCGACTGCTGCGATGGGTACGCCGTAGTCGTCGGCGGCTGGGTCGCGGTGGCCGGCCCGTTCCGCCACTTCGAGGATCCAGGATTCGTCGACGTGCAGGATCACGCGGCGGCACCTGGCTGCGGCTCGGTGTACGGGGCGTCGAGCTGCTGCTCCAGGTTGTCGAGGAAGGTGCCGTGCTCTTCGATGAGCCGCTGGGCGGCGGTCATGCCGGCGGCGCGGGCGCCGGTGGTGTCCTCGATGATGAGCCGCTCTACGTACTTGTTGAAGTCCAGTCGGCGGGCGGCTGCGGCGGCCTTGCCGGCCGAGAGCACGTCCTCTTCCAGCCGGACCTGCGTCTGCTTCTTTGTGGAAGTCACACCCGTATGGTAGCAGGGTGGTAGCAGGTGTGGGCTGGGTGCGGAAGCGGTACGGCAGTCGGCATCGCGCGCACCTGTAGGGCCCTGCCCACCGGCCGCTCCGGCGTCAGCCAGTTTCAGCGGCGTCAAGCAGGTCAGCAGCTGTGCGCAAGGCGGCGGCAAGGCCCTTCTGGGCCCCAAGCACCGTAGCCCCAAGATTCGGAGTAGCTCGACGCGCTCCAGGTCGGCGTGGAGCGTCTCGCCCTCGCCGGGCTCGTCGCGCTCGGTGTACGCGGCGCGGACGCGGCACCCGGACTCGGCGGACGACGGGTCGAGGATGAAGGTCACGTCGCACTGCTCACTCAACAGCTCCCGGGATAGCCGCGACCGTGACCGCGCCGATCGGGCCGGGCCTCAGGTCCACGATGCCGGTGGCTTGCCAGCCGCCGTCGGCGAAGTCCGGCGAGTCGTAGACCTCCGTCTCCCCAGGGTCACGCACCGGCCATCACCCGGCGGCACTCCGGCGTACACGCAGTTTTGAGCGCGCAACGCCCACCCTTCCTCCCGGCTCGCTCAGCGAGCCGGAAGAGGCACCGCACTGTCTGGCTCACCGCTCCGGCGGTAGGTATTAGGCGGCTTCAACTGGTCGATGATTGAACTAGCTGCTATCAGGCCGATACTGACCGTAATATTTTTTGGGGGCGAGGCTGCACATTCTGGCCACCGTGGACGCTTCTTGAGTGGAGGCGGATGGTGCCTCTGGTGCCAGGGGACGAGACGAAGGGCACCTGGAAGCAGAACAGGTACATGGGGAGGACCCCGTGCAGCAGAGCGCTGCCGCGTGGTTGTTCGAGATCGCGCTTGCCCTCAGGGTGAACGGCCCGGACGCCGTCCCGGTCTGCCGCCGGCTGCTGACGGCCGGTGTGCGGATCGGCATCACCGGACTGGGCGGCAACCGCGCCCCGTCCGGCACCGACAAGCCGTCGCGGGATGCGCTGTGACCGGCGAAGCAGGGCCGGAGGAGACCGGCGGAGCCGTCGGCGTACCCAAGGTGGTGCCCATCGACCAGTGGCCCATCGGCTGGCAGATGGCGTACTGGGGCTTCCACCAGCGCCGCCGTATCGACTACATGAGCTACGCCTACCTGCAGCTCGGCTCGGACGCCGACGCGGAGGAAGCCGTTGACCTGACCTTCGACCAGGTCATGGACCGCTGGCCGCGAATGCTGCAGATGGAGAACCTGGAGGGTTACGCCTGGACCATTCTCAAGCGCCGCATCATCGACATGCACCGCAAGCGCCGACACCGCCCGGAGCTGATGGACACCGCGGCCTTCGAAGCCGCGCTCGCAGACCCGTGCGAGGACCCCTACGACACGCTCACCGACGCCATCGCCTTATACGGCGCGGTCGCCGCCCTGAGCGAGCGGCAACACGACGCGATCCTGCTGTACTACGGGACGGGCTTCACCACCGCTGGGGCCGCCGGCGTGATGGGCAACGAGGAAGCCACCGTCCGCTCCCAACTGCGTACCGGCCGCCGGCGCCTGGCCACCCTTCTCAAGCTCCGCTACCCGGAGTCCCCCGACGGGAAGAATCCCTCATGAGCACCATGCCGCTGCCGTCCGACCGTCGCACCATCGACGACCTGCTGGCCAAGGCCCGCACCCAAAACCGCTACACCGACTACGACATCGCGGCCGCCGAAGCCCGCCTGCGCAGCCGCCAGGCCGCCCGACACCGCCCACCCCGCCACCGCACCACCCCCACCCCCCACACAACGTGGACGGCCCCCGAGGACGACCGCACCCCCGACGCCGACCGCGCCTGGTGGGACCTGAACGCCGTCAGCCTCCTGATCCTGTTCGGCCCCGACGCCGACCGCCACCTGGCCGACTTCATCAAAAGCCAGTACGCCGACAAGACCGGCGCACTCGTCTTCGCCTGCCTGCCCCACCTCGCCGACGACAGCAACGGCGCCCGCTTCTGGTGGCGCTTCGCCGCCGGCGCAGACCACCACGTCGCCGAATACCGCCTCTACCTCGAACACGCCCACAGCGGCGAGTACGACGACGCCGACCACTGGCGCACCCAACTCCTGCGCCACCATTTCGAACCCACCACCCTGTGCGGCGACCGCACCACCGCCCCCCCTCCTCATCCCCGAACTCATCGACGACGTCCACCCCCACATCACCCGCCCGCACCACCCCGAAATCGGCACCGTCCCCCTCCCCCAACCACCCCTCGTCCAGCAACTACGCCACCTCACCTCCCTGCTCTGAACCCGGAGACCACGCCACGAGACGGCGGCACGCGGCCTCCCCCGACGCCGCAGCCGCCGCTCCACCCCCGACCCAGCGCGACGACGCATGGCACCACCACCGCTGAACGTCACCGCCGTAGATGTGACATAGAAGACGTATCTTCCCGAATCATCCTGTGATGGTCACCAGTAGGCCGGCGTTGGTACGTCGGCCGGGAGGGCGATGCCCGTGCTCACCGTCGTGAATGACGACAACCCGCAAGGCGGATCGCCGAGTGATGAGATCATGCGCGAGGGCGCGCACTGGATGCCGGCCGCAGCATGAGTGAGCCTCTCGCCGTCCTGGTCAACGGACTGCCCGGTGCGGGCAAGACCACCCTGGCCCGCACCCTGGCGCGTCATCTCGGGCTACCGCTGTTCAGCAAGGACCTCATCAAGGAGACCCACGCAGGCGTCCTGGGCGCCGAGCCGCCTGGCTGGCCGCAGCGCCGCTGGAACGCGGCACTCGGCGCAGCCGCCAGCGAGACCATGTGGACACTGCTGGCAGAAGCGCCCACTGGTGCCGTCCTGGAGTCATGCTGGCCGACCGACGTCCGCGACTTCGTCACGCAGGGCTTGAGCCGCGCCAACCACCCCAGGGCAGTGGAGATCTGGTGCGACGTCCCGCTGGAGACCGCCCGGCGCCGCTTCGAAGCCCGCCACCCACGCCACCCGATCCACGGCCGTCTCCTCACGGACGACGAATGGGAACGCTGGCGACGCACCGCCCAACCTCTCCGGGTCGGTCCCACCCTCCACGTCGACACCACCCGACCGGTCGACCAGAAGACCGTCATCGCCTGGATCCGAGAATCGGACCACCGCGATCCCGGAGACAGCCCGGCTGGCCTCACCCCGATCACCCGATCCACAGATCTTGATACCTGAGCCACGGTTCTCGGGGGGCCCTGCGCTATCGCCTGATCGTCGGCGAAGTGGTGCGGCTTGAGGCCCTCGTCCGGGGAGAGGCGCCGGACCGGGAGTCAGACGAGTGTCACCACGGTGGCACGTCCTGGCCCGTGGCGGCGCGCCATAGCGCGGAGAACGCTGACGACGGCCGACCGTTGAAATCGCGGGGCGAAGGAAGCTTGCCGAGCAGGTCCAGTACCGCGCTGAGGTGCCCACACTCCGCGGCCTGCTCGATGAGCAGCTCGGTCGGCCTTTCGCGCTTGGCCCGCGGCGTCTTGAGTAGCTCGGCGTACGCTTCCGCGAGGGCCGCAAGGTCCGCCTCACTCGGCGTCGCCGGGTGGGTCCGCCTCGTGCGCTGCTCGGCGATCCGCAAGGCCTTCTCGTATCGCAACTCCGCTATCAGCTCCGGGGCATCGGACTGGCCCAAGCGGAGCAGATCGGTCCGACCGAGGTCGGCCATTGCGCCGATCACCGGATCCATCGACCAGTCCCACTCCACGTCACACGCATCGAGGAACCCCTCTGCCAGGTCGAGCCGACCGGTGCCCAGCAGATAGAGCAGCCACGGCACGGAGTAGAAGATGCTGGGGGTCTTCCGCCACTCCTCCTCGCCGCGTGCCCACAGCGCCCGCGCCTCGTCCTCGCGCCCGCATTCGGTGAGTGCCCAGCTGACCGTGAGACGGTTCTGCCACGCGTTGGCCTCCGGCTCGATCGCGTCGCGGGCTCGGGCGAACCACACATCGGCGGCGGCCGTATCGCCCATCGCCTGGTACGCGCCGCCGACCGAGGACGCCACATCAGCGACGTTGTACGGTCCGAGGGCCGCCTCCGCACCCGCCTCGACGTCGGCGAAGAACACCCGCGCCTCGTCGGTCCGTCCCGCACGGGCCAGGATCATCGCTACGTCGGCACAAGCCGCGACGCGCTGGTCCGGCTCCGGGATCGCGTCGAGCATTTCCAAGGCGCCGCCGACCTCCCCTCGCCGGGCCCGCAGCCGGGCCGCATGGCGGAGGTGGTTGCAGACGTGGTGGTTGGAGTTGCTGCTGAGTTCGGACACGGAGTCTCGGGCCGCTGAGAACAGTTCATCCAGCGTCGCCGTGTTGGGGGGCGGCCATGACCCGTCGTCCTTTGCCTGAGCGTTCGCCTCCGCATCCCGGGCCTGCTGCTCGACGTACTGCTGCACGTAGTAGCCGAGGCCGCGATCCCCGATCAGCTCGGCGGCGGCCTTAGCGTCCGGCACGATCTCGAGCGCGCCCCACTGCACCGGCCAGGCGAAGCGTCGGTCGACCGACCAGGCCAGCACCGCCTCCAGGTCTTTACTGCGGTCCGACGGCGCGATGACCACCCCCTCCTCGAAGGCAGCGCACCAGGTGTCGTCGTCCAGCGCGAAGTTGACGGGGTGCTCGTCGAACGCGTACTCGTGTGCCACGCACCGAGGCTCCGGTGGTTCGCGGAGAAATTCGAAGTCGCTCAACACGCCGCCGGTGTCGGTCCGATGGAAGGTCACACGGGTCGATCCCACGGAGATTCGCACCCGGCCCGTGTCGCCACCCGCCGAGGCGCCGTGCCAGACATCTGCCTCCCGTCGCTCCTCCTTGGTCAGCCACTTCACCTGTTTGGTCGTCATGTCGATCGCGAAGGTCTGCCGACGCTTCGCGTCGTACACGAGGAGCCGACTACCGTCGCGCGACCAGATGACGTTCTCCGGCCACAGCCCGTCGTCCTCCTCCCCGAACTCCGCGGGAAGCTTTTCGGTCAGCAGATACGGATGCGAGGGCGACGCGTCCTCGGGCAGCCAGAACAGATCGCCCGCCTCCAGCGGAACGACGCAGCCCTTGATCGCGCAGGAGGACGCCGACTCGATGAAGGCGCTTAGAGGCCCTAACAAAGCCGTTGGACGTGGCGGTGGGTGATCAGGCAGATGGCGAGGCCGAGGAAGGCTTCGTGGATGTC
>NZ_VCHX02000131.1 GCF_005768555.2 Streptomyces sporangiiformans
GGGTGTAAGTATTCTGTGGAGTACATACGAAGGGCCCTGCCGACGCGCGTCGGCAGGGCCCTTCGTATGTACGTGTCGGCTTTCGCCGGACCTCATGTCTCCGAGGAGTCCGGGCTGCCGAGCAGTGCGGACGCGGTCTGCAGCGGGGTAAGGGCGCGCACGGGTGCGGCCTCGTGGCCGCCTCGGCAGGTGAAGCCGAGGCTGGCCATGGCCCGGGTGACTTCCCTGCTGGTGAAGTCGCGGCGGTCCTGTCGGGTGATGACTTCGCCCACTTGCTTGACGGGGTAGTGACGGCGGCCGATGATCACGGACTCACCCGTGATGATCTCGGGCTTGACACCCTTCATCGAGGCCACCACTCCGCTCTTGGAGAGGTCGAACGGAAACCGGGCGATGACGCAGCGCATGATGCCTCGCAGTGAGAAGGAGGAGAACGGGCCGACCAGGGCGATGCGGATCAGCTGGAGAGAGCGAGAACGCCCAGGGCGTGGCCGTACTCTTCGACGGCGACGGGCAGAACCACGCTCAGGACGTCCCGTACACGCATCTGATCCGTGTATGCCGAGCTGTCGCGGGCGACGACGAGTTGGGCCCGGGTGATCGAGCCCGTGCACTGATCGTCCCCGTCGCAGATGAGCAGGTACCCGACACGCGCACTGGCCATGACGGACAAGGCCACCTCGACGGTCATGTCGTCACAGACCCTCGGACCCGAAGCGTCCATGGCGCGGACCGCGGTCGTGGGAGCGGGGTCCGCCCGGCGCTGCCGTGTCTGAACGAGTGTCAAAGGATGCCTCCTGCGGGGATGGGTGAGCATTCCGGTCACGCAGGCTCTAGGCCTGTCGGGCCGCAGGATTGGAGGAGGACTGCCGCCGCGTCGTGCGGCGCGCCGCCTCACCGGTGGGCCGGCCCCGGTCGGTGCGGCCGCGGCTGCCCCTGGACGAAGAAGAGGTGCCACGACGGGGGCGTTCCACGACCGGCACGGTGATGGTCACCGGGACACCCGAGGGGGCCTGGGCGCCGGTGATGCGACTCAACTCCGCCTCGCCCGAACGCACTTGGGTCGTCTGCGCTATGACGCCGGCCGAAGCCATCAGTCGGGTCATGCCCCGCCGCTGGTCGGGTGTCACCAGGGTGACGACGCTTCCGGACTCGCCGGCACGGGCCGTGCGCCCGCCACGGTGCAGGTAGTCCTTGGGGTCACTGGGCGGATCCACATTGACGACCAGGTCGAGGTTGTCGATGTGGATACCGCGCGCCGCGACATTGGTCGCCACCAGCACTGTCACATGCCCGGTCTTGAACTGGGCCAGGGTTCGCGTGCGCTGCGGCTGGGACCTGCCGCCGTGCAGGGCCGCGGCACGCACGCCGCTGTCCAGCAGGTGCTTGGTCAGCCGGTCCACCGCGTGCTTGGTGTCCAGGAACATGAGCACCCGGCCGTCCCGCGCAGCGATTTCGGTGGTCGTCCGGTGCTTGTCCGCCCCGTGCACGTGGAGTACGTGGTGCTCCATCGTGGTGACCGCACCGGCGGACGGGTCGACGGAGTGGACCACCGGGTCGGTCAGGTAGCGGCGGACCAGCAGGTCGACGTTGCGGTCCAGGGTGGCGGAGAAGAGCATCCGCTGCCCCTCGGGCCGCACTTGGTCGAGCAGCGCGGTGACCTGGGGCATGAAGCCCATGTCGGTCATTTGATCGGCCTCGTCGAGGACGGTGATGCCGACCTGGTTCAGCCGGCAGTCGCCACGGTCGATGAGGTCCTTGAGCCGGCCCGGCGTGGCGACGACGACCTCCGCCCCGCCACGCAGCGCGCCGGCCTGCCTGCCGATGGACATCCCACCGACCACGGTGGCCAGCCGCAGCTTCACGGCGCGGGCATACGGAGTGAGCGCGTCGGTGACCTGCTGGGCGAGCTCGCGGGTGGGGACGAGGACGAGAGCAAGCGGCTGCCGCGGCTCGGCGCGCTGACCGGCCGTACGGGCCAGCAGCGCAAGGCCGAAGGCGAGGGTCTTGCCCGAACCGGTGCGGCCACGGCCGAGTACGTCGCGGCCCGCGAGAGAGTTCGGCAGGGTCGCCGCCTGGATCGGGAAAGGTACGGCGACGCCCTCACGGCCGAGAGCGTCCAGCATCGGCGCAGGCATGGCGAGATCGGCGAACGCCTCGACGGCGGGCAATGCCGGAGTGATCGTCTTCGGCAGCGCGAACTCGCCTTGTGAACCGGTCTGTCGACGTCCATAACGCTCCGGACGGCTCGGACCGCCCGAACGATTTGAGCGGCCGGTGGCGGGAGCCCCGAAACGGCTGTCACGCCTTCCGCCGGAACCTCCGGTGCGAGAGCGGGCGAAGCGATCGTTTGTTCGTGTGCGGTTCATGCGGAACCTTCCTTGATAGGGCACGTACCAAGGAATTCCCGCTGTGAATTGGCTGCGCGGAGAATCGCAAGAACGAGCCGATGTGATGAGGGGCCGAATGGGATCGGCGAAAATTCCCACGGGATGCGCCGCCGAGGGGAATGACTCGATCCTGGCAGTAAGGTGAGTATTCCGTTCGCGAGGCTCTGGAGAGTTTCATCCGGAGCGCGGGGCGGGGCATTTCCCGAAGAACCCTGGGGGCGAACCCTCTGAGTCCTGAAATGAAGCGAGCTGGGGCCCGCACCCAAGGTGCGGGCCCCAGCTGCGAAGTAAACGCTGTATCAGGCGGGGACGATGTTCTCGGCCGTCGGGCCCTTCTGGCCCTGGGCGATGTCGAAGTTCACCTTCTGGCCCTCCTGCAGCTCGCGGAATCCCTGGGCGGCGATGTTCGAGTAGTGCGCGAAGACGTCAGCGCCGCCGCCGTCCTGCTCGATGAAGCCGAATCCCTTTTCCGCGTTGAACCACTTCACTGTGCCAGTAGCCATTTTGAATCTCCTTCGGGGCGTGTTCGGAGTTCGCCCTGTGCGGACTCCGCGTCGCCGTGATGATCACCCCGCCGGAAAATAAGATCCGGAGATACAAAAAGAGCTCCACCGTTACATGGAACCGGTGGGGGCACTTGCAAGTTTTCGGGAACCACAACTGCAACTGGGATCAACAGTAGCACGGCACGACCGTGCAGCTGCAATAAATGAATCTGCTCAGCCTGTCAAGCAAGGAACCTTCACTGCGCGCTGCGTCGATATTTCATTTCGCCACCACAGATATTGATTCGCCCGGACCGCAACGTCTCTGCCAGGGCCCTCCTGGCGGCGGGCCCACCACCGCGACGGTGGCGCCCGGTTGGTCGGAGCGTGGAGGTCCGGCGTTCGGTGCTCTCATGTGACCCAGGCCATAAAGAAAACGGTGTCGTTTCGATAGCGGGAGGGCTACGCTGACGCTGTCCAAGGTGAACGAAACCGTTTCGTTCAGAAAGGGGGCCCCGATGACCGGGCACCCGATCCTGTGCACCCCCCAGCTCCATGACGCGATGGTCTTACCCCTGGCAACCGTTGCGGCCGGCCCGGCCCTCTGACTCTGTTGCCGGGTCTTCGCCCCGGGCCTCACCGCAGGTGTCGCAGCTCCGTTGCGCACCCAACACCTCCACCAGAGCCCGGTCGACGCGCGAGCGCGCGCCGCCCGGCACCCGCGGTCGCTCCGCCGTCGGTTCCGTACGGAGCCATGTACGGAGCCCGGCGCGGCGTCCTCGGTGAGGACGCCGGTACCGCGCCCCCCACACCCACCCACAGGAAGAACTCCGGCATGACCACCGTCCTCGTCGTCAACGACCAGCCCCTGCAACGCCGTGGACTCCGCATGCTCCTGGCCGCTCAGCCCGACCTGACCGTTGTCGGGGAAGCGGCCACCGGGGCCGAAGCGGTCCGCATGAGCGCCGAACTCCTCCCCGACGTCGTCCTGATGGACGGCCGCACACCCGACCAGGACGGCATCGAGATCATCCGCCGCGTCACACGGTCCGACGCCCTGCCCCGAGTTCCCGACCCCGCTCGATCAGGAGGACACGCCCCGCGCGTCCTGGTCCTGACCACCACCAGCAACGACGAGTACGCCTGCACCGCCCTGCGCGCCGGAGCCGGTGGCTTCCTCCCCCAGGACGCCACCCCCGACGAACTGACCGCGGCCATCCACACAGTGGCCGTCGGCGACGCCGTCCTCACCCCCGGCCTGACCCGCAGGCTCATCGACGTGGTCCGAGCGCGCCCCACCCGGCCTCCCACGGCGCAACACCGGCTCGACGCCCTCACCGAGCGCGAACGCGACGTGCTCACCGGCGTCGCCTCAGGCTGGTCCAACGCCGAGATCGCCGAGAAGCTGTCCATCGCCCCGACCACCGTCAAGTCCCACATCACCAGGATCCTCACCAAGATCGGTGCGCGGGCCCGCGTCCAGGCCGTTGTCTTCGCCTACGAGTCCGGCCTGGTGCGGCGGCACGACGCCGATCCGCCGCCGTCCCGCGCGGTGACCATCGCGGCTGTGCCGACGCCGACGACGGGGACGACGCGGACGACGCGGACGACGAAGGTGGCCCGCCTGCATGCGCCCGGACCCGGCGGTTACCAGGCGGCCATCGTCAGTTCGCGCCCGCCGACAGCTGCCTGAGCCAGACGTCAGCACAGCCTGAACGAGACGTCAGCACAGGGACGGTCACGCCACGGGGCAGGGCAACGGGATGTGGAGATCCGTGGCGCCGTGGGGCTCCTCGCGTGGAACGGGACGCAGTGGCAGTTCCGCGACGACTTCGAATCCGCCTCGAGGGCGAGGGCCGGCGTGGAGGAGCCCGCCGACCGAGACGGCGCGCTCACGCATGCCGACGAGGCCGTAACCGCCGCTGACGCGACGGGAGTCGGCCGGAGCCGGGGTTCCGCCGTTGGCGACGGTGAGGATCAGCCGGTCGGGGGAGTAGGTGAGCCGCACCTCGGCCGTTCCGGTGGAGGCGTGCTTGGTGACGTTGGTGAGCGCCTCCTGCACGATGCGGTACGCCGTGAGATCCGCGCCGGCGGAGAGCGGGCTCGGTGCACCCACGGTCGTGACGGTGACTCTGAGTCCGGCGCCGTGGAAGGAGGCGGCCAGATCGGGGAGTGAAGCGATGCCCGGAGCGGGGCACGCGGGCTGCTCCGTATTGCCCGCCTGACGCAACAGCCCGACGGTCGCCTTGAGTTCGCGCAGGGCCGATGCGGTGGTCTCGGTGAGGCAGGCGGCGGTCGCCTCCGCCTGCTCGGGCCGGGCGGGCAGGTACCGGGTGACGGCACTGGCCTGGAGGTTGGCCAGGACGAGGTGGTGCGCGACGACATCGTGCAGGTCCCGGGCGATGCGCATGCGCTCCTCGGCGACCCGGCGCCGCGCCTCTTCCTCCCGGGTCCGCTCGGCGTGCTCGGCGCGAGCCCGCACGGCCTCCAGGCAGGCCCGCTGCAGTCGGCTCGCGGTGCCGAGTGAGGTGGCCAGCAACAGCCAGGCGGGACTGAACAGTTGGAGGACGAGTGGTTCGTCGCCGGGGCCGGCGGCCAACTCCGTCGTCACCAGAAGGGCGATGGCGGCGCAGGCGAAGGAGTTCGCCGTTCTGCGACGGGTGCGCGAGGCCAGGGAGTGGAGCGCGACCATGAGTGGTGCCGGCAGCAGAACGGGGACGAAGTACCCGAGCGCGGCCATGCCCGCGCCGCAGACGGCCGTCATCACCACCGTCGTACGGGGCCGGTCGCGGCGCCACACCAACGCGACGCACGAGGCGCCCGCCAGCAGGACACCGGGCCACCACGGGACGTCCGGATCACGGCCCGGGAGGACGAACACGCTGCCCGGGACGGAACACACGAAGACCGCGGCGGCCACGACGGAGTCGACGGCACACGAGTGGTTGCGCAGCAGTTGCTGCGGGCTGCTGGTCATGGCATGGGGATTCCTGTGCGGGGGGGGGGAGGGATGAGGCGGTCGGGGCAAGGGGCGGTCGAGGGGACGGACGGTGACGGTAGGGGGTGTTGAGCCGCCGCGGGTTTTTCTGCCGCCGACGGGGCGTCCGCCTGCGGCAGAAGAACCCGCGTGTTCAGTCCTCGGTGTCGAAGCTTCAGTCCTCGGCGTCGAAGCTGACGACGACCTTCTCCGCCGCGCCCGGGGTGAGCGTCAGCTCGAAGGCCCGGTGGATGTCGGAGAACGGGACACGGTGGCTGATGAGCTTGGCGAAGCGCTCGTGGTGCTCGACGAGTTCGGGCGTGACCTCGAAGATCTCCGTGGGGTAGCCCTGGGAGGCGATGAGGGTCAGCTCGCTGCGGAGCATGCCGCCGAGGTCGATGTCGTCGGACTTCTTCTGCACGGCGACCATGACCAGCTTCGCGCCCCACTTCGCGGAGTTGACGGTGGTGTTGATGACGGCCGGGACGCCGGCGGCGTCGATGTAGATGTCGGTGCCGGGGCGCGGCTGGCCGAGCGCGTTGGCGGCCTGGCCGTGCAACTCGGTCAGCCGGGTGGTGACGTCCTCGGTGGCGGAGTCGATGACGGCGTCCGCACCGACAGCCAGCGCCTTCTCCAGGCGCGAGGGAATGACGTCGGCGACGACGACGTGCTCGACGCCGCGCAGCTTGAGCCAGATCGCGGCGCCGAGACCGATGGGCCCGGCACCGAAGACGACGACCTTGTCGCCCGGCCCCGCCTCGGAGCGGTTGACGCAGTGCCGGGCGACCGCCATCGGCTCGTTGAGCGAGGCGACCTCGAAGGGCACGGTGTCGGGGAAGACGGCGACGCTCTTGCCGGCCTCGGCGTTCTCGATGAGCAGGTACTCGCTCATGCCGCCGTACTTGCCGCCGCAGCCGATGATGCCGGTCGGGGCGTCCTGCGGGTTGATCACCACACGGTCGCCGGCCTTCAGGCCCGTGACCTCGGCGCCGGTCTCGACGATCTCGCCGGCGGGTTCGTGGCCGAGCGGTACGGGGACGATGTCGCCGCCCGCGTGCGCCCGGGCCGGCATGCCGCCCATGTGCAGGAAGGTGACGTCGGTGCCGCAGATGCCGCACGCTCGGATTCTGACCAGGGCGTCCTTCGGACCGGGTACGGGCCGCTCGACGTCGACGACCTCCACCTTGTGCACGGCAGCGGTCTGGACGGACTTCATCGTGGCCATGAGGGCTCGCTCTCTCTGTCGGTACTCGTTGCGTGCTCGTTGCTTGACTTAGGCAAGCAGAATTGTGTTACTTAAGTCAAGCAATCTTTTGGGGAATCGGCCGGCTATGCCGGTACGGGCGCCAGGATGGGCAAGGGGGCCGGCCCACTCGCCTGCGGCCGGAATCGGGCCGGGGTCTTCGTCCGTATCGGCTTCGTCCGTATCGGCACGGTGGTGCGGTTGCCGTCGGTGGCGAAGACGAACAGGCGCAGGACAAGGAAGCGGCCGATGCCCGCGAGGCCGGAGGCGCTGAGGTAGACGATCTGCTCGGTAAGCATCCCGGGCGACGGCTGCACCATGTGCAGGATGAGCATCGCGGCGGTGGTCACGGCATAGGCGGCTGTCGCCGAGCCCGCGGACTGCCAGTGCCGGCGCCATCCGGCGCGCTGCCCAGTTCCGAAGGTGAAGCGGGAGTGCAGTTCCGTGCAGAGGAGGGTGGAGCCGACGGTGATCAGGGCGTTGGCCGCCGTCCAGGGCATCAGCCCGGCGAGCAGCGCTACGGCACCGCTGGAGAGCAGTCCGATACCGCCGCCGCACAGCACGAACCTGGCGAAGGAGGCGAGCGGGCCCGGAGCGGGGGGCGCCGGGTTTGTCGGCGTCAGCGGAGGGGGCGACGCTTGGCGCGCCGGAATCCCCGCGCCCCCGCGAAGGCCACATCGACCGCGAAGACCGCGATGCCGATGGCCAGCAGATAACCCAGACCGTCCGATGCCACGCCGATGATTCCCAGCGCGACGGCCACGAGGACGAGCAGGAGGAAGAGCGTCATCACCCGAATCCTCCCTGTGCCGCGTGCGTGGGGACGGTCAGCGCCGCGCGAGTTGGCGTTCGCCCTTGGCGCCCGGCTGGTATGCCATGTCGTAGTACCGGAAGATCGCTTCTTCCTGCTCGGCGGGCAGTACGTCGTCCGTCCCGATCGACGGGGCGCTCTGTACGTGTCCCTTGGTGTAGGAGACCTTGACGTAGTCCGGACCGAGGACTGCCTCGTCGAGGGGGACGAAGACCAGTCGGTGGCGGGTGGGAAGCCCGGTCCGGACGGTGGCCACGGCCGGTTCGTCGGTGGTCGTGTCCACATAGACGGCTTCGAGCATGCCGATCTTGTGCTGCTTCGGGTCCACCACGTCACGGTTGCGCCACTCGCGAATGTCGGCTGAATGGATCACGTCCTGCTCCTGTCTGCGCGCAGGTGGTGCACCGGCTCGACGCACCCGCGCCGGGCCGCCCCTCCGGGCCATGGCTCGTGAGAGCGCACTCACCCACTTGTCATCGTATGACCGAAATGCGGTACCGGCATCGGGCGTTCTTCCGGCGAGACGGTCCTTGGTCCGGGTGTCCAGAAGCGGCCCGGTGGCGGCGCTCCTCATCGGCCAGGTCGTCCCGGAACGGTGCGGTTCGACATACATCACTCCGGTACATGGGTTAGCCTTGGTACATGTCCATGAAGCGCACCAACGTCTATGCCGACCCCGAAGACCTGGCGATCATCAAGGAGGCGGCCAGGCGCAGAGGGATAAGTGAGGCGGAGATCATCCGGCAGGGGATCCATCTCGCGGCCATGGCGAACCGGGTCTGGGACGAGCCGTTGTTCTCGCGCACCTTCGAAGGGCCGGGGCGTACGGCGTCCCAGGCCGAGGTCCGCGACGCGGTGGCTGACGCGGTCCGCCGCGAGGCCGACGCCGGTTCCGGGACCGCAGCGTGATCATCGTCATCGCCGACACCTCCGGCCTCCTGGCCGCCCTGGACTCCACCCACCCGGAACACGAAGCCGCGAACGAGGCGATTCTGGCCGCGGGACTCCTGGTCATGTCTCCTCTCCTGCTCGCCGAACTCGACCACGTCGCCACCCGTGAACTGGGCCGCGAGGCCGCCGTCAGCGCGGTCGACGACATACGGCACTGGATGCGCCGAGGCCGTATCTCCGTACCGGAAATCACGGAAGACCACCTGGGCGCCGCACAGTCCGTTCGGGCGCGTTACGGTGCGCTGGAACTCGATCTCGCCGACGCGGTGAACGTGGCCCTCGCCTCCGACTACGACACGGATGCGATCCTCACGCTCGACCGCCGCGACTTTCGTGCCGTATGTCCGTTGGGCCGTCACAAGGCGTTTCGGGTGTTGCCCGACGACCTTCCGCTCTGAGCGAGCTTCGTGGTTTTCGTTGCCGAAGTGCCTGTCCATGCAAAGGACTTGGCCGGCTGCCGATCCGCGAGGGGAGGCAGGCACTCGCCGAGTGGCCATGTACCCGACACCTCCTCTTCAGCCCAGCACAACCCTTCGTCCACCACGCGCGTCGTACGTCACCGAAGCCTCGAACCCGGGAGCTGAAACCCGGAGTCGGCTTCTGGAGACGGGAGCCCCGCCTTGCGCGCACGTACCCTGGCCGTCGCCACGACGGCCGCCCTCACTGCCGTCCTTGCCGCCGCCGGCATCGGCGCCCCCGCCGCTGTCGCGGCCCCCTTGGGCCTGCCGGGCGACTTCAACGGCGACGGCTACCCGGACCTGGCGGTGGGCGTGCCCTCCGCACAGGTCGGCGACCAGGCCAAGGCCGGTTATGTGAACGTCGTGTGGGGCGGCCCGGACGGCCCGGGCACGTACGGCTCCGTGCGGATCAGCCAGGCCACGAGCGGGGTGCCGGGCACCCCCGAGGCGGGTGACTTCTTCGGGTCCGCGGTCGCCGCCGCGGACGTCGACGGCGACCGCTACGCCGACCTGGTCGTGGGCGCCTCCAGCGAGTCCCTCTCCTCCGACACGTACGCGGAACAAGGGACGGTCACCGTGCTGCGTGGCTCCGCCTCCGGCCTCGCCGACGGCGGCTACACGGTCGCGCGGGGCGACACCGAGCTCTCCCGGGTCGGCCGGGTGATCGCCGCCGGGGACGTGAACGGCGACGGCCGCACCGACCTGGCACTCACCCGCGACGCTGATGAGCACGGTGGCGCGGTGCTGCGTCCCGGCCCGCTCACCGCCGACTCCCCGGACACCCTGACCGGGGAGATCGCCGGGGCGGACCTCGGCCGCGTGAACGCCCTGGCCACCGGTGACTTCGACGGAGACGGTGACGACGACCTCGCGCTCTCCGCCAGCGCGACGGAGACCAGGTTCACCCGGGTCTACCGCTGGCAGGACGGCGCCCCGGCGCAACTGTGGAGCGCCACGGCCTCCGCCGCCTCCCTCGCCTCCGCCGACTTCGACGCGGACGGCACGGACGACCTGGCCCTCGGCTCCTGCAACCCCAACTACGAGGCCGACACCCCGGACTGCGCGGACTACTCCACGGGCCGCGCCGAAGCATTCAAGGGCGGGCTGGTGAGGGTGGCGTACGGCTCGAAGGCCGATGGTTTCGGCGCCCGTACCCAGGACATCCACCAGGACACCCAGGGCATCGCCGGCACCGCCGAGTCCGAGGACCGCCTCGGCGCCGCGGTCGCCGCGGGCGACATCGACGGCGACGGACACGCCGACCTCGCCATCGGCGACTCGTACGAGGCGGTCGGCTCGCAGCAGAACGCCGGCATGGTGGTCGCCGTACGCGGCACCGCCACCGGCCTGCTGTCCTCCAGCGGTACGGCGATGAGCCTCGGCTTCACGCAGAACACCGCCGGCGTCCCGGGCACCGCGGAGTGGGGCGACCGGTTCGGCGCCTCGGTCCGTCTGCAGGACTACGACGCGGACGGCCACGCGGACCTCGCGGCAGGCGCTCCCGGTGAGAACTCCGCCAAGGGCGGTGTCTGGCTCCTCCCGGGCGCGGCGCAGGGCCCGACGGCGACGGGCTCCCCGGCCCTGACGCCGAGGAGTCTGGGGCTGCCGTCGTCGACGAGCGCGTTGGAGTACGGGCTGGTGATCGGGCGCGGTTAGGTTCCCGGTCCCGAACCCGGTCCCTGTCCCCGTCGCTGTCCCTGCCCCCGTCGCTGTCCGGACAGGTCGGTGACGCGGCTCACCAGTGGCTCCCGGTAACACGGCGGTCCGTCTTGCGTGGTGACAGCCACCGGGCGACCGCCTCCGAGATCGGCTGCCCGGTCTCCAGTTCGACGAAGCCGAACTGGCCGCCCTGGTTGCACTCCAGGAACCACCAGATGCCGTCCTCGTCCTCGGCGAAGTCGAAGGCGGCGTACGCCAGTCCGGCAAGGGCGACGTACTCGTGCACCGACTTGCCGATGCGTTCGGGTGCCGGGACCGCCTCCCAGGTGTGCTCGGTGTCGCCGTAGCGCCCGTCGACCTGGCCGGGCTCGGCCGTCTTCCGCGCGGCGAACAGGCGGTCGCCGACACAGGTCAGACGAATGTCGGCACGCTTGGGTATGTACCGCTGCAGCAGCGCGGGACCGGCCGCTACGGCGGAGAAGTCCGTGTCGGGCCCGATCAGGGTGGTGGGCAGGGCCAGCGCGGGGTCATCGCGCGGCGGCCCCGAGGCGGACTTCACCACCACGCTCCGGTGCTCCTCGGTGAACTGCTGAGCCACGCGTGGGGCGGTGGTGAAGACGGTGGGCGGTACCGCGAAGCCGCTGAGGTGAGCGACCCTCAACTGCCATGGTTTCAGGCGGGCCTGTTCGGCGTTGCGTGGATGGTTCATCCATCGTGTGGAGGCCGAGTGGAGCGTTCCGAACAGAGCCTGCCCCGTCTCGGCGGTCAGCCACGGTGAGGGGTGTGCCGCGTGCGCGGCCGGTTCGCCGGGCCTGCGCACCCAGACGGAGCGCAGGCCTCGCATGCTGAGCACATGCCCGTTCACCGACAGGTGGCCGTCGAAGTCGCCGTGCGCGTATTCGGCGGACAGCACGGCCTTGCCGGGCAGGTCGGCGGGGTCCAGCCGCATCACCGGGATCCCCGTCTCGTGCAGCCTGGACACCACCATGTCGGCGGTCACGTCCTCCTCGGACGTGAGGATCAGTACGGTCATGCGCGTGCCGGTCGTCAGTCGTCGAAGTGCGTCTGGGAGCCGGCGGTGGACGTCGTCGTGCCGGCCGCCAGGAGGAGGTCTCGGTCGCTGACGGCCGGGCGGCCGTTGGGAAGCACGTTCAGTTGACGCGACGTGTCGAAGCGGTACGGCATCACCACGGTCGGAAGCCCTTTGGGAAGTGTGTAGTTGAGGGTGAACGGTCGCACTCGAAACCTCCAGGGTCGCGCGTTGACGGCATACAGCCCCTTACGCGTCCTTCGCGTAAGGAAGTCATCAGTTCTCGCCACATGGGTGCCGAAGTCATCACACTCACAGACGCGTTCTTCGCATCGTTCGCATCATCTGCATCACCGTCCTCACAAAAAACACATCGGATGGGGCGTCAAAGACGTCACAGTGGGTACTGGCGGTGACTGTTGCCTCACTTCCGGGTCGCATGCGCGGCCCCTTTCGCGGCGGCAGTGGCGGCGATCCCAGGCAAGTCCGGCTTGTGGCGCCTTACGCCCGGCGTCGAGCCGCGGGCGGCCGGCGACGAGCGCGCCGCGCCGCGCCCAGCCCCCTGAAGTTTCGAAAACCAGACTTGCCCTTGACGTGGATTTCCGCGGGACCACAAGATCAGGCCGCCTTCATACGCGCCGCAGCGCGGGCTCTTCACCTCCGGCCGCAGATGGCGCCCGCCCACGTCCCGTCAAGGAGTCACCATGAGCTCGTCCCTGTCCCGGCGAAACACCCTCCAGGCCGCGGGAGCCCTCGCTGTCGTCGGCTTGGCCGGCGCCGTCGCGGGCTCCACGCAGGCCGCCGCCGCCACAGCGGAGGACGGCACCACTGAAGACATCGTTGTCAGACACCCGACTCTTCCGCAGGTGCCCCTCAACAACGCCTTCACCGTCAAGGTCCGGCCGCTCGGCGGCACCTGGCAGAGACTCGACGTCTACCTGGCCAAGCTCGCGCTGATCGACCCCACCACCGGCAGCAACAAGGCCCAGAGCTCCTCCTGGGCCGCCTTCGACTTCTCCGGCACCGTCGAGGTCGAGGTCACCTACAACCCGGGCGGCGTCGAGAAGGTCCGCATCCGCCCGGACTCGTACGGCATCACCCCCGAGGTGCTGGGCAGCACCGCGCGCTTCACGCTGGACCGGCCCCGCAACCTCGTCATCCAGGTCAACGACAAGGTCTTCGACTGTCTGCACCTGCTGGCGAACCCGGTCGAGCAGGCCCCGCCCGCCGAGGGCGACAAGAACGTCATGTACTTCGGGCCCGGTCTGCACACCCACGCCGACCGGACGCTGAAGGTGCCCAGCGGCACCACCGTCTACCTGGCCGCCGGCGCCGTCCTGACCTCCAACGTGATCTTCGAGGGGGTGGAGAACTGCCGGCTGATCGGCCGCGGCGTGATCTACGACGCGACCGGCGGCGCCGTCTTCATCCGCAAGTGCGACAACGTCACGATCGACGGCATCACGATCCTCAATCCCCGGTACGAGAACATCAGGGTCGCCGAATCCCAGAACCTCAAGATCAGGAACCTGCGCGCCTTCAGCCACCAGGGCTGGGGCGACGGCATCCAGCTCTACTGCTCCGAGAACGTCACGATCGACGGCTGCTTCCTGCGCACGTCCGACGACTCCATCGCCCTCTACACCCACCGGTGGGACTTCTACGGCGACACCCGCAACATCACCGTCAAGAACTGCACCCTCTGGGCCGACGTCGCCCACCCGATCAACATCGGCGTGCACGGCAACCCGGACCCCGACGCCCCCGAGATGCTGGAGAACCTGCGCTACGAGAACATCGACATCCTCGACCACCGCGAGCCGCAGGTGCTCTACCAGGGCGCCATCGCCTTCATGGTCGGCGACGGCAACCTCGTCCGGGACGTCACGTTCGACAACATCCGCGTGGAGGACTTCCGCTGGGGCCAGCTCATCCACATGCGGCTCACCAACAATCCGAAGTGGAACACCGCGGCCGGCCGCGGCATCGAGTCCGTCTACATCAAGGACCTCAGCTACAACGGCAAGAACGCCGACCTCTCGATGATCGCCGGCCTCGGGGAGGACCGCCTCGTCAAGGACGTCACCTTCGAGAACCTCCGGGTCAACGGCAAGGTGATCGCCGACAGCACGGGCAAGCCGAGGTGGTACCTGGCCTCGGATGGTGTGCCCATGTTCGTCAACGAGTACGTGAAGAACCTGCGTTTCCTCACCGCCGCGGAGGCCGCGGCCCTGTGACCGCACGAGGACCGCGCGGCGGCACGGCTGCTGTATAACCGGCGCATGCTCTATCACGTCGTGCCGCTCGGTGAGTGGAACGCCAGTCCCGAACGGCCGTACGCACCCGCTTCCCTCGCGGAGGACGGCTTCGTCCACTGCTCCCCGGACGAGGCGACCACGCTGGCCGTCGTCAACGCGTTCTACCGCACCGCTCCCAGGCCACTGCTGGCGCTGCTCCTCGACGAGGACCGGCTCACCGCGACGTGCGCCTGGGAGGCGGCGGCGCCCGCTCCGCCTCCCGGGGTCGACGGGAGCATCTTGTTCCCGCACATATTCGGACCCATAAACCGTGACGCGGTCGAGCGCGTCACGGAGGTCCGGTGGGACGACGAAGGCCGGGCGACGGGACTTGTGGACGTCGAGGACGGCGAGGACGCCGAGGACGGCGAGGAGTCTGCCGACTGAGGCGTGGACGCCGAGGGGGTCAAGGCGGGCATGTCTGTGCCGACGGCAGCGAGCGCCGGTCCGACGGTGTCGGCCGGCGTCTCGCGTTCCCGCCGTGTCATCCCACTCGCTGGCTTCTCTCAGCGGCGCTCGAACGAGGCGATGGAGTTGTCGCGCTTGACCACGCACAGGGCCCAGATGATGAACCCCGAGATCGCGATCATCACGACCGACCAGATCGGGTAGTACGGCAGGGAGAGGAAGTTGGCGATGAGGATGAATCCGGCGATGATCACGCCGGCGACGCGCGCCCACAATGAGGTCGACATCAGTCCGAAGCTGACGAGGACGGCGACGATGCCCAGGGCCAGGTGGAGCCAGCCCCAGCCGGTCAGGTCGAACTCGAAGACGTAATTGCGCGTCGCCACGAAGACGTCGTCCTCGGCGATTCCCATGATGCCCCGGAAGATGGCGAGAACGCCGCTGACCATGAGCATCACGGCCGCGAAGGCCGTCAGGCCGCCGGCCCATTCCTGCCTCGCCGCGTGTGCTTGCCGTGGGTGTGTCGCGGTCATCTTGCTGCCTCGTTTCGTGTTGTCCGGAACTTCGACGTGCTCAGTGACCGGAGGTGGAAGAGGGGTCGGCACCCGAGCGCCCCGCCGGACCGTGGCCGGTCAGGACGAGTTCCTTTGCCCTGCGGAACTCCTCGTCCGTGATGTCGCCACGGGCGCGGATCTCGGACAGCCTGGTGAGTTCGTCGACGCTGCTGGGCCGGCTCTCACCGGCCGCGGCCTCCCTGACGTAGGCGTTGAACGCCTCCTGCTGTGCGCGCGCCTGTGCCGCTTCCCGGCGGCCCATGTTCTTGCCACGGGCGATCACGTAGATGAAGGCGCCCAGGAAGGGCAGGACGAGGACGAACACCAGCCAGCCGGCTTTCGCCCAACCGCTCAGATCATCGTCACGGAAGATGTCGAGGATGATGCGGAAGAGCAGGATGAACCACATGATCCCCAGGAAGAACCAGAGCAGGGTCCAGAAGGCGCTCAGCAGCGGATAGTCGTACGCGAGGTACATCTGCTCGCTCATATCGTCCTCCGTCCCGGGCTCTGGCCCGGCAGCCGTTTCGTGCCGCCTTCAGCGTGCCCACGGCAAGGACCGGGCGGCCTCACCCGACGAGGGTGAGTGTGCGGGCCGCCGGATCCCCCCGGTCGACGCAGGTCAGCTGTGTGTCCTTCGGAGCGCGGCCCGCCATGCGAGGGCGACCGCCGCCTCGGCCAGGCCGAGCAGTACGAGCCACAGGCCCAGCAGCCGGGTCAGTGCGCGGGCCGACTCGGCCGGCAGGGCGAGCACCACGATCCCCGCGACGATGCCGAGCACCGCGACGCTCAGCACGACGCCACGGTGCGGTAGGTCCTTGGCGGCGAGTGCCGTGTAGAGGGTGAGGACGCCGGACACGAGCCAGACGACCCCGACGATCAGCGAGAGCGCGGCGATGGTCTGCAGCGGGTTCCGCAGGCACAGCACCCCGGCCAGGATGTGGAGCACGGCCAGGAGCAGGCCCGGGAGCCGTTCGCCGTGGCCCTCCCTGGCGAAGACGGCCACGAACCGGAACGCCCCGGTCACCAGCAGATACAGGCCGACGAGGACCGCCAGGACGTGCAGGGTCCCGTCCGGCCAGACCAGTACGAGGACGCCCGGCACCAACGTCACGACCGCCGAGCCCAGGATCCAGGTCCATGAACGGCCGAGTCGTGCCAGCACTTCCGCGGGGTCGGCCACCGGACCGGGGGCAGCCCCGTCCGGCACGTGTTCCGGTCCGCCACCCGATGCCGGACCACGCGACATGGTCATGGCTCCTCCTCGCGTGATCGAGCAAACCGAGTCTCTGCCGGGCCGCCGACCGCCGAACGCCGAACGCTCGACCGCCGACAGGCGTGTTTGCGGGAGTCGGGCGGGAGTACGGGACCCGACCGCTCCAGAGTCCTGCGCGTCGCCGGCCGCCGGGTCACCCGCGACGGGTGATCCCTGCGCACCACCGTGACCGTGGGACGGGGCGGACCGCGTCCGGTGCGGGGCGGACGTACACCGGCGGGGCCGACGAGCCGGCCACCTGTTCACCCGTTGCGGAGGATGCCTGCCCTCATCGGCCGCCGGATGGTGGAGCCCATGGATGGTCTGCAGATTCTTCCGCTCGCCGTCACCATGATGCTGGGGCCCCAGATCATGTCGGCCATCATCTTCGTGACCACGCCGCGGGCGGTGCGCGTCTCCCTGGGATTCCTGGCCGGGGTGGCACTCGCCACCACAGCGGGTACGGCGATCATGCTGGGGCTCGCCGCACTGCTCGACCTGGGCGACTCCTCCGACAACGGCTCGAGCGGAAAGATCATCCAGTACGTGCTGGTCGGCCTGCTGGCGGCCGCCGCCCTCAAGAACTGGCTGGGCCGAGCGACGGCCGAGCCGCCGAAGTGGCTGACCACGCTGATGGCGGCGGACCCGGGAAAGGCGTTCAAGGTCGGTCTGCTCGTCATCCTGGTGATGCCGTCGGACATCATGATCATGATGACCGTCGGTGTGAACCTGGCACAGAACGACGCGTCCTTCGCCGAGGCTCTGCCTTTCATCGCGCTCACCGTTCTCGTGGCCGCGCTGCCGCTGCTGATCACCCTCCTGTTCCACAAGCGGGCCGAAGCCGCGATGCCCCGGATCCGGGACTGGATGAACTCCCACAGCTGGCTGGTCAACATCATCGTCTGCGTGATCTTCATCGTGCTCATCCTCTGAACGGCAGAGCCCGCCCCTGTGCGACGAGCCGGGACCGACGACATGACCGAAGAGTCGCCGTCCGCCGCCCCCGCCCTCCGGTGACGGTGAGAGTGAAGGGAGCTATTCATGGAGCCATCCGGCACGACCGGCCCCGAAGGCCCCCGGCGCTCCGAGGACGACCGCCCCTTGAACGCGGAGGAGCGGGCGGAGTACGAGCGTCTGCGCCGCCATGCGCACACCCGCCATCGCCGTCTGCGCTATGCCGCCGCATCCGTCCTTCTCCTGCTCGCCTTCATCCTCGCGCCCCTCGCCGTAGTCGCCGCCTGGATCGACTCCGAGATCACCGACACCGACCGATACGTCGAAACCGTCGCGCCCCTCGCCAAGAAGCCGGCGGTACAGAACCTGGTGACCGACCGGGTGACGGACCGTGTGGTCGACAACATCGACACCAGGAAAGTCACCGACGCTCTCGCCGACGCCCTGGCTCGCAACGGCGCTCCCTCCGCCATCGTGGACCAGGCGGAAGCGCTGGACGGCGTCCTGAAGACCGGGGTGACCACCGTCGTGCACGACGTGGTGAACAGGGTCGTCACCAGCGACGAGTTCGCCCAGGCATGGGAGATCGCCAACCGCCGCGCACACGCAGCCGTGCTGAACGTCCTCACCGGCGAGGGAGGCAGCGCCGTCGAGGCCAAGGGCGACGCCATCACCCTGAACATCGGGACCGTGATCGATGAGGTGGGGCATCGGCTGGTCGACGCCGGTTTCGACAAAGCCGCGGACATCCCCGACGTCGACAAGTCCGTCGTACTGGTGCACGTCGACAAGCTGAACGAGGCCCAGGACGCGGCGCGACTGCTGGACATTCTCGGAGTCTGGCTGCCCGTGCTGGTGGTGGTCCTCGCCGCCCTGGCCGTGGGGGCGGCACCGTCGCACCGGAGAGCGCTGATGACCGCTGGTGTCGGAGTCGGCGTGATGATGGTGGTGCTGCTCGTCGGCCTGGCTGTCATGCGCCGCGTCTATCTGGACTCCGTGCCCTCCTCCGTCCAGCCGCACGGCGCGGCCGCCGTCGTCTACGACGAGTTGGTGCGGTTCTTGAAGGACAGCACCGTCACGATGCTCGTCATCGCGGTGTTCGTGGTGATCGCCGCCTATCTGTACGGTCCGGGACGCGTCGCCCGCGCCCTGCGCTCCGTCACCGTGCGCGGCACCGAGGCCTCCGGACACCTCCTGGCCCGGGCGGGTCTGCGGACGGGAGGCATGGGCCGGTGGCTGGACCGCCACCGCGGCTGGACGACGGGCATCGTCATGGGGCTGGCGGTTCTGACCCTGTTCCTGTGGAACTACCCCACCGCGGGCTCGGTGGCCCTGGTCGTCGGGCTTGCCGTCGTCGTCCTGCTCATCCTGGGTGTCCTCGCCGCCGCAAGGACGGCGCCCGAACCGGCCACGGCCGACGCCGCGCCCCCTCCTGACGCCGGGCCCTCTCCTGACGCCGGGCCCTCTCCTGACAAGGGCTGACCGACTCGGCTCCCGCACCCTCGGCACGACAGAGGCGCTCCGCCGGATGACGGCGGAGCGCCTCTGAGCGGTCCTTTCACGTTCACGGTCACTCCGGCAGCTGTCGCATCTCCACGACGCGCAGTCCCAGCGACTGGCAGCGCTCCAGCAGCCCGTACAGATGCGCCTCGTCCACGACAGGGCCGAACAGGATCGTCTGGCCGGATATCACCACGTGGCCCAGCTCGGGGAAGGCCTTGGCCAGCGTGTCCGACAGATGTCCGTCGACGCGGATCTCGTAGCGCATGAGCTGCTCTCCCACGGGCGGCCTCGGGGCAGGCGGACGGCGCCCTACCCTGCGATCGTCCGCCCTCGGTGCCTCTGCGGGCCTCACCCGGTACAGGTGACCCGTCTCCCGGCACCGGTTCCGTGCCCCGGACCACCTGGGGCGATGCCGCCGCGCGTTCACAGCAGCCGGAGGTCGCGCGCGCGGCGCACCGCGTCGCTGCGCCGGTTCACCGCCAGCTTCCGGTAGACGCTCTTGAGGTGGGTCTTCACCGTGTTCACCGACACGTAGAGGTCCGCGGCGATCTCCTCCGTGGACATCATCCGGGCCAGCCGCTCCAGAACGTCGCGCTCGCGCCCGCTCAGCTCCGCCGCGACGAGCGGCGAGGGCTGCGCTTCGGGCCGGGATGACTCACCGCCTCGCGACTCACCGCCTCGCGACTCACCGCGTCGCGACTCACCGGGCGTGAGCCAGCCCGCGGCCAGCTCGTGGAGCGGTGCCGTGGCCAGGAGAGGCCGGAGCCACGTCCGGGCATCGAGGAACGGACGCCGCAACCGCTCGCGCCGGGCGTCGAGGAGCGCCTGCGCGACGAGCTTGCGTGCGGTGTCGGTGTCTCCCGCCCCGTCCGCGGCCTGAGCCCTCACCAGCGCCGCCCGGACCGTCACGGCCGGACCGGTCCGGCCGTCGGTGGGGATGCTGTCGAGCAGGTCGTTCGCCGCCGCGGGACGGCCTGCGGCGAGCTGGATCCGCGCGGCCTCCACGGCGCAGCCCGGCTGGTGGTCGCACACACCCTGGAGCACCTCGGCGGCCCTCTCCGGCCGTCCTTCGGCCAGGTGGGCGGCGGAGGCGACCAGCGCTTCATGGCTCGCCGCCCAGGGTGAGGTCACGGCGGCGGAGACGGCGGGGTCCACGGCCTCGACGGCAGCTCGTGTGCGGCCCCTGACCAACAGGAGGCGGGCCGTGGTGATGGCCCGTCCGGCCGCCGTCACCGGATCGTGCGTACCCGAGGGGAGGCCGGCCGTCTCGTCGAGGAGGGCTTGGGCCCGGCCCAGTTCGTCGCGGTCCACGGCCACGGCGGCCAGGACCAGCCGCCCGATGGCGGAGCCGGACGGCTGGGGCAGGCCGAGCCGCTCCGCCTCGGACACCGCCGCCAAGGCCTTGCGCTCCGCCCTGCCGAGCCAGCCGTTCAGGTAGTCGATCAGCGCCAGGTGCCCCATCGACTCCTCCCGTGGGAGCACGCTGGAGGCTCCACCGGGAGTGCCGGCCGCTGCGGACAGGGCAGCGCGCGCGTCGTCGAAACGCCCGGCCCACAGGCGCGTGGAGCCCAGATGGGTCAGCAGGAGTGCGGTGAGTTCGGGGTGCTTCTCCAGGAGGTGCGCGGGGACCTCCTGCCGCAGTTCATCGGCTGCCTCGGCGGCCTTTTCGGCCCGTACGGGAGAACCGGTCAGCCGGGCGGCCAGTGCCTCCAGCAGCGCACAGCTCAGCCGGGCGGCCGCCGGGCCGGGCGCCTGGTCGTGCGCCGGGCCGGGGGCGTAGTCGGCCAGCTGCTCCTCGGCGTGGTGCAGGTGGGCCAGGCCGCGGTCGAGGTCGCCCTGGGACAGGTCGCGGGCCGCTCGTACGAGGTCCGTCGCCAGGCCCGTGGCCTCGGGCCCCATGCGGGAGAACAACTGGGCCAGGTCGTCGGAGCGCAGTCCGGTGAAGAGCTGTCCGATCGCCAGGTCGTCGACGAGGGCACCGGCGGTGAAAGCCCAGTCGCCCGCGGCGGCGCCGTGGTCGAGTGTCTCCGGCAGGGATCCGTGACGCCGAAGCCACCGCGCGGCCCGCAGGTGGAGTTCCGGCTCCAGCCCGGGCAGGCGCACCCGCAGATGGGCCCGGAGTATCTCGCCGAACAGCGGATGGAGCCGGTACCACTGGTGCCCGAGGTGCTCGACGAACGCGTTCTCGCGGTGCAGCCCGACGAGAAGGGCCTCGGCATCGGTCCGGTGGGTGAGCTGGTTCGCCAGATCGGGACAGAAGCGCTCCAGGACGCTGACGCGCAGCAGGAGGTCCTGGGTCTCGTCCGTCTGCCGCTTGAGCACCTCGGCCAGCAGGAAGTCCGCGACCGTACTCCGGTCCGCCTCGAACTCCTTCAGGTAGAGCTCCGGGTCTGCGCTCTCCTGCGCGGCCAGGGCGCACAGACGCAGGCCGGCGGCCCAGCCCCGGGTACGGTCCACCAGGGCGCCCGCGGCATGGACCGGAAGGCTCAGACCGTGCAGCCCCAGCAGCGCGACGGCCTCCTCGGGGGTGAAGGCCAGTTCCGCGGCGCGGATCTCCGTCAGCTCACCGGCCGCCCGGTAACGGTGCAACGGCAGCAGCGGTTCGGTACGGGTGACGAGGACCAGGCGCAGGCCCCGACCGGCGTGGTGCAGGACGAACTCCAGCTGCTCCGCGATCTCCGGGGCACTCACGCGGTCGTACTCGTCGAGCACGACGACCACGGGCTCGTCACGGTCGTTCAGCGCTGCGGCGAGCGCCGACAGCAGCTTGCGGTCCACCCGGGTCGCGTCCGCCGGAAACCCGACCGCGCCGGGTGCCTGCGCACCGCAGGCGCGCAAGGACTGCAGGACGTATGCCCAGAACACACTGGGACGCCGGTCCCCCACCTCGACGGTGAGCCAGGCGACCGACTGCCTCAGGCCGGCGGCCCAGTCCGCGGCCAGCAGGGTCTTGCCCGCGCCGGCCGCTCCGTTGACCAGTGTCAACGGCGTCCGCAGAGCCTGGTCGAGGTGGTCCACCAGCCGCTGCCGCCGCAGGAAGGTGGCGGGCCTCGTCGGCAGGACGATCCGTGTACGCAGAAACGGGTCCCCCAGGGGATCGGCGCACGGATCGGCTGGATCAGCTGGATCAGCTGGATCAGCTGGATCAGCTGGATCGGCCGGATGGGCTGGATCGGCCGGAATGATCGGCCCTTGAGCGTTCTCGTCGGTCTCGTCGGTCTCGGCCACGGCGCTCACCGCCACAGTCCGTAAGGGTCAGGTCATGGGCAGCGCTTCCTCACTCAGCATCCCAGCCTTCCCGCTCATGCGCGCGGCGCCCGGGTGCCACCCCAGGAGACCCGCTCCCAGGCGGCCCTGGCGATCAGGAGGAGCTTCCCGTAACTGGCGTACCGTGAATTCATGACATATGGCGCATCTCCGAAAATTCCCGGAGTGTAATGCCATGACTCGCCGCCGCACCGTGTCGTCCGCGGACCCCGGAGATCTCCTGCACACCCTGGGGGATCTGACCGGCCGGATACTGGACCGGATCGAGTTCCAGCAGGCCCGCGTGGAACTCGCCGCTGCGTTGCAGCGCCAGGTCCTCGCCGCCGAGCTGCCGGTCCTGCCGCGCCTGCAGGTGGCGGGACGGTACGCGCCCGCGCGGGCCGGGCTGGACATCGGGGGCGACTGGTACGACGGCTTCCTCATGCCGGACGGCTCGGTGGGATTCACGATCGGAGATGTGCAGGGCCACGATGTCGAGGCCGCGGCCCTCATGGGACAGGTACGCACCTGTCTGCGCGCCGTCGCGATCGCCACCACGGACCCGGGGGAGGTGCTCCGGCGCACCAACGACCTGCTCGTCGCCATGGACTCCGGGCTGTTCGTGACCTGTTCCTTCCTGCGCTTCGACCCGGTCACGAGCGAGCTTGCCGACGCCCGCGCCGGGCACGTCCCCGCCGTCTGGGCCACGGCCGACGGTCGCTGCGACATCATCCTGAACGACGGCGGTCTGCCGCTGGGCATCAACGCCGGCGAGAGCTACCCGTCGACCCGCCGACTGCTGACCGACGTGTGCGCGTTCGTGCTGCTCACCGATGGCGTGGTGGAAGGACCCAGCTACCCGATCGAGGAAGGACTCGGGCGGGTGGTCGCACTGGTCGGCGGCGCCTGTCGCACCGAGCCGGACGAGCTGGCCGCGCGGATAATCAAGGTGGCGGATTTCACCGGCCACAGCGATGACGCCGCGGTCCTCGTCCTACGTTACGGAGGGCTCCCGGAGCAGCGGCAGGGCGGAGGGTGAGCGGCATGCGCGGCCTGTACGACACCGATGCGGCACGCCTCGCCCGGCATGACCGCCGGGGCAGGCGGGGATGACCGATGCCCCGCGCGGTGAGCGGCTCCAGCTGTACGCCGTCGAGGGCCTGCGCATGGCGGCCGTGGCGGCCGTCTACTACGTCACCGCCAAGATCGGGCTGGAACAGCAACTGGTGCGAGGGCAGGTCACGCCGTTCTGGCCGCCCACCGGCATCGCTCTCGTCGTCCTGATGCTGTGGGGCCTTCGTACGTGGCCGGGCATCGCTCTCGGGGCGTTCCTGGTGAACGTGACGCTCGGGCCGTCGATCCTCCCCGTGCTCGCCATCACGGTCGGCAACACGCTCGCCCCGGTCTTCGCCTGCCTGCTCCTGCGGCGTGTGGGATTCCGTATCACGCTCGACCGGCTGCAGGACGCTCTGGCGCTGGTCTTCCTCGGGGCCCTGGGCGGGATGGTGATCAGCGCGACGGTCGGCACGGGAGTCCTGGTGGCCTCGGGCGCGCTGACGGTCCAGGACTTCTGGCCGACCTGGTCGGTGTGGTGGACGGGCGACGCGATGGGGGTCCTGGTCATCGCCCCGTTCCTGCTCGCCGTGCGCACAGCCCGATGGCCGCGCGGCGCGCCTGTCCTGCGCTGGGCCGAGGCGGTGGCCCTGCTGGGCGGCACGGTGGCGGTCTCCGCGGTGGCCACCCGCAGCTCGCTCGACCTTCTCTTTCTCGTCGTCCCCTTCGTGATCTGGGCGGCCTTCCGCTTCCAGCTGGCCGGCGCGGCCCCGTGTGTGCTGATCGCCTCCGTGATCGCCATCGACGCGGGTGCTGACGGGACGGGTCCGTTCTCCGGTCACGATCTCCTCGCCAAGATGGTCATCCTGCAGGCCTTCAACGGCACGGTGTCCCTGACGGCCCTGCTGCTCTCGGCGATCATCACCGAGCGGAACCGCACCGTCCGGGAGATCGAAGAGGTCGTCGAGCGCCTGACGGAAGCGCTGTCCCGGCTCGCACCGGACGAGGCGCTGAAGCAGTGGCCCTCCTTCCCGCCGGAAGGACGAGGGCACCGGGAATAGCAGGCAGGGCGACAGTCGCACGCTCATGCTAACGATGGCGCATTGATTGCAAAGCATGCGCACTTGTGCCTTGATGGTGAGTGCTATCGTTAGCACAGCCAGCTTCCACCCTCAGGAGTTCCTCATGTCTGTGCGCATCCTGGCGCTCGTCGGCAGCCTTCGTACCGGATCGACCAACCGTCAGCTCGCCGAGGCGGCGGTCAAGCACGCTCCCGACGGGGTGGACATCGAGCTGTACGAAGGGCTGGCCGACGTGCCCTTCTACAACGAGGACATCGACACCGAGGCGAGTCTTCCGGCCGGGGCCGTGAGTCTGCGCGCGGCGGCCGACCGGGCTGGTGCCTTTCTGCTCTTCTCGCCCGAGTACAACGGCACCATTCCGGCCACGCTGAAGAACGCGATCGACTGGCTGTCCCGCCCGTACGGCGGCGGCGCCCTCTCCGGCAAGCCGGTCGCCGTCGTCGGCACCGCGTTCGGCCGGTACGGCGGCGTGTGGGCGCAGGACGACGCGCGCAAGGCAGCCGGTATAGCCGGCGGCGCCGTCCTCGAGGACGTCAAACTGTCCATCCCCGGCTCCCTGACCCGCTTCGCCGACACCCACCCCGCCGACGACGCCGAGGTCGTCACCGAACTCACCGAGGTCATCCGGCGGTTGACCGCCCACGCCGTCGCTCCCACGGCCTGACCGCTTCGCGTGCCGTCGCCTTCCGGGGCGCCGCGGGATCATCGCAGCGGCCTGCGGATCCACACCTCCCGGGCAGCCGTGTCCTGGTCGTCACCGTCACCGGCACCGGAATTCCAACCGGAACCGACGTCTGAAGCGACTCGAGGGCCGAGTCCGCCGAGTTTCGACCATCCCCAGGCGGTCAAGGTCTCCTCCGCCGCGGTCTTCCGGCCGCCTTCGCCGGGCCGGTCCACGGCCGCGACGACCAGATCGGCGTCGAGGCGGGCCAGCAACCGCTCGCCGAGGCGGGTCGCGATGCCGCGGCGCTGTTGGGACGGCAGCACCATCAGTTCAGCCAGCAGGAAGGTCCGGCCCGAGGCCGTGAGTTCCTCGATCTCCGCCGGCAGCTCGTCCCGGAAGCCCGACCACCACGCGCCGGTACGAGCCACGCGGAACCCGTAGGCGCAGCCGACCAACCCCGCCGCGTCGGCGACCACCATGTCGAAGTCGGTGCGCTGCACATGCTGCTCGAACCGGTTCAGAAAGCTTTGGCGGTCACGGTATTCGGCACCTGCGGCACCGCGGTACGCCGTGACATGGACGTCCGCGACGACGCCCCGCTGCTGCTCGGCCTGCCAACGGGACAGTCTGCGCAAGTACACGTCTGTCATACGAGCCTCCCCCGGCCGTGGGACGAACCCCCCGGATTCGGCATGGTGACAGCACGGGCCGACGAGGTAAACCGGGCGTCCGGACAGAGGGCCGACCGAGACAGTCCCGCGGGGCATCAATGTGCGGGTGCGGCTGAGGGCATTGCGGCGGGTGCTGCTGTCGGCGTCTCGTCGTCGTGCGCGCGTCGCGCCCGGTGTTCAAACGCAGGACAGGAAAGGCCCGTCTCCCGCCACTCTGCGGACCGATTCGGCGACTATGCTGCTGGTGTGGGCGTCCCAGACCTCGGCGGCACACCAGCAGTCGAACACGATGCCTGCGGAGAGCGGACCTGCCGTCCGGTCGCCGGACGCATTCCCCGGGAAGAACGGCTCGGACGCCACTGACGGGAACTCAGTCGGTCGGGTCGTCCCCCATCACCTTGTGTATCCGCTTCGGTCATGCGTCACGTCAGGTCGGCAGTCCGCCGACGCGTGAAGCTGTCCGGCGGGTTTCGTGAACCGAGGCGTCATGGCCCTTCCACAGCTGAGCATCTACCGGCACGACCGGAACACCCGTG
Organism: Streptomyces sporangiiformans; assembly: GCF_005768555.2. Taxonomy (GTDB): domain Bacteria; phylum Actinomycetota; class Actinomycetes; order Streptomycetales; family Streptomycetaceae; genus Streptomyces; species Streptomyces sporangiiformans. Next base: position 26,228 of record NZ_VCHX02000131.1, read on the forward strand.
CTCTGATCGCCCTGGCGGGAGAGATCGACGTGGACACCGCGCCGCTGGTGCGCGCATCGCTGGCGGAGTGCCTGCGCGACGGCATCCGCGCCATCGATGTCGACCTCACCGCGGTCACCTTCTGCGACGCGAGCGGACTCAACGCCTTCCTTACGGCATCCCGGCTCGCCGGCGAGTCCGGAACGACCCTGCAACTGCGCTATCCGTCACAGATGATGGCTCGCATCATCGAGATGACCGGATCCGGCTTCCTGCTCTTCCCGTTCCACGAGCCGCAGGCCGATGGGGGACCATCGCATCCGATTCCCGCCGTCACGGATGGTGCGCTGTGACGGCATCGCCCCGGCGGGGGCAGCCGCCGCAGGGTGAGGGAGACGCGCCTTCCGGCATGGAGACGGTGCGCCTGCGCCGACTGAACCGCTGGCAGGCCGAGGGACTGCGGGAGGACCTGGCCGATCTGTACGTGGAGTCCTCCCAAGCGGAGTCCGGTGAGGAGTACCGGGGCAGGGAGGCATTTCTGCGGCGGCTCACCGGCGACATTCGGCGGCCCGGGTTCGCCCTGCTGATCGCGGAGGACACGGCGTTCGCGGGATGTGCCTTCGGATTCCCCGTTCGGCGCGAGGGGACGTGGTGGCGGGGGTTCGACGGAACCCTGCCACAGAGCATCGAACAGCTCACAGTGTCGGGACATGTCTTCGCGATCACCGAGATCGTGGTGCACCCGCATGCGCAGAACCAGGACCTCGCCCGGCGGCTGCAGCAACGGCTGCTCGCCGACCAGCACGCCTCGCTCGGCGCCACGCTGGTGGATCAGGCCGACTCCGCAAGTCTCGCCGCCTTCCTGTTCTGGGGGTGGCAGGACATCGGTGAGGTCCGCAGGCCGTCGGGCCCCGCGGTGCTGCGGGCCCTGGTCCTTCCCCTCGGACCGCGCACGGCGGCCCGTCCGGACGGGCTCGGCCACGACAACCGCACCCAACGGCACGACTGATGAACGCCGGGCGGTCGGCCCGGATCACGCTGCTGGTGGCCGAGCAGGCGGCCAGGCGGGGCGCGCGGGTCGGCGTGGTGGACGTGTGCACCGCGGCGGTGGCCGCGCTGCCGGTCGGCGGGGCCGGCGTGTCGGCGATGTCGGACACCACGGCCTGTCATCCCTTGTGCAGCACCGACGTCGTCAGCGAACAGATGGAAGAGCTGCAGCTCACGCTCGGCGAGGGGCCGTGCATCGATGCCTTCGCGTTCCGCCTCGCGGTGCTGACGCCCGATCTGCGCACCGATGAAGTGCGAGCCCGCTGGCCCGTGTTCGCGATATCCGCCATCGAGGCCGGAGCCGCCGCGGTCTTCGCCCTGCCCCTGCAGATCGGGGCGATCAGCCCCGGAGTCCTCGCCCTGTACGCGGATGCCCCCGTCGAACTGGACGCCGAAGAGCTGGCGGACGCACTGGCCTTCGCGGATGCCGCCACTCTGGTACTGCTCGACAGCCGGCTCGAGGAACCGGACGCCTTCCCCGCCGAAGGGCCGCCGCGGGACGGGCATGTCGAGGACCTGGGCGGCTACCGCGCCGAGATCGACCAGGCCACCGGCATGCTCACCGTCCAACTCGGCGTCGGTATCGAGGAAGCCCTGGTACGGCTGCGTGCCTACGCCTACGCGTACGGACGCCGTCTCGCCGATGTCGCGGCCGACGTGGTGGCCCACCGGCTCCGCCTTCCCCCGGACCCGGACCCGGACCCGGACCCGGACCCGGGGCCGGGGGAAGGTGGAGCCGAAGAGGGCTGACGAGTGGCCTTCCGCGGCGAGCAGTTGCCAACCCTCAACCCTCAACCGCCCTGTACTTAGCGCTCCTTCCCGGCGAGACTGGTCCCGACAGAGGGTGTGCACCATGGATGAGCAGCTCCTCGCCAGAACATTCGTCGAGTTGGCCGACAACCTGGTCGCTGACTTCGACCTGATCGACTTCCTGCGCCTGCTGACCGACCGCTGCGTGAGCATGCTCGACGCGAGCGCGGCCGGGGTACTCCTTGCCGACCGGAACGGCGAGCTCCGTGTCATGGCCGCCTCCGACGAACAGGTGCGTCTCCTGGAGCTCTTCCAGTTGCAGAGCGACGAAGGCCCCTGTCTGGAGTGCTTCCGCACGGGCGCACCGGTGACGGTGCCCGATCTGCGCACGCAGGCCGACCGGTGGCCGCACTTCGCCGAGGCAGCCCGCCTCTGTGGCTTCGGAGCGGTCCAGGCGCTGCCGATGCGTCTGCGGAACGAGGTCGTCGGCGCACTGAACCTCTTCCGCGCCGCCCCGGGCCCCTTCGACCCGGCCGCCACGCCCCTCGCCCAGGCCCTGGCCGACGTCGCCACCATCAGCCTGCTGCAACAGCGCTCAGCGCACCGCAGCACCGTCCTCAACGAACAGCTCCAGACGGCCCTGAACAGCCGCGTACTGATCGAACAGGCCAAGGGAAAGCTCGCCGAACGCCAGGGGGTCGACATGGAACAGGCCTTCACCGCCCTGCGCGATTACGCACGCGCCCACAACCGCCGCCTCGCCGACCTGGCCCACGCCTTCATCGAGGGCGCCGAACCGCTCCCGGGCCTGAATACCTGACACAGAACCGCTGGTACAACGGCCCCGGCGCAGACACACCGGGGCCGCCCTTCCGGGCCATTGCACATGAGAGTGCACTGACCCACTTGTCATAATATGACCGAAATGCTCCTCCGTCACGAGGGATTCTCAGGGCCGAAGGTGTCCGGCGGACCACCACCGGCACGGCAGGGAAGCCGGGGTGCGAGGCGGTCCGGTCAGCGGGCGCTCGTCCAGCTGTGGGCCACGTCCACCACCAGGCGGTCGGGCAGCTGGATCACCCGGAACGGCAGGCGGGCGCGGACACCGAGACCGACCTGTGTCTCGCCCTCGAAGCTGCCGGCGAACCGGGTGTCCCTGAAGGTGCGGTATCCGCCGATGTCCACACCGGGCAGGGGGCGGGCCACCCGTCCCGGGTACGCGGGTGCGCCGCTGTCCGGCTCGTAACTCGGCGCGGCGACACGGATCTCGAGTACGGCCCCGCCGGCGACCGGGATGTAGCGACCCGAACCGTCCTGGTAAAGCCGGTCGACGTACCTGACGTAGTAGCCGATGTCACCGCCGCCGCCGGGGACGTCGAACACCATCCGGTCGAAGCAGTCGTGCCGGCCGGTCCTGATGTCCTTCAGCGGAACGGCGCCGGCGGCGACACCGCCCTTGGCGCCGCTGCCCCAGCCCGTCGGGCAGGTCGTGGCGCGTGAGGTGGTCGCCGGGGCCGCGCCCGCTGTGGTCGCCCCCGCTCCCAGTACGGTGCCCGCCAGGACGAGTGCCGCCGCTGCCGCTCCGATTCGTCGCATCATGTCCCCCTTGGTTGCGTAACGCTTCTGTTGGGTGAGATGGGCGGGTATGGCGGAAGGTTGTACCCGTTCCGGTTACGAGTTGGCTTCGGGGCATGCGGAAAAACACGGTTCGCCCCACCAGTGGCGCACCGCAACCGATGTGGCCGAAAATGTGTCCCCCAAAGCGTGGTCCGAAGCTCCGGAGCCGGTGAGGTTCCGGCGGCTCGGCGGCCTGGGGGGCAAATGAGCACATGGACAGTGCCCGGATACACCGAGTCGCTGGAGCTCGGATCAGGGGCAAGCGGGCGGGTCGTACTCGCCGTGCACGAGGAGACCGGCGTCGCGGTCGCGGTGAAGTACCTCAGCGAGTCACTGCGCACTCGACCGGGCTTCGTGCACGACTTCAGGGCGGAGGCGCGGCTGCTCGGCGGACTGGAGAGTCCGTACGTCGCCCTGCTGTACGAGTACGTCGAGAGCCCGGACGGCGCCGCCATCGTGATGGAGCTGGTGGACGGTGTCTCGTTGCGGGCCCTGCTGGCCAGACAGGGCCCGCTCGATCCCGAGGCCGCGCTCGTGGTCCTCAAGGGATCGTTGCTCGGTCTGGCCGACGCGCACCGCATCGGCGTCGTCCACCGCGACTACAAGCCGGAGAACGTCCTGGTCGTGCCGGACGGATCGTCCAAGCTCGTCGACTTCGGGATCGCGGTGGACGCCGGCACCAGCGTCGGCATCGCGGGAACCCCCTCGTACATGGCCCCGGAGCAGTGGACCGGCGCGCCCGCCTCCCCCGCCGCCGACGTGTACGCGGCCACGGCCACGTTCTTCGAGTGCCTGACGGGCCACAAGCCGTACTCGGGTGACCATCTCGCCGAACTCGCGCTGCGGCACGTCGATGCGCCCATCCCCGTCGAAGAGATCCCCGAGGAGGTTCCCGAGGCGGTGCGGGAGCTGGTGCGGCGCGGTCTGGCCAAGAATCCGGACGAACGGCCCACCCACGCCGAGGCGTTCGTCACGGAGCTGGAGGCGGCCGCGGGCGTCTCGTACGGGCCCGACTGGGAGGAACGCGGCCGCGGGCGGCTCGCCGCCCTGGTGGCACTGCTGCCGCTGCTGTTGCCCTCGGCCCGCGGCGCCCCGCGGACCACGACGGACACCGCACGCACGGTCCTGAGCCGGCAACCGGAACCCGAACCGGACCCCGGCTGGGCGTCGTGGCGGCCCGGCCGCCTGGGGATGCTCGTGTCCGGTGCGGCCGTGCTCCTGGGCGTCCTGCTGTCCTACGGCATCCAGCACACCCCGGGAGCGGCTCCGCAGCAGGCGGGGCAGGCCCTGGCCACCACGAGCGCCCAGCCCGGCGTGGAGCCGGACGGGCTCACCGCTCCGGCCGATCCGTCCGATCCGTCCGCGTCGGCCGGCTCGTCCCCGCCCCCGACGTCCACCGTGTCAGCCGGCCCGTCGGACTCGGGCTCGGCGACCGCCGGTACGGGCGAGCCCTCGGCGTCCGCCACCACGGCTCCGGCCGAGGAGACGACGACGCCCGGCGGGGCGACCGCAGAGCCGACGCCGACGACCGCTTCCCCCACCTCGCCGGCCGCTCCCGCGGTCAAGGACATCGCGGTGTCGGGCTTCCGGCAGACGGGTCCCACGACCGCCACGGCAACCCTTGCCATCACCACGGACGGCACCGGGCCGTTCTCCCTCACCGTCTCGTGGTTCACGGGCGACACCAAGGGACAGCTCGGCACCCCGGACGGTGCGTCCCAGACCTTCGAGCGCAGCGGCGCCACCCAGTACACGCTCACCGTCGACCACACCTTCCAGGGCAACGGCTGCTACTGGGCGGTGCGGGCCACGACCACTCCGGCATCCGCCGACGGCGGCGCCTCGCAGCAGCTTCTGACCAGGCAGTGTGAGCTCAGATGACCGATCGGAACGACCGCCGCGCCCCGGATGACGAACCCGGCTCCGCCGACGCCGAGTACAGCGCCACCGTGCTGGCCAGCCACTGGATCCAGAGGCCCGAGCCGAACGACACCACCACCGTCGTAGGGACGCCTCTCCTGGGGGCGCCTTTCGTAGGGCCGACGACGCCGACGACGCCGACGACGCCGACGCGGCCGGATCGCGTCGAAGGCACCGTGCTGCGCTTCGGCCCGGGCGTGACCGCCGCCGTCGTGCACCGTACCCACGGGACGCTGCCCGCCGTGCCACCGCCCGTCGCGCCCCCGCGCCGGCGTCTGCGCAGACACGCTCTGCCGGCGCTGGTGCTGATCTGTGTCATCGCGTTCCTCGCCTGGCAGCGCCTGGGGCCGTCCGTCGCGCTGCGCACGGTGGAGGTCACGGCTCGGCCGGCGGTTCTGGGGTGCGACGACACCGCGGACATCGTCGGCGTCGTCGCCACGAACGGCCGGCCGGGCACGTTCTCCTACCGCTGGATCCGAAGCGACGGAACCGCCTCGGGAGTCCTGCGCGAAGTGGTGGTCCGGGACCAGGGACAGGCACGTCTGCACCTTCGGTGGACCTTCCAGGGCAAAGGCCACTACACGGCGCGGGCCGAGCTGCGCCTCCTTTCCCCCACCCACCGCACGGTCACCACACAGCTCACGTACCACTGCCCCTGACCGCCGCGGTCAGGCCGAACCGGCGGTCACGGGCAGTCGGCCCGCACAGGGTCAGCGCAGGGCGCCGATGCGGTCGAGGCGCTCGTTGACGCCGTTACGGAGTTCACCGAGCGTCGTGCCGGGCGGCGCCACCGTGGGCGTGGAGGAGGGCGGCTGGCTCTCGTCCGCGCAGGTCGTGCCCGACGCCGGGACCTTCAGGTCCACCAGATAGCCCGTGACCGCGTCCGTCGCGCAGACACTCCTGCCGAAGGCGGTGTGCCCCTCGGCCCTGAACGTGAGCAGCGAGGCGTTGTCGAGCCGCCGGGACAGGGCCACCGCGTCCCGATACGGAGTGTCCGGGTCGCCGGTGGTGCCGACGACGAGGATCGGCGCGGAGCCCTTCGCGCGGTAGGAGCCGTCGTAGCGGCTGACGCGTTCGCCGGGCCACTGGGTGCAGGCCGTGGCGTGCTGGTGGTCGTAGGTCGGCGGGCCGTACGCCATCGCCGGGCCGAGCAGCGGCGCCGCCATGGCATTGGCGGTGACGTTCCGCTCCAGACGGCCCGGGTCACGCGGGTAGTCCCGGTCGACGCATTCGACCACCACGTTCGGGCCCAGGAAGTCGAAGCTGGCCGGGGACGGCGGCCGGAGCAGGAAGGAGGTGTTGTCGCGCTGCTGGGCCTTGCGCAGGGCCTCGCCGAGCGAGGGCCAGATGACCTTGCCCTCGTTGATGTTGAACATCAGTCGGTAGACGAGGGTGTACCCGTTTGCTCGCCCGCCGTTCGCGGTCGGCACCGGATTGGCGTCCAGCTCGGCCTTGAGCTTTTCGAACGCCGCCCGGGGGGCGCCGTCGCCGAACCCGCAGGTGGCCCGGTCGGCGGCGCACCAGTCGAGGAAGCGGCTCATCGCGCCGTCCAGAGCCAGGTATTGGGGCCGGTCATAGGCGTACGGCTGGTTCGCGTAGTGCACCGGGTCGTACGCTCCGTCGAGGGCCAGGGCGCGCACCCGCTCCGGGAAGAGGGCGGCGTAGACGGTGCCGATGTAGGTGCCGAACGACCGCCCGTAGTAAGTGAGTTTGTCTTCCCCCAGCGCCTGGCGCAGCAGGTCGATGTCGCGGGCGACGTACTCGGTGCCGACGTACGGCAGGAGATCGCCCGAGTTGTCCACGCAGGCCTGGTTGAACTCGGCGGCCTCGCGCAGGGCCGGACCGAAGGCGTCCGGGCCGGGGACGCCCTTGGCCTGGGTGACGGCCTGGGTGTACCGCTGGTCGTCCCAGCACTGGAGCGCCGAACTGCGCCCGACGCCGCGTACGTCGTATCCGAAGACGTCGAACGAATCGCGGAGGGCGGCCGGCAGGTCCGCGTAGTTGTTGCGGACGAAGTCCACACCGGAGTTGCCCGGCCCTCCGGGCTGCAGGAAGAGGGTGCCCTTCCGCTTCGCCTGGTCCACGGCCTTCTTGCGGATCACCGCCAGGGAGATCGTGCGGCCCTGCGGTGCACGGTAGTCCAGCGGGACCTCGGCGCTCGCGCACTCGAAGCCGCCCTGACAGTCGGACCAGACGAGGGACGGAACCGACGGCGCCTCCTGCGAGGCCGTCCGGCTCGTCTGGGCCGCCTGGGCCGTCTGCGTCGTGCCGGTCGTCTGAGCGGCCATCGCCTGGGCCCCCGTCCCGGCGACGACGAGGGCGATTGCTGCGGCTCCGGCGATCCTCAGACGCGGGAAGGCTCTCCGCGCCCGGGAACCGGAGACGTGATCTGGCGTAGTCACTGCGCGTTTCCCCCTGGGGCTGATGTGTCGTCAATAACCCACTGGTGAAGGTGAGATGAGGGAATGTCTAGCTCACCCGAGAGGGAAAAGCCACAGAGGTCTCCGTGAACTCGCCGCAAGCTTCGCCTACGTACTGGCCCGCAAGCCGGAAGAGTTCGTCAGTGTCCTGTGCATGAACGGCGGGTACGTCAACGCCGGCTGTGGCTACTGGTCGCGTCGCGCTCGGCGAACCACTCGGCCAGGGCGTCGGTGCAGCCGTGATACCACTCCTCGGGAGCCGAGTAGAAACCCGTGGGAGCCTTACCGCCCGCCATGATGCGGTGGACGACGACCTTGCAGTTCTTGAGCAGCGTGTCCTGCACGGTCCCCGGCCCGGCGCCTGGGATCTCCAGCCAGATCTGGTTGCGGGCCAGCACGGTCTTGGTGGTCGAATAGCGGCCAACCAACCCTGCTGCCCGAGCACATGGCCCCCTGTGGAAGGCGGCCGCTCAGTTGAGCCTGAGTTGCGCATGCCGCGCTCTAATGTCGTGTGTCCGCTGCGATCCTGCGCCCCTGTTGCGCGGCCCGTTGAAGAGCTTGGGCCACCTGCTCGGCGTCATCGGGAGACAGCACGCTCAGACCGAGGTCGCTGCTGAACGCGCTCATGGTGTCGGTTCCTCACAAGCCGTCGTACCACTGGCAGGGATGCTCCACAGTGGTGCGGCGTACCGCTCCGGGCGGCTGCGGAGGAGCAGTTGGTGCAGGTCCTCGCGCAGGGAGCCGTCGAGGTTCAGCGCCTCGATGATGCGGCGGAACGTCGCGTGGGTGACTCCCCGGCTGCGGGCTTTGGCCTCGAACCGGTCGAGTTGGAGCAGCACGGTCTCGGGGTCGAGCCTGACCGGTGGCTGTTCCTTGAGCGAGGCGGCCTTGTCGCGTTCGTAGTCGATCTCCGAGGAGCCGCAGATCTCGCGGCTGTGTGCCTCCACCTCGGCCAGCGTTTCCGTTGCCATGACGGCGCGGGCCAACTGATTGCGGCTGACCGCCTCGTCCAAGTCGACTTCGTGGACCGTGGGGCCTTCGTCGGTGAGGGGTACGGGGCGCTCGGCGTCTCGCATCTCGCAGGTGCCGCGTACGCCTCGGGCCGTCGCCGCGAGCATCCCGGCGGCCTCCGACGGGTGCCACTCCAGGACCGAGCTGACCGGCTCCACGTCCTGCGCGGTGAAGGTGTGGACGAGCGGGCCGAGCATGCCGCGCAGGGCGTCCGACGGGATGTCGCCGTCCAGGCCGGGGCCTGCGACCAGGAGGCGGACGGGTGCGTTCACCTGGCAGCACGCGGCGAGCGTGACGGCGTCGGCGAGTGGGCTCTTGAGGGTTGGTTCGTCGCCCCGCGCGAGGATGTCGCCGCCCACGTCCAGAAGATCGATCGACTCCGGTGCCAAGTGGCCCACCAGCTCTTCGAGTTGGCGGGTGATGCCCTCGGCGCCGTGGTGCGGATCGATCAGGGCGAAGGTGTGGGGGAGTTCCGCTGCGAGGCGGGGGAGGGTGGACCTTGCCGGGGCGATAGGGCGGGCCTCGGCCGACACTGCCCGGACGGCTGGGGTGAGCTGTTCGAGGCCGGTGAAGTCGGCCGGTCCGCGCGGGCCCGGTACCGGGTCGATGAGGAGGCGGTCCCACGCGTAGGTGAGGATCATCGCCTGGTCGTCGTCGCCGTAGAGGGCGGCGTGAAGCATTGCGGCGGCGACCGCGTCGCCCCCTCCTCCTGCCGCGACGATCAACCTCGTCATGCGATCAGCCTACGGTCCCATGCCGGTGGCTGCCGCGACCGACTTCCTCCACGCACTGTCCGCCCACATTTCGCTCGAACTCACCAGCCGGTCAGCAGCAGGTGGTTGACGAGGAGGGCGAGAAGGGCCTGTGCGGCCAGCCAGGCTCGGGGCCGGGGCAGGAACGCGCAGGCCGGCAGCAGCCAGGCCGCGAACGGCAGCCAGATGCGCTCCGTCTCCGCCTTGCTCATACCGGAGAGATCCGCCACGAGCAGAGCCAACAGGGCGGACAGGACGAGCAGGGCGAGACCTGTGCGGACACCAGTGCGTCGGCGGACCAGTGTGACCCCCGCTCGTCGCAGTCCCGCCACCGTGGCGGGGCCGACGACGAGCACCGTGCACGCGAGGTTCGCCCACACCCAGTAGCCGTACGGACGGAAGCCGCCGGCGCCCTGGTGGTAGCGCCGGACCAGCAGGTGGTACGCCTCCCACCAGTCGAATCCGGCGAGGGTGAACAGCAGCGGGACGACGGCGAGTCCGGCGAGCAGGGCGAGAAGGACGGGGAGTCCCTGGGCGAGGTTCCGGATCCGGTCCCGGCCCAGCAGCAGCACGCCCGCCCCGATCAGTGCGCACAGCGTGAGCCCGTACGAGAGGTAGCAGGTCAGGCCGAACAGCAGCCCCGAGCCGAACGCCGCCGTCCGCCGCCGGAGTTCCGTTCGCCCTGTCAGCGCGAGGGCGAGCAGTGCCACGGACCAGGCGGCGACCGCCGTGAAGTACGCGTCGGCGGAGGTGCCCATCCACACCGCGGCCGGAGCGAGGACCAGGAACGGCGCTGCCCGGCGCGCGAGGCCCTCCCCGGCCAGGGCCCGCACCGTGACGAGCACGGCCGCGCACCCCGCGGCGCCGACGGCGATGCACCAGACACCGGCCCACGCCCCGCCACCCAGGCCGATCCGGTCGAGGAGGACGAAGGTGAGGGTGGCCGCCGGGGGATGCCCCGCGACATGGGGAGGCCAGTGGTCCGGGGAGCCCAGCAGAATGTGGTCGGTGAAGGTCCGCAGGGTGCCGGGGATGTTCTCGAAGCGATCGATGACCTGCAGGTACTCGTACTTGGTCGTCAGCCGCCGGGCGATCCCGCGGTGCCAGCCGTCGATGAGGGCGAGGGACCACGTCCAGGTCATGGCGGTGACCCAGGAGGTCCACAGCAGCGGACGCCAGGGCAGGCGGGCGGCCACGCCGGGGCCGTACGCCACGACGGCGATCGCGACGACGAGCGCGGCCGGGGTGCCGGGGCCCGTGTGCGGCGCCCAGTTGGCGTACAGGGGCGGCCAGCCGACGTGGAGGACGTCGTCGGCGCGCTTGATGGCGATGCCGGCCAACGCGGCGGCCGCGACGAGCAGTGCGGCGGCCGCGACCGCACACAGGTCGCGGCGGGGATGGCCGTTGGCCGGGTCGCGGTTGTCCTCGCCGGGGTTGTCCTCGTCGCGGTTGTCCTCGTCGGGGTTGTCCCGGCCAGGTCTGTCCAGGTCGGGGTTGTGGAGATCGCGGGTCACGCGGGAACGCTAGGCCGGTCGGCGCCGATCACGGCCCCGACAGGCGTGGATGTCAGCGTTTCGTCATGGGTCGCGAGCCCGCTCGCCCGGTGCGCCGGGCCTACGGTCTGGGCATGGCACGGTCTCCGCGGCGCTGGCCGCCCCCTTCGTCCCCGGCGTTCTGGCGCAGCCCGCTGCGCGGCCCCTGGTTCACCTCGGTGCTCGGGGTGGTGCTGCTCGCCGGGATCACGGTGCTGTTCGTGACGGGGCTGCTGTCGTACGCGGCGTACAACCCGGACCTGTCGCCGGTGAACGACAAGACCCCCGACAAGGGGATCCTCGGCTTCTACCTCTTCTCCTGGCCGACCGACCCGTACTGGCTGTACCGGCTCAACCAGGGCGTCCACGTCACGCTCGGGATCACGCTCGTCCCCGTCCTGCTGGCCAAGCTGTGGTCGGTCGTGCCCCGGCTGTTCCAGATGCCGCCGGCACGGTCGCTCGCTCACGCGCTGGAGCGGCTCTCGCTGCTTCTGCTGGTCGGCGGCGCTCTGTTCGAGTTCGTCACCGGTGTGCTCAACATCCAGCTCGACTACGTCTTCCCCGGCTCCTTCTACCCCCTGCACTTCTACGGCGCCTGGGTGTTCTTCGCCGCGTTCGTCGCGCACGTCGTACTGAGGGCGCCGACGGCCGTGCGCAACCTGCGCCGACTCCGGGGGAGCGAAGGGGCATCGGCTCCTCCGCCGGGTGCGACGGGTTCGCCGCCGAGCCCGCCGCCCGTTTCCCCGCCGGTGTCCGCGGCGGAACCCTCGCTGGTGTCCCCGAACCCCGCGGAGCCCACCGTCTCGCGGCGCGGTGCGCTGGGTCTGGTCGGGGGCGGCTCGCTGCTCCTGTTCGCCACGACGGTGGGGCAGAACTTCGACGGGCCGCTGCGGGCCACCGCGCTCCTCGCCCCGCACGGCGGTGCCGAGCCGGGCAGCGGCCCCGCCGGGTTCCAGATCAACAAGACGGCCGCGTCCAGGGGGATCAGCGCGGCGGAGACGAGCGAGGAGGCGTGGCGGCTGGCAGTGACCGGCCCCGGCGGAACCGTACGTCTCAGTCGGGCCGACCTGCTCCGACTCCCCTTGAACAGCTCGGCGTTGCCCATCGCCTGCGTGGAGGGGTGGTCGACCTCCGACCAGTGGTGGCGGGGCGTACGGCTGCGGGATCTCGCCGCCCTCGTCGGATACGAGGCGGACGCGGCGCCCGACGTGCTCGTGGAGTCCCTCCAGCGCCGCGGCGCCTTCCGCCGGGCCGCCCTGCGGGCCAACCAGGTGCGTGACCCACGCTCCCTGCTGGCCCTGGACGTGAACGGAGAGCCGCTGACCCCCGACCATGGCTACCCCGCGCGGGTCATCGCGCCCGCCGTGCCCGGTGTGCTCAACACGAAGTGGGTGGCCCGGATGACGTTCGGAGAGCTGCGATGAGGCCGACGGGGCCGGCGAGGCTGCGGGCGGCAGTGGGCAGCCCGTTCCAACTACTGCTCCTCGCCTGCACGTTCGCGCTCGCCGGGTACGCCGGGGTGCGGTTGCTGGCGGAGGACTGGTTCGGGGTGGCGCTGTGGTTCGTGGGCGCGGCGGTGCTGCACGACCTCGTCCTGCTGCCGCTGTACGCGGTGCTGGACCGTACGGTCGTGCGGGCGGCCGGTGCGGTCGGCCGCCAGGAGCTGACCCTGTACGTGCGCGTGCCGGCGGCCTTCTCCGGGCTGCTCCTGCTCGTGTGGTTCCCGCTGATCAGTGGCCGGGTGGCGGACCGCTACCGGTCGTTCACCGGGCTCTCGCCCGACGGCTTCCTCGCGCGCTGGCTGCTGATCACGGCCCTGCTGTTCGGCGGCTCGGCGCTGCTGATGGTGCTGCGGCTGCGGCTGCAGCGGCGGCGGCTGCGCAGGGCGACGAAGGACCGGCCGCCGGCCGTCCACTGATCGGCCGCGCGCCAGGCCGGTGTGTCGGCGTACCGCAGCAGCGCCCGGGTGCCGAGCCGGGCCCAGGGGAACGTGGCGTCGGCGGGACCTTGGTTGTCGGCGGCCCGGACGAGGCGCACGTCCACGCGCTCGTCCACGTCCGCCGGGACCGTCTCGGCGATCAACAGGCCGCCGGGCAGCAGCAGTTCGGCCAGTCGGCGGAGCAGGGCGCGCGGGTCGCCGCCAATGCCGAGGTTTCCGTCGAGGAGCAGGGCGGTGTCCCAACGGCCCTCACCGGGCAGCGGTTCGAAGACCGAGCGTCGCAGGGCCTGCCCCCCGAGCCGTACGGTGTGGGCGACGGCGGCCTCGCTGACGTCGATGCCGAGCGCGAGCCGGCTCCGGGCGGCGAGCTCCGTGACCAGCCGGCCCGGCCCGCACCCCACGTCGAGGACGGCTCCCTCGCAGCGCCCCAGGACTTCCAGGTCCACGGCGTCGGCCCGGGCGCACCACCGCTCCACCTCCAGGGGCAGCAGCCAGCCGTCGCCGCGGCGCAGGAAGAGCGGTCCGCGACCGGTGCGCAGGGCGTCGGCGTAGGGGTCGGTGGACCAGGGACGTTCCGACACCGTGCTCATCGGCCCGCCACCGCCCGCAGCCGGGCCAGCTCCTCGGCGAAGCGTCCGCGGGGCGAGGACGCCGCGACCGCCTCCGCGTCGGCGGCGGTGTCGACGTCCCGCAGGACCGCCGCATCGCGCACGCGCAGTCCGGCCGCGACGAGCCGGTCGCGCTGCGCGGCGCCGGTGGCGGGGGTCGACATGGGGATCCCGCGCACCAGTTCCGGGTCCGGCTCGGCCAGCCCCAGGGCCCAGAAGCCGCCGTCCTCGGCCGGACCGAAGTACGCGTCGCACCCGGCGAAGTCCACGGTCAGGAGGTCCGGCGTCACCTGCGGTGTGTCCATGCCGATGAGCAGGGCCGGGCCGTCGCATCCGGCGAAGGCGGCGGCAAGCCGCTCGTCCAGTCCGCCCGCGCATTGCGGTACGACGTCGAAGCCGGGCGGCAGCCAAGGCCCGGCCCGCCCGTCGAGCACGAGGACGCGCCGGGAGGCGGGGGCCGCCGCCACGGCGCGCAGGGTGTCCGCGAGGGCCGCCTCGGCGAGCGCCGCCGCCTCCCGCGGGGTGAACGGCGGTGTCAGCCTGGTCTTCACCCGCCCCGGGCGCGGCTCTTTGGCGATGACGAGCAGGGTGGTCAATGCGGGACTCCTTCTCGACCGGGGGCTTCGGCCAGGACGCGGCTCATGTCCCGCACCGCCTGCCAGGTGCCGCGCCAGGTGCCGGTCACCTTGGAGGTGCCGTTGCGCGGCAGGTAGGGCACGTCGTGCTCGGTGATGCGCCAGCCCGCGTCGGCGGCCCGCACGACCATCTGCAGGGGATAGCCGCTGCGCCGGTCGGTGAGGCCGAGTCCGAGCAGCGGCTCGCGCCGGGCGGCACGCAGCGGGCCGAGGTCGTGCAGGCGCAGTCCGGTGCGGCGGCGCAGCATCCGGGCGAGCGCGAGATTGCCCGCCCTGGCATGTGCCGGCCAGGCGCCCCTGCCCCGCGGCCGGCGCCGTCCGAGCACCAGGTCGGCCTCGCCGGCGCGCACCGCGCGCACGAACGGCATCAGCAGCGACGGGTCGAGCGAGGCGTCGCAGTCGCAGAAGCACACGACGTCGGAGGTGGCGGCGACCAGGCCCGCGTGGCAGGCGGCGCCGAAACCGCGGCGCGGCTCGTGGACGACGGTCGCGCCGAGTGCGCGGGCGAGGTCCGCCGAGCCGTCGGTCGAGCCGTTGTCCACGACCAGCGCGCGCCAGCCGGGCGGGATGCGGGCGAGCACCCAGGGAAGGGCGCCGGCCTCGTTCAGGCAGGGGAGGACCACGTCGACCTGCGGTCGTTCGGATGATGGGGGCGTCACGGGTCTCACCCTACGAGCGCGAAAGGTGCATTTCGGACGTCAGATCCTTACGAAACACGGACGTTGGGCCAGACCGAGGCGCTGGACGGGGGCCGGGACGCGGGCGCGGTGCCAGGCTGGGGGCATGCAGCAGCCGTACGAATGCCCAGGTGCCGGACCGGGTCCACAGGTGACGCGCGAGCCCGGTCGCGACGGCGGCGACGGGGCCCGCGTTCTCGTCGTGGACGACGACCCCACCGTCGCCGAGGTCGTCTCCGGCTATCTCGACCGGGCCGGATACGTCGTGGACCGCGCGGAGGACGGGCCGGCCGCACTCGCCCGCGCCGCCGCGCACTGGCCGGATCTGGTGGTGCTGGACCTGATGCTGCCGGGCATGGACGGGCTCGAGGTGTGCCGCCGGATGCGGGGCCGCGGGCAGGTGCCGGTCATCATGCTCACCGCGCGCGGCGACGAGGACGACCGGATCCTCGGGCTCGAGGTGGGCGCGGACGACTACGTCACCAAGCCGTTCAGCCCCCGGGAACTGGTCCTGCGCGTCGAGTCGGTCCTGCGCCGCACCAGGCCCGCCGCCACCGCACGGCCCCTGCACGAGGCGGGACTCTCCGTCGACCCGGCCGCCCGTCGCGCCACCAAGAACGGCACCGGACTCGCCCTCACCGTCCGGGAGTTCGACCTGCTCGCGTTCTTCCTGCGCAACCCCGGCCGGGCGTACGGCCGGGAGGAGCTGATGCGCGAGGTCTGGGGCTGGGACTTCGGCGACCTCTCCACGGTCACCGTCCACGTCCGGCGGCTGCGCGGCAAGGTCGAGGACGACCCGGCCAGGCCCCGCCTGATCCAGACGGTGTGGGGGGTCGGCTACCGCTTCGACCCCGCCGGCACGCCCGGCAACGAGGAGGGTTGACCGTGAACGACACCCTGCTCATCGTCCTGTACGCCTTCCTCGGCGCCGCCGCGGCCGGGCTGCTCGGCGCAGGTGCGTTGTGGCTGCTGCGCCGTCGCTCGCTCACCGCCTCCCTCGCGGTGGTGGCCGCCGTGGCGGTGACCGCGATGCTCGCCGGCACCCTTGTCGTCGCCTGGGCGATGTTCCTGTCCGCCCATGACCTCACCGTCGTGACCACCGTGGTCGCCATGGCCGCCGTGGTTTCGCTGGCCACCGCGCTGCTGCTGGGCCGCTGGGTGGTGGCCCGCAGCCGCGCACTCCAGCTGGCCGCCCGCTCCTTCGGCGACGGCGGCGACTTCGCGGCTCCCGACGGCCCGGCGACGGCCGAACTGGCCGCGCTCAGCCGGGAGCTGGCGGCGACCAGCGCCCGGCTCTCCGAATCGCGCGAGCGCGAGCGGGCCCTGGAGACGTCCCGGCGCGAACTCGTCGCCTGGATCTCGCACGACCTGCGCACCCCGCTCGCGGGCCTGCGCGCGATGTCCGAGGCGCTGGAGGACGGGGTCGCCGCCGACCCGGGCCGCTACCTCAAGCAGATCCGCACCGAGGTCGAGCGTCTCAACGACATGGTGGGCGACCTGTTCGAGCTCTCCCGCATCCATGCGGGGGCGCTGGCGCTGAGCCCTAGCCGGATCTCCCTGTACGACCTCGTCGGCGACGCCCTGGCGGGCGCGGACCCGCTCGCCCGCGAGCTCGGCGTACGACTGGTCGGCGACCGCGTCGAGCCCGTGCCGGTGGAGGTGGACGGCAAGGAAATGAGCCGGGTGCTGGGCAATCTGCTGGTGAACGCGATCCGGCGCACGCCGGCCGACGGTACGGTCGCGATCGCCGCCGAGCGCTGCATGGACGGCATCGTCCTGTCCGTCACGGACGGCTGCGGCGGCATCCCCGAGGAGGATCTGCCCCGGGTCTTCGACACCGGCTGGCGCGGCACCCACGCGCGTACGCCTCCGGCGGGCGCGGGTCTGGGCCTGGCCATCGTCCGCGGCATAGTCGAGGCCCATCAGGGGCGGGCCGCCGTACGCAACGTCATCGGCGGCTGCCGCTTCGAGGTGACGCTTCCGGCGGCCGAGGTGTGAGAAGGGAGATGTGAGGAGGGGGGGCGGCCGGGGCGGAAACAACCGGGGGTCACCCCTCGCGCAGCTCCGCCCCCGCGAACTCCCGCATCCCGTCCGCGAACCCGACCTCCGGTTTCCACCCCAGGTCGGTCCGCAGCCGCGACGAGTCCGCCGTGATGTGCCGTACGTCCCCCAGACGGTACTCCCCGGTGATCAAGGGCTCAGGGCCGCCGTACGCCGCGGCCAGCGCCCGCGCCATCTCGCCGACCGTGTGCGGCTCGCCGCTGCCGGTGTTGAACGCGGCGAGCGCGCCCCCGGCCGTATCCGCCTCCAGTGCCACGACGTTGGCTGCCGCGACGTCCCGTACGTGCACGAAGTCCCGCCGCTGCCGCCCGTCCTCGAAGACGCGCGGGGCCTCGCCGCGCGCGAGCGCGGACCTGAAGAAGGAGGCGACCCCGGCGTACGGGGTGTCGCGCGGCATGCCCGGCCCGTACACGTTGTGGTAGCGCAACGACACGGCCGACCCACTGGTGGACCGTGCCCACGCGGCCGCCAGGTGTTCCTGGGCGAGCTTGGTCGTCGCGTACACGTTCCGCGGATCGACCGGGGCGTCCTCGCCCACCAGCCCGGGGAACAACTCCTCCCCGCACACCGGGCACCCGGGCTCGAACCGCCCCGCGGCCAGGTCGTCGGCGGCCCGCGGCCCGGGCCGCACCACCCTGTGGCGCGGACACTCGTACCGCCCCTCTCCGTACACGACCATCGACCCGGCGAGCACGAGCCGCCGCACCCCCGCGTCGGCCATGGCAGTGAGCAGCACGGCGGTGCCGAGGTCGTTGCACGACACGTAGTCGGCGGCGTCCGCGAAGCCCGTCCCCAGCCCGACCATCGCCGCCTGGTGGGACACGGCGTCCACTCCGGTGAGGGCGCGCGCGACCGCCTCCCGGTCCCGGACGTCCGCGCCCGTGTCCTCGCGCACGTCGAATACGACGGGCTCGTGACCGCGCGCCCTCAGCGCCTCGACCACATGGGACCCGATGAACCCGGCACCGCCGGTGACCAGTACACGCATGCGCCGACCCTAGGTCCGCGGCCGCGCCGCATCGCAGGACCGCGCCCGTCACGTCATGGGTTCGTAAGACGGCGTGCCGGTGCGTCGAACGAGGGCAAACGGCCGGCGGCGCGAGACCCTGCCGTTGACTCCGGCCGGCCGCGCACCCCGCGGCCTGACGTGTGAAGGAGCCTGCCATGGCGACCCCGCCCACCACGCCCACCGACGACACGTACCGCTTCGACGACCTGCGCGCCCTCTTCATCAACTGCACGCTCAAGCCGTCACCGCAGCTCAGCCATACCCAGGGGCTGTTGGACAAGAGCCGCGCCATCATGGACGCGCGCGGCGTCGCCACGGACGTGGTGCGGGCCGTGGACCATGACATCGCGCCGGGCGTCTACCCGGACATGACCGAGCACGGTTTCGCCACCGACGCCTGGCCGGCGCTGTACGAGCAGGTGATGGCCGCGGACATCCTCGTACTCGTCGGGCCGATCTGGCTGGGTGACAACAGTTCGGTCATGAAGCAGGTCGTCGAACGGCTCTACGGCTGCTCGGGCATTCTCAACTCCCAAGGGCAGTACGCCTATTACGGAAAGGCCGGCGGCTGTCTCATCACCGGCAACGAGGACGGCGTGAAGCACTGCGCCATGAACATCCTCTACAGCCTCCAGCACCTGGGCTACACGATCCCGCCGCAGGCGGACGCGGGCTGGATCGGCCCGGCGGGACCCGGTCCCTCGTATCTCGACCCGGGCTCGGGCGGCCCCGAGAACGACTTCACCAACCGCAACACCAGCTTCATGACCTGGAACCTGATGCACCTGGCGGCCATGCTCAAGCGCGCGGGCGGCATCCCTGCCCACGGCAACCAACGCTCCGAATGGGAAGCCGGCTGCAGCCCCGACGCGGCGAACCCGGACCACCGCTGAGAGACCGCCGAGAGGTGGCCGTCCGACGGATCCTGATGCGTGCTGTCGGGCAGATCGTGCGTAGGCACTGTCCACCATGGACGGGTGGACAGTGCCTACGCACGCGGTGTCCCTATGCGGTGGTGTGGTAAACGGCGATCTCCGTCATCGTCGGCGTGTACTGCTCCGTCGCGATCTGTCCGGTCAGCGCCACCCGGAGCCGGGAGGTCGTGACGTTTCCGAAGCCGGTCACGGTGAGGTCGTGCCCGATGCCGGTGTCGCGGCTCGCGAAGGTCACCCATCGGCCGGTTCCGGTGTCCCATCGCTGCAGTTCGAACGACTGCACCCGCGGGCTGGTGCCCGAGTCGGTGTACTCGTCCAGGTAGACCTCGTCGAAGGTGGTGTCCGCGCCGAAGTCGATGTCGAGCGTGATCGGGTAGGTCGCGTCATCGGCCGCGGCCCAGCGGGTCGTGAGGTCGCCGTCGGTCAACTTGTCCGCGGTGAGCGTTCCGTTCGCCCCCGGGTGGGTCGAGCTCGCGGTGACCGGTTTGCCGAGCGCGAGGTCGACCCGGTTGTCCGCCTCCTCCTCGATGGGGTCGTCGTCGACCGGGTTGGTGACCTGCGTACCGACCCGCTTCTCGGCGATGCCCATTTCCGGTGCGTCGCCGTAGTAGATGTGTGTGCCGAGGAAGTCCTTGGTGCCCAGGTGCGGGTTGTACCGGCCGGCGTCGATGAGCGGTGAGTCGTCTCGCAGCGCGAAGTGCGCCGCGGCCTTCCGGATCCGGTCCACGCCCGCCCCGGTGACGTACTTCGCCGGGTCACCGACGAACCGCGGGTCGGCCCGCAGCCCCTTCGGGTCGGCCGGTTCCTGGCTGGAGTGGGTGCCGCCGGCCTCGTAGTAGTCGTTGTTCGAGAACACGGCCTGCCGCAGGGCGCCGGTCCGGCGGTACCACGGCGTCTCAGTCGTCTTCGAGGTGTTGTAGAAGATGTTGTTCAGGAAGTAGACGCGGCTCAGGAACGTCTCGTCGTGGACGTAGTCGAGATCCGCGCCGTCGTAGACGAACGTGTTGTTCGTGAAATACGTCGGCGAGTAGTTCGTCGACAGCATGTTCTTCACGAGCACACCGTTGTCGTTGACGCTCAGGTTGTAGCGGGCCACCGAGTTGGCGCTGTTGCCCATATAGGCCATCCAGCCCGCCGCGTTGTCGTGCGAGTAGTTGAACTGGTACGTGACATTGAAGTTCGTGTACTCGAGGTCCCACGGGGTGCCGTCGTACTCGTTGTTCGGGCCGCCGTAGACCTCGTTGAACTGCATGACCGAGTCGGCGCCGGCCCACAGATAGAGCCCGCAGGACACCGCGTCGTAGCGCTTCAGATACCCGTTGACCTCGTTGTACTCGACCTTCATGTTCTTGGTGTTGGCGAGCTGGATCGCACCCTGGCCGATGTTCTCGGCGTAGTTGTGGCCGATGTAGACGTCGCGGCTGTACAGGTCGCGGGTGCGCACCCACAACTGTTCCCAGCCCTCGTGCCACTTCCCGTTCTCGTCGTACTGGCCGGAGGCCGCGTCGCGGTCGTAGAACCAGTTGAACGCGAACTGGATGGCGTGCAGTTCAACGTTCTCGAAGGTGTTGTTCTCGATCCGGACGTCCTTGAAGTAGTAGCCGCCGGTGCCGTAGTCCTTGTAGCCCTTGCTGCCGAAGACCTGGAAGTCGACGGCGCCGTAGTGGATCTTCTGCCAGTAGCTCGGGCCGTCGATGTTGTGGACGAACACGTCGGAGATGCGGAAGTGGTCCATGATGCTGTCCTCGCCGGCCTTCAGGAGGTCGGCGTTGATCGACACCATGATTCCGTCGCGGACATAGGTCCCCGCGGTGATGTTGGTCGCGAAGTCGTCGTCGTTGGACAGCTCGACGTTGTTGATGTCCCAGTACTGCTGATTGCGCAGCACGATGGCGCCGGTCATGCCGACGGTTTCGGGATTCTTCGTGCCGTCGGCGTTGAACGGGTTCGGCACTTTGCCGTTCGTCGCGATGTACGGCCGGCCGGCGCTCGGGTCGCCGTACACCGAGATGGTGATCGGCTTGCCCGCGCTGCCCGAGCCCTTCGGCCACAGCTGCTCGTCCTGCCACTCCTCACCGGCCTTGAGCAGGATGCGGTCGCCGGGCGCGAACGTCGTCGAGTTGGCCTTGGCGAGGGTGCGCCAGGCGGTCTTCGGTGAGGTCCCGGCCGCGTTGTCGCGACCCCTCGTGGCGTCGATGAAGTAGTCCGTGCCGCCGGTCATGTTCGGCGCGTTGCCCGGCCAGGACGGCGTGGTGGCGGCGGCGGTGGCGGGAGCGGGGTCCGGGGCCGCGGCGGCGTGCGCGGCGGGAACGAACGATCCGACGAGCACCGCGGCGAGCAGGGCGGTGAGGACCGCGCGGAGCGCCCGCGCAGGGGGCCACCGGAGCGTCGGCGCCGCCTCGTTGACGGGGGATGGTTCGGTATCGGCAGGTCTTGGGGGGACAGGTCTCACTGCTGCACATCCTCTGCGTTGATGGCGTCCACCGCCGAGGCGTTGATATCGATGTCGCTCGTGTCGACCCGGCGCTGGAGGTACTGGTTGAACTTCTCCTCGACGAGCGACTGCCGGATCCGCTGGGAGTAGTCGGCGAACGCCTTGTCCTCGTCGACGTTCTTGCCGTCGAGCTCGTAGTAGGTGATCTGGCCGGTGCCTGTGACGGGGGCGGAGATCCGGCCCGGTTTGAGCTTGCCGAGCACCGCCATGAGGTCCTGGTCGTGGGCGTTCAGCCCGGTGGAGCCACTGCCGTCGTACGTGCCGGTCGTGAGCTTGGCACCGGGTTCCCCCGCGGCGACGGCCTCGAGGTGCCCGGCGGCGGTCACCCGCCGCTGCAGGCGGGCGGCGTAGTCCGCGGAAGCGCCGGCGGGCACCGGCACGACGAGCTGCGAGTACCTGTACGTGGTCGCGTTGGCGCTCCAGTCGTCACGGTCGGCGTCGAACGCGCGCCGGACATCGGCGTCGGTGACCCGGAGCGGGTCGCCGGCGTCCGCGCTGAGCCGCTTCTTCAGGCTCGTGGTGAGCTCGGTGAGCCGGTGCGTGTAGTACTCCTCGGGGGAGAACCGCGCGACGCCGTAGACGGTCCGGCCCGCGGCGATGGCCTTGGCACGGGACTCGTTCTCCTCGGCCAGCTCGGCGAGGAAGTCCGCGTGGTCCACGGAGTCGATGAGCCCGTGCTCCTTCGCGAGGACGAGCGTGGTCTTGTCCCGCCAGATCTCGTCGAGCGCACGGGTCTTGAGCCGCTGCAGCGCGGTCTTGTCGCCGGCCTTCGCGTTCCAGTCGGTCGCGCCCCGCAGGTGGTACTTGTTGCGCAGCTCGTTCTGCACGGTCGGCGCGAGCCGCCGCATGTGGAAGAGCAGTTCGTCGCGGGTCACGGGGTGTCCGTCGAGGGAGGCCACCTCGGCCTCGCTGGTGCGATGGCTGACCATCGTCACTCCGGTGACCACCAGCGCGGCGAGGGCGACGCACACACCGGTGAACCAGACGACTGCCCGGCGCGACGGCCTGCGGGAGGTGCCCGGCCCGCCAGAGGTGTTCGGCCCGCGCGAGCTGCTTGCCTTGCGCGGAGTTCCCGGCTTGCGTGAGGTCCCCGGCTTACGCATGGTGCCCGGCTTACGCGTGGTGCCTTGCTTGCGTGAGGTGCCCGGCCTGGGCAGGGTGCCCTTCATGAGGCCGCCCCTATCGCGGCCACCTGGGCGACGACGGGCGTGTCCCGGGCCTGCGTCACCTCGGCCAGTACGGTGTCGACCTCGGCCGGCGGGAACGTCAGGATGCGCTGGTAGCCCACCGCGTTCGCCTCGGCGAGCGTCGTCCAGCGGCCGTCCCGACGGCCCCGGACGATGACGTGCTCGATGCGCTGACCCTGCGTGATGTCCTCGCCCAGGACGACCGCCTCGACCGGGCGGGGCCCGGCGAAGGCGAGGGTCACGGCGGGCAGCGGGTCCGTGTCGTCCGGCCGCCACGGCGTGCGCCCTCTGCCGGGCCACGCGGTCGCGACGTCGCCCGGTGTACCGGACGAGACCGTCGCGGTCGCCTCGATCCGCCGCGCCCGGAAGTCCTCGATGCGCCGCCCGAGTTGATCGAGGACCGCCACATCGGTGTCCCGTATACGCCCGTCCCGGGCCGGCGGGACGTTGAGCAGGAAGCAGGAGTTGCCGCCGACGGCACGCAGGTAGATGGTGAACAGCTCGTCCACGGAGCGGACTTCGGCGTCCTCGGCCGCGTGGTGGAACCAGCCAGGGCGGATCGAGGTGTTGACCTCGGCCGGGTACCAGACCAGGTCGTCCTCGTGTCCGGCCAGCGCGGCGCGGCTGCCGAGGTCGCGGTCGTCGCTGCGTACGAGCCGGGCGAAGTCGCCGTCGTCCGCCTTCTGCGAGCGGTCCGCGGTCCGCTCGGCGTCCTGCAGGGCGCGCGGGACCACGCTCCACTCGTCGGGGCGGGTGTCGCCGGCCTCGTTGCCGCACCAGCGGACGTCGGGCCCGCACACACTGATCACCGCGTCCGGCTGCAACTCGCGGACCACCGCGTAGTACCGCTCCCAGTCGTACACCTGGACCTTGCCGTTCGGACCCTCGCCGTTGGCGCCGTCCAGCCACACGGAGAACACCGGTCCGTACCGGGTGAGCAGCTCGGTGAGCTGGGCGACGTAGAAGTCGTCGTACGCGGTCCCCGATCCGTACGACGCCTCGGTGCGGTCCCAGGGGGACAGGTAGATCCCGAACCGCAGGCCGTGCCGCCGGGCCGCGTCGGCGACCTCCGCGACCACGTCGCCCCGGCCGCCTCGCCACGGCGACGAGGCGACCGAGTAGGCCGTGACGTCGCTCGGCCACAGACAGAACCCGTCGTGGTGCTTGCAGGTGAGGATCACACCGGTCATCCCGGCGCTCTTGAGTGCCGCGACCCACTGGTCGGCGTCGAGCCCGGCCGGGTCGAAGGCGGCCGGGTCGTCGTGTCCCTCGCCCCACTCCCGGTCCGTCATCGTGTTCATGCCGAAGTGGATGAACCCGTAGAACTCCATTGCCTGCCAGGCGAGTTGGCGCTCGCTGGGCCGGACCGCGGCCAGCGCCCGCGCGGACCCCGCGGCCGCGGTCACCGGAACCGCCGGTTGTACGAGGCGAGCAGGGCCAGCAGCCCGGCCAGCGCGGCGAGCATGACCAGCAGGTTTCCCCACCCGACCGTCGTTCGCGCGGTGACGACGAGCGTGAGGCAGGCCGCCGCGACGAGCGTACGGGCGGTGACGAGCAGCGCCGTACGCGTCGATTCCTTCATGGGATTTCCTTCCGTCAGCCCTTCACTCCGCCGGATGCGATGCCCTCGATGAGCCGGCGCTGGATGAACGCGTAGAGGAGGAGGACGGGAACGATGACGATGACCATGCCGGCGTAGAGACGCCCGTAGTCGGCCGCCGCCTTCTGTGCGGTGAACAGGTTGAGCAGCCCGACCTGCAGCGTCTTGCCCTCGCCGGGGAGCAGGGTGAGCGCGATGATGAAGTCGTTCCAGTAGGCCAGGAAGTCGAACAGGATCACGGTGGTGACCGCCGGCCGCGCCATCGGCAGCATGACCTGGACCATGATCCGGAAGCGGGACGCCCCGTCGAGCGCGGCGGCCTCCTCGTACTCCACCGGTATCGACCGGAAGTACGCGGTGAGCAGGTAGATGGTGAACGGGATCGACGTGGCCGCGTAGACGAGTGACAGGACCGCGGGGTTGTCGATGAAGAACCCGCCGGGGAAGACGTCGATGAGCGCGCGGTCCCAGTCGACGAGCATGAGGAAGATCGGTACGACGATGTAGTTGACGTTGACGAAGAGCCCGGCCAGGAGCGCGATCTCCACGAGGCGGCGGCCGCGGAACTCGTACCGGGCGATGACGTAGGCCGCCGGCACGGAGACGGCCAGCACGAGCACCAGCCCGAGCACCGTGACGAACACCGAGGTCAGGAAGTACTGACCCATGTGCGCGGTGACGAACGCGTCGGCGTAGTTCTGGAGGTGCAGGCCCTTCGGCAGTGTCCAGGGGCTGCCGAAGAACTCGCTCTTCCCTTTGAGGGAGGCGAGCAGCACCCAGGCGACCGGCACCGCGATGGCGAGCGCGAGGGCGATGACAAGGGCGTAGGTGAGCGCACGGCCGGTCCGCGGCCGGTCGGCGCCGGGGCGGTCGGTGCCCGGGCGATCGGCGCGCGGGCGGGATGAGCTGATCATGGTCATGGTGTCCGTCCTCAGAACTGGAGGGGCTCGCGCCGCGTCGCCCGGCTCACCAGGAGCGACACGAGGAACGAGAACGCGAAGATGACGACACCGATGGCCATGCCGTAGCCGTACGACGAGTTCGTGTACGCCTGCTTGTACATGTAGTTCAGCAGGACGTCGGAGGAGCCGTCGGGCCCGCCGCCGGTCATCGCGCGGACAAGGACGAAGCTGAGGTTCACGGCGCTCATGACGAAGAACGTCAGCGTGGTGCGCAGGCTCTGCCAGATGAGCGGCAGCGTGATGGCGAAGAACTGCCGGGTGGCACAGGCCCCGTCGAGCGCGCTCGCCTCGTAGAGCTCCTCCGGGATGCTCGACATGCCCGCCATGTAGAGGACCATGTAGTAGCCCAGCGACTGCCAGACCATCGCGATGGCGACGGAGTAGAGCACGAGCTTCTGGTTGCCGAGCCAGACCTGTTGCAGGCCGTCGAGGGAGAGCAGCCGGAGCGTGCCGTTGAGCAGACCGTTCTTCTGGTCGTACACGGCGGAGAAGATGGCCGCGATCACGACCACCGAGAGCACGTTGGGGATGTAGAGGACGAACCGGTAGAGGTTCCGCCCGCGCAGCCGTTGCCGGGTCATGATCGCGGCGAGGAACAGGCCCAGGCCCATCGTCACCACGGTCACCACGACCAGGAGCGCGACCGTGTTCTGGAACGCGCGCACGAACTGCTCGTCGTCGAGGAGATGGCGGAAGTTGTCGAGCCCCACGAAGCGCTTGTCGGGGGAGAACCCGCCCCAGGTGTAGAGGGACGTCCGGAACACGTTCACGGTCGGGATCACCATGAACACCGCGAAGAGGACCAGCGCGGGCAGCAGGCAGGCGAGCACGAAGCCGGTGTTGCCGCGCCGGTGGGCCGGGGACCGGGCGCCGCGCCGGGAACTCCCGTCGGGCGGCGCCTGTTCGGAGGTGCGGTTCGTCGAGCCTGGGGGTGGGGTGGAGAGCGTCGTCACCGTGCCGGTCCTTGGGTCGCTCGAGGAAGTCGAGGGTGCGCGTGAGGGGTTCCGGGGTGCAGGCGCCGGCGGCGGTCCGGGCACGCCGGGCCGCCGCCGGGCACGTCAGTCGCCCGCCTGGCGCAGCTTCTCGCTGGCACCGTTCAGCGCGGCCTGCCACTTGTCCTCAGTGGTGTCGCCGCTGATGATGCTGTTGGCGGTGTCGAAGAGGGTGGCCTTGATGTCGACGCCCTGGACGGGCGCGGTGCTCGCGAACCCGCCGACGACCGGGGCGACCGACGGGTCCTCGTACACCTTGTAGAACTCGGCGTTCTCCCCGGACAGGCTGCTCGCGATGCCCTCGATCGGCTGGATCGCGTTCGACTTGGCGAAGATCTTCGCCGCCTTGTCGGAGTACAGGTAGGCGATGAAGTCCTTTGCCGCGTCCTTGTGTTCGGCGGCGCTGGGTATCCAGACCGACTCGACCGACGTCGTGATGTAGCGCTTGCTGCCCGCGGTGACCGCCGGCAGCGGTGTCAGACCCCACTTGAAGCCCTTTGCGCGGGGAGCGTCCGCCATCTCTCCGACGATCCAGGTGCCGTTCGGCATGAACAGCGCCTTGTTGTCGAGGATCAGCTGCTGGTTCTTGGTGAAGTCCTGCTCGTTGGCGTATCCGACGGTGGCCGGCGCGGCGTAGCCCAGCAGCTTGGTGGTGATGTCGAGCGCCTTGCGGGCGTCCGCCGTCTTCCAGACGTCCTTCTTGTACGTCATGACGTCTTTGTAGAACTGCTCCCCGCCGACGTCGGCGAGGAGCGCGAAGAAGAACGAGTCGAGGTACCCGGCGGTCGGGTAGGTGAACAGCGGTATGCCCTGCTTCTTGGCCGTGTCGCCGAGCGCGAACATCTCGTCCCAGGTGCCCGGGACCTTCCAGCCCTTCTGCTCCAACAGGCCCTGGTTGTAGAAGAGTCCGGTCGGCGCGTAGTACATCGGCATGAGGTACGTCTTGTCCGTGCGGTACGGGTTCGTGTTGAGGTTGCCGACGATGCCCTCGGTGAGCTTGTCCCCCACGGTCTTGTCCTCGCCGGGGACCTTCTCCTTCAGCACCGGAGTGAGGTCCTCCAGGGCCTTGTCCTTGATGAGGGTCTCGGTGAGGGCGGCCTTACGGCCCTGGCCGAGCACCACGACGTCCGGGTACTTTCCCGCCTTCATGTTCGGGGTGATCTCGTCTTCGATGCTCTTCGAGATCTGCAACTGCACGTCGATGTCGGGGTGCGAGGCCTCGTACTGCTTGACGACCTGCGTGTACATGTCCCGGCCGTAGCCGCCTTCGAGGGCGGCGACCTTGAGGGTCGTCTTGCCGGAGTCCGAGCCACCCCCGCCGGCCGAGCAGCCGGCGAGCAGTCCGAGCACCGTGACCGCGGCGCCCGTGAGGACGAGCGATCTCCTCATTTGGGGTCCTTCCCGTGGACAGTTGCCCACCTGACTGCGAGCGGAGGAACAAGTCCCGGGGGGCGGCCCCATCGTCAGGCCACGCCGCCGTGACGCCGCGCCAACGCACCGAGATCTGGATCACGCGGTGATCCGGACTTGTTACGATGGCACCGATAACATGAAGGCTTACGGTGGCACTGATCACATGAAGGCGCAAGAGGCCCACGAGCGCATTTCAGCGTGATCTTGCGAGGAACCCTTCGGCGGAGCGGGGCGCACCCCGCCACCGAAGGGCTGACACGAGGTTCAGCGAGAGCGCGGCGGCGCAGTGGAGGCGCGTACCGACAGTGACGCGGTGGCGACGGATTCGTCGACGTCCGCCTCGTCGCCCTGCAGCAGCAGGGCGACGGCCGCCTGGCCGTAGCGGTAGAAGTCCTGCCGGACGGTCGTCAGCGGCGGAGAGCAGTAGGCCGCCAGGGCGATGTCGTCGACGCTCACGATGGACACGTCGTCGGGCACCGACCGGCCGCGCTCGTGCAGGGCGCGGATCACTCCGAAGGCCATCTCGTCGCTGGCGGCGAAGACCGCGGTCACCTCCGGGATCATCGCGATGATCTGCCCTTGCCGCTTTCCCGAGTCGGGCGACCAGTCGCCCTCGAGGGGCGGCGGCGCCTCGATGCCGGCCGCGGCCAGGCACTCCTGCCAGCCCTGCCGCCGCTGGCGCGCCTCGATCCACTCGTCAGGGCCGGAGATGTGCCAGACCTGCCTGTGGCCCAGGTCAAGCAGGTGCTGCGTGGCGACACGGCCCGCCTCCTGCTGGTCGATCCCGAGCACCCGGGCGCCCGCCGTCCGTGAGCCGTCGAGGGTGACGGTCGGGATGTCGCGGGTGATGTCCTCCATCTTCCGCGTCACCGAGATGAGCGGCACGGCGATGACGAAGCCGTCGACGCCCTGGTCGGCGAGCTTGGACAGGGACCGCTCCATCAGGCCCGTGTCGAGCGCGGCGATGGTCGCGATGCTCACCGCGTACCCGGCCTCACCGGCGGCCGCCTCGACACCGGCGGTCACCGCCGAGCGCGAGTAGTACCCCCCGGACGCCAGCAGTACGAGGCCGATGGTGTGGCTGCGCCCGGAGGACAGCGCCCTTGCTGCGCTGTTGAACCGGTAGCCGACCTGTTCCACGGCGGCGAGCACACGCCTCCTGGTCTCGGGGTTGACGTTCGGCGAGCCGCGCAGCGCGCGCGAGACGGTCTGCGCCGACACCCCGGCGGTCCGGGCCACGTCAGCCATGCTCGGCTGCCTCAGCCTCGCGGTGCCCTCGGTCATGGCGCTCCTCTCCCGCGGCCGGCCGCGACATCGTCATCCACCCGATCATATCGAACTTGTTACGCATGGCATCGATAACATAGGCTCCGCACCGTGACTGAGCCCCCCGCGACACACATGTCTTTGGCCCACACCACGGCCGATGCGGCGGCCGGCGCCGCCACCGGCGCGCTCACCTGGCGCGGGGGCCGCCTGTACCGGGACGGCGTCCCCCATCGCATCCTGTCCGGGGCGCTGCACTACTTCCGCGTCCACCCCGACCTCTGGCGGGACCGGATACGTCGGCTCGCCGACCTCGGGCTCAACACGGTCGACACCTATGTGGCATGGAATTTCCATCAGCCCCGCGAGGACGAGGCGCCACGCTTCGACGGCTGGCGGGACATCGAGCGGTTCATCCGCACGGTGGGTGAGGAGGGCCTCGACGTCATCGTCCGGCCCGGCCCGTACATCTGCGCGGAGTGGTCCAACGGCGGCCTGCCGAGCTGGCTCACCGGCCGGGACGTCGCGGTCCGCAGCTCGGATCCGGCGTTCACCTCCGCCGTCGGCCGCTGGTTCGACGAGCTGGTCCCGCGCATCGCCGCGCTCCAGGCCGGGGAGGGCGGGCCGGTCGTGGCGGTGCAGGTGGAGAACGAGTTCGGCAGCTTCGGCGACGACCACGCCTACCTGCGCTGGAATCGCCAGGCCCTGATCAGGGGTGGCATCCGGGAGTTGCTGTTCACCGCCGACGGACCCACCGAGCTCATGCTGGACGGCGGTACCCTGCCCGGCACCCTGACGACCGTCACCCTGGGCTCCAAGCCCGACGACGCCCGGCAACTCCTCGCGCGGCGGCGACCGGACGAACCGTTCGTGGTCGCCGAGTTCTGGAACGGCTGGTTCGACCACTGGGGCAAGCGGCACCACGTCCGCGGGGTGGAGAGCGCGGTCCGCACACTCCGCGGCATCATCGCCGACGGCGGCAGCGTGAGCATCTACATGGCACACGGCGGCACCAACTTCGGGCTCTGGGCGGGCGCCAACGAGGACGAGGGCCGATTGCAGCCCATCGTGACGAGCTACGACTCCGACGCGCCGATCGCCGAGGACGGCACGTTCACCGCCAAGTTCTTCGCCGTGCGCGAGGCGCTCGGCGCAGGCGGGCCCCTCCGGTCACCCGCGAGGATGCCCACGCTCCCGCCGGCACACGTCCCGCTCGTCCACCGCTCCGACCTGCTCACCGGCCTGCGCGCCGTACCGGCCCCGACCTCGACCGCCCCGCGCCCCGCCTCGTTCGAGCATCTCGGGCTCGACGCGGGAATGGTCCTGCACACAGCGCACCCGCGCATCCCGGCGGGCGAGCACCGGCTCGCTCTCACCGACGTACGCGACCGGGCACTGGTCTTCGGCGACGGCACCCTCCTCGGCGTCGCCGATCCCGACGACCCGGAACTCCCCATCCACGGAACCGGCGACGTCGTACGGCTGGAGGTCCTCGTCGAGAACCTCGGCCGGGTGAACTACGGGCCGGGCATCGGCCGGCACAAGGGCCTGCTCGGTCCCGTTCTCGTCGACCGGCGCATCGTGCAGGGCTGGGACAGCACGCCGGTCGCCTTGCAGGAGTGGTCGCCCACGGAGCTGGCCGACGCGGTCGCCGCCGGTCCCGCGACCACGCACGCCGGGTTCGCCGTCGCGCGGTTTCACGTCGACACGCCCGCGGACACCTTCCTCGCGCTGCCCGGGTCGAGCCGTGGCCTCGTCTGGGTCAACGGGTTCCTCCTCGGCCGCTACTGGGAGATCGGGCCGCAGGTCACGCTGTACTGCCCGGCACCGCTGCTGCGCGTGGGCGAGAACACCGTGACGGTCCTCGAGCTGGAACGGCTCGGCGGAACCCTGGAGTTGCGGGATCACCCCGAGCTGGGACCGCCGGAGGAGTACGTCGAGGAGTTCGGCTGACAAACCGGCTGACACCTCCGGCTGACGACTCCGGATCGTCACACGGGGCCGTGCCTTCCAACTTCTCAAGCGCTCCAGGAAACAGTCGCCGACCAAGCTACGGCTGGATCTGCTCGACGGACTCGCCCCCCGCACCAGCCTGGGGCCAGTACAGGGGGCCATAGTGGCGCCACGCGCTCTGTGAGGGTGTCAGCCGACGAGGGTGCGCTCCGGCCGAGAGTGCGGTGCGCACTGCCCGTGCTGGTCGAGCTTCTCGCCCTCGACGTCCACCCGGGGCAGGAGCCGGTCCAGCCATTTCGGCAGCCACCAGGCGGACTTGCCGAGCAGGGCGAAGAGCGCGGGCACGATCGACATGCGGACGATGAAGGCGTCGAAGAGGACGGCGATCGCGAGGGCGAAGCCGATCATCTTGACGAAGTCGTTGTCCTCCACGATGAAGCCGGAGAAGACGCTCATCATGATGACCGCGGCCGCGGCGACGACCCGGCCGCCGTGGCGGAAGCCGTCGACGACCGCCTCGGCGGGGCTTGCTCCGTGGACGTACGACTCACGCATCCGGCTGACCAGGAAGACCTCGTAGTCCATCGCGAGGCCGAAGACCACGCCGATCATGAAGATCGGCATCGTGCTCATGATCGGGCCGGTCTGCTCGATGCCGAGGACATCCGCGAGCCAGCCCCACTGGAAGACCGCCACGACGGCGCCGAGGGCAGCGGCCACCGACAGCAGGAACCCGAGGGCCGCCTTGAGCGGGACCAGGACGGAGCGGAAGACCACCATGAGGAGGAGGAAGGCGAGGCCGACGACCAGGCTCAGGTAGGGCAGGAGCGCGTCGTCCAGGGTCTGCGAGAAGTCGATGAACATGGCCGTCTGGCCGGTCACCAGGATCTGGGACCCGTTGCTCTGCTCCAATCCGCCGGCGGTGTCGCGGAGTTCGCGAACCAGCTCCTCGGTCTTCTTCTCGGTCGGGCCGGTCTTCGGGATGATGTTGATGATCGCGGTGTCGTTCGCCTTGTTGGCGGTGGCGGGGGAGACCGAGGCCACGCCGGGGTTCCGGTCGAAGGCCTTGCCCGCGGAGTCGGCCGCCTTCTTGGCGTCCTCGGCCTGCACGGTGATCATCAGGGGTCCGTTGAACCCGGGCCCGAAGGACTCCGAGAGCATGTCGTACGCCCTGCGCTGGGTGGTCTCCGTCGACATCGAGCCCTCGCCGGGCAGCCCGAGTTCGAGGCTCGTGGCCGGTACGGCGACCGTGCCGAGGCCGACCACGCCGATGAGCAGGACGGCCACGGGGTGGCGCAGGACGTAACTCGCCCAGCGGGAGCCGAGGTTGGACTTGTCCTTCTTGGCCGGCTTGGCCGCGCGCTTGGCGGCCTTGCGCTGCCCCCGCTCCGACAGCGGCTTGACGGCGTACTGCAGGCGTCCCTTGCGGGCCATCACCTTGACCGGCGCGAAGCCGAGCAGGGCGGGGACCAGGGTGATCGCGACGAGCACGGAGACCGCGACGGTGCCGGCCGCGGCGAGGCCCATCTTGGTGAGCATCGGGACGTTGACGACGGCCAGTCCGGCGAGGGCCACGATGACTGTCAGCCCCGCGAAGACGACCGCCGAACCCGCGGTGCCGAGGGCCCGGCCTGCGGACTCTTCGGGGCCCTGCCCCTCGACGCGCTCGGCACGGAACCGGGACACGATGAACAGGGCGTAGTCGATGCCGACCGCGAGGCCGATCATCATCGCGAGCGTCGAGGTGGTGCCGGACAGGCCGAGGGTGGAGCCGAGCGCGGTGATGCCAAAGATGCCGATCCCGACTCCGATCAGCGCGGTGATCAGCGGCATTCCGGCCGCGAGCATCGAGCCGAAGGTCAGGATGAGGACGATCGCGGAGACCAGGATGCCGATCTGCTCGCCGGTGCCGCCCATCGTCTGGTCGATCTTCACGGCGTCACCGCCGGCTTCGACGGTCAGGCCCGCCTTGCCGGCCTTCTTGACGGCCGCGTCGAGCGCGTCGTGCGCCTTGTCGCTGACCTCCATCGCGGGGACCTTGTACGTCACCACCGTGTAGGCGGTCGTACCGTCCTCGCTGATGCTGATCTTGGGGGTCTTGTAGGGGTCGGCGGCGCCCACCACCTGCGGGGAGGACTTGCCTAACTCGGCGACGAGTCGGCCGACTACGGCCCGTTGCTCGGGAGCGGTGATCTTCTGGCCCTCGGGGGCCCGGACGACGACCCGGGCGCTGGCGCCGTCGGCGCTCGCGTCCGGGAACTTCTCCGTCAGCAGGTCGAAAGCCTCCTGCGACTCGGTGCCCGGCATCGAGAACGTATCGGCGGGCGGCGTCGGAGCGGAGGAGGCGGCGAAGCCCATGCCGCCGAATATCAGCAGCCAGAGCAGCAGCGTCACCCCCCGGCGGCGAAAGGCGAGGCGGCCCAGTCTGGAAAGGAACGTAGCCACGGTTTGGGGCTCCTGTTGGGTCGGTGCGGTCGGTGCGGTGGGTGTGGTGGGTGTGCGGGTCGGGCGGGTCGGTTCTTCGGTTGCCTGGACAGCGCGGTACGGCGCCGCGGTGGCGCCATGGCTGGCCCTACCTGATGCGCGACTGGTGCGGGGTGAGCGGTGCGAATCTGGGGCTGTGGCTGCAAGTCCACTTGGCAGGCGCCGCGTTGGGGCTGCGTCGCTCGCGCCTTCATCATGGCATAAGTGTGGCGCCATTGCGAGCCAATGTGGCGCCATCGGTTTTTGCGGTGCCACCTGTCAGCGCGCTGACAGGAAACGATCAGCTCATGACCGGGGGGGGGGGGGGGGGGGGGGGGGCTAGGCGCGCGGCCTCGCGGAGGGCAACCGGATCCGCACGGCGCTGCTCGCGGCGGTCAGACAGGACCCGCGCACGCCTGTCGCCGGCATCAAGGCCTCCGTCAGGTCCCTGCGCTCGGAGGACGTGCACTGGTCGGACGAGGACCAGGCGGAGCGGACCGCCTGGGCTGCGTTACGGCGACGCCCCGCGCGGGGCAGCCGGCCCCGGTTTCGCGGTGGTCTGCGGCTTCACGGAGTCGATGGGCGGGACGCTGGGCGCGGAGGGCACACCTGGGGGCGGCCTCACCGTGGTGCTCACGCCGCGGGTGGGGCAGGCCCTTTGGGAGCGGTGAGCGGCTCGGGCTTGTTGGAATGGTGGGCGCTCGGGTCTTCTTGGGCCGGTGAGCGGCTCAGGCCCGGCGGATCACGATGTCGCCGACGCTGGTCCGGCCCCGGACCTCGACTGTCTCCTCGGATGCCTCGGGTCCCTCCGCCGCCCCGAGCTCATTGCGTACACGCCCCGCGGCGGACCGCACATCCAGCCAGGCCGCAGACCCCTCGGCGATTCCGATCTCCAGCCCCCCGGCCGAGGTGTCCAGGGTGATCCGCCCACGCACCACCTCGGCGAGCCGAATGGCGCCGTTCGCGGACTTGGCCGTGACGGAGGCGTCCGCGTGCAGGACGCTGATGGGTCCGCTGGACGAGCTCACCTTCAGCTCCCCGCGGATCTCTCCGATCGCGGTCTCGCCGTTGAGGTTCTTGATGGTGGCCGTGCCGTCGACCCGGCCGACCCGAACCCGCCCCGACCCGCGGATCTCGACCTCGCCCGTCGCGCGGTCCACGAGGATGTCCCCGTGCGAGGTCTTCAGCCGTACGGCCGCGGCCTCTTCCAGCTGGATGTCACCGGCAGCCGTCGTCAGGTGGCAGTTCCCCAACCGCCCCTCGCCGATCAACTCGCCGAGGCCCGTGCTGCCGGTCAGGTCCGAGCCCGTGGGCAGTTCGACGGTCACATCGACCGCGCCGACCTTGCCGAAGAGCGAGCGCTTCTTGGGGCCCTTGATCACGAGCTTCCCGCCCGTGCAGGTGACCTGGGTGTCCTCGGCGGCCTGTACGTCCTGCTTGTTGCCGGGGTCCCTCGGCGTCACCTCGACCACGCTGTCGGTGCGCTTGCCCGCGATGATCCGGGCCCGCCCGATCTCGACTTCAAGGGTGACGGAGAGGGGCTCGGGGGTGTCGAAAGTGGGCATGGCTGAACCGTCCTTTGGCTGTTGTGTGCTGGTTGCTGTCTGCTGGTTGCTTGGTCGGGAGTACGTGAGTGGGGTGGGCTAGCGCACCCAGCCGGTGATTCCCTGCCCGGCCGCGTGCACCCGGCTCGATCCGCTCTTGCCGCGGTCCGCCGTGGGTTCCAGGGCGGCGGCGACGGCCCGGACCAGCCAGGCGTTGACCGAGAGCCCTTCGCGGCTCGCGGCCTCCTCGACCCGGACCTTGAGCTGGGCGGGCGGGCGGAAGTTGATGCGCGAGGTGGCGCCGTCCTCGACGTCCACCGGGGCCGGCGGCGTGGGCGCCGGCGGCGGGGCCGGAGCATCGCCCTCGCCGAAGGTGTCCGGGGTGGGTGGCGCCGTGACCACGAACTCGGGGTCGAGCCCACGCAGTCGTACATCGACCGAGCCCGGGGCCAGGTCGCGGGTGACCTCGTCCATGGCGTCGGACAGGGCGTTCAGCAGGGTGAGCCGGGCGGCCGACTCGAGCTGGGCGGTGAGCCGCTCGGCCAGGGCGAGGGCTTCGTCTCCACCGGCTTCGGCGGCGACAGCGAGTTCGTGCCGGAGGTTGTCAACGTAGGGAGTGAGGTCCATAGTGCAACTATGGCACCATCATGGCGCCATAGCAAGCCGCATGGCGCCATGATGGTGCCGGGATCGAAATTCAACCGCTCCGGCGCTTGAGGAGCGGGGTGCCTCACGCCCGCGGGGCAATCTCCGATCAAGGTCGCCCCGGGCCGCGTGCCGCTCCGGTAGGTGTCGGTCGGGCGAGTGCCGGTCAGGCGAGTGCCGGTCAGGCGGCGGCGCACAGGGCGGGCGCCGCGTTCGTCTCGCTGAGGCCGACGCTGTGGAACCGGACCGCCGAAGGCCCGGTCGGGCCGGCGGTCAGGGCCACGGCGATCGGAGCGGGGTGATCGACGCGACGAGTGCGGGAGGCCTGAGCCGGGACGCGGACACGGACACGGACGGGAGCGGTGGCCGGGGCCGCGGTCTTCTTGCGGCCGCCCGCGAAGACGACGAGTCGCAGCACTGCGAACCGTGCGACACCGGCAAGCGCGGAGGCCGACAGATAGACGGCCTGCTCAAGCAGCGCCCCCGGCGCCGCCACCAGCTGGTGAAGGACGAACATCGCAACGCAGGTCACGCCGTACGCGGCCGCCGCAGACCCCGCCGACTGCACATGCTGGCACCAGGTCCCGCGCCCGCCCGCGCCGAAGGTGAAGCGGGCGTGCAGCTCGGTGGCGAGGAGCGTCGAGGCGACCGTGATCAGGGCGTTCGCCAGGGTCCATGGCATGCAGGCGGCGAGCGCCACCACTGCGAAGCTGGAGGCGACACCGACGCCGCCACCGCAGAGTACGAACCGTGCGAAGGCAGCGAAGGCGCCGGGTGCTGCCTGCGTCTGGCGCTGTGCTGACTCCATGATCCGGCCTCTCCGATGGCTGGCTCTGCGATACGCGAACCCCTCGGCCCAGTCGGGACCGAGGGGTTCATCGCCTGTGTCGCCATGATGGCGCAATGCATGGCGCCATTGCAAGAGGTAATTGGCGCCATCGGTTCGGTTGTCGGCGCCAGGGTCGGGCCATGGCATGTGAAACTGCAGGTCGGAGGGTTATTGCCGGGTGTCGATTGGTTCGATGATGGCGCCGGTCAGCCGATGACCTACGCGCACGTGGTGGGCGTGGCATTGCGCCGGATCGAGCGCGTTGGTGACCTCGTGGAAGGCGACGTGGTCGACAAGGCCTATCGCCACATGCTCGGACAGGTCGGCCGTGCACTTGTCCCGGATGGCCGTGTAGTGCACGCGGTTCCTCGGCGGCGCCGCGGTCGCGCGCTGGGGCCGCTCACCCCTCGGTGTGGGAGCCGGTCCCGGACGGCGCAGGAGCTTCCGTTTCGGAGATCCGGGCGATCATCCGCAGAGCGCGCGTGTTGGTTTCCCCGAGGGACGGGCCCGCCGACTGGTCGGAGCGCAGGGCCCAGTCCTCCACCCCGATGCGCAGCGCGGTGTTCAGCACGCCTGCTTCCAGGCGGACCGCGAGGTCGTCGGCGGGGCGATCGGTGCGGTCGGCGATCATGGCGGCGAACGCGGCTTCGGCGTCGTAATGCGCCTCCAGCCAGACGGCGCGCAGCCCCGGCTCGTCACGGCACAGCCGTACGAGGTCGCGCAGCGCTTCCACGCGCGCTCCGACGGCTCCGCCGTGATGGACGTTCATGATCGCCTCGGCGAGCGAGCAGTCCCCCTCCCAGTCCTTCAGGCTCTTCGTCAGTATCTCCAGGCCCGTTGTGAGCAGGGGGCGGACGCACTCCTCCTTCGAGCGGAAGTACCGCCACAGCGTGCGCGTGGACACCCCCGCGCTGGAGGCGATGTCCTCCGCGGTGGTCGCCGCCACGCCCTGGGCGACGAAGAGCCGGACCGCCTCCTCGGCGATCTCCATACGTGTCTCGGCGCGCCGCCGCTCCGTCAACGGCGGTCGCCCTGTGGAACCGCCGGCTCGTCCGGCCATGCGCCCCTCCTCGACTTGCTGTGCCCACTTTAATTTATGTCGCGCTGTGACTTTGTGTCGCACTGAGACAAAAACCAGTAGCCTCATGGGCACGCCAACGCGTCGAGCAGAGGAGCCCTCATGGGTGTTACGGGTCTGTCAGGCAAGAGCGTCATCGTCACCGGAGCCGCGTCCGGGATCGGCCGTGCCACCGCTCTGCGTTTCGCCGCGGAGGGAGCGAAGGTCGTCGTCGCCGACCTGAACGCCGAGGGGGCCAAGAGCGTCGTCGGCGCGATCGAGTCCGCGGGGGGAACGGCCGTCGCTGTCACGGGCGACCTGAGCGACAGCGCGGTGGTCGACGGGGTCGTGGCAAGCGCGGTCGACACCTTCGGCGGCATCGACGTCCTGGTCAACAACGCGGGCGTCATGGACAGCATGTCCGCGACGGCGGATGTCACCGACGCCGAGTGGGAGCGGGTCCTACGGATCAATCTCACGGCGCCGTTCCTGCTGACGCGGGCCGTTCTGCCGCACATGCTCGCGGCGGGAGGCGGAGCCATCGTCAGCACCGCGTCCGAGGCGTCGCTGCGCGGCAGCGCGGCCGGGACCGCGTACACCGTCTCCAAGCACGGTGTCCTCGGGCTCACCCGCTCTCTCGCGGTGATGTACCGGGACAAGGGCATCCGCGCCAACGCCATAGCACCGGGCGGCACGATCACCGATATCGCGACCGGCGTCGACATCGACCGGCAGGCCCACGGACCGGCCGTCCTCGGTGGGCACATGAACAACATGGGCCGCATCTCCGAACCGGAGGAGCAGGCCGCCGCCATTGTCTATCTCGCTTCCGACGCGGCAAGCAGCGTCAACGGCGTCATCCTGCCGGTGGACAACGGCTGGGCAGCGGTCTGAATCGCGTCGAGAACCACGCCTGCCTCAGAGAAAGAGGACACACGCATGTCCACCCCCCACACTCTGTCCGAACCGAATCGTCCCGATCCACAAGACCCGGGCTTGGACCTGGATGCCCTGCGCGAGCGGTACCGGGCCGAGCGTGACCGGCGGATCCGTCCTGACGGCAATCGTCAGTACCGGCGTACCACCGGCGAGTTCGGCCACTTCGACGAGGACCCGCATGCCGAGCCCGGGTTCACCCGGGAGCCGTTGAACGACCATGTC
This sequence comes from Streptomyces sporangiiformans, assembly GCF_005768555.2. Classification (GTDB taxonomy): domain Bacteria; phylum Actinomycetota; class Actinomycetes; order Streptomycetales; family Streptomycetaceae; genus Streptomyces; species Streptomyces sporangiiformans. Next base: position 64,686 of record NZ_VCHX02000131.1, read on the forward strand.
GAGGTGGTGGTCATCGGCGGTGGGTTCGGCGGCCTGCTGGCCGGCGCCCGCCTGCGCCAGGCGGGACTGCGGGGAATCCGCATCATCGAGAAGGGCGGGGACTTCGGCGGAACCTGGTACTGGAACCGGTATCCAGGAATTCACTGCGATATCGAGTCGTACGTCTACATGCCGCTGCTCGAAGAGGTCGGCTACATCCCGAAGTGGAAGTACGCGCCCGGCGAGGAGATCAGACAGCATTCACAGGCGATCGCGAAGCACTTCGATCTCTACCGTGATGCCTGCTTACAGACGCAGGTGACCGAACTCCGCTGGGACGAGACCAAGTTCGCGTGGATCATCGGTACCGACCGCGGTGACCGCATGAGCGCGCGCTACGTCGTGGTGGCGACCGGACTGCTCAGCCAGCCCAAACTGCCCGGGATCCCGGGGATCGAGACCTTCAAGGGGCACACGTTCCACACGAGCCGCTGGGACTACGGCTACACCGGTGGTGACGCGAACGGCGGCCTCGACAAGCTCGCCGACAAGCGCGTGGCCCTCATCGGCACGGGGGCGACCGCCATTCAGGTCGTGCCGCATCTCGGGAGGGACGCGCAGCACCTGTACGTGTTCCAGCGCACCCCGTCCTCGGTGGACGTGCGCGGACAGCGCCCCACGGATCCGGAGTGGGCCCAGTCGCTGACGCCTGGCTGGCAGCGGCGGCGCAGGGACAACTTCCTCGCGGTCGTGACGGGTGGCCGGGCGGACGAGGACCTGGTGGCCGACGGCTGGACCAGCAGTGCCCGCCTGCAACAGAAGATCGTCCCGAGCAACGGCTACGCGGACGTCACGCCCGAGGAGCGGGAACGTCTGGAGGAGATGGCCGACTTCCAGAAGATGAACGAGCTCCGGGCCCGGGTGGACGCCGTCGTCGAGGACCCGGCGACCGCCGAGGCGCTCAAACCCTGGTACCGCTACATGTGCAAGCGGCCCACGTTCAGCGACTCGTACCTGGACACGTTCAACCGGCCCGACGTCACGCTGGTGAACACGGCCGACCACGGGGGTGTGGAGCGCATCACCGAACACGCCGTCGTGGCCGGCGGGGTCGAGTACGAGGTCGACTGCGTCATCTTCGGGACCGGCTTCGACGTCGGCGTTTCCGGGCTGGTGTCCGGACAACTCCCTGCGTACGGAAGGGACGGCGTCGCTCTGCTGGACTCCTGGAAGACCGGCCCGAAGACGCTCCACGGGTTCTACAGCCAGGGTTTCCCCAACCTGTTGATGCTCGGCGCGACACAGAGCGCCAGCTCCGTGAACTACGTCCACGTCCTCGACGAACAGGCGACCCATGTCGCCGAGGTCGTCGCCGAGGCGCGCAGGCGCCGGGCCCGGTACGTGGAGCCGACGGCCGAGGCCGAGGCCGCCTGGGTGGCCACGATCCGGGAAAAGGCGGCCGACCTGCACAAGTTCCAGTCCGAGTGCACCCCCGGCTACTACAACGGCGAGGGCATGCCCAGACACCGGAGCGAGTCGTACGGCGACGGTCCGGTCGCGTTCTACGAGCTGCTCAGGCGCTGGCGCGCGGAGGGAGGCATGAGCGAGGTCATCGCCGAATGACAACCGACGACGCGAGCCCGCCGCAGTCACCACGCCACCGTCACCACACCATGGACAGGAAGTGACCGTGCGACCCAGCCGATTCGACGACACGGGACGCCGACAGCCCACGAGCGAGCGGTGGGACACCAGGAGGCTCAATCCGCCCAACCCGCTGTGGGGTTCCAACGGTGTCGCGTTCGGGCCCGACGGGCGGTTGTACGTCGCGCAGTTCCTCGCCGGGCAGATCAGCGCCGTGGACCCGGCAGGCGGGGACGTGGAGGTGGTCGTTCCGATGGACAGCCCGGTCCAGTCACCGGACGACCTCGCCTTTGGGACGGACGGCTCGATGTACATCGCCGACCTGGTCCCCGGCCGGGTGTGGCGCCGCAGCCCCCAGGGCGAGTACACCCTGGTCTCCGACGAGGTGAAGGTGCCCAACGGCATCACCTGCGTCGGCGACCGGCTCTTCGTCAACGAGATGAAGATGAACGGCCGCCTCCTCGAGCTGTTCCCGGAGGGTGGCGACCCGGTCGTTCTCACCGAGGGACTGGCCTTCGGCAACGCGATGCAGCTCGGCCCGGACGGCTGCCTGTACTACCCGCACATGATCAGCAATCAGGTCTGGCGCATTCCCCCCGACGGCGGTGTGCCGGAGGTGGTCGCGGAGGACGTACACGACCCGGTCGCGGTCCGTTTCGACAAGGGCGGGGTCCTGAACGTGCTGTCGCGGGGCCCGGAAGGCTTCGTGACGCGCATCGACCTCCACGGCACCGGATCCCGGTCGCTCGTCACCAGCGGTGTCGTGGGGCTGGACAACGCCGCGTTCGACGCGGAGAACCGCATGTTCGTCTCCAGCTTCGCGAGCGGCGGCATCACGGAGATGCATCCCGACGGACGCACCCGGCAGCTCGTGCCCCGCGGCCTCGACGGCCCCTATGGGGTGACGATCGACCTCGGAGGCACGGTGTACGCGGCCGACCACTACCGCGTGGCCCGCCCGGAGGCCTCCGACGGGGGCGAACCGGGCGGCGTGACCACGGAGGCGCTGCTGATCTTCACCCACGGCATCACCGCCGACGGCGGGCTCCTGCACCTCACCTCGCAGTTCGGCAACGTCCAGACCTACGACCCCGTGCGCAGGACCACGCGGGTCAGGGCGACCGGGCTCGGTCAGCCCCTGGGCCTCGCGGTGCGGGTGGACGGCGCGCTCGTGGTCGCCGAGACCGGCGCCGGCCGCATCATCGCCATCGACGAGGACGACACCGTCACCGTGCTCACCGAGGGGCTCGAACACCCCGTGGACGTGGCCTTCGACGCCGAGCAGCGCTGTTACGTCAGCGACGACCGGCTCGGGGCGGTGCTGCGCATCGACGATGGTCAGGCGGTGCCTGTCGCGGAGGGTCTCGGCGCCCCGCAGGGCCTGGCCGTCCGCGGCGACGAACTGTTCACCGTGGACACCGAGCACCGGAGGCTGTGGGCGGTGTCCCTGACCACGGGGGAGTGCGGGATCGACGCCGAAGACCTGGCAGTCGGCGTGCCCCCGGGGATCGTCCGCCGTGCCGAGCCCGCGCTGTTCGCGCACGGAGGGCCCGGCATGGCGGGCCAGTTCGCGGGCCTCGCCGTGGACCCGGACGGATCCCTCGTCCTCTCGGCCAACGGCGAGGGCACCGTGCTGCGCCTGTCACCACCGCGGAGCGGCACATGAGCCGGGGATGATCTTTAGGGCGGGGGCGCGGAGGCCGATAACGTCCTGGCCTGCATGGGCGAGTTCGTGGCCCGTGCCCAGGCCAGGACGATGTCACCGTTCGGACGTGTTCACGCGGATCAGCGTCTGTTGGCCAGTTGCGACGAGTGTCCTCCGGTCGTCCTGGACGCCGAACACTTCCAGTTGGCACACGGTCAGCGTCCGTCCGGATTTCAGGACCGTTCCCACGGCCTCGATGTGCTCGCCCGCGGCGGGTGCCAGGAGGTTGATCTTGTACTCGACCGTGAGCACCGAGGTGTCCTCGGGGAACAAGGTGAACGCCGCATAACCCCCCGCGCTGTCGGCGATGGCGCTGGTCGCTCCCGCGTGGAAGTAGCCGTGCTGCTGGGTCACCTCGGGCCGACTGGGGAGCGCGATGTGCACGCGCCCCGGCGCGATGTGCACTATGCGCGCACCGAGATGGCCCATCAGCCCCTGACGTTCGAAGCTTGCCTGGATGCGCGCCCGCACCTCCGGGCTTGCTGGTTCCTGCTGCGTCTGGTGTTCCACGGCTCTCCTTGAAGTGGAAGTGGAAGTGGACGTGTCGGCCGGGGCGTTGGGTGGTTGGGCCGGGGGGGCCAGGCGGGAGCCGTCATCCCGCCAGGCGCTCCACGAGGAGGAACCCGCCGATGGCGATCATCATGGCGCCGCTCGTACGGGTGACAGCGCGGGCCGCCGTCGGCCGGGCCGCCAGCACGGTACGGGCCAGTACGCCCACGGCGAGATAGACGGCGGCACAACTCACCATGTGCAGCGTGCCGAGCAGGCCGGTCTGAGCAGCGACAGGCCAGCCCGCCGCCGGATCGATGAACTGGGGGAACAGAGAGAAGTACAGGAGCAGCGCCTTGGGATTCAGGCCGCTGATGCCGGCGCCCTTCAGCATGATCTGCCGGCCGGAGGCGGCCATGGGCTCCGTGGAGGCACCGGGGGTGGCCGGCCGTGCCAGTACGCCCCCACCGAGCCACATCAGGTAGGCGGCCCCGACGACGGTCAGCGCGGTGAGCAGGCTCGCGGAGCTTGCGACGATCACCACCAGGCCGGCCACGGCGAGCAGGGTGTAGCCGGCGTATCCGGCCACCAGTCCGGCAACCGCCGGCAGCACCGACCGGTTCCGCAGCCCTGCCGTGATCGCGTAGGCCCAGTCCGCGCCGGGCGTGAACACCAGCAGAAGATCCACTGCCAGGAATGCCGCCACTGTGCCCGCGTCCATGTTGAATCGTCCCTCTTGTGTTCGCCCTTACGGAGGGAAGATTAGGCGTTCTGTGCCGGAAAGTGCTTCCATACTTTCCCCGTATTGGCCGCCTGGAAGGGATAATCTTCTCCATGGATGACCTGGATCGGAAGATTCTTGCCGAGCTGCAGCAGGACGGCCGTCTGACAGTGACCGAGCTGGCCGCCCGGGTGAAGCTGAGCGTCTCCCCGTGTCACCGCCGTCTGCGCGACCTCGAACGCGCCGGTGCGATCCGCGGCTACCGCGCCGTCGTGGACCCGGCCGCTGTCGGCCTGGACTTCGAGGCCCTGGTGTTCGCCACCCTGCGCTGGGGAGAGGGCGACACCATCACCGCCTTCGAGCAAGCCGTGGCCGCGATCCCGCACGTGATGCAGGCCCAGCGCCTGTTCGGTGAGCCCGACTACCTCTTGCGCGTCGTCACCAGCGATCTGGCTGCCTTCCAGCAGCTCTACGATCAGCGGCTGGCCACCCTGCCGGGCGTTCAGCGCTTGACCTCGACCATGGTCATGAAGCACGTGGTCAGCGACCGCCCGCTCCCTGCGTAGCCATGCGCCGACGAGAGCTACGTGAGAGTCCACGGGCGACGACGCGACCTCACTGACGCCCACCGACCGCAAGGCACGCCAGTACGCCGCCGCGCGTGGTGCGCGGCGGCGTACGGCTGTGGTGCGGTCGGGTCAGTCGGGCATGGCCTCGCGGACGAGCGCCGTGTCGACGTACTGCTCGAAGCGCACGATGAGCCCGCCGCGGACGACGAAGTGGTGGGCGACGCGAACGTCGATCGGCTTGCCGGTGGCCTTGTTGACGGCCGTGTAGCGGGCGAGGACGACGACGTTCTCGCCGTCGACGACGTAGTTGTCGTCGTGGGCGATCCAGTCGTCCCAGTCCTGGCCGAGCTTCTCCATCACGTTGGCCGTGACCCCGTCAGGGGTGCGGTAGGTGCCGGCGAGGGGGAAGCCGGCCATCTCGGTCCACTCCACGTCGGGGGCGAGGGTGGCGCGCAGGGCTTCCAGGTCGCCCGCCGCGGAGGCGAGGTACTGGCGGCGTACGACATCCACAGGCGCCGTGGACACGCCGAAGTCGGTGCCGGCCATGGGTGTCAGCCCCACTTCATCTCGCCCTTGGCGACCTTCGCGCCGATCTGAGCGGCGATCAGCATGCCGTTGCCGGGGTAGCGCTTGACGAGGGCATCGGTCAGCGCGGCGCCGTCGGCTGCCTTGCCGAGTTCCTCCTCGAAGGCGAGCAGGTAGTCGCGGGTGGCGGTGATGGCGGAGGCGTCCGCGGGGGTGTCGGGCAGGCGGTGGCCGGGGACGACCAGCTGCGGGTCGAGTGCGGCCATCTCGTCCAGGAGCTTGATCCAGGCGGAGCGGTCGGCAGGGGTGGGGGTGTCGGCGACCCACACGTGCTCCCGCTGGAAGAGCAGGACGCCGCCGAGGAGGGCGCGGTGCTCGGCCTGCCAGAGGTAATGGCGGTCGGGCAGTCCGGCGGGGCCGCCCCTGAGTTCGAAACGGTGGCCTTCGAGGGTGAGGTCGCCGGTCAGCGGGGTGAGTTCGACCAGGCGGGTGGGCAGGTTCGGGCCGAGGGCCTCCCACGCCTTGAGCTTGCCCTCGTAGGAGTGCTGGATGTGCTCGATGACGATCGGGGTGGCCACGAACTGCGCGTCGGGGAAGGCGTCGGCGATCACTTCGGCACCGAAGTAGAAGTCCGGGTCGCCGTGGCTGACGAACACGGTCGTCAGCTTCTTGCCCGAGTCGAGGACCTCGGCAGCCAGGCGATGGGCGTCGGCACGGGTGAAGCCGGCGTCGACCAGCAGCGCCTCCTGCTCGCCGGTGACGAGAGTGGCGGTCTTGTTCTTGCTCCCGGCGGGGAAGTCAAGGTCGTGGACCTGGAAGGAGAGGGTGCTCATGCTGGGCTCCTTGGGGGGCAGAAGGCTCAGTGGGTGTGATCGGTGGTCAGGGCTGCCAGCCGCTGGTCGATCTCGTCGGCGGTGGCGTGGCCGTGGGCCAGGACGGTGACGGATTCGCCGTCGACCGCGAGGAGGGTGGGGAAACCGGTGACGCCCAGTGCGGCCGTGCGGCGGAGGTCGGCCTCGGCGGCGGCCCGCGCCTCGGGCGCCTCGAAGGTGGCGAGTACGGCGTCGGCGTCCAGCCCGGCTTCCTCGGCCACCGTCCGGTAGGTGGCCGCGTCGGACAGGCTGCGGCCGTCGACGTAGAAGGCCCGCTGCAGGGCGATCGCCAGTTCCGCCGCCCGGTCGGGGGCGGCCAGGCGCAGAACGGCCACGCCGCGGGCGGCGGCCTCGGAGTCCATGACGAACGAGCCGTCGGCGATCAGCCGCTCGTAGCTGTCGCCGAACTCGGCACCGGTCAGCTCTGCGATCTTGGCGTTCGCGCCTTGGACGTGTCCGAATTCGCGGATCGGTACGCGGCGCGATCCGGTGAACAGGCCGCCGGAGACCACCTCCACCGGCAGCTCGGGGTGGCGGGAGACGACCTCGCGGAGCGTCCCGGAGAAGCCATGGGACCAGCCGCAGTAGGCGTCGAAGACGTAGGTGAGCTTCATGGAAGACCTCGACAGGGGTGTGATGTCCGCCCGGCGCGAGCGAATCATCTGACAAAACAGTAACTGACGTGTCAGATATTCCAGGGCGTGTGTGACGGCCGCCACACCCATGTCTCTGCTGTCGTCGGGTGGCGTTGGATGGCGTGAGATCAAGCCGATGGGACGCCGCTGGATCCAGGCCGATTCTCGACCGCGGCTCAGAGCCCTTCGGTCAGGGCAGACGGGGGAGAATGTCCCGCGCCGAATGGCTCAGGATGCGCAAGTCCTCCGCGAACCGTCCCCGGTCCTCGGCCGGCAGGGGGGCCAGGAAATAGCGGCGAATGTTCTCCACGTGCACCCGAGACGCGGCGACCGCGGTCTCCTCCCCCTGCGGGGTGAGACGCACCAGGCGCCCGCGCCGGTCACCGGGGTCCTCGCTCCGCTCGACGAGCCCGGCCGCCTCCATACGGTCCACCAGCCGCGTGGCACCGCCGGTGGTCAGCACCTGTTCCTGGGCGATGGCCCGCATCGACAGGCCGGGCTCACCCGCCCGGCCCAGGATGAGCAGCACCTCGAACATGAGATGGCTGATGCCGCACTCCTCTTCAAGAGCCCGCCCCAGGACGTACTCCAGCCGGTTCGCCGCCCCCTGCAGCCGCCCGAAGGCGAGGACCAGTTCGTTGTCGGCGGCCTGCTTCGCCGTCGAGATCTCCGCCTGCTCGCCCACGGCCCCGCGCCCTTCTCTTCGTCCCCGCCACTGATCCCCTGATCATGCCGTGCCTCCGGCTCCGGCCGCCGAGGTTCAGGGCTGATCCGTCAGCGCAGGTCGAGCCGCATCAGGACCCGAGGATGACCGGCCAGCACCGAGGTGGTGTCGGCGGCGTGGACGAACCCGGCGCGTTCGAAGTTCTTCCGGATCCCGGCATACGCCATCGTCATGTCGACCTTGGCTTCCCCGTTGTCGACGGGGTAGGCCTCGATCGCCGGTGCGCCATGGCCGCGGGCGAACTCGACCGCACCGGCGATGAGGGCGTGCGAGATGCCCCTCTTGCGATGGCCGGGGCGTACGCGGATGCACCACAGCGACCAGACCGGCAGGTCGTCGACGTTCGGGATTTTGCGACTGCGCGCGAAGGACGTGTCCGCACGCGGCGCCACGGCGGCCCAGCCGACGGGCTCGTCGCCGTCGTAGGCGAGCACCCCCGGAGGGGGCCCCGTACGGCACAGCTCGGCAACGTACTCACCGCGGGCCGGCCCCCGGAGCTCGTTGTTGAGCTTGGACGGGATCCGGTAGCTCAGNCTCGTTGTTGAGCTTGGACGGGATCCGGTAGCTCAGGCACCAGCAGACGTTGGCTTCAGGCGACTTCGGGCCGACCAGGGTGCGGACGTCTTCGAAGACCGAAGCCGGGCGAACCTCGATGGTCATGGCACCACGATGTCACGGCGGACGTGGCGATGCTGCTCGGCCTTCGGGGGCAGCGGTGAGTTCAGCGTGGCGCGAGCGCGGCGAAGGCCTCGTCGAGGAGGGAGACGAGGTCGAGTCGGCCGTCGGAATCGGTCCAGTGGTCGACGGCGACGTTGAGGCAGTCCAGGGCCGCGGACGCGCGGACCCAGTGGCCGAGCGCCGGGGGCTCGGCGAACCCGGCGCGTTCCGCGAGGGCCCTGGCCAGGGCCGGACGCCAGCCGTGCTGCTTCTCCAGTTGCCGTGCGCACAGTGCGGGGGTGTCCCGGACCAGGCGGGTCATGGCCAGGGAGCCGTCGGGGTCCTGGTGGTAGGGCTCGATGGCCGTGTCCAGGGCGCACCGCAGCGCGGTCCAGTCGTCCTCGTCGGCGGGGCGGGTGCGCAAGGCGTCGGCGACTCGCTCGCCCTTGGCGTCGAAGGCGCTGAGGACGGCGTCCTCCTTGGTGCCGAAGTAGCGCAGGAACGTGCTGCGGGAGACCCCGGCGGCCGCGGCGAGATCGTCGAGGGTGACCTTCTCGAAGCCCTCGCGGCGGAACAACTCGAAGGCCACCTGGCCCAGTTCGGCCCGTACGGCGGCCCGTGCGATGTCCCTGGTGCTCGTACGCCCTGCTGCGCTCACCCCGCGATCGTACCTCTCCACCAGACCCCGACTTGCAGGAGTGAAACTCGATGGCTAGCGTGACACTCAGTTTCAATTGAAGGTTTGAATTTCACTACTGGAGCCGAGGGTGAGGGGAGATGTTCTCCTCGCCCGGCGAGACGGAGGCAGGACACCGTGACCACTCGAACTCTTGGACTCATCGGCAGCGGCATGATCGGCAGTGCGGTGGCCGGCCTCGCGGTGGCCGCCGGCCTGGACGTCGCTGTCAGTAACTCCCGCGGCCCCGAGACCCTCGCCGACCTCGTCGCCGGGCTCGGCGACCGCGCCCGAGCCGCCACGCCGGAGGAGGCCGCCCGGGCGGGCGACCTGGTGGTGGCGACCATCCCGCTGAAGAACCACGCGCGGCTGCCGGCCGAGGCACTGGCCGGCAAGACCGTGATCGACACCATGAACTACTACCCGGAGCGCGACGGCCGCCTCGCCGCCCTGGACGCCGGCGGGATGACCTCCGCCGAGCTGGTCCAGCGTCACCTGGCCGGCTCCCGGTTGGTGAAGGCGTTCAACAACATCGACTTCCGCCGTCTGTCCATCAGCGCCCGTCCCGCCGGTGCCCCCGACCGCAGCGCCCTGCCGATCGCGGGTGACGACCCGGCGGCCAAGGAGGAGGCGGCCCGGTTGCTGGACGCCCTCGGTTACGACGCCGTCGACATCGGTGTCCTCGCCGACAGCTGGCGCGTCGAGCCCGGCACTCCGGTCTACGTTCAGCCGTACCTGGCCGAGCGGCCCGAGGGGCTGAGCCAGGAGGAGGCGCAGCGCTGGTTCTTCGAGACGCCGGGTGTCCCCGTGCCCGCCGCCCGGGTGAAGGAACTGGTCGGCCAGGCCGTACGGCGCCCCGCGGGCGCTGCTTCCGCGACCCTCTCCCAGGACTGAGCCCTGCCATGACCACTGCAGCCGTGCACGGATCGTCCGTCGACATCCCGACCGCTGACGGAACCGCCGACGCCTACCTCGCCCACCCCGACGCCCCCGCTCCGTACCCCGCCGTCCTCCTCTACATGGACGCCTTCGGGCTGCGCCCGCGCCTGAAGGCCATGGCGGACCGACTCGCGGCGGCCGGATACGTCGTCCTGGTGCCCAACGTCTTCTACCGCCACAGCCGGGCGCCGGTGGTGGAGCTGCCCGAGTTCATCAACCCGGCCGAGCGCCCGGAGATCATCCAGAGCCTGCGGCCGGCCGCACGGACACTGACCCCCGAGGGGGCGATGCGGGACGCCGCCGTCTACCTCGACTGGCTGGCCGCCTCCCCGGCGACGACCGACGGTCCGGCGGGGGTCGTCGGCTACTGCATGGGCGCCGGACTGGCCCTGCGCACCGCGGGTACGCACCCGGACCGCGTCGCCGCCGCGGCCGGCTTCCACGGCGCGCACCTCGCGACCGACGCGTCGGACAGCCCTCACCTGCTCGCGGACCGGATCACCGCGGAGCTCTACTTCGGCCACGCCGACCAGGACTCCACGAACCCCGCCGAGCAGATCGACCGCCTCGACAAGGCCCTCACCGCAGCGGGCGTCCGCCACCGCGGCGAGGTATACGCCGGCGCCCACCACGGCTTCACCCAGGCCGACACCGCCATGTACAGCGCGGAGGCGACGGAACGCCACTGGGCGGCACTGCTGGACCTGTTCGGGCGCAGGCTCTGACCCGGGCACCTTCGCCCCGTCGGGGAGACCATGGGCACTCACCCCTGCGGTGAGGCGGGCGCCTGGCCGCGTACGGAGAACCAGTGGCGGGCGTTCTCGCCGCACACCACCCACAGGGCCGCCACATCGATGCCGGCGACCACGAACACCGCGAGGCTGGGCGCCCCGGAGGCCAGCGAGCCGAGGAAACCGACGACCGTCGACAACGCCACGAAGGCCAGGCACACGACGAGCACCACGCGGACCCAGGGGCGGCGCTTGCGCGCCAGTACGACGCAGACGACCTGGAGCGCCGCCAGCCCCCAGCAGAACAGCGCCACGAACCAGGCCATGCCCATCGGCATGAGCAGGTCCTGCCCGTGCTCCTGCTTGCTCTGGTTCTCCTCGAGGATCGCCCAGCCGCCGAAGACCGTGCCCAGCGCGTGCGCGGTGACGATCACGAGAACGAAGATGAGAGCCCCGGGCATGCGCGCCGTGTCCGGCGGACCGTGCCGACCGGCCTGATCCGCCTGCCCGGCCTGATCCGCCTGCCCGGACTGATCGGCCTGCCCGTCCCGCCCGGGCTGATACGGAGAGCTCTGCATGGCGGATCACCTCACGCTTTCGTTGTCCGGCAGGTCGTAGACCCGGGCCCAGTCCACTTCGTAGACGGCGCTCTGCAGGTCGTCCCCGTGGAAGTTGTCGAGCTGGATGGTCTGGTGCATGGACGGGGCGCACTGGATGCAGTCGCGGTCCGCGTTCGCGCCGCCGGTGAAGCGGAACCACTCCTCGCCGTCGATGAAGCCGCGCAGATGGTCCGGGGTCCACTCGACGGCGACGTTGTGCCACCGCGACAGGTCCACGCCGCACTTGCGCGCGAACTCCTGCTGCACAGGGACGCCCTCCGGGTGCGGGTAGTGCAGGAACGCCTCGGCGCACCGCTCGCCCGGGGCGCCGTTCTCCAGGTAGTCGTACTCGCCGTCCTGAGGGTGCTCGCCCGAGTCCGGCCACAGGATCAGCAGTGGGTGGTACTGCCGCCCGTTGTCGGGTCCGGTGGCCCGGGACCGGACGCGTGCCTCCCACCGCCCGTACTGCCGACCGTACGGCGAGGCGAGCCAGCCGGTGTCGCCGTTCGCCTCGCCCGTCATGCGCAGTACGCCGCCGACGACCCGGGTGTTGGCGTCGCAGCGGCGGCCGTTGTCACTGTGGCCGGGCCAGCACTTGCCGGGGCCGCCGCCCGCCAGGCGCCACTTGTCGCGGTCCGGTACGGCGGGGGCGGCCTCGGAGCCGTAGCCGAACTCGTCCGACCACTCGGGCAGCGGGTCGCCCCAGCCGTGCCGTTCGGCGGCGGTCGTCGGACGGTCGGGGGCAGCGTTCACCGTGGTCGTCGTGAGCGTCACCGCGAGTGCCGCCGTGCCGAACCCCATGGAGAGGTGCCGGGCGCGAAGTCGTCCGTACATGACTCCCCTTCAGCCTGTCGTGCGTGTGCGGATAAGCGGACAAGCGGGCGGCCCGAGCCCTCCCCTCGCCGGGCTCGGACCGTGCCATGGCCCGTCCTGGGCCACGTCCCTCGGGTATTCGACCGCCGTACGCAGTTGTTCAGCAGGCCCTCTCCCGGCACCGAACAACCCGGAGGCGCGAACCGAACGACCTGGTCGGGAGGAAGCGTGAGGATCGAGTGAACGCCCGTGCCCCGCCTGCGAATACGCCGGAGGTTCGGTTGCGGCCGTCCCCGCGCCTGCCTACCGTGGGCGCCCGAGCGGACGCGCTGGGTGATGGCCTGGCGGCGACTTGGGCGAACGAGGCTAGGGCGGGCACGTGTCGGGACGACCAGGACCGGGGCGCACCGAGGGCGAACTGGATCCGGAAGCTGGACCGGTGCCGCGGTTGGCCGCCGAACTGCGCGCGCTGCGCGAGTCCGCGGGCAAACCCACGTACCGGGCGATGGCTCAGCGGGCGCGGTACGGGGTGACAGCCCTGTCGCAGGCGGCGGCCGGGAAGCAGCTGCCCAGCCGCGCGGTGACGCTCGCCTATGTGAAGGCGTGCCGCGGCGACGTGATCGAGTGGGAGCGGCGCTGGCGCGAGGCGTCGGCCGAGGTGGCCGCCGAGGCCTCCGACGACGAGACCTCCCGACCGCCGTACCGCGGCCTGACCCGGTTCGAACCGGACGACGCCGAACTGTTCTTCGGCCGCGACCAGCTCGTGGAGCGGCTGACCGAGCTGAACCGCAAGCACCGTTTCACCGCCGTCTTCGGCCCCTCCGGCAGCGGCAAGTCCTCGCTGCTGCGCGCCGGCCTGATCCCCAGGCTGCGCACCCCGCGCGACGGCGAAGGCGGCGGGGACCGTGAGGCCACTCCCGCGGCCGTACGGGTCCTCACGCCCGGTGCGGACCCGCTGCGCACGCACGCCGACCGGCTCCTGCCCGTACCCGGCACCGATGCCGACACCTGGCTGATCGTCGACCAGTTCGAGGAGCTGTACACCCTCGGCGCCGACCCGGCCGACCGGGACACTTTCATCGACCGCCTCGTCGCCGCCACCGACGCCGACAGCCGGCTGCGCGTCGTCATCGCGGTGAGGGCCGACTTCCTCGGCCGCTGCGCCGAACACCCCGGCCTCACCGCCGCGTTGCAGGACGCCACGCTGCTCGCCGGGCCGATGAGCCGCGCGGAGCTGCGGGAGGCCATCGTCCGCCCGGCCGTCGCGGACGGCCTGATCGTCGAACGCGCCCTGAGCGACCGCCTTCTGGACGAGGTCGAGGGCGCACCGGGCGGGCTGCCGCTGATGTCGCACGCCCTGCTGGAGACCTGGCGTCACCGCAGCGGCCGCGTCCTGACCGAGACCGCGTACGAGGCGGCCGGCGGGCTGCACGGCGCCGTCGTCCGTACGGCCGAGCAGGTGTACGGCGAACTCACCGTGCCGCAGGCCGAGTTGGCCCGCCGTGTCCTGCTCCGCCTCGTCGCCCCCGGCGACAGCACCCCCGACACGCGTCGCCCCACCGAGCACGCGGAACTCGACTTCGGCAGCCCCGCCGACACCCGGGTGGTACTGGAACGCCTGGTCCGAGCCCGCCTCATCACCTTCGACGACGGCACCGTCGACCTCGCCCACGAAGCCCTCATCACCGCCTGGCCCCGTCTGCGCGCATGGATCGACGCCGAACGCGACCGGCTGCGCGTCCACCGCTCGCTCTCCGAGGCGGCCCGCACCTGGCAGGCACTCGGCCGGGAGAGTGCCGCGCTCTACGCCGGATCCCGTCTGCACGCCGCCCGCGACGCCTTCCCGCAGGATGCCGCCCGGCCGCACAGCACCGCGCCGGAGGACCGCGAGGACCGCGAGGACCGTCGCAGTGACGAACTCACCCCGCTGGAACGGCAGTTCCTCACCGCCTCGCTCCGGCGCCGGAACCGTGCCGTACGACTGCGCCGTACGGTCGTGGCCGTACTCGCCGCGCTCGTGCTGCTCGCCACCGGCACCGCCGTCGTCGCCCTCCAGGCGCGTGCCACGGCGCAGGCCGAACGGGACGACGCCGTCTTCGGCCGCCTCACGGCCGAGGCCGACCGTGTCCGCGAGACCCGCACCGAGCTGGCCGCCCGGCTCGACGTCGCCGCGTACCGCATGCGCTCCACACCGGACCTGCGGACCCGGCTGGCCTCGGACGCGGGCCGGGCGCTGGCCACCCGGCTGTCCGGGCACCGCGGCGTGGGCAGCTCCGTGGCGTACGCGCCCGACGGCCGCACGCTCGCCAGTGGCGGTCACGACGGCACGGTCCGGCTGTGGGACACCGCCGCACGGCCGGGATCGGCGGACCGGCCCGAGGACATGGGGAGGTCACTGGGCGAACCGCTGCGGCTCCGTACGGGACCGGTCGGCGCGGTCGCCTTCGCGCCGCCGGACGGCGACCTGCTGGTGGCCACCGGGAAAGGCGGCGCCATCCGGCTGTGGGACGTACGCGACCGGAAGCGGCCCCGCGCCGTCGGCCGGCCGCTGGTGAGCCACGACGAGGAGAACGTCGTCTCCGTCGCGTTCGCCCCCGACGGGCGGACGCTGGCCACCGCCGGCGACGACGGGACCGTACGGCTGTGGGACCTGAGCGATCCGGCCCGCCCCGCGCCGCTCGGCGAGCCCGCCCAGGCCGACGACTCCGAGGCGGGCAGCGTCCGCGCCGTCGCGTTCGCCCCGGACGGGAACACCCTGGCCACGGCCGGCTACGACGGCACCGTACGGATGTGGCGGTTCAGCGAGGACGACAGGACCGGGGCCGGTACCGGGACCCGGCCCGGGATCGCACCGCTCGGCAAGCCGCTGCGCGAACACAGCGCGCCCGTCTGGACGCTGGCCTTCTCCCCGGACGGCCGGACGCTGGCCACGGCCGGCTTCGACGAGACCGTACGGCTGTGGGACGCGTCCGCCCCGGGCCGCCTCCAGCCGCTGGGCGAACCGCTCACCGAGCACACGGCGCCCGTCACGTCCGTGGCCTTCAGCTCCGACGGCCGCACCCTGGCGACCGCGGGCGAGGACAACTCCCCGATCCTGTGGAACGTGGCCAACCCCGCATACCCGCAGCAGCTCGGCGAGCCGCTGACCGGCCACACGGAGGCCGTGTGGGAGGTGGCCTTCAGCCGCGACGGCCGTACCCTCGCCAGCACCGGTGCCGACGGCAGCGTCCGCCTCTGGCACCGGCCCCCGACCGTCCTCACCGACTTCACCAACCCCCTGACGGCCGTCGCCTACAGCCCCGACGGCCATCTGCTCGCCGCCGCCAGTACCGACGACGCGCTGATCCGCCTGTGGGACGTAGGTGAGCCGGGCCGCCCGCGCCGGATACCGCGGACGCTCACCGGCCACGAGGACGAGGTGCTGGCCGTCGCGTTCGCCCCGGACGGCCGCACGCTGGCAGGCGGCTCGAAGGACGGCACCGTACGGCTGTGGGACGTCTCCGTGCCCGAACGTCCCGTCCCGCTCGGCGAACCGCTGGACGCGCACGACGGCGGCGCCCTCGCCGTCGCGTTCGCCCCGGACGGCCGCACGCTGGCCACCGGCGGACGCGACGACACGGTGCGGCTGTGGGACGCACGCCGGCCGGACCGCGTACGGCCGCTGGGCGAACCGCTGCGCGGCCACGCGGACGCCGTCACGTCCGTGGCCTTCGCACGGAACGGCCGCACCCTGGCCACCGGCAGCGAGGACGACACGGCGCGACTGTGGCACGTGGGCGACGGGGCGCGGCCACGGCCCGCAGGCGTTGCCCTCACCGGGCACGACCAGCCGGTCGAGGCGGTGGCCTTCGCCCCGGACGGGAAGACGCTGGCGACGGGCAGCGACGACCGTACGGTGCGGCTGTGGGACGTGGAACAGGCGGACCGCGTACGTCCGGTGGGGGAGGAGCTGGCCGGGCACCGCGGGCCGGTCAACTCCGTGGCCTTCGCCCCGGACGGGAAGACGCTGGCGACCGGCAGCGGCGACCATACGGTCCGCCTGTGGGACGTGGCCGACCCGGCCCGTGCCGAGCCCGCCGGCCAGGAACTCACCGGCCATCTCGAGACCGTCACCTCCGTCGCGTTCAGCCCGGAAGGCGACGCCCTCGCCTCCGCCGGCTACGACCTGACGGCCCGGGTGTGGACCCTGGACGCGGACCGCGCGGCGGACTACGTCTGCGACCGCACCGGCGGCGTCCTCACCCGCGCCGAATGGGAGGAGCACCTGCCGCAACTCGGCTACCAGGAGGTGTGCGAGGGGCGTCAGGCGCGCCAGGCGCGCTGAGCGCGCTCAGGGGATGGTGAACTCGAGCACGGCACCGTTCTGGTTCTGCGCGACGACGGTCACCTTCAGATCGTCGCCGAACTTGGCCACGCCGCCCTGGCCGCCGAGGTTCATGATGGTGCTCGGCGTCTGGAAGGTGACGGAGTTCCCCACGGTGACATGCACGTTCACCCCGTTCGCGGTGATGTTGGCCGTGGAGGTCACCAGGACCTCGCACGCACCGTCCGAGCAGGCTTCGAAGTTCCCGCCGTCCGCCGCCTTGGGCAGCGGACCGGTGGGGTCGGGTGCGGGCGAGTCCGCCCCCTCGGCCTCCTCGTCGGGCTTCCAGCCCGGGGCGCACTGCTCGGCCTTCTGGTACGCGGCCGCGAGCTGCGGATCCTTCTTGCCCAGCGCGGGCAGGTCCGGCTTGGGCGGGGTGAGGGACTGGACGAGCTTGTCGACGCCCGCCGTACTGCCCTCGGCGTCGTCGATGGCCGCGCTCGGGGACACCTCGTCGAGTTCGGTCACGACGCGGTTCACCTTCTTCAGCCAGGCGTCGAGCAGCCGGTCGGCCGCGGGAACGCCCGACTGGTCGAGGGCCTCCAGGTCGCTTTCCACGTCCTCCACTGTCATCGGTGTCCCGGAGAGGTAGCTGACGGCGAGGGCTTGGGCGGGCAGGCCGCCCTCGTCCGAGTTCCGGATCTCCTTCAGATCCGCGGCGCTGTCCGTCCGCAGGTTCTTGAGCGCGGTTGTCGACTCGCACATGCCGCCGACCCACTCCACCAGTTCCTTGGACGGCGGCCGTGTCCGCGTCGGCTCGGCCGACCCCTTGTCCGACGCGTCGGCCTTCTCGTCCGTCCCGTCCCCGCCCCCGCAGCCGCCGACGGCCAGTACCAGCCCGGCGGCCGCGACGGCGACACTCCTCCTCTTGAACATCCAACGACCTCTCTCTTTGCCGTGATCCCGTCTTCGCGGGCCGGATTCCGGCACCGTGCGCCCAGTTCAGCGCGGCACCGGTTTGTTCAGTCACCCGGTCCGCGGCACTGAACAACGCCCGGTGGCTGAGACGAGGGGCTGTCCGCGCGTGCGGTCATCCGGCGGTCGCCGGGGCGATGTTCTTGTTGAAACGGAGCACGTTGTCCGGGTCCCAGGCCGCCTTGACCGCGCGCAGCCGCCGGTACTTGGCCTCGCTGCCGTGGACGCCGCTGCGCCACGGCTCTCCCAGGTCATCGGTGAGGTTGGTGTAGCCGCTGGTCAGTGAGTGGGGGCGCATCGCCTCGCCGACGGTCGTCGCCCACTGTTCGTACTGTGCGTCGTGCTCGGGCGCGTCCCACATGCTGACGGCCTCCCACAGCCAGGCCGCCCCCTCGCGGGAGAAGACGGTGGCGTCCTCGGCGACATCCTCGGAGATCGCGCCGCCCATGCACCACATGTTGAAGGACGTGGCGGCGCCCGGGTTCGAGGGCGCGGTGGCCGCGTGGTGCAGCAGGACTTCGATGGCGTCGGCGGACAGGGCCGGGAGGTACCCGCCGCGCAGGTTCATGCGCTTGCCGTACGGGGCCACGGCGTCCAGCATGCTGTTCGCCTGCAGCCACGGCACCCTCGCGACCAGGTCGGCCACCGGCCGGCCGAGCGCGGTGAGCGGCTCGATGACCTCATCTGCTGTGGCGAGGTCCCCGGTGTAGACGGGGACGAGGACCAGGACCGGCTTTCCGTGTGCCTCCGGCGGCAGCATCGGTAGCGCGGGGGCCGGGGCGAGCACGGCCAGCAGGCCCAACTCGCGCGGAGCGGTGGCCATGTGGGCCGGGAGCTTGCCGAGGATGTCGGCGGCCTGGTCGAAGGGGAAGATCAGCTGTCCGGCGACGACGTCGGGGCCGACCGGGTGCGCGCGGTACTCGAAGGCGGTGACGACCCCGAAGTTGCCGCCGCCTCCGCGCAGCGCCCAGAACAGCTCGGGGTTCTCGGCCTCGTCCGCGCGGACCTTGCGGCCGTCCACGGTGACCATCTCGCCCGCGAGCAGGCTGTCCACGGTGGCGCCGTAGCGGCGCATCAGGTGGCCGATGCCGCCGCCGAGGGTCAGTCCGGCGACGCCCGTGCTGCTGACCGTGCCGGCCGGTACGGCGAGACCGTGCTCCTGCGCGGCAGCGTCCAACTCGCCCAGCAGGACGCCCGGTTGGGCCCGTACCACTCGCGTCTCCGGGTCGACGGTGACCGCCTTCATCGGCGAGAGGTCGACGACCAGCGCGCCGCCGGGCATGGCGTACCCGTCCGAGCCGTGCCCGCCGCCGCGTACGGCCACCGGGATGCCATGGGCGCAGGCGTGGCGCAGGACGGTCGCGACGTCGTCCTCGTCGGCGCACTGCGCGATCAGCGCGGGCCCTTCGTCGGCGGCACGGCCCTGGTACAGCGCGCGGGCAGCGTCGTACCGGTCGCCGTCGCCGGGCCGCAGCAACGCGCCACGGAAGTCGGCGGGGAAGTCGGTCATGGGGCCTCCTCATGCGGAACAGGGTGCTAACCGGAAAATCAATTTCCGGTTAAGTCGGAGGCTAACATCGGAGGCACATGAGCCCGTCCACACCCTCCGCCGACCGCCCGCTGCGCGCCGACGCCCGTGAGAACATCCGGCTGATCCTGGAAGCCGCCCGGGAAGTCTTCGCCGACCGCGGGTACGAGGTGTCGATCGAGGAGGTCGCCCGCCGGTCGGGAGTGGGCATGGGCACCATCTACCGGCACTTCCCGAACAAGAGCGCGCTGGTGGAACGCGTCGCTGTCGACGTCATGACGGAGACGTCCGCCGAGACCGAGCGCGCCGCGGCGGAGGAGCCGGATCCCTGGGCGGCCTTCGCGCGGGTCATGCGACACATGGCGCGGTTCCGCAGCAGCCAGATGTTCCCCGTCTCCCGCAGGCGTACGACGGAGCCCGGGCCTGAGCTCATGGCGGCCCGGGCCGCTCTACTGGCCGACCTCGACGGCCTGGTGGCCCGGGCTCAGGACGCCGGGGACCTGCGTACGGACGTGAACGTGTTCGATGTCGTCCTGATGCTGAACTCGATCCCGGCCCGGATCCCCGACGACGAGACCACCGGCCCGGCGGCGGATCTCGCGGGCCGCCACCTCGCCGTACTCCTCGACGGCCTGCGCTCTCGCCCGTCCGGCGGGGAGACGCTGCCCTCGCCGGCCGCCGACCGCCGTGATCTCGACCGGTTCTTCCGGACGCGCTTCGGCCTCTGAACCGGTCCCGGTCGGCCCCTGCTCGGTCGCAGGGTGCATGCATGGCGCCGGCGGTGTGCCGAGCTCGATTGAGGAAGGCCGGTCATCAGGACCTGAAGAGTCATATGACGTGTATGGCGCGCCTGGAAATGCGCCAGCCGCCATCGGTACGCCGCAGTTCGTCCGCGTGGACGACGCTGATGACGGTGCCGCCGCCCACGACACCCAGGCCCTTGGACCGGGCACGGACCTCGTCGCCCGGACCTTCGGACACGACGATGTTCGTCGTGTGGTGAGCTCGCGCGTGCCCGTCGGCGCTCAGGACAGCGGTGATCGCGTCCAGCCCGACGACCGGCTCGAAGCCGAAGGCGCTTCCGTCCCATACCGCGTCTTCGGTGAGGACTTCACCGAGGCGGTCCAGCTCGCGATCGTCCATGATGTGGCCCCACAGAGCCAGGACTCTCGCTATCTCGACTGTGTCTTCGTTCGTGGGTTTCACGTCGGTCCTTACAGGTCAGGAGTGGTTGCGTCGCTTCGCTCAGACGCCGCTGAGCATGGCGAGGACGTTGTCGTACATGCCGTTGGCCTCCGCGTCGCGCACGAACCGGGCGCGCTCGACGACGAGTTCCTTGGCGTCGGGCTTCTCGCGCAGAAGGGCGAGGGTCTCGGTGAGGAATTCGTCCAGCGGCATGGCGTTCTCGTCGTCCTGCTGGCCCAGCAGGGTCGTGCGCACACCCGGCGGGGCCACCTCGATCACCTGGACGGGGGCGTCGGCGCCGGCGAGCTGCACGCGCAGGCTCTCGGAGAAGGAGTGCAGCGCGGCCTTGGTCGCGTTGTAGGTGGGGGTGATCGGCAACGGTACGAACGCCAGCGCGGACGTGACGTTCATGACGACCGCCTCGTCCTTGCCCACCAGCAGCGGCAGGAAGGCGTACGTCATCCGGATCGTGCCGAGCAGGTTGACCGTGACGTGGTCCTCGGCGACCCGGAGGTCGGCCGGGTCGAGGAGGTTCTCCCGCAGCATGATGCCGGCGTTGTTGACCAGGACGTTCAGCTCCGGGTAGGTGGACGCCACCGTATCCCGGGCCCGGGCGATCGACTCGGGGTCCGTGACGTCGAGGACGAGCGCCTCGATGCCCGGTTCTCGCTCGTGATCTCGTCGAGCAGTTCCTTGCGCCGGCCGGCGACGACCACCTTGTTGCCGGCCTCGTGCAGGCGCAGGGCCAGGCCGAGCCCTATGCCCGAGGTGCCGCCGGTGATCAGGACGGTGTTGCCGGTCATCTTCATGGGGTCTGTCTCCTTCGCTGGACGCGGGCCGGTGGGCTGCCCGCAGCCTCGACCGTAGGAGCGCCTGCGTGGAGGCGGGAGCGGAAGGTTTGTCCATGGATCGGCGGTCCCTGGCTGGGACAACGGAAAGCGGCGACGATGGAGGGCATGGACAAGAAAGAGCTGGCGGAGTTCCTGCGTCGGCGGCGCGAGGCGCTGCGCCCGCACGACGTCGGACTGGTCGAGGGCCCGCGCCGGCGCACCCAAGGGCTGCGCCGCGAGGAGGTCGCCCAGCTCGCCGGCATGTCCACCGACTACTACGCCCGCCTGGAACAGCGGCGCGCCCCGCAGCCGTCCCTCCAGATCACCGCCGCCCTCGCCCGGGCCCTGCGGCTGACACCGGACGAACGCGACCACCTCTTCGCCCTCATCGGCCACAACGCCCCCGCCCGCTTCCAGCGCTCCGAGCACGTCAGCCCAGCCCTCATGCGGGTCCTGGAGCGCCTGAACGACGACACCCCGGCCCTGGTTCTGTCCGACATGGCCGACACCCTCGCGATGAACCCGATCGCCACCGCGCTGCTCGGCGACCAGACCCGCCACACCGGCCTGGCCCGCAGCGCCTACTACCGCTGGTTCACCGACCCCGCCGAGCGGCTGGTGTACCCCGAGGAGGACCACCCCCGCCACAGCCGCGCCCAGGCAGCCCGCCTGCGGGCCGCGCTCACGGCCGGCAGCAAAGACCCCAGAGCCGCCCGGATCGTCGCCGAACTCCACGAACGCAGCCCCGAGTTCGTCCGCCTGTGGGAACTCCAGGAAGTCGCCCAGCGCTACGGCGACACCAAGACCATCGTCCACCCCGGCCTCGGCCGCATCGACGTGGACGCCCAGGTCCTGTTCACGGAGAACCGCGCCCAGACCCTGGTGGTCATGACCGCCCGCCCCGGCACGGAAAGCCAGGGAAAGCTCGAACTGCTCTCCGTCATAGGACACCAGCAGCTCACCCCCTGAGCCGTCGCGCCCCGGGGACGACGGCCTCTCAGCGGGCCGTACGGAGAACGGGACACAGGCGACCGGTCAGTCACCCTGACCGGGTGCATCCCACTGTTCCTCTTCCTGCGCCTCCATGAAGCGGATGCCCTGATGGGTCAGTGAGACGGTGGCGGGAGTCTTGTGCGACGTCCACTCGACGGTGATCAGACCCTCGCCGGCCAGGTAGACGCAGGCCGCGGAGAGGTCCTCGTCGGCCAGACCGAGCTCGTCGCGCAGTGCCAGGCCGCTGACGTCCGGGCGATTGCGTTCGACGGCCCCGTACAGAGATCTGAGGACCGCTTTCCGGTAGGTCTTGCGTTCACGGAGTGTCGCCATGGCTGTCATTCTCCGGGGCGTGGGCGCCGGTGAGGGGGCGGACGTGGTGGCGTGGCGTCGTGGGCTCTCGCTGTCCGGTCACACCTCGTCAGCGTGCGTGTGGTTCTCGAAGCCCGATTCGCTGGTCGCCAGCCAGGACTGTGCGGGCCCCGCGGCGGTGGTGGTGTCGATGGTGAGATGGAGGCGGGTCCCTCCTTCGTGGCCCGCCGGGTAGCTGCGCTGCTCGCTCGAGTCGAAGCAGCGGCGAAGCACTTCGGCGACGCGACGGGCGACCTCCGGCGTCGCCGCGACGACGTCGACCTCGGCGTGGCCCGCGGCGGGCAAAGGCTCATCATTCATGTGTACTCCTGCGAGGCGCGGCGACGGGGATGGGGATGGGGACGGTCGTGCCTGACATGGCCGCCGTACGGATCGCAGCCGCCCGTCACGTGCGGCCTCCCCTGAAGCGTATGCCCGCTCCCGTGGTCCGTGCCCAACCCGACACAGGGGGCTCGATGCCGGTGAGCGCCGCCGCCCGCGGAGTAGCGTGGGACGTGCGAATGCGCTGTTCGCGCACCACCACCTCGACGACGGGCGGTCCCCCTCATGGCCGACTCCGACACATCCCCTGGCCGGCAACTGCCGAGTGGCGTTCATGAGGCCGTGAAGCCGGGGTGCGCTCTGCTCAGGCTGGAGACGACGCAGTCACGCGAAGGCGTCCTCGACGGCGCGTGGTGGCCACGGTCACGCGACATCGGCGCCGAGCTGCCCGACCTGCTGAGCGCGCTCACCGAGCACCTCGGGCCGATCACGCGCGTCGGGCTGGACACCGCGGCCTGGGACACGCTTCCGACACGGATCGTCATCGACGACCACGTGGTGCACATCGACTCTTTTCCGGTCGGCGACGACACCATTCTGATCACGCGAGGAGACGGGGACCTCTTCTCCATGCTGGTGGTGCCACCGCACGCGACACCCGAGGCCGCGCGCGCCACGATGGCCCAGGCCGTCCGGGCCGACAACATCACCGGGGCGGAACAGCTTCTCCTCGCCACCGGGACCCGGCGGGATCCGTCGGCCCGACGAGAACGAGGGTGATGCGGGTGCGGGTGCGGGTGCGGGTGCGGGTGCGGGTGCGGGGTGGGCCGGCCGGCCTGTGATGCGGACGTCCGCCTGCTGAACTCCCGGCAGGGCACCGGCTTCGGCGGCGATCGCGTCGCTGAGCGCGCCTTCCGCCGGAGCCGTCAGGTGGTCGACGGCTGTCCCTACCGGACTGCGAGACGTGGTTCGGGGGCCTCGTGGCCGCCCTCGGAGTCCCAGACCTGTTCCCGGGCCGAGTCCCCGTCGGTCTTTGCCGTGGTGCGGAAGAGCTCGGCCTCCCGGATCAGCTCGCTTGCGGTGAGACGGCGCGACGGATCGGTGGCAGTGGTCATCAGCCGGGCGGCTGTCGCCGGGCTCGTCTCCGGCGGGATCACCAGCAGGTCCCAGCGGCCGACGGTGTAGGAGAGGAGCAGCAGCTTGTGCGCGTCCTGCTCGGCCGTGAACCAGCCGACGTGCACGACATGCCTGTGGACGGGCACTTTCCGGGGGACGACCGGCCAGAACGTGGGGTTCACCGTGACGCGGGTGATCCGCCCCCACAGCGGGTCGAGTACTGCGGTGAGCGCCGGGAGTTCCGTCGTCAGGTCGCGGGAGCGTGGCCACCACGCGCCGTCGATCAGCGGGGGAGCGGTGTCTGTCGGCGCCAGCATGAGGCGGAGCGGCAACGAAGAGGAGGTCCGGTCGTCGACCACCGGCTTGTCCAACATGGGTGCGGTCATGACGCGAACCCTGCCCCGGGCCGGCTTGAACCGGCCTGGCTGTCGTGAGTCGCCGAGAACGACACCGGCATCGAAGCCGGTGTACGAAGTGCTCTCGGTAACTCGAGGCTACTCCTGGCCGGGGCCCGACGAGCCCTTGCGAGGGCACGGGTTACCGCTGAGAACACGGGCTGACTCGGTGGACAGGGCGTCGTCCGCCCGCGCCCTTTCGGGACAGGCAGGAGTACGGTGAAGGGCGCGAGGACCCTTCGTATGCCGGTACTCAGGCCGGCCTCGTCCTCGCGATTCCACGACATCGGGTGTCATCGGCTGGGTGGTCCCTGTTCCGCAACGACCGTGCGTCCGCCGACAGATGCGCGCCCGAACCGCTCGCCGACCGCGACATCCGCGCCGTCGCCCGCGCCTTCCCGGCGCTGTGTCCGCTCTCCGGAACGCGTCGCCGCCCGCCGCGCCTGAGCCCAGTCCGACCCCTCCACCTCCTCAAGGCATGTGACAGGAACCCTCATGACCACCGCACTGCAACCGCCACTTCCCTCCCATCCCCTCCTCCGCCTGCGTCTCGCACCCCGCAGCGGCATACCGCGCCGCCTCGACGGTGCCTGGTGGCCCCGCTCCTACGAGCTGCTCGAAGAACTCCCGCGGCTGCTCGCCGGGTTGCCGCAGGCGTGGGGACACATCAACAGCGTCACGGTCAACGGGGCGACATGGTCCACCACCCCCGGCCGGATGCTCGCCTTCAACCAGGTCGTACGACTGCGCCGAACCACCGCGGCATCCGCCCCGCACACGGTCTGCCTGCTCGCCTCCGGCCAGGGGCGCTGGGACCTGTTGGTCGTACCGCCCGACACACCGATGGACGCAGCCGAGCCGCTCATGGCCGCCGCCGCAGGCGACGACGCCTGATCGTTCCCACTGACCTGCGACGCTGCCCATGCTCGGTCGAGAAGGAGCACCACATGGCAGCGACGATCACGCCCTCCCGCACTCCTTCTCGCGACGCTGACCCTGTGCCCGGACGGCCGCCGGGCCGCCGTGGAGGGCTTGTTTTGCCGTCATGAGCGCGGTCACGGTCACAGGAAGGCCGGAGCTCTCGCTCGCGGCGGCCATCAGCCGGGCGGCGGCCGGGGCGCTGGTCTCCGGCGGTATCACCAGCAGGTCCCAGCGGCCGGCGGTGTACGACAGCAGCATGATCATGTGCGGGTCCAGCTCGCGTGCGAACCAATCGACCTTCACCACATGGCCGTTGACGAGCACCTTGCGCGGGATGACCGGCCAGTACCGAGGGTTGACGGCGATCCGGGTGATCCGTCCCCACAGGGGATCCAGCACTTCGGCCAGGGCGGAGAGTTCGCCCGGCAGGTCCCGCGAGCGAGGCCACCAAGCGCCGTCCAGACTCCGTCCGGACGCGCTCATGGGCTTCAGTGCGAGGCGGGTGGTCGGAACCCTGAAGGGTGGCGGCCGCAGCGGGGTGTGGTCGGTGGTCGCGGGCATCGCGCGAACCCGTCTCGGGACCGCCGCCTCAGTGGGCTCGGCCCGGTGTCGTCACTCGCCGAGAACGACACCGACGTGGAGGCCGGTGTGCGAAATGCTCTCGACGCCCCCACGCTACTCCCAGGGGCGTCGAAAGGACTCCGGCGGGAGAGACCGCATCAGAGCTCAGGGGGCCCGGATCGATCGGGCGGGCAGCACAGGTGGGGCGAGAGCGGGCCACCCACCCGGGGCGGGTGAGCCGTCCCTGGACCACCACACTCGTCTCGTGGCCGGTCTCGTTACGGCGTGCCGGTGAGGTTGCCCATCACCTGGTACAGCTGCCGCGAGGTCAGCGGGCCGGTGGGCAGCGGGTGGGCGGCTTCGCTGCGCAGGCCGTCGAGCATGAAGGCGACGCCGCGCCGCCAGGCGTCGGGGGCGGTGTCCTTGGCGGCGCGGGCCACCAGGGCGTTGGTGCCGAAGATGAAGAGCAGGTCCTCGTGGGTGAAGTCCGGGCGCAGGGTCCCGGCCTGCTGGGCGCGCTCGATGATGCGCGCGGCGGCAGTGTGGGAACGCTCGCAGACGGCCATCAGGCGTTCGGCGTCCGGGTAGCGACCGGCGACCACGTCACTGATCGCGGGGTCGGTGGCCTGCAGTTCGCAGAGCGTCTCGATGTAGTACGCGAATCCGCCCCAGGCGTCCTCGTGGGCGAGGGCCTGCTCGGCGACCTCGCCCAGGCGGGCCGCCGCCAGGTCGGTCACCACCTCGTCGATGAGCGCCTCGCGGGTGCCGAAGAGGTTGTAGAGGGTTCCGTGGCTCACGCCGGCACGGCGGGCGATCTCCTTCAAGGGCGCCTGGAGGCCACGCTCGTGGAAGAGCTCGGCGGCTGCTGTGCGCAGCTTCTCCGCGTTGCGTTGCGCGTCGGCCCGCATCCGGCGTTCCTCCCGATCGTGTGTCCGGGCTCCATGGTCGCATCCCCCTTCCCATTCAACTTGACCCTGGGGTCAAGTTTCGTGTTGCGGTCGTAGGGGAATTTGACCCCAGGGTCAAGATGCCTTGCCTCCCAAGGAGCAGCCGCATGTCCAAAGTGGTCGCCGTCTTCGGTTCCGCGAAGCACGCCGATACGGCGCCACGGGCGTGCCGTTCTTCGTCCTCAGCCGCGCCTACGGTCTCTCCGGCGCCCAGCCGGCCGACACCTTCCTCACCGCCCTGCGCACCGCACACGCGGACACCGCCCCGGCGACCCGCTGAGCAGGGTCGGTCTGCCGGAAGCGCGGCTTCCGGCA
>NZ_VCHX02000122.1 GCF_005768555.2 Streptomyces sporangiiformans
GCAGGACCCGCAGCCCCGGCCCCGGCTCCCGGCCCCGCGCCGCAGCCCGCCCAGGGCTTCGCGCCGCCCCAGGGACCCACCCCGACGCCGGCGCCCGCACCCCCGGTGCACGCCGCGCCGACCATCGTCGCGCCCATGAGCCCGCCCGGCGGTGCTCCGGTACCGCCCCCGGCTCCCGCTCCCGCGCCCTACGGGCAGCCGGGCCAGCAGCAGCCTCCGTACGGCCAGGCCCCCGGCCCGAGCGCGCCTCTGCCGCCCGGCTACGCGCAGCCCCAGGCACCTCAGGCGCCCCAGGCGCCGGCCCCGCCTCCGGGCTACGGCCAGCAGACCCCGCCCCCCGGCTACGGCCAGCAGCCGCCGTTCGGCCAGGTCCCCGGCCAGCCCGGTGCGCCGGGCGCTCCGGGTGCGCCTGGCGCGTACGGAGTACCGCAGGACGTTCCTCAGGGCGGTGCCGGTGTCGCCGCGGCTCTGCAGCCGTACAAGGAGGCGCCCACCGGTCAGCGCTGGACGCCGCAGAACAAGAAGATGATCCGCGTCGACCTCGGTGCGGGCGGCGACCAGGCCGTGCTCGCCCGCCAGGGCAGCATGGTGCTCTACCAGGGCAAGGTCGACTTCAGCTACAAGGGCGCCGGATTCTCCGGCCGGATCGTGGGCAACGCGACCGGCCAGGAGATGCAGTTGATGCGCTGCTCGGGTCGCGGCCAGGTGTTCCTCGCCGATAACTCGGCGATGCTGCACCCCATCGAGCTGCAGGGCGACGCCGTCTGTGTCTCCGCGGAGAACGTCCTCGCATTCGACGAGACGCTGCAGTACGAGGTGCGCCGCGTCGAAGGCCATGGCATCCCCGGAGGCGCGCTGTTCACGATGCAGTTCCAGGGGACGGGCACGATCGTCGTGAAGACGCACGGCGTGCCGGTCGTGCTGCCGGTGACGCCGACGACGTTCGCAGACTGCAACGCGGTCGTCGCTTGGTCCGCCGCCTCCCAGGTGATCGTCTCCAGCCAGGTCCGGATGCGCCGCAACGCCTACCCGGGCGACACCGGAGAGAGCGTGAACCTCCAGTTCCGTGGCGCGCCCGGCAATTTCATCGTCGTCCAGCCGTACGAGGTCTGAGGGAGCCCGTCCTATGAACCAGCAGCTCGCGGGCTTTGCCCCGGCACCCGTCGCCGCGCGCATGGAGAACCACGGCAACCACATGCTCAAGGTCGCCATGCAGACCGGGAACGACCTTCTCGCGCGCGTGGGGTCGATGGTCGCCTACGAAGGGTTCGTCCAGTACGAGCCCAACCCGCCGGCCGTGCGCCAGATCGCCAAGGACTGGATGACCGGTGAGGGCGCGCCCCTCATGAAGTGCTCCGGAGACGGCCTGCTCTACCTCTCCGACTACGGTGCGAACGTCGTCGTCATCAACCTCAACGGCGACGGGATCTCCGTCAACGCCACCAACCTGCTCGCCTTCGACGCACACCTCCAGTGGGGCGTCGAACGCGTCAAGGGGCTGGCGAAGTTCGCCGGACAGGGCCTGTGGAACACCAAGATCTCCGGGCAGGGCTGGGTCGCGCTGACCTCTCGGGGCAAGCCCATCGTCGTCGACTGCGGAGGCGGCGAGGACGAGACCTACGTCGACCCCGACGCGCTCGTCGCCTGGTCCCCGAACCTCAAGGTGAAGGGCAAGCGCAGCTTCAAGGCGCAGTCGCTGATCGGACGGGGCAGCGGCGAGGCGTATCAGATGGCGTTCTCCGGACAGGGCATCGTCGTCGTCCAGCCCAGTGAGGACAGCACCGACCGTCTCCGAGTCCGGGGCTGAGGGGGAGTCAGACACCATGCAGAGCCCGCTTTTCGCCTACAACGAGCAGCAGTCCCAGGAGCGTTACAGCCTGCAGAACAAGCAGATGCTGCGCGTCGTTCTGGAGGGCCACGACGACATCCTCGCCCGCAAGGGCACCATGGTCGCCTACCAGGGACTGGTGGAGTTCGACGCCGAGTACCAGAACTCCGGTCAGCAGCGCTCCCGTGCGCACACCGGGGAGGGCCTCGACCTGATGCGCTGCCACGGGCAGGGCAACGTCTATCTGGCCAACCTCGCCCAGCACATCCATGTGGTGGACGTGGAACAGGACGGCCTCACCGTGGACGGCAGCTATGTCCTGGCGATGGACTCCTCGCTGCACTACGACGTGATCGCCGTGGACAGCCAGTACGGCATCTCCGGCTCGGGCAAGTACCAGCTCAACATCACCGGACGCGGCAAGGTCGCTCTGATGACCTCGGGGATGCCGCTGATGATGCAGGTCACGCCCGACCGGTACGTCAACTGCGACGCCGACGCCATCGTGGCCTGGTCCACCAGCCTGCGGGTGCAGATGCAGGCACAGACGCATTCCTCCGGAGTGTGGCGGCGCCGCGGCAGCACCGGTGAAGGCTGGGAGCTCAGCTTCATGGGCACGGGTTACGCGCTCGTCCAGCCCAGCGAACTGCTGCCCCCGCAGAACGCCGTGATCGGACAGGGCGTACGCGCCCAGTACGGCATGGGGCAGCAAGGCGCCCGTGGGCAGAACCAGGGCAACGTCTGGAACTAGTGCCCCGACAGGCAACGTTCGCCCCGTCGCGACGCCCGGCACGCCCTCTCGCCGCACCGGCCGAAAGCCCAAGTACGTCCAGTACGAGGACTTCCGGCCGGCACGCCGAGAGCACGCACCGGACGCCGCTCCTTGACGGGCAAACGTTGCCTGCCGCGGCACTAGCCTTCCGCGGAAGGAATCGGTAAGGGGCGACCGCCATGGCGGCCNACTAGCCTTCCGCGGAAGGAATCGGTAAGGGGCGACCGCCATGGCGGCCGCCCCTTACCTCTTCAGAGCTTGGCCCGCGTGGCTTCGAGGAGTCGCACGACGGAGTCGTCCGCCACCTCCGCCACCTCGTCGTAGGAGAACCATCGCAGGTCGAGCGACTCGTCGCTGATCTCCTCGACGGCTCCGGCCGGGGCGAGCGCGGCGTACTGCACATCGAGGTGCCAGGCGCACGGTGTCAGATGCCGGTCCAGGCGGACCGGTCCGCCTGGGAGCAGGGTCAGACCCTGGATGCCCGACTCCTCGGTGGCCTCCCGCCGCGCGGCAGCCGCCAGCGTCTCGTCCTCCGGCTCGCAGTGGCCGCCCATCTGCAGCCACATACGCATCTTCCTGTGGAGGGTCAGCAGCACACGCTCCCGCTCCGGGTCGATGACGAGAGCGCTCGCTGTGATGTGTCCGGCCCCGCAGGCCTTCCACATGCCGTCCGGATGAGCCTGAAGATGGTCCAGATACGTCTGGCGCAGCTCTTCCTGGTCCTCGTAGCTCTTCAGTACGAGGACCGTGTCGTCGTGGAGGCTCACTCGGTGTCGTCGCCCTTGTCTTCGTTCTTGTCGTCGTCCTTCTTCAGGTTCGGCTTCTCGGCCGGGCCGTCCGCGGCCTCCCCGAGCATCTTGTCCAGCTCGGAGAAGTCCAGCTGCTCGCGGTGCACGAAGCCGTCCGGGTCGTCCAGGTCGGACGCGGTCGGCAGCATGTCCGGGTGCGCCCACAGGGCGTCACGGCCGTCGACACCGCGCGCGTCCGTGAGCGACGCCCACAGGCGCGACGCGTCCCGCAGCCGGCGCGGGCGCAGCTCCAGGCCGATCAGCGTGGCGAAGGTCTGCTCGGCCGGACCGCCCGAGGCGCGGCGGCGGCGCAGCGTCTCGCGCAGCGCGTCCGCGGACGACAGACGCGGCTTGGCGGCAGCGTGCACGACCGCGTCCACCCAGCCCTCGACGAGTGCCAGCGCCGTTTCCAGCCGGGCCAGCGCAGCCTTCTGGGCCGGTGTGTCCTCCGGCTGGAACATGCCCTGCTGGAGTGCGTCCTGCAACTGCTCGGGGTTCGACGGGTCGAGCTGACCGACCACGTCCTCCAGCTTGGCCGTGTCGACCTTGATGCCGCGTGCGTAGCCCTCGACCGCACCGAACAGGTGCGAGCGCAGCCATGGCACGTGTGCGAACAGGCGCTGGTGGGCGGCCTCGCGCAGGGCGAGGTAGAGCCGCACCTCCTCCTGCGGTACGCCGAGGTCCTTGCCGAACGCCTCGACGTTCACCGGAAGCAGCGCGGCCTTGCCGGCCGGTCCCAGCGGAAGGCCGATGTCGGTCGAGCCGACGACCTCGCCCGCGAGCACACCCACGGCCTGCCCGATCTGCGTACCGAACATGGCGCCGCCCATGGAGCGCATCATCCCGATGAGCGGGCCCGCCATGGCCTGCATCTCCTCGGGAAGAATGTCGCCCATGGCCGCGCCGACGCGCTCGGCGACCGGGTCGACGAGTTCCTTCCACACCGGCAGGGTCGCCTCGACCCACTCCGCGCGGCTCCAGGCCACCGCGGTACCGGCACCGGACGGCAGGGACGTCGCGTCGTCCAGCCACAGGTCGGCCAGGCGCACGGCCTCATCGACCCCGGAGCGCTCGGCGGGGCCGATGCTCGAGTCCTTGATGCCGTCCGGGGTGCCCTGGGAGACCGTCTGGCGGGCGATCTGCTTGGCCATGTCCCAGTTCACCGGGCCGCCCTCGTACGAGAGCATCTGGCCCAGCTGCTGGAACGCGGCGCCCAGGTCGTTGGGGTTCAGCGAACCGAACATTGCGGCGAGCGGGTTGTCGGCTCCAGGGCCGCCAGGACCTCCGGGCAGCCCGAAACCGAACGGGTTGGCAGGTCCCTGACCACCACCGCTCTCCTGGTCCTTCTTCTTGCCCTCGTCGCCGTTCTCCGGCTCCTCCGGCGGAAGGCCGAATCCGAATGGGGTGTCACTCACGGGATTCCTCGGCTGTTAAGGCCGCCGGTTCTTTCCGACGGCGGCTGCCCGACATCACCACCCAGCGTAGACACCGCAGCCGGTTCGGGCCTCAATGCTTCGCCGACTCCGTGGCTGCGGCAGGATGGATGTCACCTGGTACGTACGCGTCACGCGCGTCCTTACTGAACACAACCGCTGGAGACGCCCGGTGAGTTCCCCAGATCCGCAGGTTCGCGCAGCGCGAAACCCCTCAACCAGTCCGGCCGTCCGCGGCCCTGTCGTAGCGGTGACCGGCGCCGCGGACGGCGTCGGCGCGCTGCTCACCGAGCGGCTCGCCGCCAGCGACGACATCAAGCAGGTCATCGCCATCGACGAGCGGCGCGGCGAGTGCGCGGGCGCGCAGTGGCACATCCTGGACGTCCGGGACCCCGCGATCGCCGACAAGCTGCGCGGCGCGGACGTCGTGGTGCATCTGGCGCTCGACCTCGATCTGGAGACCGACACGGCCGCACGCACCGCGTACAACGTGCGCGGCACCCAGACCGTGCTCACCGCCGCGGCCGCCGCCGGTGTCCACCGCGTGGTGCTGTGCACCTCGGCGATGGTCTACGGAGCACTGCCCGACAACGAACTGCCCCTCTCCGAAGACGCCGAACTGCGCGCGACCGCCGAGGCCACGGGCGTCGGCGACCTCCTGGAGGTCGAGCGGCTCGCCCGGCGGGCGCCCCGTGCGCACCCCGGGCTCAACGTCACCGTCGTACGGCCCGCCGTGCTCGTCGGGGGCACCGACACGGCCCTCACCCGCTACTTCGAGTCGCCTCGGCTGCTGGTCGTCGCCGGGTCCCGGCCCGCCTGGCAGTTCTGCCACGTCGAGGACCTGTGCAGCGCTCTGGAGTACGCCGTCCTGGAGAAGGTGGAGGGGGAGCTGGCCGTCGGCTGCGACGGGTGGCTGGAGCAGGAGGAGGTCGAGGAGCTCAGCGGGATCCGGCGGATGGAGCTGCCCTCGGCCGTCGCTCTGGGCGCCGCGGCCCGGCTCCACCGGATCGGGCTCACACCGTCGCCGGCCGGGGACCTCGCGTACACGATGCACCCCTGGGTCGTCAGCGGGAGCCGGCTCCATGACGCCGGGTGGCGGCCGCAGTGGACCAACGAGGAAGTTCTCGCCGAGCTTCTGGAGGAGGTCGCCGGGCGGCACACCGTGGCCGGGCGCCGGCTCGGCCGCAAGGACGCGACGGCGGCGGGGGCCGCGGGGGCGACGGTCGCGCTGCTTGGTACGGCGGCGCTCGTCCGCCGGGCGCGAAAGGCCCGGCGCCGCATCTGACGTGGCGGGGCGGTGTGCGGCTGCGGCCTGAAGGGCCTCGCCCCCGGACGCCGGGCGGCACGCGCGCGTGGCGGCCCGTGGGAGTGCTGTTCCGTGTTGTCGGTGGGGTGGGGCACGATGGGCGTATGGAACAGACGAACGGTCATCCAGGTGAGCAGGCGGCGCAGGATCCCATCAAGCTGCTGGCGATCCGGGAGACGGCCCTTTCCGTGGACGAGGTCTTCCGTGCTGTCGGGGACGAGGCCGCCGGAGGGACCGCGCTGTTCGTGGGGACGGTCAGGAACCACGACGGGGGAGCGGGCGTCGACGCGCTCGGCTACTCCTGCCACCCCAGTGCCGAGTCGGAGATGCGGCGGATCGCGGAGAAGGTCGTCGCCGAGTATCCGGTGCGGGCGCTCGCGGCCGTTCACCGGGTGGGCGACCTCGCGGTCGGGGACCTCGCCGTCGTCGTCGCCGTCTCCTGCCCGCACCGCGGCGAGGCCTTCGAAGCCTGCCGGAAGTTGATCGACGACCTGAAGCACGAAGTGCCCATCTGGAAGCATCAGAGGTTCTCCGACGGTACGGAGGAATGGGTGGGTGCTTGCTGATCGGTGCACGCCCGTCTTCCGGTTGCGTAACCCCACCCCTGCCGTGAGCGTTGACCAGGTGGATGGTTAATCTGCTGATCAGTCAGTTGCGGTCGCTCATGGGGTTGGGAGGTCGGCATGGCGGTGCTCGCTTGGTTGCTGATTCCGTTTTTGGCTGCGATCGGTGCCGGACTGTGGGGAACCTGGGTGGGCCGGAACAGCAAGACGTCCGGCGACGGTACCGAGCTCGCGGGCTACACGCGCTTCCGTGAGGCCATGGAGAGGTCGCGCACGGACGCCTGACCAGGCCTGACAGGCCCCTGAGGCCCCGTACGGGCGGCCCCGACGGTGCGCTTACAGGGTGGTCCCGTACTGTCGTTCCATGCCACGCCGCACCGCGACGATGCTCGCCTCCACCCTGATGCTGATCGCGCTCCTGTGCGCGGGAGTCTTCATCAATGTGCCGTATTCGGAGATGTCACCGGGCCCGACGGTGAACACGCTCGGCGATCACGACGGCGAGCCGGTGCTGCAGATCTCCGGTCGCAAGACCTACCCGGCGACCGGGAACCTCAACATGACCACGGTCCGGGTCACGAGCGCCGAGTACAACATGAACCTCGTCGAGGCCGTGTACGGCTGGCTGGCGCATGACAACAAGGTGGTCCCGCACGACACGCTCTACCCCAACGGCAAGACGGAGGAGCAGTCGACTCAGGAGAACGCCGAGGAGTTCAGTCAGTCCCAGGAGAGCGCCAAGGTCGCGGCCCTCAAGGAGCTGGACATCCCGGTGAAGTCCTGGACCATCGTCTCCTCGGTGCTCAAGGGCAGTCCGGCCGAGGGCAAGCTGCACGCGGGCGATGTGATCAAGAGCGTGGACGGTACGCCGGTCAAGGCGTACGACGAGGTGGCAAAGCTGGTCACCAAGCACAAGCCGGGCGAAAAGGTCGTCTTCACCATCGTGCCCGCCAAGGAGCAGGCCGCCGCCGAGAAGGCGAACAAGACGGCCACCCGCACGGAGAAGCTCACGATCACCACGACGAAGTCGAACGACGAGGGCAAGGAGCGCGCGATCGTCGGCATCGCGGCCGGCACCGACCACACGTTCCCGTTCACCATCGACATCAAGCTCGCCGATGTGGGCGGCCCGAGCGCAGGCCTGATGTTCGCCCTCGGCATCGTCGACAAGCTCACCCCGGGCGACCTCACCGGCGGCTCGTTCGTGGCCGGCACCGGCACCATCGACGACGACGGCAAGGTCGGCCCCATCGGCGGCATCGAGATGAAGACGGTCGGCGCCCGCGAGAAGGGCGCCCGGTACTTCCTGACGCCCAAGGACAACTGCGCGGCCGCCACCCGCGACATCCCCAAGGGACTCACGCTCGTCAAGGTCGACACCATCGACGACGCGATGAACGCACTTGAGGACATCCGCGGCGGAGACACGGCCGACCTGCCCGAGTGCACCAAGAGCTAGGTCCTCCGGCGGATCAGGGGCGGCCCCGGCCATGATCCGCCGGACAGGCCTCAGGTGCTCCCCAGCGGATCACGGTCAGGTCGCCCTCGCGGTACTACTCCGCGAACGTCGCCGTCAGAGCCTCGGCCAGCCCCGGTACCAGGTCGGACCCGGTGAGGACCTCGGTCGCCGAGTCCTTCTCACGCAGCCGCAGCGCCGACTCGCGCTTCCCGCCGCGTAGCACCGCGACGGTCATCCGGACCTCCTGGCGCTCGGGGTGCTCGGCGACCCACTTCGCCAGATGCTCCTCGTCGAGGCCCTCCGGCACGGACGCTTCCGCGGACGGCGGCAGCATCAGCCGCTCCACGGACAGGGCGCAGCCGGCCACGGCGTCGGGCCAGGCGATGGTGCCGAGGAACTCGTCCAGCGGGGTACCCGCGGGGAGTTCGTCCTGTTCGATGGGGGTGAGAGCACCGGCGGCCGCGTCGTCGCCGATGCCGAGGCGCTCCGCGAGACCCGGCTCCTGGGAGCGCAGTTGAGCGGTGTCGACGAGGGCGAAGAGTCGGGCGGGCTGGTCCCAGCCGAGTCCGGAGACGTACTCGTCGATCTCGAGCACGGCGCGGGTCAGAGGGCCGGCCGCCATGGGCGTGCCTGTGGAGGCGGTGTTGGACATGGTCACAATCCTGCCTCGTTCGACCCCGGAACCGGGAACCGAGTAAAGCATCAGTAAGTTGCATAGATGTGGCCCCGCGCTCGCCGGGCCCAAGACACCAACAGCGAACTTCGAGGTGCGCACCTTGGCTTTCCAGATGCCGGACCGCGGCGGAGGCCCGACGGGGCCACGGATCAGAGTGGGCCGACCGTCCCGACGGGTCCGGACTCTGCTCATGACGCTGGGCGTCCTGGCCGTGCTGGCCATGGCGTTCGTCATGTTCGCGGGGTTCTGGACGGATTGGCTCTGGTATCGGTCGGTCAAGTACTCATCCGTCTTCACGACGACCCTGTGGACCAAGATCGGACTGTTCTTCGTCTTCGGACTGCTGATGGCCACGGCTGTCGGCGTGAACGTCTGGCTGGCCCACCGGCTCAGGCCGCCGCTGAGCGCCATGTCGATGGAGCAGCAGAGCCTCGACCGCTACCGCATGGGTGTGGCTCCGTACAAGAAGTGGATCCTGCTCGGGATCACCGCCCTGGTCGGGCTGATCGCGGGAGCCTCCGCGGCGGGCCAGTGGCGTACGTGGCTGATGTGGGTGAACGGCGTCCCCTTCAACGAGAAGGACCCGCAGTTCCATCTCGACGTCTCCTTCTACGCCTTCGACCTGCCCTGGTACCGCTTCCTGCTGGGCTTCGGCTTCGCCGCCGCGATCCTGTCCCTGATCGCCGCCGCGCTGACCCACTATCTGTACGGCGGACTGCGGATCACCAGCCCCGGCGCGCGTGCCACGGCCGCGGCCACCGGTCATCTCTCGGTGCTGCTGGGCCTGTTCGTCGCGCTGAAGGCGGTCGCGTACTGGCTCGACCGGTACGGACTCGCCGTGAAGTCCAGTGACTTCAAGGCGACGGGCAACTGGACGGGCCTCAGGTACGTCGACGCGAACGCGTATCTGCCCGCCAAGACCATCCTGTTCATCATCGCCATCATCTGCGCCCTGCTGTTCTTCGCGACCCTGTGGCGGCGCACCTGGCAGCTGCCTGTCATCGGCTTCGGCCTGATGGTGCTCTCGGCGATCCTCATCGGCGGTCTGTACCCGGCGATCGTCCAGAAGTTCCAGGTCCAGCCCAACGAGCAGGCCAAGGAAGCGCCGTACGTCGACAAGAACCTCAAGGCGACCCGCGAGGCATACGGGATCGACGGCACGCAGGTCAGCGACTACGCCGGCACGAGCAACACCGACGACAAGACCAAGCTGCGCGAGGACGCCAACGCCACGGCGAGCATCCGCCTGATGGACCCCAACGTCGTGTCCCCGACGTTCCAGCAGCTCCAGCAGGTCCGTAATTACTACGGCTTCCCGACCAACCTGGACGTGGACCGGTACAGCAAGAACGGCAAGGACCAGGACACGGTCATCGGTCTGCGTGAGCTGAACCTCGACGGCATCCCGAAGAACAACTGGATCAACGACCACTTCCGTTACACGCACGGATACGGCGCCGTCACGGCCGAGGGCACCTCGGCCGACAACGAGGGTCGCCCGGTCTTCACCGAGTACGACCTGCCGTCCAAGGGTGACCTCGGCAAGTACCAGCAGCGGGTCTACTACGGGGAGAAGACCACCCAGTACTCGATCGTCGGCGGTCCCCAGAAGGAGATCGACTACTCGGACGACAGCGGCGAGAAGACCACCAGCTACAAGGGCAACAGCGGGGTCAACCTCTCCAACCCGGTCAACCGTGCCGCGTACGCGGTGGCGTTCAACGAGCCGCAGATGCTGTACTCCGGTGCGATCGGCGAGGGTTCGCGGATCCTCTACAACCGCACCCCCAAGGAGCGGGTCGAGGCGGTCGCCCCGTGGCTGACCATCGACGGCGACGCCTACCCGGCGGTCGTCAACAACAAGATCCAGTGGATCGTCGATGCGTACACGACCACCAACGGCTATCCGTACGCCTCCCGCACCACCCTCGGCGACACGACGGCCGACTCCCTGACCGCTGCCAACAACCAGCGCGCGGTGGTGGCCCAGCAGAACCAGGTCAACTACATCCGCAACTCGGTGAAGGCGACCGTCGACGCGTACACCGGCAAGGTCACGCTCTACGAGTGGGACACCAAGGACCCGGTACTGAAGACCTGGAAGAAGGCCTTCCCCGGGACGGTGAAGCCGAAGGCGGACATCCCGAAGACCCTCATGGACCATCTGCGGTACCCGCAGGATCTGTTCAAGGTCCAGCGCGAGCTGCTGACCCGCTATCACGTGCAGGACGCGACGACGTTCCTCAGCGGCAGTGAGGTCTGGCAGGTCCCGGACGACCCGACGAACAAGTCGGGCGACGCCGTGCCGCCGTACTACCTGAGCATGAAGATGCCGGGTGAGCAGGCCCAGGCCTTCTCGCTGACGACGACGCTCACACCGAACGGCCGGGACAACCTGAGTGCCTTCATGTCCGTCAACGCAGAAGCGGGCACGCCCGGTTACGGCAAGATCAGAATTCTGAAGCTGCCGACGGGCCGAACGATCGACGGACCGAAACGGGTGCAGAGCCAGTTCAACTCCGAGCCGTCCATCGCCGAGTCCATCAAGCTGCTGAGCGGTGGTGACTCGCAAGTCGAGTACGGCAACCTGATGACGGTCCCGCTCGACGGAGGACTGCTCTATGTCGAGCCGGTCTACGTCAAGGGCGGCGGACTCAGGTACCCGCTGTTGCGCAAGGTGTTGGTGACCTACGGAGGCAACACCGCCTTCGAGGACACGCTCGGCCAGGCGCTCGACAAGGTCTTCGGCACGGAGGGCACGACTCCCGAGCCACCGGACGAGGACACGCCCAAGCCACCGCCGGCCACCGGCAACGCGACGGTCCAAGAGGCGCTCGACGACGCCCAGAAGGCCTACAGCCAAGGCCAGGAAGCCCTCAAGAAGGGAGACTGGGAGGCGTACGGCCGCGCGCAGAAGGACCTTGAGGACGCGCTGCAGCGGGCCGAGGACGCCCAGTCCCAGGCCGACAACACCGGTGGTGAGAGCGGCGGCAACGGCGACAACAACAGCGAAGAGAGTGGTGGAAGCGGCTGAGTAGCCGCTGAGTAGCTGGGTGGTAAAGCCCCACCCCGCGCCGTGATACGGTTGCAGAACAACGGCGCGGGGTGGAGCAGCTCGGTAGCTCGCTGGGCTCATAACCCAGAGGTCGCAGGTTCAAATCCTGTCCCCGCTACTGAAGACGAAGGGCCCGAATCCTCAAGGGATTCGGGCCCTTCGTCATGTCCGGATCGTCCCCGTGTTCCCCTGGCTGACCAGTGCCGTCGTGACGAAGGCCGCGCCTTGGGGTGGGAGTTGGGGAAACTGTGTTTCACTTGTCTCTCTGTGGGCAAGTCGACAAAACGCTGTAGTGACCTCACTGACTGCGGTATACCAGGTGTACCCAGGTTGCAGGTGGTGCGACGATGGACGTTATGGGGGACAAGGCAACTCTGTTGGAGACAGGGCGGTTTGTGCAGCCTTCCGACCGGGATGAGGCCGGCGAGGCTGTGGAGGAGGCACGCCAACGGCTCGCCGCGGAATCCGGCGACGTCGAGGCGATGAGCGTCCTCGGAGCCATGCTGCTCCGCCGCGGCGATCTCGACGGAGCCGAGCCTCAGCTTCGTGCTGCCACCGCGGCCGGTGACCGTGCCGCGGCCAACAACCTGGGCGTCCTCCTGCACCAGCGCGGATACGCCGACGAGGCCGCCGGTTGGTGGCGGATCGCCGCCGTCGCCGGATCCGCGGCCGCCGCGCACGCGCTCGGACGCCACCACCGCGAGCGCGGGGACGAGCCCGCCGCCGAGTACTGGCTGCGCCAGTCCGCCGAGCAGGGGCACGTCCTCGGTGCGTACGCGCTCGCCGACCTCCTGGAGCACCGCGGCGATGCCGCCGCCGCCGAGAAGTGGATGCGGGCGGCCGCCGAGCGGGGACACCGGGAGGCGGCGTACCGGCTCGCCCGCGCGCTGGACCGGCGGGCCGCCGGAGAGAGCGCGGGGAAGCGGGCCACTGACGGCGGTGTCGTGGACGCCAGGCCGGTGGATGCAGGGGTGTCCCATGCAGGGGCGTTGGATGCTGAGGATGCTGAGGAGTCCCCTTCCGGGGGGTCGGATGCCGGGCTGCCCGAGGCCGGGTCGTCGGATGCCGGGGTGCCTGGGGCGGAGCTGTCCAAGGCTGGGTCGTCCAAGGCTGGGTCGTCCAAGGCTGGTTCGTCCACCGATGGGTCGTCCGACGCCGGGCTGCCGAAGGCTGAGGTGTCCGCCACCGTGGAGGCCGAGCAGTGGTACCGGCAGGCGGCCGCGCGGGGGCACCGCAGGGCGGCGCTGCACCTCGGGGCCATCCTGGAGAAGCGCGGGGAGCTGAAGGAGGCCGGGCGCTGGTATCTGACGTCCGCCAAGGACGGCGAGGCGCGGGCCGCCTGTGCGCTCGGGTTCCTGCTGCGCGACGCCGGCGACACCGAGAGCGCCGCCGTGTGGTGGCTGCGGGCCGCCCAGGACGGCGACGGTAACGCCGCGAATGCCTTGGGCGCGCTGCACGCTGAGCGCGCCGAGACGCAGACCGCCGAGCGCTGGTACCGCGCCGCGATGGACGCCGGAGATGTGAACGGCGCGTACAACCTCGGGCTGCTCTGCGCCGAGCAGGGGCGGACCGGGCAGGCCGAGCAGTGGTACCGGCGCGCGGCGTACGCGGGACACCGTGAGGCGGCGAACGCGCTGGCGATCCTGTTGCTGCAGGTCGGCGACGCGGCCGGGGCCGAGCCGTGGTTCTCCAAGGCCGCCGAGGCCGGCAGCGTCGACGCCGCCTTCAACCTCGGGATCCTGCACGCGGGACGGCGTGAGGAGGACGCGGCGCTGCGGTGGTACGAGCAGGCCGCCGCCGCCGGGCACACGGAGGCCGCCCTCCAGGTCGGGATCGCCCGGCTGCGGGACGGCGACGAGCTCGCCGCCGAGCGGCATCTGCGGTGCGCCGCCGGCGGCGGGAGCCCGGAGGCGGCGTATCGGCTGGCCGCCGTGCTCGACGC
>NZ_VCHX02000125.1 GCF_005768555.2 Streptomyces sporangiiformans
CCGGGCACGGGGCCCGGCCCTGTGCCCGGCGGGCGAGCGCCCGGCGTCCGTGCGCCCCGGGGCGGTGGGCGAGGGCATGCCGGGCAGTGGTGCGGTGCGCGCCGGGGGCGGGGCCGCGTTCCCGTACGGCTGCCCCTCCGTGGTGTCGCGCGTCGGCTCCATCACGCCATCGCGCCGATCGTGGCCCGCCCATCGGTCTGTCCAGTCACTCATCTGCCTGCCCAGTAGCTCATTTCATGGAATCACCTCGTCGGCAGGCTCTTATACGGCGCGGGGCCTCCGATCTGTTCAGCGGCCGTGCCGGAACGCTTGATCCGATGCCATTTCAGCTTGCTTCCGAGCAGCAGGGCGACCACGGACTGGATGACGACCAGATACATCAGCTGCCGGTAGACGAGGAGCTGGAAGGGCATCGACCACAGGGTCCACAACTTCTCGCCATCGAGCTTCAACGCGTAGCCCGCGGTGATGAGTTGGAGGCCCAGGAAGCCGAACCACACGAGGGCGGACTCCAGCGGGTCGCGGAACAGCACGCCGTACAGGGCGAAGACGTCGATGATCGGCGCGAGCAGCGGAAGCAGGACCTGGAAGAGAGCGATGTAGCTCAGTCCGCGCCGGCCGAAGCGCCCGGCCGTGCCCACCCCGAAGAAGGCACTCCGGTGCTTCCACATGGCCTGGATGGTGCCGTAGCACCACCGGTAGCGCTGTCGCCACAGCTGGCCGAGCGAGGTGGGCACCTCGGTCCAGGCGATGGCGGACTCCTCGTAGATCACGCGCCAGCCGGCCCGCCACAGGGTCATCGTGAGGTCGGTGTCCTCGGCCAGGGTGTCCTCGCTGACCCCGCCGACGCCCAGCAGCGCGTCCCGGCGGAAGGCCCCGATGGCGCCGGGGATCGTCGGCATACACTCCAGGACTTCGAACATCCGGCGGTCGAGGTTGAAGCCGAAGCAGTACTCCAGGTGCTGCCATTTGGCGAGCAGTCCGCGCCGGTTGCCGACCTTGGTGTTGCCGCTGACCGCGCCGACCGCCGGATGCGCCAGGGACTGCACGAGGCGGTAGATGGCGTCCGGTTCGAAGACGGTGTCGGCGTCGACCATGACCACGATGTCGTACATCGCATGGTCCAGCCCGGTGTTGAGGGCGGCGGCCTTGCCCGCGTTGGGCTTGCGGATCACCGTCACACGCGGGTCGTCGATCGCCTCGGCGATGTCCGCCGTACGGTCCGTCGAACCGTCGTCGATCACGATGAGCTGCATGTTCTCGTGAGTGGAGTCGAGCAGCGAGAGGACGGTGGACTCGATTCCGGCCTCTTCGTTGTAGGCGGGGACGAGCACCGTCACCGGCTCTGTCACCTCCCGCAGCCAGGGCGCGCCGGGACTGAAGCGCTCCAGGCGCCGGACATGGGCGCGCGCGAAGAAGGAGAGAAGCACCAGGCGCAGCACGCCGAGACCACCGGCGATGCCGAGCACCCAGATCATGGCGTTCGCGAACAGACGGCCGAGGGTCGAGACCCAGATCAGGCCCGTGCCCTCCCATCGATCGGCGGAGGCTGCCCGCGTGTTGACCGGAAGCAGCCTGAGGCCGGCCGACACGGTGGTGAACCGGTCGACGTTCGGGTTGGCGAGCAGTTTCTTCGTCTCCTGGTACGCGGTCTCCGTCTGGCTGAACTGCCGGACCAGCCCCTGTGCCGGCTTCCGGGACGGCTTGTCGGCGGCGACCAGCAC
The DNA here is from genome assembly GCF_005768555.2 of Streptomyces sporangiiformans. Taxonomy (GTDB): domain Bacteria; phylum Actinomycetota; class Actinomycetes; order Streptomycetales; family Streptomycetaceae; genus Streptomyces; species Streptomyces sporangiiformans. The sequence continues at coordinate 1,725 of NZ_VCHX02000125.1, forward strand.
ATACCCCTTGGCGGCGGCCTGCTTCGCCGCCTGCCACTCACGGCCGCAGAGTGTGTCCGCCGAGGTGGTCTTCGGCATCCTCAGCAGAGTGGTGTTCATGCCCGAGGCACCCGCCAACGCGGTCTGGGTCAGGTCCAGTTCGGCCGAGAAGCGGACGGGGGACGTCTCGCCGAGGGCGGGGCCGGTGTAGGTGTTCGAGCCGATCTCGTGCCCTTCGGCGCGGATCCGCCGCACGAGCTCCGGATGGCGGGCCGCCTGCGATCCCAGGAGGAAGAATGTGGCGCGCGCCCGATTCTGGCGCAGCAGGTCCAGCAGACGCGGAGTCCACACGGGATCGGGACCGCCGTCGAAGGTGAGGGCCACGGTGCGGGCCGGCATCGAGCCGGTCTGGATGCCGTTGCGGTTGATCCCCACGACGGGCCCGCCGTTGGCCACGACATCCGGAGCGGGTGCGGTGCAGGCGGTCCGTGTCTCCGCGGCGCCGACCTCGTTGCTGGTCCAGCCCTCGAAAAGCAGGGCCGCGAACATCGCGGGCAGGACGAGTATCAGCAACAGCCAGTGCCCTCGCGGGTCACGGGATTGCTTGTGCCGGCCCTTCATAAAACTCCAGCCTCCCTCGCGACAGATGCACCATGAAGCGCCGAAGTGGCAATGATCACAGGCAGGTTGAGGCCTACGCGGACGTCCCGGAAGACCGCGTTTCGGTGTGTCGTCGTGACGGCCCGATGACCGCGGCGCCGGGTGCCGGTAGCCGCCCGGTCCGGCACGCGCCCGCCGACAGCGGCCCCGCATCGCGGGTTCGCTCTCCCGTGGCCGTAAGCGTCGGCGCACGGTGGGCGGTTCGCGTTCTTCTTCCGCTGCCTGGTGGGACTGGCCTTGCACATGGGGGGCGAGTGTAGCCACAGCATTTTGGTTACATGCCAATAACACCGAGGCTCATGGGGCCACCGCGGTGGCCCCTCGCCGGGGAGCCCGACAACCTCGGGATTAGGGTGAGCAGTCCGGCCCGAACCGGCGTATTGAAGGGGTAGGGAAACCGCCCGCGAAGCCTGCTCTGCACTGCCCTGCCCTGCCCTGCCGGAGGTACCGTCACCCGTGAGCACGACCAAAGCAGCCCCGCCCCCGGTCGACGACCGCGACGCGGACGATCCGCAGGGGTGGCGGGGCAACTCGCCCCTCGTCCTGATCATGCTGTTGCTTGTGGTGGTCGCCCTGCAGGGGCCGATCCGCGGGGCGGTGTCCATGCCGGTGATGTGATCATGGGATTCCGGCGGGCTCTTCTCCGCCACGAGCTGGTCGCGGTGCGGCTGCCGCGGTCGTGGGGCACATCCTGCGGCGACCATCCTTCTGCTCGCTCTGGTCGGGCGTGTCCCCCATGAGAACGACGCGGGCCTGCCGTCCACTGCCACCGACGCCCTGGACGTCAGCTCTCAGGGCGCAACAAGAGTGTCGGCGGCCCGACGCGCCGCGTTCATGCGTGCGTCTTCGCCCGCATACCGTGCCGCAACCAGCCTTGGACCTCACCGTTACCAAAGTGCCGGTACACCTCTCAGCGGCAGCTCCTCGGGGGTCGCCGCACGTCATCGCGCCGGGCGCTTCGACCACCGCTCTGAGAACCGCACCGACCGTTGCCCGGCGCCGTACGGGTGGCGGCGCCGGTCCGGCATCACCCTGCCCGTCAGCATCGATGGCGGAGCGGTACCGGTCACTGCCCCTGCGCAGCCGGGGAGCCAGGCCGACAAGATCCGCGCCGGGTGATGCCGAGGCGGGCGGGGTCGGCCGTCCGGCAGCCGCGGTCCTCGATGACGGGATCCAAGTTGAATTGTCCGGCCAAAACTTCCGATTTCGTTCATGGGGGCGCCACGCCCACGTCCCGATGCCCTGAATGAGTGGTTCCGCATAGTGAGTCACCTTCTTGGAGCCACCGGAGGACCCATGGCCGGGACCAGACCCGCCATCAATCGTCGCAACTTCCTACTCACCTCCGGTGCCGCAGTCGCGGGCGCCGGAGCGGGAACGGCGTGGGCGCTGTTGCCCCGGCAGCGCCCACACGAGAGTGTCCCGCCGCGCACCACGCGGAACGTCGGTCAGCCTGCCCGCACCGGCACCGCGCTGACCACTCTCGACACCGCGGCCCAGCTCGGCCGTGCGAATGCGGGTGGCTACCGCCGTCTGACCTCCGGTCCCGGCTGGCCCTTGGTCATTCGGACTGAGGCAGCCGACGCGGGCCCTAGGGCCGGGCGCCACGATCGGCGCACCCCCCTGGCGTGCTTCATGCAGTTCACCGACCTGCACCTGACCGACGTGCAGAATCCTCTGCGCACGGAGTTCCTGCGGGTCGGCCGACCGGGCGCGTGGCGGGCGCAGGAGGCGCTCACGGTGGCGGGCGCGGTTTCGCTCGTGGAGCAGGTGAACGCGCTCGGTCAGGGTCCCTACACCGGGATGGCCCCGACGTTCGTGATGGCGACGGGCGACAACATCGACAACAACTCCGCGATCGAGCTGGAGTGGTTCCTCACTCTGATGAGCGGTGGCCGGATCGCTCCCGACACCGGTGCCCCGACGGCGTACGAAGGCGTCCAGAACTCCGGCCTGCCGCTCTATTGGCACCCGGACGACGCGGCGCTGCGCGACGTCGACAAGGGGCGTGGGCTGCCGCACATACCCGGCTTCCTCGACGCGGCGACACGGCCCGTCACCAGCCCTGGCCTCGGCATCCCCTGGTACTCCACGGTCGGCAACCACGACGATCTGCCCGGCGGCTGCCTCTCTCCCCGGCTGGGCGAATACGCGGTCGGCTCCCGCAAGCTGCTGTCAGTGCCGAAGGCGGACGCGGCCGCCTACGCGCAAGCGCTGCGGACGGGCAACGACCCCAAGAGCGAGGTACTCGCCGCGATCCTGAGCCGGCACGCGGCAGCGGCGCGCCCGGTGACGCCCGACGAACGGCGCCGGACGTTCACGCCGTACGAGTACCTGGCCGCGCACCTCGATCCGGCGCACGCCGGGGTTGGTGGACCAGTCGGACACGGCTACACCGAGGACAATCTGGACGGTGACCGGATGTACTACACCTTCCAGGTGGCCGAGAACGTGATCGGTATCAGCCTCGACACCACCTACCGCAGCGGCCACTACGAAGGCTCACTCGGCACCGACCAACTCCGTTGGCTGGAACGGACGCTGACCGCGCACAGCTCCCGCTCCTACGACACCGACGGCCGGCTCGTACGCAATCTGGGCGCCGACGACGCCCATGTTCTGGTCTTCAGCCACCACAACAGCCCCGCCATGATCCGGCGCCCCGACGCGGCCCGTACGGAGGAGCCCCGCCACGACGGAGCGGAGGTCATCGCCCTGCTGAGCCGGTTCCCGAACGTGGTTGCCTGGATCAATGGCCACAGCCACGTCAACCGCATCACCCCGCACGTCCACGCGGAGGTTCCGGTGCGCTCCTTCTGGGAGGTCAATACCGCCTCTCACGTGGACTATCCGCAGCTCGCCCGGCTGATCGAACTCACCGACAACCACGACGGCACGCTCTCCCTCTTCACCACGCTCGTCGAATCCGCCGCCCCACATCGCACGGACCCCGACTACACCGACCTCTCGGCGGTCGGCCTCGCGTCCTTGTACCGGGAGTTGTCGTACAACGCCCCCGGCCTCGCCGAGGGCATGACTGCGGGCATCCACGAGGGCAGGGCCGGCGGTGCCGGCGACCGCAACGCGGAGCTGCTGCTGGTCAACCCACTGTCGCGTGTGCAGTAACCGCCGAGGGCTGCCAGGAGTACAAGTGAAAGGTCACCAGGACGTCTTGCCGCCGTGTGAGGCCAGTTGGTCGGTCTCCCGCACGTCCCGATAGCGTGAGAAGTCCTGCCCGAACCGGCGTACTGAAGGTGGAGCGAATCCGCCCGCGAAGCCCTGCCCTGCCGGAGGTACCGTCACCCGTGAGCACGACCAAAGCAGCCCCGCCCCCGGTCGACGACCGCGACGCGGACGATCCGCAGGGGTGGCGGGTCAGCTCGCCCCTCGCCCTGATCATGCTGCTGCTAGTGGTGGTTGCGCTGCAGGGGCCGATCNTCAGCTCGCCCCTCGCCCTGATCATGCTGCTGCTAGTGGTGGTTGCGCTGCAGGGGCCGATCCGCGGGGCGGTGTCCGCGCCGGTGATGCAGAGCTGGATGACCGTGTTCGTCGCGGTGGTCGTCCAGGCCCTGCCTTTCCTTGTCCTCGGCGTACTGCTGTCGGCGGTTCTCGCGGTGTTCGTCCCGCCGTCGTTCTTCGCCCGGGCGATGCCGAAGCGGCCCGCGCTGGCGGTACCGGTCGCCGGGATGTCCGGTGCGGTCCTGCCGGGGTGCGAGTGCGCCTCCGTACCGGTGGCCGGGGCGCTGGTGCGCCGGGGCGTCACTCCCGCGGCGGCGTTCGCGTTCCTGTTGTCGGCCCCGGCGATCAATCCGATCGTGCTGACCGCCACCGCCGTCGCGTTTCCCGGCAACCCGCGGATGGTCCTCGCCCGGTTCGTGGCGAGCCTGCTCGTGGCGTGTGCGATGGGCTGGTTGTGGCAGCGGCTGGGCCGCGCCGACTGGCTGCGTCCACCTGAGCGCCCCTCCTACGACGGCGCCGGCAAGGGGGCGGCGTTCTGGGGATCCGTACGGCACGACGTGATGCACGCCGGCGGCTTCCTCGTCGTCGGCGCGATGGCCGCGGCCACGCTGAAGGCGGTGGTACCGGAAGGCTGGCTGCGATCCGCCGCGGACAACCCCGTGGTGGCGGTCCTCGCCCTGGCGGTCCTCGCGGTGCTGTTGTCGATCTGCTCCGAGGCCGACGCGTTCGTCGCCGCGTCGCTGTCCCAGTTCTCGCTCACCGCGCGGCTGGCGTTCCTCGTGGTCGGACCGATGATCGACCTGAAGCTGTTCGCCATGCAGGCTGCCACGTTCGGCCGCGGCTTCGCGCTGCGGTTCGCCCCCGTCACGTTCGTCCTGGCCGTCCTGGTGTCGGTCCTCGTCGGGGGGGTCCTGCTGTGAACCGGCAGGCGCAGGCGATCGTGCTGTTCCTCGTCGGCGGAGCGGTGCTGCGCGCCGGTTCCACCGACCTCTATCTGCGGTATGTCAAAGCCGAGTTGCGCCCGTTGGTGCTCGTGGCCGGCGCCGTCCTGATCATCACGGCCGGCGCCACCGTCTGGTACGAGCGTCGCCGGCCACGCACGGCGGACGACGGCCGATCGGAGCAGCCGGACGGCCCGTCGGAGCAGCACGGGGGTCACGTCCACCGCGAGCCGCTCGTCTCCTGGCTCCTGGTGCTGCCCCTGTTCGCCCTCATCCTGGTCGCCCCGCCCGCGCTGGGTTCCTACAGCGCCATGCGGGCCGGAACGTCCCTGCAGGAACAGCCCTGGGGCTACTCCGCTCTCCCCGCCGGCGATCCGCTCCGGCTCAACCTGGCCGACTACGCCGGTCGCGCGGTCTACGACCACGGGCGCTCCCTCCGCGACCGGCCGATCAAGGTCAGCGGCTTCGTCGCTCTCGACCGCAGCGGCACCCCGTACCTCGTCCGCATGGCTCTCAACTGCTGCGCCGCCGACGCCCAACCCGTCAAGATCGGTCTGTCCGGGCAGCTTCCGCCCGTCCTGCAACCCGATACGTGGCTCGAAGTCACCGGCACCTACACCGACAAGAAGACCAAGGACCCCGTCAACGGCGGCGTCATCCCCTTCATCGACGTCACGCGGACCCATCCGGTCCCGGCCCCACACGACCCGTACGACGAAAGCTGGAACGGCTGACCATCGCCGGCCCGCGCCAGGGGCGGCTTTCCACCTTCCTCGCCGAGCTACAGGTCACCGGCTCACAGGTGGACACCTCACGCAGCCGGGTGGTCCAGCCCGAGCGTGCCGTCGGGGTCCAGGGTGATGTGGACGCCGTCGCTGACCCCGTCGAGTGTCGCGCGCAGCCATCCGCGGTCGTCCTCCGTCGCGGGACCCAGCCGCATCCGCCGAACCCGCAGGGGCACCATGCGGACGCCGGCCAGTCGTCCGGTGCCGGCGTCGACCGCGACGAGGTGGGCGAGGCGAAGGTCGTCGCGGTACTCCTCGTAACCCGAGATGCCCTCGTAGTCGTCGATGAAGTCGCCGCAGCCGTAAAGGATCAGCCGGTCGCGGTACACCTCGACGGGACGAGGGTGGTGCGAGGAATGGCCGTATACGACGTCGACGCCGCTGTCCACCAGAGCGCGCGCGAATCGGATCTGCTCCCGGGAGATGCGGTAACCCCAGTTGGAGCCCCAGTGCACGGAGACGACCGCGATGTCGCCCGGCCGCTTCACCTGCCGCACCCTATCCACCGTCGCGGCGGCAGCGGCAGCCGACGGACCGGGGGCGAAGGCGACACCGGGCCGGTCCGCGGTCGCCGCCCAGCTCGGCGGAACCCCGCTGCACTCCATTCCCAGGGCGAACACCAGCACACGCCCCCTGTCACCGACCATGACCGTCGCGGGGGCGTACGCCTCGTCCGCGTTGTGTCCAGCGCCCACAGCCCGCAGGCCCGCGCGGTCCAGCGAATCGAGCGTCTCCTCGAGACCCGGGCGGCCGAAGTCCAGCACATGGTTGTTGGCCAGGACGCAGACGTCGGGCCGGGCCACGGCGAGGGCGGGCACGTTGGCCGGGTGCATCCGGTAGTGGACCACTTTCCCGGGCGCGAACGCGTCGCTGCGCGTGATGGCCGTCTCCAGATTCACGATCCGGGCGTCCGGGGAGGCCTCCTCCAGTACCCGGAGTGCGTCGCCCCAGGGCCACGACGGGGCGACAGGCGCGGGGATCGGGCCGTTCGCGGACTCGGCCGCCTCGACGTAGAAGCGGGCATCCCCGACGTAGTCCTCCCGCAGTGACGGATCACCGGGATGCGGGAGGATCTGATCGACGCCGCGCCCGAGCATCACATCGCCGCACAGGAACAGCGTCACCACGCCGCCACCCATGACTCCAGACTACCGAGCCGGAGTGCTCGTGTGGATGATCGCGGATGGGCAGGGCCCTGCCTCCGTCCACGTCCCGGGCCTCCTGAGGGGGAAATGAGTTGACGGGCGGCGGCCCGGAACGTTCGTATGGCCGTCGGCTGCGAAGGAAGGTACTCATGGGGGACGGCAAGATGCATGCCGACGAGACGGACATCGACTTGTCTCTCGTGCAACGGCTGGTCGCCACGCAGTTCCCGAGGTGGGCGGGCCTTCCCGTCGGACCGATCAAGTCCGTCGGCACATCCAATGCCATGTACCGGCTCGGCGAGGACATGGTCGTGCGGCTGCCCCGCGTGGCGGGGCCGGCGAAGGACGTGGAGAAGGAACATCGGTGGCTGCCGCTGCTCGCCCCGTCGCTTCCGTTCGCCATTCCCGTGCCGCTGGGCAAGGGCACGCCGGGTGAGGGCTACCCCTGGCACTGGTCCGTCTTCGGCTGGCTCGAGGGCGAGAACCCTGACGTCGGACGTATCGCCGAACCCCGCCTGGTCGCCGAGGACTTGGCGGATTTCGTCGCCGCGCTGCACCGCATCGATCCCACGGACGGGCCTCCCTCGTACCGCAGTGAGCCCTTGACGGCACGGGACGCCTCGACACGAGACGCGATCGAGGAACTGCGCGGAATCGTCGGCACCGACGCGGCGAACGCCGTATGGGACGCGGCCTTGCACGCCCCCGTATGGTCCGGCCCCGCCGTCTGGATTCACGCGGACCTGCAACCGGGGAACGTGCTGCTCGCCCGCGGGCGGCTCAGCGCCGTCATCGACTTCGGGTGCCTGGGCTTGGGCGATCCCGCCGTCGACCTCATCGCGGCGTGGTATCTGCTGCCGGCCGACGGGCGCGACGTCTTCCGCTCCGCTCTGGGCGCCGACGAGGCGGCATGGACCCGCGGCCGTGGCTGGGCGCTGTCGATCGCGCTCGACGAACTGCGGTACTACCGGGACACGAACCCGGCCATGGCGACCATCGCACGGCGCGTCATCCATGCTGTCCTCACCGATCAGGAGCACACCCGATGACCACCCTGCAGACGATCCATGACGTCCCTGTCTTCCTGTGCGACGCGGAGGGCGAGCCCTTCGGCAGTGAACGCGACGCCCTCGATGTCATCGGCAACGCCGGGTACCAGGGCGCCCAGTGGGTCGTCATCCCCGCCGGACGGCTCGACGAGGCGTTCTTCCGGCTGCACACCCGCGTCGCCGGCGAGATCATCCAGAAGTTCGTCAACTACCGCATGGGGGTCGCCGTCGTGGGCGACATCTCCCGGCACACGGAAGGCAGTTCGGCGTTGCGGGACTTCGTCCGCGAGTGCAACCGAGGGCAGCAGACGTGGTTTCTGGCCGACATGCAGGAGCTGCGGGAGCGGCTGGGCGGCTGAGCTGCCAGGGCCTGTCCGGCGGAGCGCCTCGGGCACGCTCGCCCGTGCGCCCATCCTGGCCTCGGCCCCGAGGATCAGGGTTCCCAGTGGGCGAGCGCGTGCAGTGCGGCAGCGGTCTGCGTGAACCGGTCGTCGCCGAGCAGGGCGCGCAGTTCGGCGTTGAAGCGGTCGATCTCGGGCTGGGCGGCACGGAGGGCGGCGGCACCGTCGCCGGTCAACTCGAGCACCACGGCCCGATGCTCACGCGCGTGCGGGTGTTTGCTGATGAGGTCGGCCGTGGTGAGCCGCCCGACGAGCGCCGTGACGGCTGATTCGCGCAGTCCGAGCGTGCGGGCAAGCTGCTGCTGGGTGAGGCCCGGTTGGTCGCGGACCGCGAACAACGCGCCGAGCTGTGCCGTGGTGACCCCGGCGGCGGCGAGGCAGCGACGGTCCGCGGTGGTGCGCAGCAGATGCGCCGCCCGCTGCAACAGGAAGAACAGGCGCTGGTCGGGCTCGGACATGGGTCGATCTTGACAGAGGCGACAGACGAACGCCATCCTCACTTCACCAGTGAACTGACAAGGTGAGGTGGGCATGGTGAGCGAAGCTCCGGATTTGGCCGTCGCGCGGAAGGCACTGGCAGCACAGCCCTTCAGCAGGCTGCTCGGCGCCCGGCTGGTGGCCTTCGGCGATGGCGCGGCAACACTGGAGCTGGACATCCGCGACGAACTGCTCCAGCAGTACGGGTTCGTCCACGGCGGGGTGCTCAGTTACGCCGCGGACAACGCGCTGACCTTCGCCGCGGGCACGGTGATCGGCACCCGATTGATCACCGCCGGGTTCACCATCGACTACCTGCGGCCCGCCCAGGGCACGACCCTGCGCGCACATGCGCAGGTTGTCCGGGCCGGCCGCACTCGCGTGGCGTGCCGGTGCGACGTGTCCAGCGTGGACGGCGCCGGCACGCAGACGTTGTGCGCCGCAGCACAAGGCACCATCGCGGTACTCGAACCGGCGCACGCGTCCCAACTGACCTACAGCTGAGGCAAGTTGACCTTGACAATTTCGAATTGTCAAGGCTGACTTGCATCATGACTCTCCCCGACCTGGACGACCTCATCGCGGAAGTGGACCGAACGTGCGACACCGCGCACCGTCCCGGTGAGCAAGAGCAGCCCGACTGGCTCGCACTGCTGACGGCGGCCGCCCGTCTCTCCGGACAACTGCAGGCTCTCGCAGACGACTTGGTGGAGGATTACGTCGAACACTGCCGGATGCACGGCTGCTCGTGGACCGACATCGGTACGGCACTGGGAGTGAGCCGGCAGGCGGTGCAGCAGCGCTTCCACGCTCCGCACAAGCGCTACAGCCCGGAGGCGATGACCGACGACCTGCGTGAGGCGATGACTCATGTGAAGCGGGCCGCGGTGCAGCATCGCAACAACTACATCGGCACCGAGCACCTCTTGTGGGGCCTCACCGCGACGAGCAACAGCGGCACCCGGCTCCTCGAAGCCGCCGGCGTGTCGCCGGATGCCGTGCACCGAACCGTCGGAGACCGCCTGAGCATGGGGGCCTCGCAAGCGGCCGAGCGGATCGCCTGGACCCCCTACTCCCGCAAAGCGATCGCCGTCGCGGAAGAGCGTTCCGAGCAGGACGGCTCAGCGCTCATCGACTGCGATCACCTGTTGCTCGGCCTCGCCCAGGTCGGCCGCGGAGTCGCCGCCACGGTGCTCAGCGAAGCCGGATTCGAACCGGCAGCAGTCGATGACGTATCGGCTCGGTCTCAGCCCTGAAAGAGCCCTTGTAGCGGTGCCGTGTCCAGAAGCGAACGTGGTTCTCCAGTCATGGTCCGTGTATCCCGATCCGGAATACCGGCGGCACCACCGTGCACAACCGCATGAACGATGACATACCCATGAGCACGTCCGCACCGTGCGGGACCGCTCGGTTCTGAGACACCGATCAGGTCAAGCCACATGGGGGTTCAGGGGGCCCAGCTGTCGCCGACGTGAGTTACATTTTCGAACGCCCTCGACACCCAGCCTCCATTTGCGAGAGCGCTCTGCGAAGAATTCTGGAGCGGTGCATGCAACTGACCGAACTTCCTTCACCAGCTCCGGAACGGATGCAGGGAGGGCTCGCCGACAGTCTCTTCGAAACGGCGGACCGCGATCCCACGCTTGCGCTGATCGCTCGCCCTTCCGACGCCTCCCCCGCGACCTGGTCACCGGTGACCGCGGTCGAACTGCGGGACGAAGTGGTGGACCTGGCCAGGGGATTCATCGCGGCCGGGCTGTATCCGGGCCACCGGGTGGCTGTCATGGCGCGCACCCGGCACGAATGGACCGTCCTTTGCTATGCGCTCTGGGCGGTGGGCGCCGAAGTCGTTCCTCTCCACCCGACGTCGTCGCACGATCAGATCGCATGGATCCTCAAGGACGCCAACTGTGTGGGCGTGGTCGTGGAGGACGAACAAGGAGTCATGACCGTCGGCTCGGCGTGCGCTTCGCTTCCGCAGCTTCGCCACGTCTGGCAGTTGGACGCCGGAGCCCTGTCGCAACTGGTGGAGCGAGGCCGGTCCATCCCCCTCGCGAGTGTCGACTCACTGCGCCGGATCGTTCTGCCCGACTCCACCGCGGTCATCGCCTACACATCCGGCACGACCGGACACCCCAGAGGATGTGCCCTGAGCCACCGCAATCTGGCCAGTCCCTGCGATGCGCTGCTGGCCGAGTGGCGGCACACGGCGGCGGCGCCCGGAAAGCAACCGGCCATCCTCGTCTTCCTGCCCTTCTCCCATGTGTACGGCCTCATGCTCCAGGGGCTCTGCGTGCGCGGCAGACTGCTGATGGGACACGAGGCCGAACTCCACGAGAAGGCGCTCTCCTCGGCCCTTCTGTCGTTTCGCCCCACATTCCTCTGCGGCATCCCGGTCATCTTCGAAAAGATCTACAAGAACTTCCTGCGCAAGGCCCAGCAGGACGGCTATGGCCCCCTCTTCGAGCGCGCGGCGCACACGGCACGGCGATTCGCCGGTGCCGTTGAGCGACAGCAGCTGGGAACAGGCCCCGGACCCAACCTCGAACTGCGGGCCCAGCACACCTTCTACGAAAAGACGGTGTACAGGAAACTCCGCGCCGCGCTGGGCGGACGCGTGTGCGGCGCGATGTCGGGCGGCGCCCCCCTGAACCGTCAACTCGCCCTCTTCTACACAGGAATCGGGATCCTCATCCACGACGGGTACGGACTCACCGAGACCAGTGGCGGCATCACGGCACAGCCCGTGGAGCGGCAGAAGTTCGGAACCGTCGGACGCCCGCTGCCGGGCACACAGGTCCGGGTGGCCGAGGACGGGGAGATCCTGGTGCGAGGCCCCTCGGTGTTCCAGGGGTACGTCAATGACGTACCCGGCACTCGGGCAGCGCTCCGTGGCGGCTGGCTGGCCACCGGGGACATCGGCCGGCTGGACACCGAGGGATATCTGACCGTCACCGGACGCAAGAAGGACGTCATCATCACGAGCGGCGGCAGGAGCGTGGCTCCGGCGGCCCTCGAGGAGCGACTGCGGGTCCATCCCCTCATTCATCAAGCGGTCGTCGTCGGTGACAACCGGCCCTGCGTAGGAGCCCTGATCACCCTGGATCCGGAGTTTCTCGCGCACTGGCGCCGGTCCTTGCCGGGACCGGGCGAAGCATCGAGCCGCGACGTACGAGAGGAGAACGCGCTGCGGGAAGAGGTCATGCGGGCGATCGCGGCGGCCAACACCCCGATGTCCCGTTCCGAATCCATCCGGGTGTTCCGCATCCTCCCGGAGCCCCTCGACCCGGCCAACGGGATGCTGACGCCCTCGATGAAGCTGCGAAGAGACGCCATCTCGCGACACTTCGCCGCCGAGATCGACGCGATGTACGCGACGTCATCGCGAGGCGCGCGGAGATCCGTCCCGGTCGATCCGTTCAGCTGGGCGGACTCGGACAACGTGTTCCAGTGAGGTGACGACCGTCGATGACCCGCCGGAGCACAAGGGCGACGGAATGCCTCGCGCTGTTCCGGGCGTTGACAGGTGTATGACTCAGGACACAAACCAGGCCGCGTTGCTCAAGCTGCTGGGTGAACACGACGGCGGGGTGCTCGTCACCCTCAAGCGCGACGGGCGGCCTCAGCTGTCGAACGTCAACCACGCGTACTACCCCGATGAGCGGACCCTGCGCGTCTCGATCACGGACGACCGCGCCAAGACACGCAATCTGCGTCGGGATCCTCGGGCGTCGTACTACGTCACCAGCGCGGACCGGTGGTCCTACACGGTCGTCGAAGGCCTCGCCGACCTCTCCCCCGTCGCGCAGGATCCGTACGACGAGACGGTCGAGGAACTCATCCGCCTGTACCGCGACGTCCAGGGCGAGCACCCCGACTGGGACGACTATCGCGCCGCGATGATCCGTGACCACCGCCTGGTCCTGCGCCTGCGCGTGGATCACGCGTACGGCATTCCCGGCGCCCGTTGAGAAGTCGCTCGGCCACAGGCCGAGCAACGAACAACACCGTCGGCCCGGCCGCCGGGGCGGCTCGCGGGCCGGTGGTGTTCTCCGGGCGGGTCACACGGAGGTGCGGGCCCCGGTCCTGGGCGGTGAACCTCCCTTGTCCCAGGAGTGGGCGCCGGCGGATGCGCCGGTGAGGATGATCGCGGGCGCGGCCAGAGCGGGCACCGGCTCCGCGCGGGGAACCTGGCGGGCCTCCCGCAGGTCGGGGGCGGGTGTGGTCGGGACCAGGGGGGCCCGTTCGAGGGCGCGGGCCCGGCGCGAGAACCAGATGATCTTGCCGCCGGTTCCTGTGGCGCAGCAGCCCCAGCCGTCGCTCACTGCCGCGATATGAGCCAGGCACCCGGGCTGGGAGTACTTCGGGTGCAGGTCCGCGTCGTTGTCCGACACGGCGGTGATGAGGTGCTGGCCGGTCCACCACATCTCGATCGTGGTGTTCTTGTCCGCGGCATGCTCGTCGATCGTGTGAAGCAGCACCTCGGCGCACTGACAGACGGGCTCGACGAGGTCCTCCAGGTTCCAGTACCGGAGGTGGGCGGCAAGAATGCGCCTGACCTGCGCAACCCGCTCCGGGCTGACCTCTATGTCGAGGTGGTAGTAGCAGGACACTACGGTCTTCATCGTCGTTGGCTCCTCACCGGCGAAGCGGTCGCTCCTCCTCGCCCCTACGGGCCGAGCCCCGAACACGAAGCGTGAGCTCTGATCGCTCCTGAGTCACTCCAAGAGTGAAAGCGCTACTCCGTTCGTGCAACACGAGAGAGCCGACACGGATCGTTGAAAACACAACAGGACGTTGGGTGACGCCGCGTGCACCATGAGTGAAGGCCTCGACCCTTCCAACCGGTCGGCGCCTCTCGTGCACGGCCTTCGCACACCATCCAGATGAGCCGTGCGCATCGGAGCGGAGGAAAGGTGACCAGTGAGATGCTGCTGCCTGCCAAAGCCGAGGTCGCCAGGCATCTGGAGCGGTACCGGGCCTGGGAACGCCTGATGCTCGCCTCGCCCACCGACCGCACCGCGCGGGGCAACTTCGAGGACACGGGCTACACACTCTGCGTGCTGATGGGCAAGCGCTGCGCCCGCGAGGCCGCCCACGCCGCCGAGCGCTATCTGTGCGCCGATTTAACGCCGTACGGATGGGATCGGGGCAACAAGCCCGACCGGCGCGGCGATCTGGACAGCCGCACACGGCCCCGCGGACTCACGGTGGCCCCGGTGTCGTAGGCGCACCCGACGCACCCGACGCACCCGACGCACCCGGCGCACCCAGCGCTTCCGGCGCAGATCCGGACCACGGACGGAACCCAAGGCAAGGAGGACGGAGGTGGAACCCATGACCCGAACCCCGGCCACCGGCCGCGTCCCCATCCGCGATGTCCAGCCGATGGTCGACTGCGGCAGACGCCCGGCGAAGGCGGTCGTGGGGGAAACCTTCCAGGTCACCGCCACCGTTGTCGGCGAGGGCCACCACGCGGTCGCCGCCAACGTCGTGCTGTGCGACCCGAGCGGCCGCCCCGGGCCATGGACCCCGATGCGCGAACTCGCCCCCGACAGCGACCGCTGGGGCGCCCACGTCACACCGGGAGCCCTGGGCCATTGGACGTACACGGTGGAGGCGTGGGTCGACCCGATCACCACCTGGCGCCATCACGCGCAGATCAAGATCCCGGCGGGGATCGACACGGAGCTGGTCCTGGAGGAAGGCGCGCTGCTGTACGAACAGGCCGCCGCCGGAGTTCCGGACAGTGCGGAGCGCGTGGTTGTACTGACCGCTGTGCGCGCGCTGCGCGACACCGAGCGCCCCGCCGCGGCCCGTCTCGCCGTCGCACTCGGCCCGAAAGTGGACGCCGTACTGGCGGAGCACCCCCTGCGTGAGCACGTCACCCGTTCGGACCCGTTGCGGTTGTTGGTGGAGCGGGAGCGGGCGTTGTTCGGTTCGTGGTACGAGTTCTTCCCGCGTTCGGAGGGCGCGGTGGT
>NZ_VCHX02000009.1 GCF_005768555.2 Streptomyces sporangiiformans
CCTGGACGAGCGCGGGCGGCGGGAACTGCTGCTCGACCTGGTCCGTTCGCACGCGGCGTCGGTGCTCGGGCACTCGGGGACGGATGCGGTCGCTGCCGAACTGGCTTTCAAGGAGCTGGGCTTCGACTCGCTCACCGCGGTCGAGCTGCGCAACCTGCTGACCTCCGCGACAGGTCTGAAACTCCCGGCAACACTCGTCTTCGACTACCCCACCCCCGCCGCCCTCGCCGACCACCTCAGGGCCGAACTCACCGGCGAGCTAGGGGACATGAAGCCTGCCCAGGCCGCCACCGCGGCGGCCCGGGCCGGGCTCGACGACGATCCGATCGTGATCGTGTCGATGAGCTGCCGGTTCCCGGGCGGTGCCGACTCCCCGGAGAACCTGTGGCGTCTGGTCACCAGCGGCGGCGACGCGATGGCGGACTTCCCGACGGACCGCGGCTGGGATCTCGACAACCTCTTCGACTCCGACCCGGACCGCCCGGGGACCTCGTACACGACCGAGGGCGCGTTCGTGTACGGCGCGACCGGGTTCGACGCGGACTTCTTCGGAATCTCGCCCCGCGAGGCGCTCTCCATGGACCCGCAGCAGCGGCTCTTCCTGGAAACGTCGTGGGAGGCGCTGGAGCGGGCGGGCATCGACCCCACCTCGCTCCGTGGGCAGGACATCGGCGTGTACGCGGGCGCCTACTCCGTGGGATACGGCGTCAGCACCAACGTGCCCGAGGAGCTTGAGGGGTACGTCGTCACCGGCGAGGCCACGAGTGTGATCTCCGGCCGTGTCGCCTACACCCTCGGCCTCGAAGGACCCGCGCTGTCCGTCGACGCCGCTTGCTCGTCCTCGCTGGTGGCCCTCCACATGGCGGCGCAGGCGTTGCGCAGCGGCGAGTGCTCCATGGCCCTCGTCGGCGGCGTCACCGTGATGTGCACGCCCACGGCGTTCACCGAGTTCGCCCGTCAGCGGGGTATGGCGCGTGACGGGCGGTCGAAGCCGTTCGCCGACGCGGCCGATGGCATGGGCTGGGGCGAGGGCGTCGGTGTGCTGCTCGTCGAGCGGCTGTCCGACGCCCGTCGCAACGGGCACCAGGTGCTGGCGGTGGTGCGGGGTTCGGCGATCAATCAGGACGGGGCGTCGAATGGTCTGACCGCGCCGAACGGGCCCTCGCAGCAGCGCGTCATCCGGCAGGCGCTGGCCAACGCGAAGCTTTCGCCCCAGGACGTCACGGTCGTGGAGGGCCACGGTACGGGTACGACGCTGGGAGATCCGATCGAGGCGCAGGCGTTGCTGGCGACGTATGGGCAGGGCCGTGACCCGGAGCGGCCGTTGTGGCTGGGTTCGGTCAAGTCGAACATCGGGCACACGCAGGCCGCCGCCGGCGTCGTCGGCATCATCAAGATGGTCATGGCGCTGCAGGCGAAGGTACTGCCGAAGTCGCTGCACATCGATGCGCCGTCGTCGCATGTGGACTGGTCGGTAGGGGCTGTTGAGCTGCTGACCGACAACCGCGAGTGGTCGCGGGAGAACGGTCCGCGGCGTGCGGGTGTGTCGTCGTTCGGCATCAGCGGTACCAACGCGCACGTCATCCTGGAAGAGGCACCCGAGCCCGAGGTGGATCGGGAGGAGCCGGCGGAAGAGCTGCCGGC
>NZ_VCHX02000128.1 GCF_005768555.2 Streptomyces sporangiiformans
CGGCGCTCGCGCCGGCCGTCGCCCGCGGCGCCCACGCCGACGGGCGTGCCGGCACTCGGCGCCGCCAGCCGTACCAGCAGGCCGTCCTCCGTCCGCACCGCGGACTCCACGGACGGCAGGGCCGCCACCCTCTCCACCAGCGGGTCCGCGATGTCGGCGGCCAGGCCGACGAGGAGGGTGTCGCCGGAGCCGATGATCTCGTTCACCGGGCCCGCCTGGACGAGACGGCCACGGTCCATGACCACCAGGTGCGTGCAGGACTGTTCGACCTCGGCGAGGAGGTGGCTCGACACGATGACCGTGCGGCCGGCCGCGGCATAGCGGATCAGCACCTCGCGCATCTCGCGGATCTGCGGCGGGTCGAGACCGTTCGTCGGCTCGTCGAGGATCAGCAGGTCCGGGAGGCCGAGCATGGCCTGGGCGATGGCCAGGCGCTGGCGCATGCCCTGGGAGTAGGTACGGACGGCGCGGGCCAGCGCGTCGCCCAGACCCGCGATCTCCAGGGCCTCGTCCAAGTGGGCGTCCCCGGGCGGGCGCCCGGTCGCCTTCCAGTACAGCTCCAGGTTCTCGCGTCCGGAGAGGTGCGGCAGGAAGCCCGCGCCCTCCACGAAGGCGCCGACCCGGGAGAGCACCGGGGCACCCGGCCGGATCGCGTGCCCGAAGACACGGATCTCGCCGCCGTCGGGCTTGATCAGGCCCATGAGCATGCGCAGAGTGGTCGTCTTCCCCGCGCCGTTCGGGCCGAGCAGACCCAGCACCTGGCCCTTCTCGACGCGGAAGGAGAGGTCCCGTACCGCGTACCGGTCCGCCGACTTCGCGTAGCGCTTGCTCAAGTCCGTGATCTGGAGCGGGACTTCGGCGAGCTCGGGGT
This sequence comes from Streptomyces sporangiiformans, assembly GCF_005768555.2. GTDB lineage: Bacteria > Actinomycetota > Actinomycetes > Streptomycetales > Streptomycetaceae > Streptomyces > Streptomyces sporangiiformans. Next base: position 872 of record NZ_VCHX02000128.1, read on the forward strand.
CGGGTGCAGCCGCGCTCGTGGGGCGGCGGCTCGTCAGCAGCAGTCCCAGCGCCACCACGGCACCGGCGAGCGGCAGCCACCACACCCACGCGGGCAGCGGCACGGCCGCGGACTTCACAGCGGGCGCGGTGGGCACGTTCAGCTCGCTCTTCAGCGACACCTTGTACGTCGCCTGAGCCATCGGAGAGGCATAGCCGAGGTCGGTCGAGGCGAGGACCAGACGCAGCCGGTGCCCCTTCTCCACCTCGTGGTCGATGGCGGGCAAGGTGATCCGGGCGTCCTTGCCGCTCTCGACCCGTACGGGAGCGACGAGCTGGGAGGGCAGGACCTGCCGCTGCCCGCCGCCCGGTCCGACGTCGTACACCTTCCCGAACAGCACGGCCTCGCCGCTGGTGGACTCCACGTGCACCGTCGCCGTCGGCGACCCGGTGATCCGCATGTCGTCGCTCAGCGGCCTGGACTCGAAGCTCGCGGACTGTCCGGGGAAGTCGAGCGAGACGCCGACGCCGAGAGACGACAGCTGGGCGAGGCCGCCGGCGCTGCCGAGTCCGGGGAGTCCGGAGACGGCGGGCGGGTTGGCGCCCGCGGGGTTGCTGAACTCCTGCTCACGCCCGGTCAGCGCCACCTGGCGCTCGCCGCTGAACAGTCCGGGGTACGCGTCCCCGCTCGCGCCCCGCAACTGGGCCGCGCCGTCGGTGGAGTCGACGCCCCCGGTGCGGGTGACGCGGAACGCGGGTCCCGTGTCGACGCCCTTCTCGTCCTTCAGATAGCGGTCGAACCAGGAGCCCACGCGCGCGAGCACCCGGTCAGCCTCCATGTCGCCGCCGTCGTGTCCGCCGGAGATCCAGTCGACGTCCACGGGTGCGCCGTTGGCGCGGATCGCCTTGGCCATCGCGTCGGCCTGGCCGAGCGGGAAGAGGGAGTCGGACTGGCCCTGCATGATGAGCGTGGGCACGTTGATGCGGTCGCCGACGGCGGACGGGGAGCGGGAGGCCAGCAGCTCCCTCGCCGCGGCGTCCGGCTTTCCGGACTCCGCGACCCGCTCGTACATCGCGCACAGCCGGGGCTCGAACCTGTCGCAGCCGCCGCCGGAGTTGATGAAGACCCCGGCCCACAGCTTCTTGAACACGCCGTTCGGGAACAGCGCGTCCGCGAGGTTCCAGTACGTGATCGACGGGGCGATCGCGTCCACCCGCTGGTCGTATCCGGCCGCGAGAAGCGAGACCGCGCCGCCGTACGAGGCTCCGGTGGCGCCCACGCGCGGGTCGCCGTCCTTGTCCAGCTCGACCTCGGGCCGCTCGGCGAGCCAGTCGATGAGCTTCGAGACGTCGGCGACCTCGCCCTTGGGGTCGTTCAGGCCGATCTTCCCCGTGGACTTGCCGAAGCCGCGCGCCGACCACGTCATCACCGCGTATCCGTCGCGCGCCAGGGTCTCCGCCTGGGACCGCACCTCCTCCTTGTTGTTGCCGAAGCCGTGCCCTATAAGCACCGCGGGACGGCGGCCGGAGCCCGCGGTGAAGTACGAGGTGTCGATCTTCACACCGCCGCCCATGGCCATGACTCTGTCGGAGCGGTGCACGGGTGGGGCCTCATCCGAGGCGGCGGCCGTCCACGTACCGGCGCCGGCGAGCACGACCACGGAGGCCGCGGCGGCAATCAACCGCCGCGGCCTCCGCAGTACGGCCCCGCGCAGTCGGGGCAGTCGAAGATCCATGCATCAACGGTAAGGGCACCCGCCGACAGCCGAAGCAGACGTCGGTCGGAACCCTCAACCATCCCTCAGGATTACGGGCCCTGTCCGCGTACCGCGTTCGTGGTACGCGCACCGCTCTCGCGATCACGGTCAGTGGTTACGGGGGAACCCCAGATCCACGCCTGCCGGAGCGTCCGACGGGTCGGGCCAGCGGGTCGTCACGACCTTGCCGCGGGTGTAGAAGTGCGTGCCGTCGTTGCCGTAGATGTGGTGGTCGCCGAAGAGGGAGTCCTTCCAGCCACCGAAGGAGTGGTAGCCCACGGGGACCGGGATCGGCACGTTCACGCCGACCATGCCGGCCTCGATCTCCAGCTGGAAGCGGCGGGCCGCGCCGCCGTCCCGGGTGAAGATCGCGGTGCCGTTGCCGAACGGCGAGGCGTTGATGAGGTCGACGCCCTCCTCGTAGGTCTCGACGCGCAGCACGCACAGCACCGGACCGAAGATCTCGTCCCGGTACGCGTCCGACGTCACCGGCACGCGGTCCAGCAGCGAGAGCCCGATCCAGTGACCGTTCTCATAGCCCTCGACGCTGTAGCCGGTGCCGTCGAGCACGACCTCGGAGCCCTGGGCCGCCGCGCCCGTCACGTACGAGGCGACCTTGTCGCGGTGCGCGGCCGTGATCAGCGGGCCCATCTCGGACGTGGGATCGTTCCCCGGGCCGATCTTGATCTTCTCGGCGCGCTCGCGGATCTTCTCCACCAGGGCGTCGCCGACCGCGCCCACCGCCACGACCGCCGAGATCGCCATGCAGCGCTCACCGGCCGAGCCGTACGCCGCCGAGACCGCGGCGTCGGCGGCCGCGTCCAGGTCCGCGTCCGGCAGCACCAGCATGTGGTTCTTGGCGCCGCCGAGGGCCTGTACGCGCTTGCCGTTCGCCGAGGCCGTCGTGTGGATGTAGCGCGCGATGGGCGTCGAGCCGACGAAGGACACCGCCTTCACGTCCGGGTGCTCAAGGAGCCGGTCGACGGCCACCTTGTCGCCGTGCACGACGTTGAAGACGCCGTCCGGAAGGCCGGCCTCGGCCAGCAGCTCGGCGACCTTCATCGACGCCGACGGGTCCTTCTCGCTCGGCTTGAGCACGAAGGTGTTGCCGCAGGCGATGGCCATCGGGAACATCCACATCGGCACCATGGCCGGGAAGTTGAACGGCGTGATGCCGGCGACGACACCCAGCGGCTGCCGGATGGACGAGACGTCCACCCGGCTGGCGACCTGCGTGGACAGCTCGCCCTTCAGCTGCACCGCGATACCGCAGGCCAGGTCGACGATCTCCAGGCCGCGCGCGACCTCGCCGAGAGCGTCGGAGTGGACCTTGCCGTGCTCGGCGGTGATCAGCTCGGCGATCTCGTCCCGGTGGGCGTCGAGCAGCGCCCGGAACTTGAAGAGGATCGAGGTCCGCTGGGCGAGCGAGGACTGGCCCCAGGTCGCGTACGCCTGCTTGGCGGTGGCGACCGCCGCGTCCACCTCGTCCACGGTCGCGAAGGCGACCTGGGTGGTCACGGCGCCGGTCGCCGGGTCGGTCACCGGCCCGTACGTACCCGACGTACCCTCGACGGTCTTCCCACCGATCCAGTGGTTGACGGTCTTCGTCATGTCCCCAAGCTCCTTCACAGATGGCGGCGTCGGGCGGCGCTGTGCCGGTCGTACTCCTCACGCGCCTTGACCGCCGACGGGCGGGTCGCGGTCTCGGCCACAGGTACATCCCACCAGGCCTGGGCCGGGGGTGCGCCCGACACTGTGTCGGCGGTTTCGGTCTCCACGTAGACACATGTGGGAGTGTCGGCCGCGCGCGCCTCGGCGAGGGCGGCCCGCAGGTCGCGCACGGTCTTCGCGCGCAGGACCCGCATGCCGAGGCTGGCCGCGTTGGCGGCGAGGTCGACGGGCAGCGGCCGCCCCGTGTACGTACCGTCCTCGGACTGGTAGCGGTACGCGGTGCCGAACCGCTCGCCGCCCACGGTCTCGGAGAGCCCGCCGATGGACGCGTACCCGTGGTTCTGGAGGACCACGACCTTGATCGCGACGCCTTCCTGTACGGCCGTGACGAGCTCCGTCGGCATCATCAGATACGTACCGTCGCCGACCAGCGCCCACACGGGGCGGTCGGGCGCCGCCATCCGCACGCCGATCGCGGCCGGGATCTCGTAGCCCATGCAGGAGTAGCCGTACTCGACGTGATACTGGTCCCGGGACCGCGTCCGCCAGAGTTTGTGCAGGTCGCCGGGGAGCGAGCCGGCCGCGTTGATCACGATGTCGTCGCCGGTGACCAGCTCGTCGAGCAGGCCGAGGACCTGCGGCTGGGTGGGCCGGGTGTCCGGCTCGTCCGCCTCGTACGCCGCGTCGACCCGGTACTCCCAGCGCTCCTTGTCGTCCGAGTACTCGGTGACGTACGCGGGCTCGGCGCGGTGGCCGTGCATCGCGAGTGCCTCGGTGAGCGCTTCCAGGCCCGTGCGGGCGTCCGCGATCAGCGGCTGACCGGACAGTTTGTGGCCGTCGAAGGGCGCGATGTTCAGGTTCAGGAAGCGGACGCCCTGGGCGGAGAAGAGGGTGCCGGAGGCGGTGGTGAAGTCGGTGTAGCGGGTACCGACGCCGATCACCAGGTCGGCCATGCGGGCGAGTTCGTCGGCGGTGGCGGTGCCGGTGTGGCCGATGCCGCCGACGTCCGCCGGGTGGTCCCAGCGCAGGGAGCCCTTGCCCGCCTGGGTCGAGGCGACCGGGATGCGGGTGGCGTCGGCGAACTCCTTGAGCGCGTCCTCGGCCTCGCTGTGGTGGACACCGCCGCCCGCGACGACCAGGGGGCGCCGGGCATCGCGTACGGCCCTGACGGCGGCGGCCAGCTCCTCCGGGTCGGCTCCCGGGCGGCGGACCGCCCAGACGCGCTCGGCGAAGAACTCCTCCGGCCAGTCGAAGCCTTCCGCCTGCACGTCCTGCGGCAGCGCGAGCGTGACGGCGCCCGTGGCGACGGGGTCGGTGAGCACGCGCATGGCCTGCAGGGCGGCCGGGATGAGCGCCTCGGGGCGGGTGACGCGGTCGAAGTACTTCGACACCGGACGCAGACAGTCGTTCACGGACACATCGCCCGCGTACGGGACTTCGAGCTGCTGGAGGACCGGGTCGGCGGGGCGGGTCGCGAAGATGTCGCCGGGCAGGAGCAGCACCGGGAGGTGGTTGATCGTCGCGAGGGCGGCGCCGGTGACGAGATTGGTGGCGCCGGGGCCGATGGAGGTCGTGACGGCGTGCGTGGACAGGCGGTGCGACTGACGGGCGTAGCCGACCGCCGCGTGCACCATGGCCTGTTCGTTGCGCCCCTGGTGGTACGGCATCTCGTCGGCGTACTCCACGAGGGCCTGCCCGAGCCCGGCGACGTTGCCGTGCCCGAAGATGCCCCAGGTGGCGCCGATCAGGCGGCGCCGGACCCCGTCCCGTTCCGTGTACTGGGCGGCGAGGAACCGCACCAGCGCCTGCGCGACCGTCAGCCTTGTCGTCGCCGTTGACGTCTTCGGCTCTGTCATCGGTAGCCCTCCGTGTGCTCCGGGTGGAAGCAGATCCGCCACTCCCTGTCCTCCCCCGGGCCGGCCATCACGTTCAAGTAGTACATCGCGTGGCCGGGCTGGGCGATGGACGGACCGTGCCATCCGTCGGGGACGAGGACGGCGTCGCCGGTGCGGACCTCCGCGAGGACATCGGTTCCGCCCTCGCGCGAAGGGAATACGCGCTGATAGCCGAATCCGTTCGGGCCTTCGATCTCGAAGTAGTAGATCTCCTCCAGTTCCGTTTCGACGCCGGGCCGGTGCTCGTCGTGTTTGTGGGGCGGATACGAGGACCAGTTGCCGCCGGGTGTGATGACCTCGACGGCGATCAGCTTGTCGCAGTCGAAGGCGTCGGCCGAGGCGAAATTGCGCACCTGGCGGGCGCAGGTGCCGCTGCCTCGGTCTTCGACGGGGACCTCCGGCGCGGGGCCGTAGCGGGCGGGGAGTCTGCGCTCGCACTTCGCTCCTGCCAGGGCGAAGCGGCCTCCCGCGCCGGAGGCGATCTGCACCTGGGCGTCACGAGGGGCGTACGCGAAGTCGGTGACTGCGCTGAACACGTCCTCCCTGCCCAGGAGTTCAAGTGTTTTGTCCTCTATGCGCACGGTAGCGGCGCCGCTCAGCGGAAGCACGATCCACTCGCTGTCACCAGTGGTGAACAGATGTGTACCGCCCGCGTCCAGCTCCACGATCCGCAGGCTGCTGTGCGTCCAGCCGGCCCGTTCGGGGTCGATGTCGAGGGCGTACGGGGCGGTGGCGGTGCTGCCTCGGGGGATGTACAGGCGGCTGTTCGTCACGTCGTCCGTCCTCCGGTCGGTCCTGGGGTCGTCGATGCTGTGGTCGGCAAGGTTCACTGGACGGCCCCCGCCATCAGCGCGTCCTCGACCTCCGCCGGGGTCGGCATGGCCGAGGAGCACTCCAGGCGGGACGCGACGATGGCGCCCGCGGCGTTCGCGTACCGCATGATGCGTTCCAGGTCCCAGCCCGCGAGCAGCCCGTGGCACAGGGAGCCGCCGAACGCGTCGCCGGCGCCGAGGCCGTTGAGGACCTTCACCGGGAGGGGCGGGACCTCCGCCGACTCGCCCTTCTGGTTCATCGCCAGGACGCCCTCGGGGCCCTGCTTGACCACGGCCAGTTCGACGCCCGCGTCGAGGAGCGCGCGGGCGGCCGCGTACGGCTCGCGCTCTCCCGTCGCGACCTCGACCTCGTCCACGTTCCCGACGGCGACGGTGGTGTGGCGCAGGGCTTCCTTGTAGAAGGGCCGGGCGGTGGCGGCGGCCTTGGCGGCGTCGTCGCCGGGCCAGAACATGGGGCGCCAGTCCAGGTCGAAGACCGTCACGGAGGACTTGGCGCGGTGGGCCAGCGCCGCGAGGGTCGCCGTGCGGCTGGGCTCCTCGCTCAGGCCCGTGCCCGTCACCCAGAAGACGCGGGCCCCGCGGATGGCGTCCAGGTCGAGGTCGTGGGCGTCGGTCTCCAGGTCCGGGGCCTTCGGCCGACGGTAGAAGTACAGCGGGAAGTCGTCCGGCGGGAACACCTCGCAGAAGGTGACCGGTGTGGGCAGTCCGGCCACGGGCGTGACCCAGCGGTCGTCGACGCCGAAGTCCCGCAGCGCCTCGTGGAGATACGTCCCGAAGGGGTCGTCGCCGGTGCGCGTGATCACCGCCGTACGCCGCCCGAGCCGCGCCGCGGCCACCGCGACGTTGCTCGCCGAGCCGCCGAGGAACTTCCCGAAGGACGTCACCCGAGCGAGGGGTACGCCTGCCTGCAGGGGGTAGAGGTCAACTCCGATCCGCCCCATGGTGATCAGGTCGTACGCAGTGGAATCCGCGAACTCGCCCATCGAGTTCCTTTCGCTTCGGCTGGGATCCCAGGTCTAGCCGCGCCGCGGGATGCCTGTCAATTGGTTGTCCAGACATTCGGACCAGGCGTTTGGCCTCCGGCGGTTGGGCGGGGGCGCCTGCGGTGGGTGGTCGGGTCGGGGTCGTGTGCCGGTGCGTCCGCCCGTCGCCGCGGGGGCATACGGCCCGGGGTGGGTAAGTCGGTGCGGGTTTCCTGAGACAAGCCCTACGCGACGGGCGATGACGCACCGGCACACGACCCCTCCCGTGGGCGGGCGACTGCGGCTGGGTGCCCCTTCAGGCGCGTGAGCGCGGGTGCGCCCCTTCAGAGATCGCTGGAGAACTGAGGGCGACCGGGTGCGCCCCTTCAGGGGCGCGGGGAACTGCGCGACCAGCCACAACCGACCCGCAGCCGAAAGACGAACCGGGGGGCCTGGGGGCGCAGCCCCCCGTTTCGGGAAGGGGTGGGGTCGGGGGAGGAAAAAACCCGCCCGTGTCACGAATACCCGCCCCGTGTCACACATGTCGCGCATCAGCGAACCTTCCGTCACACCCGGGCGACAAACACCGACCCACGGCCACACCACGTCGTTCACCGAACACAGAACGCTTCGTGATCGCCGACGCAACGCCCACACGCGGGGAGGTGCACCTGATGACCGACCAAACGCTCTGGTCGTACAAAGACATCGCGGCACACATCAGAGTGCAGCCGGACACCGTCCGCTCCTACCGCAAACACGGCCTGCTGCCCCCGCCCGACCACGTGGAGGCCGGCAAGCCCTACTGGTACGCGGACACCATCCGCGCCTGGGTGGCCTCCCGCCCAGGCAACCGGGGCAAAGCACGCGGCAACGACTGACCCACCCCGCTCACCCCCACGGCGCGATGACCGTAACCCCCGCCCCCGGCGCCGACCCCATCGCGGCCAACGCCCCAGGCACAGCGCCCAGCGAAATCGTGGAGGTGACGAGGAGGTCGGGCCGCAGCACACCCGCCCGCACCAGCTCCAGCATCCGCGGATACGCGTGCGCGGGCATCCCATGGCTGCCGAGGAGTTCGAGTTCGAGGGCGATCGCCCGCGCCATGGGAACGGGAGTGGAACCACTCGCCGACGGAAGCAGGCCGACCTGGACGTGACGGCCCCGGCGGCGCAGTCCGTTCACCGAGGCCGCGCAGGTGGCGGGTGATCCGAGCGCGTCGAGCGAGAGATGGGCACCGCCGCCCGTGAGTTCACGTACCGCTTCCGCCGTACCCTCGGTCATGGACGCGTCCACGCACTCCGCCGCCCCGAACTTCCGCGCCAGATCCAGCGCCCGGGGCGAGACATCGACCGCGACGACCCGCGCCCCGCAGGCCGCCGCGATCATCACGGCGGACAGCCCGACTCCCCCGCACCCGTGCACGGCCACCCACTCCCCCGCCGTCACGCGCCCCTGCGTGACGACCGCCCGGAACGCCGTGGCGAACCGGCACCCCAGGGAAGCCGCCGTACCGAAGGACAGTTCCTCGGCCACCGCGACCAGGTTCACGTCGGCGTGGTCCAGGGCGACGTACTGCGCGAAGGACCCCCAGTGCGTGAACCCGGGCTGGGTCTGCCGCTCGCACACCTGCTGGTCGCCCGCCACGCAGGAGGCGCAGCTTCCGCAGGCGCAGACGAACGGCACGGTGACCCGGTCACCGGGGCGCCAGCCCGTCACCAGAGCGCCCACCGCCTCGACGGTCCCGGCGAGCTCGTGCCCCGGCACGTGCGGCAGCGTGATGTCCGGTTCGTGCCCCTGCCAGCCGTGCCAGTCGCTGCGGCAGAGACCAGTGGCCTCGACCCGCACCACCACCCCGTGGGGCGCGGGCACCGGGTCCGGCACCTCCCGTACGTCGGCCGGCTCCCCGTACCGTTCGAAGACCACTGCCCGCATGCGCCCGCCCTTCCGCCCGGAGCCGCCCGGCTGTCACCGGTGCGGACCGAACGCTAAGGGGTACGTTCGCGCGCTCCGGCGCACCCCCCCCCTTGGGAATGTACCCCCTAGGGGTATAGTGTGGGGAGTGTGAAAGGCCCCCCGCGGGCCACACAAGCCCTGAACGCCCCACAGCCCCACAGCCCCGATGAGGAGACCGACATGACCGCGCAGACCGACACCCTGGGCCCCGTGACCACTGTCTACAAGGTGAGCGGGATGAGCTGCGGACACTGTGAAGGCTCCGTCTCCGACGAGATCTCCGAGATCGCCGGCGTCAGCTCGGTGAAGGCCGCGGCCTCCAGTGGCGAGGTCACCGTGGTCTCCGCCGCCCCGCTCGACGAGGCCGCGGTGCGCGCCGCGGTCGACGAGGCCGGATACGAGCTCGTCGGCCAGGCCTGATCACACACCCCCGCGGATCGGGCCGTACCGGCCACCAGTGACACTGGCTCCGTACGGCCCGGTCCGCCGTCTGGAGTCCGGACATGAGCAGCACGGCAATACCACCGACCATGGACGAGGCGCCGCCCGCCGAGGTCGAGCTCACCATCGGCGGAATGACCTGCGCCTCCTGCGCGGCCCGCGTCGAGAAGAAGCTCAATCGCATGGACGGTGTCACCGCCACGGTGAACTTCGCGACGGAGCGGGCGAAGGTCTCGTACGCGGACGGGGTACAGGTCGCCGACCTGATCGCCGTGGTGGAGAAGACCGGCTACACGGCCGAGGAGCCACCGCCTCCGGAGCCGTCGGAGCCTTCAGAACCGTCGCAGGAGACCCACCGGGGCGAGGACGATCCCGTGCTCGCCGCCCTGCGCGAACGCCTGACCGTCTCCGCCCTCCTCGCGTTCCCCGTGGTCCTCCTCTCCATGGTCCCGTCCCTCCAGTTCGACAACTGGCAGTGGCTGTCGCTGACGCTCGCCGCGCCCGTCGTCGTCTGGGGCGGGCTCCCGTTCCACCGGGCGGCGCTCACGAACGCCCGGCACGGCGCGGCCACCATGGACACCCTCGTCTCGGTCGGCACGCTGGCCGCCTTCGGCTGGTCGGTGTGGGCGCTGTTCTGGGGACACGCGGGGATGCCGGGCATGCGGCACAGCTTCGACATCGCCGTCTCCCGTACGGACGGCTCGTCGGCGCTCTACCTCGAAGTGGCCGCCGGAGTCGTCACGTTCATCCTGCTCGGCCGCTATCTGGAGGCCCGTGCCAAGCGGCGCGCGGGCGCGGCGCTGCGGGCGCTGCTCCACCTCGGCGCCAAGGACGTCTCCGTACTGCGGGCGGGGAAGGAAGTACGCGTCCCCGTGGGCCGGCTCGCGGTCGGCGACCGTTTCGTCGTACGGCCCGGGGAGAAGATCGCCACCGACGGCACCGTCGTCGAGGGCATCTCGGCGGTCGACGCCTCGATGTTGACCGGCGAGTCGGTGCCGGTGGACGTGACGGCCGGCGACGCCGTGACGGGCGCGACCGTGAACGCCGGGGGCAGGCTCGTCGTGGAGGCGACCCGCGTCGGCGCGGACACACAGCTGGCGCGGATGGCGAAGCTCGTCGAGGACGCGCAGAACGGGAAGGCCGAGGTGCAGCGCCTCGCCGACCGGATCTCCGCCGTCTTCGTACCCGTCGTCCTGCTGATCGCCGCCGCCACCTTCGGTGCCTGGCTCGGCATGACGGGCGAGCGGACCGCCGCCTTCACGGCCGCCGTCGCGGTGCTGATCATCGCCTGCCCGTGCGCCCTCGGCCTGGCCACCCCGACCGCCCTCATGGTCGGCACGGGCCGCGGCGCCCAGCTCGGCATCCTCATCAAGGGCCCCGAGGTCCTGGAGTCCACGCGCCGCGTCGACACGGTCGTCCTGGACAAGACCGGAACGATCACCACCGGCCGCATGACCCTCCAGGAGGTGTACGTCACGGAGGACGCCGACGAGAAGCAGGTACTGCGGCTCGCGGGCGCCCTGGAGCACGCCTCCGAGCATCCCGTCGCGCGGGCCGTCGCCGCGGGCGCCGAGGAGCGGGCGGGAGTCCCGCTGCCCTCGGCCTCCGCCTTCGAGAACGTCCCCGGGCTCGGCGTACGCGGCACGGTCGAGGGGCACGAGGTGCTGGTCGGGCGGGCGCGGCTGCTCGAAGAGGCCGGTGTCGCGCTGCCCGACGAACTGGCCGCGCCGAAGACGCGGGCCGAGGAGGACGGACGTACCGCCGTCGCCGTCGCCTGGGACGGCGTGGCACGCGGTGTCCTGACCGTCGCCGACGCGGTCAAGGAGACCAGCGCCGAGGCGGTCCGCGAGCTGCGCGCCCTGGGACTCACGCCGGTGCTGCTGACCGGGGACAACCGGACCGTCGCCGCGTCCGTGGCCCGCCGCGTCGGTATCGACGACGCGTTCGTCCACGCCGAGGTGCTGCCGCAGGACAAGGTCGAGGTGATCAAGCGGCTTCAGGCCGAGGGCCGGGCCGTGGCCATGGTCGGCGACGGCGTCAACGACGCGGCGGCGCTTGCCACGGCCGATCTGGGGCTGGCCATGGGGACCGGCACGGACGCGGCGATCGAGGCGGGCGATCTGACGCTCGTACGCGGGGATCTGCGGGTCGCAGCGGATGCGATCCGGCTGTCACGGAAGACCCTCTCGACGATCAAGGGGAATCTCGTCTGGGCCTTCGGCTACAACGTGGCCGCGCTGCCGCTGGCCGCGGCCGGGCTGCTGAACCCGATGATCGCGGGCGCCGCGATGGCGTTCTCATCGGTGTTCGTGGTGACGAACAGCCTCCGACTTCGGGCATTTCGGTGATGTCGAGGTAAGAGCCCCTCTAGAGTCCGACGCGAGCCTCACATAAACTCTTCACAAGGCTCGCGCATCATCCTTACGCTTGGGGTCCGATCGCCATATCGGGTCTCTTGCGCATCTTCAGGACATATGCAGGAGACGCAGATCACAGAGAAGCGAACGTAACCATCGAAGGAGTTCGTGAGTCTAAGTTGGCGATGTCAGAGGCGTCTTGGGGGGCGTGTCTGGCATCGGGAGCGTCTTGGGGGACGTTCCCGGGATTGCGTTGCCGGGGCACGTGCACCGGGGAGCTTTGAGCGGCCCTCCCGTACGTACGCGTCCCGGCAGACCGCACCGCAGCAGTACAGGCAGTTTTGCTCGTTTAGCTCGCAGCGATTCAGGCGCTGTCTCACAGACGCCCGGCCGGATCCCGTGGGGGGAATCCGCACCGGGAACATGGGAAGGCGCCCTGACCTACGGCCCGTGGGGGGACCGTAGCAGGGCGCCTTCCCCCTTTTTTTGGGATTTTTATGGGGCGCCACCTGGCGCCCCATAGGGGCGCGGGGAACTGCGCGACCAGCCCCCCACGACCCGCAGGTCACACACCGGCCTCCGCGCGGAGCGCCGGCGCGCCCCTTTGGCTCACTCGCCGTAGGGCGCCGTCAGGTGCAGTGGGCGCGTCAGCGAGCCTCGACCGGGACGAAGTCCCGCTCCACGACCCCCGTGTAAATCTGGCGCGGGCGCCCGATGCGGGAGCCGGGCTCCTTGATCATCTCGTGCCACTGGGCGATCCAGCCCGGGAGGCGGCCGAGGGCGAACAGGACCGTGAACATCTCGGTCGGGAAGCCCATGGCGCGGTAGATCAGGCCGGTGTAGAAGTCCACGTTCGGGTAGAGGCTGCGCGAGACGAAGTAGTCGTCGGAGAGCGCGTGCTCCTCCAGCTTGAGGGCGATGTCCAGCAGCTCGTCGGACTTGCCGAGGGCGGAGAGGACATCGTGCGCCGCGGCCTTGATGATCTTCGCGCGCGGGTCGAAGTTCTTGTAGACCCGATGGCCGAAGCCCATCAGGCGGACGCCTTCCTCCTTGTTCTTCACCTTGCGGATGAAGGAGTCCACGTCGCCGCCGGAGGCCTGGATGCCCTCCAGCATCTCCAGGACGGACTGGTTGGCGCCGCCGTGCAGCGGGCCCCAGAGCGCGGAGATACCGGCGGAGATCGAGGCGAACATGTTCGCCTGCGAGGAGCCGACCAGGCGGACCGTCGACGTCGAACAGTTCTGCTCGTGGTCCGCGTGCAGGATCAGCAGCTTGTCGAGCGCGGAGACGACGACCGGGTCCAGCTCGTACTCCTGGGCCGGCACCGAGAAGGTCATGCGCAGGAAGTTCTCGACGTAACCGAGGTCGTTGCGCGGGTAGACGAACGGGTGTCCGATCGACTTCTTGTACGCGTACGCCGCGATCGTCGGAAGCTTGGCGAGCAGGCGGATCGTGGAGAGGTTGCGCTGCCTCTCGTCGAACGGGTTGTGGCTGTCCTGGTAGAACGTCGACAGCGCGGAGACCACCGACGACAGCATCGCCATCGGGTGGGCGTCACGCGGGAAGCCACGGTAGAAGTTCTTGACGTCCTCATGCAGCAGGGTGTGCTGCGTGATGTCGCCCCTGAAGGTGGAGAGCTCGTCAACCGTCGGCAGCTCGCCGTTGATCAGCAGGTAGGCCACCTCGAGGAAGGAGGAGCGCTCTGCCAACTGCTCGATCGGGTAGCCGCGGTAGCGGAGGATGCCCTGCTCACCATCGAGATAGGTGATGGCGGATTTATAGGCGGCGGTGTTGCCGTAACCACTGTCCAGCGTCACCAGACCGGTCTGGGCGCGGAGCTTCCCGATGTCGAAGCCCTTGTCGCCGACGGTGCTGTCGATCACCGGGTAGGTGTACTCGCCGTCGCCGTACCGCAGTACTACAGAGTTGTCGCTCACGTCATCCCTCACCGACGTTGTGCCTCTTCTTCGAGGTGCCCTGACTGTCTCTACCATCCCCCATTTGGCGCAGGAGAGTGCACTCGGGGTCGACCATTGGGCCTACTGGCGGCACTCAGTGCCGTCAACTCACTCATCCTGCCCCCCTTCGCTCCGGTTCCGGAAGTGCTCTGTGAGCTTTGTGACTCATTTGATCGATCAAATTTGCCTCACGCGTCGAGAGACCGCGGTGAGAGCCTGAAATCAAGGGCCGTACAGCGTCGTCCCGCAGACACCGTGCGCACCGCCTGACCGATCGCCTTGCGTGAACCGACCAGCACCACAAGCTTCTTGGCGCGGGTGACCGCCGTGTAGAGCAGATTGCGCTGGAGCATCATCCAGGCGCTGGTGGTCACCGGGATCACCACCGCCGGGTACTCACTGCCCTGGGAACGGTGGATCGTCACCGCGTACGCGTGCGCCAGCTCGTCGAGCTCGTCGAATTCGTACGGCACCTCCTCGTCCTCGTCCGTCAGCACCGTCAGACGCTGGTCGTCGAGATGGAGCGAGGTGACTACGCCGACCGTGCCGTTGAAGACGCCGTTCGTGCCCTTTTCATAATTGTTGCGGATCTGCGTGACCTTGTCGCCCACACGGAAGACGCGGCCGCCGAAGCGCTTCTCCTCGAGGTCGGGGCGGGCGGGAGTGATCGCCTGCTGCAGCAGTCCGTTGAGGTTGCCGGCGCCCGCCGGGCCGCGGTGCATGGGAGCGAGCACCTGCACGTCACGGCGCGGATCGAGGCCGAACTTCGCGGGGATGCGCCGGGCCGCCACGTCCACCGTGAGCCGGCCCACCTCCTCCGTGTCGTCCTCGACGAAGAGGAAGAAGTCCTTCATGCCGTCGGTGACCGGATGCCGGCCGGAGTTGATGCGGTGCGCGTTGGTGACGACACCGGACTGCTGGGCCTGGCGGAAGACCTGGGTGAGGCGGACGGCCGGGACCGGGCCGCCCTCGGCCAGCAGATCCCGCAGGACCTCCCCCGCGCCGACGCTCGGCAGCTGGTCGACGTCCCCCACGAACAGCAGGTGCGCACCCGGGGGCACCGCCTTGACCAGCTTGTTCGCAAGGAGGAGGTCCAGCATGGACGCCTCGTCGACCACCACCAGGTCGGCGTCCAGCGGGCGGTCCTTGTCGTAGGCCGCGTCGCCGCCCGGCTTCAGCTCCAGGAGCCGGTGCACCGTCGACGCCTCCGCGCCCGTGAGCTCCGACAGCCGCTTGGCGGCGCGGCCCGTGGGCGCGGCCAGCACGACCTTGGCCTTCTTGGCGCGGGCCAGCTCGACGACCGAGCGGACCGTGAAGGACTTGCCGCAGCCCGGACCTCCGGTGAGCACGGCGACCTTCTTGGTCAGCGCGAGGCGGACGGCCTCCTCCTGCTCGGGCGCCAGCTCCGCACCCGTACGGTCCTTGAGCCATGCCAGCGCCTTGTCCCAGGCCACGTCCCGGAAAGCCGCCATCCGGTCCTCGCCGGTGCGCAGCAGGCGCAACAACTGGGCGGACAGGGAGAGTTCGGCCCGGTGGAAGGGGACCAGGTAGACGGCTGTCACGGGGTCACCGCCGTCGTGGCCCGGCACCCGCTCCCGTACGACACCCGGGTCCTCGCCGTCCTCGGCCGGTGCCGCCAGTTCGGCGAGGCACTCGATGACCAGGCCCGTGTCCACCTGGAGCAGCTTCACCGCGTCCGCGATCAGCTGCTCCTCCGGGAGGAAGCAGTGGCCCTGGTCGGTGGACTGGGAAAGGGCGTACTGGAGACCGGCCTTGACGCGCTCCGGGCTGTCGTGGGGGATGCCGACGGACTGGGCGATCTTGTCGGCGGTGAGGAAGCCGATGCCCCAGACGTCGGACGCCAGGCGGTACGGCTGGTTCTTGACGACGGAGATCGACGCGTCGCCGTACTTCTTGTAGATGCGGACCGCGATCGACGTCGACACCTCGACGGTCTGCAGGAAGAGCATGACCTCCTTGATCGCCTTCTGTTCCTCCCAGGCCTCGGTGATCTTCTTGGTCCGCTTGGGGCCGAGCCCCGGGACCTCGATCAGGCGCTTCGGCTCCTCCTCGATGATCTGGAGGGTGTCGAGCCCGAAGTGCTGTGTGATGCGGTCCGCGAAGACCGGGCCGATGCCCTTGACCAGGCCCGATCCCAGATAGCGGCGGATGCCCTGGACGGTCGCGGGCAGCACCGTCGTGTAGTTCTCCACCGTGAACTGTTTGCCGTACTGGGGGTGGGAGCCCCAGCGGCCCTCCATGCGCAGCGACTCCCCCACCTGGGCACCGAGCAGCGCGCCCACGACCGTGAGCAGATCGCCGCCGCCTCGGCCGGTGTCCACGCGGGCGACCGTGTACCCGTTCTCCTCGTTGGCGTACGTGATGCGCTCCAGTACGCCTTCCAGAACCGCCAGGTTCCGCGCTCCGCTCCCCGCCTGGTTCCCCGCCTGATTGGACATGATCCGACGCTACCTCCGACCTCTGACAACGAACGGAGCCTGTGGACAACTTCATCACGATCCGGTTTCGCCGGTTCCGAGGTCTTGCTCAACAGCCGTGTAATCGATTCCAATCCTCCTCGTGTAATCGATTCCACGAGGAGGTGGGGCCGCGATGGCGAGCATCAAGGATGTCGCCGCCGAGGCGGGTGTCTCCGTTGCCACGGTGTCCCGTGTACTCAACGACCACCCGTCCGTGAGCGCCGAGGCGCGCACCCGCGTCCTCGCCGCCGTCGACGTTCTCGGCTACCGGCGCAACGCGGTGGCCCGCTCCCTGCGCACCGACCAGACCCACACCTTCGGCCTCGTCATCAGCGACGTCCTCAACCCGTACTTCACCGAACTGGCCCGCTCCGTCGAGGAGGAGGCCCGCGCGCTCGGATACAGCGTGATCTTCGGAAACGCCGACGAACGGCCGGAGTTGCAGGACCACCACATCCGCAACCTGCTCGACCGCCGGATCGACGGCCTCCTGGTCTCCCCCACCGACGGCGGCTCGCCCCTGATGCTGGACGCCGCCCGCGCCGGAACGCCGATGGTCTTCGTGGACCGCTGGATCCCGGGCGTGGACGTCCCTGTGGTTCAGGCGGACGGACGGGCGGCCGTCCGCGATCTCGTCGCCCATCTGTACGGGCTCGGCCACCGCAGGCTCGCCATCATCGCGGGCCCGGCGGCGACCACGACCGGCCGCGAACGCGTCGAGGCCTTCCGTGCGGCCATCGCCGAGTACGGGCTCACCCTCCCCGACGACTACATCGGCCAGGGCGACTTCCAGGCCGAGAGCGGGCGGCGGGCCACCGAGCGGTTCCTGGACCTGCCCGAGCCGCCCGAGGTCGTCTTCGCCGCCGACAACCTGATGGCGCTCGGCGCGCTGGACGCCATCCGCGCGCGCGGGATGCGGGTCCCCGAGGACATCGCGCTCGCCGCGTTCGACGACATCCCCTGGTTCGTGCACACCGATCCGCCGATCACCGCGGTCGCCCAGCCGACGGGCGAGCTGGGCCGGGCCGCGGTGCGCGCCCTCGTCGCCCGTATCGAGGGCCGCACCCCGAAGTCCGTCACCCTCCCCGCGCGTCTCGTCGTACGCCGCTCGTGCGGCGAGCCCTCCCCCGAGCCCTCCCCCGAGGCCTCCACCGAGGCCTCCACCGAATCCTCCACCGAATCCTCCACCGAGCCCTCCCCCGCCCCAAGGCCCTCCCCCGCACAAAGGAGCAAGCCGTGAGCGACCCGGACGAGTTGCTGCGCCTCGAAGGCATACGGAAGACCTTCCCCGGTGTCGTCGCGCTCGACGACGTGAGCTTCGACCTGCGCCGCGGCGAGGTGCACGTACTGCTCGGCGAGAACGGCGCGGGCAAGAGCACTCTCATCAAGATGCTGTCCGGCGCCTACCGGCCCGACACCGGGCGCGTCCTCGTCGACGGCGCGGAGGTGCGCATCCACGGGGCGCAGGACTCCGAGCGCCTCGGGATCGCCACCATCTACCAGGAGTTCAACCTCGTCCCCGACCTGTCGGTCGCCGAGAACATCTTCCTGGGACGGCAGCCGCGCCGCTTCGGGATGATCGACCGGAAGAAGATGGAGGCGGACGCGGCCGAGCTGCTGGAGCGGGTCGGCGTGAACGTGTCCCCACGCGCGCGTGTGCGTCAACTCGGCATCGCACGGCTCCAGATGGTCGAGATCGCGAAGGCGCTGAGCCTGAACGCCCGCGTGCTGATCATGGACGAGCCGACCGCCGTGCTCACCTCCGAGGAGGTCGACAAGCTCTTCTCGATCGTGCGCAGGCTGCGCGAGGACGGCGTCGCCATCGTCTTCATCACGCACCACCTGGAGGAGATCGCCGCCCTGGGCGACCGGGTGACCGTACTGCGCGACGGCCGGAGCATCGGCCAGGTGCCCGCCTCGACCCCGCGGGACGAACTCGTCCGGCTCATGGTGGGCCGGTCCATCGAGCAGCAGTACCCGCGCGAGCCGGCCGACCCCGGAGCGCCCCTGCTCTCGGTCTCCGGCCTGACCCGCGACGGCGTCTTCCACGACGTCAGCTTCGAGGTGCGCGCCGGTGAAGTGGTCGGCGTCGCGGGCCTGGTCGGCGCGGGCCGCACGGAGGTCGCCCGGGCGGTCTTCGGCGCCGACCCCTACGACGCCGGGGCGGTCGAGGTGGACGGCCACCGGCTGCCCCGCCACGACGTGGGCGCGGCCCTGGCGGCCGGGATCGGCCTGGTGCCGGAGGACCGCAAGGGCCAGGGGCTGGTGCTGAACGCCTCCGTGCAGGAGAACCTGGGCCTGGTCACGCTGCGCGCGGCCAGCCGCGCCGGCTGGGTGGACCGCGGGGCGCAGCGCACCGCAGCCGCCCGTATCGCCGAACAGCTCGGCGTGCGGATGGCGGGCCTCGGCCAGCATGTGCGCACCCTGTCCGGCGGCAACCAGCAGAAGGTCGTCATCGGCAAATGGCTGCTTGCCGACACCAGAGTGCTGATCCTCGACGAACCCACCCGCGGCATCGACGTGGGCGCCAAGGTCGAGATCTACCAGCTCATCAACGAACTGACCGCCGCCGGCCACGCGGTGCTGATGATCTCCAGCGATCTGCCCGAGGTGCTCGGCATGAGCGACCGGGTGCTGGTCATGGCCCAGGGCCGGATCGCGGGTGAGCTCCCCGCCCACCAGGCGACCCAGGACGCCGTCATGGCGCTCGCCGTGACCACGCACGCACCGGTGAAGGACGAGAAGGAAGAGAAGAAAGAAATGGAGGCCGGCCGTGGCCACTGACACGCTCAAGTCCAGCCCCGGCGCGGGGAACGCCACGGCGGTCCGGCGCGTCCTGCTCGACAACGGCGCGCTCAGCGCGCTCATCGTCCTGATCGTGGCGATGTCGCTGCTCTCCGGCGACTTCCTGACCACCCAGAACCTGCTCAACGTCGGTGTGCAGGCCGCCGTGACGGCGATTCTGGCGTTCGGCGTGACCTTCGTCATCGTCTCGGCCGGCATCGATCTGTCCGTCGGCTCGGTGGCCGCGCTCGCCGCGACCGTCCTCGCCTGGACCGCGACCTCCGAGGGCCTGCCCGTGTGGCTGGCCGTGCTCCTGGCCCTGGGCACCGGCATCGCGTGCGGGCTGGTCAACGGTGCGCTGATCTCGTACGGCAAACTCCCGCCGTTCATCGCCACGCTCGCCATGCTCTCGGTGGGCCGCGGCCTGGCGCTGGTCATCTCGCAGGGCAGCCCGATCGCCTTCCCCGACTCGGTCTCCGCGCTCGGCAACACCCTCGGCGGCTGGCTGCCGGTGCCCGTCCTGGTCATGGTGGCGATGGGCGTGATCACCGCCGTCGTCCTGTCCCGTACGTACATCGGCCGCTCCATGTACGCGATCGGCGGCAACGAGGAGGCTGCGCGCCTGTCCGGGCTGCGCGTGAAGAAGCAGAAACTCGCCATCTACGCGCTGTCCGGCGGCTTCGCGGCCGTCGCGGGCATCGTGCTCGCCTCCCGCCTGGTCTCCGCCCAGCCGCAGGCCGCCCTCGGGTACGAGCTCGACGCCATCGCCGCCGTCGTCATCGGCGGCGCCAGCCTCTCCGGCGGTGTCGGCAAGGCCTCGGGCACCTTCATCGGCGCCCTGATCCTGGCCGTGCTCCGCAACGGCCTCAACCTGCTGTCGGTTTCCGCCTTCTGGCAGCAGGTCGTCATCGGTGTGGTCATCGCGCTCGCCGTCCTGCTGGACACGGTGCGCCGGCGCGCTACCTGAACCAGGGGGTTTCGCCCCCGCCGCCCCTACCCGTCCCATCCTTCTGGGGCTCCGCCCCAGACCCCGCCAGGGGCTCTGCCCCTGGACCCCGCTATCGGCCTAACGGCCTCGTCCTCAAACGCCGGACAGGCTGATTGGTGCCTCCCCCGCCCCGCTCACTGCAAGGAAGCAGCCATGGGTACGAATCTGNCTCGTCCTCAAACGCCGGACAGGCTGATTGGTGCCTCCCCCGCCCCGCTCACTGCAAGGAAGCAGCCATGGGTACGAATCTGAACAGGAAGTTCGCCGTCCTCACAGCCGTCGCGGCCCTCGCCCTGACCGCCACCGCCTGCAACTCGGCCTCGGGATCCGACGGTTCCGGAAGCACGAAGATCGGCATGTCGATCTCGACGCTCAACAACCCGTTCTTCGTGCAGCTCAAGAAGGGCGCCGAGGCGGAGGCCAAGGCCCTGGACGTCGACCTGACCGTCAACGACGCCCAGAACGACGCCTCGCAGCAGGCGAACCAGCTGCAGAACTTCACCGGCCAGAACGTGAAGGCCGTCATCATCAACCCGGTGGACTCGGACGCCGCCGCGCCGTCGGTGAAGGCGGCCGACAAGGCGGGCATCCCGGTCGTCGCCGCCGACCGCACGGTCAACGGCGCCGACCTGGCCGCCACCGTCGCCTCCGACAACGTCGAGGGAGGACGGCTCGCTGCGAAGGCCCTGGCCGAGAAGCTGGGCGGCAAGGGCAAGGTCGTCGTCCTTCAGGGCACCTCCGGAACGTCCGCGAGCCGTGAGCGCGGCCAGGGCTTCGCCGAGGGCATCAAGGCCTACCCGGACATCAAGGTCCTCGCCAAGCAGCCCGCGGACTTCGACCGCACCAAGGGCCTGGACGTCATGACGAACCTCCTCCAGGCGCACTCGGACGTGAACGGTGTCTTCGCCGAGAACGACGAGATGGCGCTGGGCGCGATCAAGGCGCTGGGCAGCAAGGCCGGGAAGTCGGTCATGGTCGTGGGCTTCGACGGCACGCCGGACGGTCTCAAGGCCGTCAAGGACGGCAGTCTGTACGCGTCGGTGGCGCAGCTGCCGAAGGAAATCGGCAAGATCGCGATTCAGAACGCGGTCAAGGCGGCGAAGGGCGAGAAGGTCGAGCAGACGGTCAAGGTGCCGGTGAAGGTGGCCACGGCTGAGAACGTGGGCGAGTTCAGCGGCTGACACGGGAGGTGGCCGGGCGGGGGGATCCGCTCGTCCCGTCCGGCCACCGACCGCGTAGGGGTCCAACTCACCTGCACAGGGAGACAGTTCATGTACGACTACGACCTCCTGGTCGTGGGATCGGCCAACGCCGACCTGGTGATCGGCGTCGACCGCCGTCCCGGTGCCGGGGAGACGGTCCTCGGCTCCGATCTGGCCCTCCACCCGGGCGGCAAGGGCGCCAACCAGGCGGTCGCCGCCGCCCGCCTCGGGGCCCGTACGGCGCTGCTGGCCCGCGTCGGCGACGACGCGCACGGCCGCCTGCTCCTCGACTCGCAGCGGGACGCCGGAGTCGACACGGCCGCTGTTCTGGTCGGCGGGGCGCCCACCGGCGTCGCGCTGATCACGGTCGATCCGTCGGGCGACAACAGCATCGTGGTGTCGCCGGGCGCGAACGGACACCTGACCCCGAAGGACGTCCGCGCGGCCTCGGCCCTGCTCGCCGCCTCCCGGGTGATCTCGGCCCAGCTGGAGATCCCCCTGGAGACGGTCGTGGAGGTCGTACGGGGCTTGCGGCCCGGCACCCGTTTCGTACTGAACCCGTCCCCGCCCCGGGAGTTGCCCGAGGACGTGCTCGCCGCCTGCGACCCGCTGATCGTGAACGAGCACGAGGCGCGGGTGGTGCTCGGCGTGGACACCGGCGACACACCGGAGCAGTGGGCCGAGGCGCTTCTCGCCCTCGGCCCGCGCTCGGTGGTCGTCACCCTGGGGGCGGACGGCGCGCTGGTCGCCGACGCTGCCGGATCGGCCCGTGTCGCGTCCGTGAAGGTCGACGCCGTGGACACGACGGGTGCGGGCGACGCCTTCACCGCGGCGCTGGCCTGGCGGCTGGGGCTCGGGGAGTCCCTGGCGGAAGCCGCGCGGTACGCGGCGCGCGTGGGTGCCGCGGCCGTCACCCGGGAGGGCGCCCAGGACTCCTTCCCCACTGCCGAGGAGGTCGCCGCCCTGTGAAGAAGGCCGGAATACTGAACCGCCATCTCGCCGGCGCCCTGGCCGAGCTGGGCCACGGCGACGGCGTACTGATCTGCGACGTCGGCATGCCCGTCCCGGCGGGCCCACGGCTCGTGGACCTGGCCTTCCGGGCCGGGGTGCCGTCCTTCGCCGAGGTGCTCGACGGCCTCCTGGCGGAACTGGTGGTGGAAGGCGCCACGGCCGCCACCGAGATCCGCGAGGCGAACCCGGCGGCGTCGGCCCTGCTGGACGCGCACTTCCCGGAGCTGGAGCTCGTCTCACACGGGGAGCTGAAGGAACTGTCGGCGGGCGCGCGCCTGATCGTACGGACCGGCGAGGCCCGCCCGTACGCGAATGTGCTGCTGCGCTGCGGGGTCTTCTTCTGACGTACCTTCCGCGAAAGCCTTCCGCACAAGCTTCGAGGGGGCCTGATCCGTCGATCAGGCCCCCTCGGTTTCCCTCCCCGATCAGAACCCCCCGCGATCCCCCCGGATCCCCCTCCAAGAAGTTCTGACGCCAGGTACGACCCACGTGATGCGGGGAGGGTTGTACGGACTCTGAAGATTTTTTCGCGGACCTCAGCGGGACCTCAGCGGGACCTCAGCCGTCCTCTGCACGGACGCGGTCGGCGATGCCCAGCGTCAGCGTCTCCGCACGGTCCTGGAGGTTCCACTTCCCGTCCTGGTAGGCGTGGTTGCTCACCCAGAACACCAGGACGCCGTCGCGCGGCCACCGCGCGAGCACCCCCAGCGACCACCCGTTGCCGCCGCTGTGCCAGGCGAGGGGGCCGTCGGGGGTGTCAGTGACGACCCAGCCGTACCCGTAGTACGACTCACCGGGCCCGAACAGCTCGTCGGAGTCGGGGATCCGCACGCGGGGCGCGAAGAGCTTCTGCCTGGCCCGCGCCGGAAGGATCTCGTCGCCCGAGAGGGCGCGGTGCCAGCGGAACAGGTCACCCGCGGTGGAGAGCATGCCGCCGTTGCCGCGCAGGTTCCAGTACGGCCCGTCGGCGGCCCAGGGATGGTCGAAGGGCCTGCCCTTGCTCCGCCCCTCGCTGTCGTACTCCACCGCGACCAGGTTCCGCGGCCACCGAGGCAGCACGTATCCCGTCCGGTCCATTCCGGCCGGCGCGAACAGGTGCCGGGCCAGGAACGGCTCGTAGCCCTCCCCGGACGCCTCCTCGATGATCGCGGCGAGCAGGCTGTAGCCGGTGTTGGAGTAGTGGAACTCCTTCCCCGGGGCGGACAGCGGCTCGGACGCCAAGGCGCGGCGCACCAAGTCGTCGCGCGAGAGGGAGTCGTAGTCGTCGCCGAGCCCTTCGACCAGGCCTGATGTGTGCGTGAGCAGGTGCTCGATCGTGATGCCGCGCTTGTCCGCCGGCACCGGCCGCCCGAGGAACCGGCCGATCGGATCACTCACCCGCAGCCGCCCCATCACTTCCAGCTTCAGGATCGCTGCCGCGGTGAACTGCTTCGTGATCGACATGACGTCGTACACGGTGCGGCAGCTCGCGGGGGTGCCGGAGGCGCGGTCCGCCGTCCCGAACCCTCCGCAGTACGCGAGTTCGTCGCCGCGTGCGGCGATCACGGTGCCGCCGGACCCGGCGGGCAGGGTGCGGCGGAGGAAGCCGGCGATCGACTCCCCGTCGCGCGCCGTCGGAGACGCGGCGCCGGGCGGGGCCGCGCGCCCGGCGGCCGGCCCCTCGGCGCATCCGCCGAGCATCAGCAGACTCGCGAGGACTGTGGCGACTGCGCTCGTACGGCGGCAGCGAGGACGACAGTGAGGCAGACGCAGACCCATGCCCATATGACCTCCAACGTCGGGAATCTGCGCCGAGGTTGACCGCCGCTCTCGCCGTTCCTCAAGCTGTCAGGGTGTTCGAGCTTGTGCGAGCCCGTGTACGTCCAGCTCAACAGGGGGGACCACCACCATGGCCACAGCACCGCCCACACCGCCGGACACCGACACGGCCGCCTTCGTGGCGGCGCTGCGACGCCTCAAGGCGTGGTCGGGCCTGAGCTACCGCCAACTGGAACGCCGCGCGACCGAGGCGGGCCACACGCTGCCCTACTCCACGGCGGCGACCATGCTCGGCAGGGAACGGCTGCCCCGCGAGCAGCTGGTCGTCGCGTTCGTCGTGGCGTGCGGAGTGCGGGACGACGAGGCGGAGGCGTGGGTGGACGCGCGCACCACCATCGCGTGCCGGCACGTGGCCGCCCCACCGGCTCCGAACACGGGGTCCAAGCAGTC
This sequence comes from Streptomyces sporangiiformans, assembly GCF_005768555.2. Taxonomy (GTDB): domain Bacteria; phylum Actinomycetota; class Actinomycetes; order Streptomycetales; family Streptomycetaceae; genus Streptomyces; species Streptomyces sporangiiformans. The sequence continues at coordinate 25,353 of NZ_VCHX02000128.1, forward strand.
GTGGCGGTCACGGTGGGCGTTCGTCGGCGCGGCTGCGCTCGTCACGGCACTCCTCGGCGGGGCGGTGGCCTCCGGTGCCTTCACTGACGACCAGGAGGTACACGAGACGCGGACGTCTCTCCGTCTGTAGCGCGCTTGATCAGGGACAGCCAGCGCGGCAGGTCGATTTCGGCGCGTACGGTCTTGCCGGGCCGGTCGCGGTCCAGGACCTCCCAGCGGTCGGCGAGCGTCTCGACGAGGACGAGCCCGCGCCCCGCCTCGTCCAGCGCCCCCGCGGGCCGTACGTCTCCGGGGCCGGGCGGACGCCGCTCGGCCCGCGTGTCCGTCACCTCGATGCGCAGCGAACCCTGCACCAGGGCGAGCCGCAGCTCGAAGTCCCGGCCCGGCACCCGCCCGTGGGTCACCGCGTTGGAGGCGAGCTCCGCCACGATCACGGCGGCGGTGTCGGAGGCCTCCGATCCGTGCGGGATGCCCCAGGTGTGGAGCTGGTGCAGGGCGAGGTGACGGGCCAGTCGGGCGCCGAGCGGGGTGGCGCTGAAGCGCTGGACGAACGCACGTACGGTAACCGGGCGTTGAGGGGCGGACGGTGCTGTCATGCGCCCAATCTGGCGGCCCGGAGCGGCACTTCACCAGGTCGACACCGCGTACGCCGCGCGAGCGTACGCGGTTACGGACTGGACAGTACACGTAACCGTCCGTGACGATGGGCCGGTTGAGTGAGGTGCAGGGGGCAGGCACGTGCGCGGGAGGTGGCCGACGGTGGCCTACGAGACGGTCAGTACGGATGAGGCAACGGATGAGGGAGTGGCGGGCGGGCTGCCCGGCGCCGTCCGAGGCGGCGGCGAGCCGGAGTCCTCGGACAGTCTGCGGACGTTCGGCGCGGTGGTCCAGGCCTTGCGCGAGCACGCGGGCCTGAGCCGGGAGGAGTTCGCCGAGCTGGTGCGCTTCTCCAAGCACACGGTGGCTTCGATCGAGCTGGGGCGGCGTATGCCGGACGCGGCGTTCGTGGACCGGGCGGAGGAGGCGCTGGGCAACACGGGCGCGTTGCGGAAGGCCGTACGGCATCTGGCTCGGCAGCCGGGGTTGGCGGCGTGGTTTCGGCAGTGGGCGCGGTTGGAGGGTGCGGCGATCACGTTGTACACGTACGAATGCCGCATGATCCCGGGGTTGCTTCAGACCGAGGCGTACGCGCGAGCGTTGTCCGCCGAACAGTTGCCGCCACTGGACGACGAACAGATCGCGGAGCGGTGGGCCGCCCGGGTGGAGCGACAGCGCCTGCTGAAGGAGCGCGCGAACACCGCCTTCGGCTTCATCCTCGAAGAGCACCTGCTCCTGCGGCGAACGGGCGGCGTCGAGGTCACGCGGGAGCTCATCGGCCACGTGCTGGAGATCGCCAAGCTGCGGAACGTCGAAATCCAGGTCATGCCACTGGTGCAGGAGTCACACTCTGGGCTGCAGGGTCCGATCCGCGTGCTGGAAACCCCCGAGAACAGGTGGTTCGCCTACAACGAGGGGCAGGAAAGCGGCCAGTCGATCTCCGACGCGAAAGTGGTCAGCGTGCTCCAGAGGCGGTATGCCAGGATGCGTGCACAGGCTCTCGGCTTCGAGAACTCCGTGAGTCTGCTGGAGCGGATGCGAGGAGCGCTATGAGCACGTCCGAACTGGCCTGGTTCAAGAGCAGCTACAGCAGCGCGTCCGGCGACGACTGCGTCGAGGTCGCCCTCGCTTGGCACAAGTCCAGCTACAGCAGCGGCGGCGATTGCGACTGCGTCGAAGTAGCCACCTGCCCCGACACCATCCACGTCCGCGACTCCAAGAGCGCCGAGGGCCCCCACCTCGCCCTCTCCCCCACCACCTGGGCCGACTTCGTCTCGTACGCCGCCCAGGACTGACTCGCCGACGGCACCCGATCCACCCATGCACTCCGCGAAAGCGTGAACACTTTCCCCGAAAGTGTTCACGCTTTTCGCAACTGGTACCCCCGCAGAGGGAGACCAGAAAGGGGCTCCGCCATGCCGGTCCGTATCGAAGGCGATCGGCACCGAGTGCGGTAACCAGGTCACCGAGGAGGGCGACGGCCCGATGGGCCCGACGCGGCTCCGGCTGTCCAAGCCGGTGGCCGCCGCGATCGCCGGTTCCCGCAGGCGTGTCTGCGCGGTGACCGGGCGTCGGTCCTCGACCAGGAGGGCCTGGACGAGGCGGGGGCGATGCGCTCCGAACTCCGGTACGGCATGGGCGTACTGGCGGAGAGCCTGGAGGGAGCCTCCCGGTTCACCTCGGGCGCCAGACGGCACGGGTCGTTCACGGACATGTGAGGCCAACAGGTCCAGCAGGGCCGCGGCCTCACCCTCTCCCCAACCACCTGGGCCGACTTCGTCTCGTACGCCGCCCGGGGCTGACCGGTGCCGCCCGTCGGATGGCGGAGCGGATCTGGGCGACGGTGTCGGAGGGGCTCAGTTCGTGCCGCAGGTTCAGCAGGTAGCCGGCGGGGTGGCCGGCGAGGACCTGCCTTCGCTGGTCGAGTGCGCTGCTTGCCGCTCCGACGAGGCACCCGGCGACCACGCCCGCCCCGGTGACGACGGACGGCAGGTGCACAGCCCCGGCCAGTACGCCCAATGCCGCCGGCGGTGCGAGCGTCTGGAGACTCAGGACGGCTCGGACGGGCTGCATGCCGAGCCGGCCGAGCTCACGTTCCATCTCGTCGATCGGCTGCGCGATCTTGCTCTCGACGTGGTTGCGCAGCCTCGCCGCTCGCACCCCAGGGTCCGGTACCCCGCTGATCTCGACGAAGTCCGGCGTGAGCGAGTCGAGGAACTCGCGATAGCGCATCAGCTCCGGCAGCAGTCTCCGCCGGGCTTCGATGATCCGCTCGACCGGCACCTCGGCCAGGTCCCGGGGGACGACCGTCTGCATGGCCATCACCGCGAACACGTGGCTGTAGTCCGTCGGGCCTTCGATCGTCGTCCCGGTGTCGTCGGCGAGCAGGATCTCCGCCATGGCCTCGATCGTCCAGCCAGAGGTGACGGCGGAGATCAGCGCCTGATCGGTGACGGGAGTCATCCCGTTCTCCCTGGCGACGACGTCCGCGAGGATCGCCAGATAGACACCGGCCAGGCGAGGGTGCATCGCCAGGTCGCCGGTGTAGAGGACCTTCCCGTCGGACGCTCGGCGCCACTGGTAGCTCCTGGACACCAGCAGTCCGGCATCCGCCAGCCGTTGCGCCAGCTGATAGGACATCTTGCCCGGATGCACCTTCTCCAGCCGGGGATCGAGCGGCAGGAGCTCGTCGTACACCTCCCAAGTGCGCAGGGATTCAACACCGAGCGCGGCGGCCCCGTACCGGGGGATCAGCTCATCCTGGTGTCGGTCGAGGAAGTCGTAGAACAGCGCGTCGACTTGATCCTCGGTATCCACACGCCGCCGATCCGGAGGGGCGTAGCCACCTTCCACTCTCCCCAGGACGTCGTCGTCCACCCAGGACTCGTGGCCCCAGCCGGGCCTTACGTCAACGATGAAGTCGAACTCGTCCTTCAGACGCTTGACCGTGTCGGAGTCCCGCAGGCCGTAGTAGCCGAGCGGGCGGATCCGCCCGAGCTGTGGCCAGTGCAGGGCCGCGGCCTTGACCCAGGCGTCGGCGGGGAGGTTGACATACGGGAAGTAGAGCGCAACGTCACTCACAGGCAACACAATGCCCGCTCGCTGCCCGCCCGTGGAAGAGTCCACGGGCGGGCAGCGACTCCGGAGGGCTACGCCGCGTGTTCCACGAACCGCGCCGCCGTCTCCGCGAGGACCTCTCGCCCGTCCCGCGCCCACAACACGTCGTTGAACAGCTCGACTTCGATGGGCCCGGTGTAGCCCGCCGCCTCGACGTGGCCCTTCCACTCGCGCATGTCGATCGAGCCGTCGCCGATCTGCCCGCGGCCGGTGAGGACGCCCTCGGGCAACGGTGTGGTCCAGTCGGCCAGTTGGAAGGTGTGGATGCGGCCCGAGGCGCCCGCCCGGGCGATCTGGGCCGGAGCCGTGTCGTCCCACCAGATGTGGTACGTGTCGACCGTCACGCCGACCTGGTCCGCAGGGAAGCGTTCCGCGAGGTCCAGGGCCTGGGCCAGGGTGGACACCACGCAGCGGTCCGAGGCGTACATCGGGTGCAGGGGCTCGATGGCGAGGCGGACGCCCCGCTCGGCCGCGTACGGACCCAGCTCCCCCAGCGCGTCGGCGATGCGCTCGCGCGCGCCGTGCAGATCCTTGGAGCCCGCCGGGAGGCCGCCCGACACCAGGACCAGCGTGTCCGTGCCGAGGGTGGCGGCCTCGTCGATGGCCGCCCGGTTGTCGTCCAGGGCCTTCGCGCGCTCCTCCGGGTCGATCGCCGTGAAGAAGCCGCCCCGGCACAGGGTCGTGACCGTCAGCCCGGCGTCGCGGACCAGTTTCGCGGTCGCCTCCAGGCCGTACGACTGGACCGGCTCACGCCAGAGGCCGACACCCGGGACGCCCAACTCGACGCATGCCTCGACCAGTTCGGGCATGGACAGCTGCTTCACCGTCATCTGGTTGATGGAAAAGCGCGACAGTTCAGTCACTGGTTCACTCCGTACAGGGAGAGCAGGTTCTTCATGCGCGCCTCCGCCAGCGCCGGGTCCGGGAACAGGCCGAGCCCGTCGGCCAGTTCGTACGCGCGGGCGAAGTGCGGGAGCGAACGGGCCGACTGGAGGCCGCCGACCATCGTGAAGTGCGACTGGTGGCCCGCGAGCCAGGCCAGGAAGACCACGCCCGTCTTGTAGAAGCGGGTCGGGGTCTGGAAGAGGTGGCGCGACAACTCGACGGTGGGGTCGAGGAGTTCGCGGAAGCCCTCGGTGTTGCCGGTGTCCAGCACCCGTACGGCCTCGGCCGCCAGGGGCCCCAGCGGGTCGAAGATGCCCAGCAGGGCGTGGCTGAAGCCCTGGTCGTCGCCCGCGATCAGCTCGGGGTAGTTGAAGTCGTCGCCGGTGTAGCAGCGCACCCCGTCGGGGAGCTTGCGGCGCAGGTCGATCTCGCGCTGGGCGTCCAGCAGGGAGACCTTGATGCCGTCGACCTTGTCGGGGTGGGCGGCGATGACCTGCAGGAAGGTGGAGGTGGCGGCGTCCAGGTCGGTGCTGCCCCAGTAGCCCTCCAGCGCCGGGTCGAACATCGGGCCGAGCCAGTGCAGGATCACCGGCTCGGATGCCTGGCGCAGCAGATGGCCGTAGACCTCCAGGTAGTCCTCGGGGCTCTTGGCGACGGCGGCCAGGGCGCGGGAGGCCATGAGGATGGCCTGGGAGCCCGCCTCCTCGACCACGGCGAGCTGCTCCTCGTACCCGGCCCGGATCTCGTCGAGGCTGTACGGGTAGCCGATCTCGGTGGCGGGCAGCTGATCGGTGCCCACCCCGCAGGCGATCCGGCCGCCGACCGCCTTCGCCTCGGCCGAGGAGCGGCGGATGAGTTCGGCGGCCCCCGCCCAGTCCAGGCCCATGCCGCGCTGGGCGGTGTCCATGGCCTCGGCGACGCCCAGCCCGTGCGACCACAGGTGGCGGCGGAAGGCGAGGGTGGCGTCCCAGTCGACGACGGCGGGCGAGTCGGGGGACACGTCCGCGTACGGGTCGGCCACGACGTGCGCCGCCGAGAAGACCGTACGGGAGGTGAGCGGGGCTCCGGTGGTGACGGCGAGCGGTTCGGTACGCGGCGTATAGGCGCGCAGCTCCCCGCCCGCGCCCGGCAGTTGGATGGTCACAGCGAGATCTCCGGTACGTCGAAACGACGGCCCTCGGCCGAGGACTTCAGGCCCAGTTCGGCGAGCTGGACGCCGCGGGCGCCGGCGAGGAGGTCCCAGTGGTAGGGGGCGTCGGCGTACACGTGCTTGAGGAAGAGCTCCCACTGGGCCTTGAAGCCGTTGTCGAAGTCGGCGTTGTCGGGGACTTCCTGCCACTGGTCGCGGAAGACCTCGGTGGCGGGGATGTCGGGGTTCCACACCGGCTTGGGGGTCGCGCTGCGGTGCTGGGCACGGCAGTCGCGCAGCCCGGCGACCGCCGACCCCTCGGTCCCGTCCACCTGGAACTCCACCAGCTCGTCCCGGTTGACGCGGACGGCCCAGGAGGAGTTGATCTGGGCGATGGCGCCGTTCTCCAGCTCGAAGATGCCGTACGCGGCGTCGTCGGCGGTGGCGTTGTAGGGCTTGCCCTGCTCGTCCCAGCGCTGCGGGATGTGGGTCGCCGCCAGCGCCTGCACGGACTTGACCCGGCCGAACAGCTCGTGGAGGACGTACTCCCAGTGCGGGAACATGTCGACGACGATGCCGCCGCCGTCCTCGGCGCGGTAGTTCCAGGACGGGCGCTGGGCGGACTGCCAGTCGCCCTCGAAGACCCAGTAGCCGAACTCTCCGCGCACGGACAGGATCCGCCCGAAGAAGCCGCCGTCGATGAGACGCTTCAGCTTGAGCAGGCCGGGGAGGAAGAGCTTGTCCTGCACGACGCCGTGCTTGATGCCCTTGGCGGCTGCCAGCCGGGCGAGCTCCAGGGCGCCCTCGAGGCCGGTCGCGGTCGGCTTCTCGGTGTAGATGTGCTTGCCGGCGTCGATCGCCTTCTTGATCGCCTCCTCGCGGGCGGAGGTGACCTGGGCGTCGAAGTAGATGTCGATGGTCGGATCGGCGAGCACGGCGTCCAGGCTGGTGGACCAGTGCTCGAGTCCGTGCTGGTCCGCGAGCGCCTTCAGCGCGTGCTCGCGGCGGCCGACCAGAACCGGCTCCGGCCACAGCACGTCGCCGTCGCCGAGATCGAGGCCGCCCTGTTCGCGGAGGGCGAGGATCGAGCGGACGAGGTGCTGTCGGTAGCCCATGCGTCCCGTCACGCCGTTCATCGCGATGCGCACCGTCTTGCGTGTCACGTCATTCCTTTCGTACGTGTCCTGCGCCGGGTACGCCCCACAGGTGAACAGGTGAGCGTTACAGCAAGCGCTTTCTACCTGATGAGAAGCTAGCCTCTGTGCAGCGGATCGGACAAGACCGTGCGGTGGTGAGATATGCGGTCGTACGATCCGCGCCCTGAGGACGGCCGGCGTGGACGACACACCGACGAAGACGACGTAACCCGCGACAACGGTGTATCGACGTGGACGGCGTACCGACGAAGATGACGGACGACGTGGACGACGTACCGGCGTCGACAGGCGTGACCGGAGGACAACCAGATGACCGTGACCCTGGCGGACGTGGCGGCTCGTGCGGAGGTCTCGCCCGCCACCGTGTCCCGCGTGCTCAACGGCAACTATCCCGTGGCGGCATCGACGCGGGAGCGGGTGCTGCGGGCCGTGGACGAGCTGGACTACGTACTCAACGGCCCGGCGAGCGCGCTGGCCGCCGCGACCTCCGACCTGGTCGGGATCCTGGTCAACGACATCGCCGACCCGTTCTTCGGGATCATGGCGGCGGCGATCCAGTCCGAGATCGGCGGTCCGGGCGGGCGCGCGGGCGGGGAGCGGCTGGGCGTGGTCTGCAACACGGGCGGCTCGCCGGAGCGCGAACTCACCTACCTCACGCTGCTTCAGCGCCAGCGAGCCGCGGCGGTCGTGCTGACCGGCGGGGCCGTCGAGGACTCCGCGCACGCGGCGGCCGTCGCGACGAAGCTGCGGAAGCTGGCGGACGCGGGGACGCGGGTGGTGCTGTGCGGGCGGCCGCCCGCACCGGCCGGCACCGACGCGGTGGCGCTCACCTTCGACAACCGCGGCGGCGGACAGCAGCTCACCGAGCACCTGATCGAACTCGGTCACCGCCGCATGGGCTACATCGCGGGCCCGGAGGAGCGCACCACGACCCGCCACCGCCTGGAGGGCCACCGGGCCGCGCTGGCGGCGCACGGTCTTCCCGACGACCCCCGCCACACCGTGTACGGACGCTACGACCGGCGCTCCGGTTACGAGGCCACGCTCGAACTTCTGCGCCGCGACCCGGATCTGACCGCGGTCGTCGCCGCCAACGACACCGTCGCCCTGGGCGCGTGCGCCGCCCTGCGCGACTCCGGACTCCGTATCCCCGACGACATCTCGGTCGTCGGCTTCGACGACCTGCCCTTCAGCGTCGACGCCGTGCCCGCCCTCACGACGGTGCGGCTGCCGCTGTCGGAGGCCGGCGCCCGGGCCGGGCGGATCGCGATGGGCCGGGAGGAGCCTCCGCCGGGCGGGATCGCCACGGTGAGGGGAGAGTTGATGGTGCGGGGGTCCACCGGGGTGCCCAAGGGCTGACATGCGTTGCTCCTGAGCTGAACTCGAGGACGCGCATCGGGCGGCTTTCTGAAGCGCGGCGGGGCCGGCACTGCACAGCGGTGCCGGCCCCGCTCATGTCCCAGACGGGAGCTGAGTTCGTGCTTCGCCTGCACGGCGGGCCCGCCCTTCGCCGTTCTGCGCAATTCCGTGGACGAAGGGCCGGAGTCGGCCTACGCTCAGGTCAGCGATATCTCTGACTGAGTCAACTATCCGGGGGTGTGGCCCATGACCGTGCAGGACATCCGCTCGTTCAACCGCTTCTACACCAATGTCATCGGCGCGCTGGACTACAGTCGCCCGCTCTACGCGCCGTACACGCTGACCGAGGCCCGCGTGCTGTACGAACTCGTGCACTCGCCGCGCACGGACGCCGCCGACCTGCGTGCCGAACTGTCGCTGGACGCCGGGTACTTGAGCCGGATCCTGGCGAAATTCGAGCAGGACGGACTGATCGAGCGCACCCCCTCGGCGAAGGACAGCCGGCGCCGCCGTATCACGCTCACCGCGCGCGGACGCGAGACGGCCGATCTGCTCGACGAGCGTTCGGGGCAGGCCGTCGGGTCGCTGCTGGCCACGGTTCCTGCGGCCGAACGGCCGCGGCTCTCCGAGGCGATGGGCACGATCCAGGAGGTCCTCTCGACGGGCAGGCCGCCGCGCCGTGAGGACGTCGTCCTGCGCGAACCCGGCCCCGGCGACCTCGGCTGGATCGTGCAGCGCAACGCCGCGCTCTACACCGCCGACTACGGGTTCAACCTGGACTACGAGGGCCTCGTCGCGCGGATCGTCGCGGACTACGCGGAGGATCACGACCCGCACCTGGAGCGGGTGTGGATCGCGGAGCTGCACGGGCGTGCGGTGGGCTGCATCATGTGCGTACGGGACGAGGCACCCGGCGCCGCGCGACTGCGCCTCCTCCTCGTCGAACCGGACGCCCGCGGCCTGGGCATCGGCGACCGACTGGTGCGGGCCTGCGTCGACTTCGCGCGAGACGTCGGCTATCGCGAGATGGTCCTGTGGACTAACGACATCCTGTCCTCCGCCCGCCGCATCTACCAGCACCACGGCTTCGTCCTCGTCACCGAGAAACCGCACCGCTCCTTCGGCGTGGACCTCGTCGGCCAGGACTGGCGTCTGGACCTGCAGGGCACACAGGACTGACCGGAGCTGAACTGGGCTGACTGGGCCGAACTGGGCCGAACTGGGCTGAACGGAACTGACCGGAGCCGACCTGAACCACACGGGACTGCACACCCTTGCGCGGACGAGTGACGGGTATGGTCCACCGCATGAAACTGGCGTTCTCCACTCTCGGCGTGCCCGGACTCCCGATCCCCGACGTGGTACGGCTCGCGGCCACGCACGGCTACCACGGTGTCGAGCTGCGCGCTCACCCCGAGGAGCCGGTCCATCCGGGCCTCCACCTGCCCCAACGGGCGGACGTGGCCGCCGAGTTCAAGGCGGCCGGCATCGAGATCCTGGGACTGGCGGGATACGCGCGCGTGGCGGCTCCGGGCGACGACGAGCCCGTGCTCCAGGAGATCCGCGACCTCCTGGAGCTGGCCCGCGACCTCGGCGCGCCCTTCATCCGGGTCTTCCCCGGCGGGGGCACCGACCAGAGCCCCGAGGAAGCCGACGCGACGGCCGCGCGCCGCCTCGGCACGGCCGCCGAGTACGCCGCCGACCTCGGCGTACGCATCCTGCTGGAGACCCACGACTCGCACCGCACCGGCGCGGACGCCATGCGCGTCCTCGGCCTGGTCGGCCACCGCCAGGTCGGCGCCCTCTGGGACGTCATGCACACCTGGCTCGGCGGCGAACAGCCCACGTCGACGTTCCCCGCGCTCTCGCCGTACCTCGGGTATGTCCAGGTCAAGGACATCGCCTCCGCCGACGACACGACCCCGCTGCCGCTCGGCGCGGGAGTCCTCCCGCTCACCGAGTGCGTCGAACTCCTGAGCCGCGAGGGCTGGGACGGCTGGCTGTGCTGGGAGTACGAGAAGCGCTGGTACGAGACCGCCGCCCCTCTGCCGGACCTGCTGGGGCCCGGCCGGGAGCATCTGGCGCGATTGCTGAACGAGTCGGCGTGACCGAGATCCCTCCCCGCACCGTCGAAACCCCGGCCCCCGCGCCCCTTTGACCCCCTCCGCACCACTTTCCCTGAATCTCCGGAAACCGGGGAACCCTTATGCGCCACCCCCCGTCCAACCCGCAAGCTGCCGGATGAGTCTCCGCGGTGCGGTGTCGGCCCTCGCTGCTGGCTGCGATCGCTGACCAACCCTCTCCGCCGCCTGCGGCCGGCAGCACGCCGTCATCGGCGCGCCCCCTCCAACAGCGCCGATGGCGGCCCCTCTCTTGACGGGCAGAAATTTCCCCGATATCCGTGACTTCTTGGAAGTTTCCTTCACTCCCGCCCCTCCACGGGCCCTCGGGGCCCTCTCCGGAAGGAGCGCACGTGTACGAACGCAACGGGAAGTCCGGCACCTCCAGACGTACGTTGCTCGCCGCGGCAGCGGGTTCGGCGACGGCCGTCGCCGTCGGTGGAACCCCGGCCCGGGCGGACGACGACAAACGACACGACCAGCGGCTGCGCGCGCTCATCGCCCGTATGACCCTCGAAGAGAAGGTCGGCCAGCTCTTCGTGATGCGGGTGTACGGGCACTCGGCCACCGCGCCCGACCAGGCCGACATCGACGCGAACCTCAAGGAGATCGGCGTACGGACGGCCGCCGAGCTGATCGCCAAGTACCGGGTCGGCGGGATCATCTACTTCACCTGGGCGCACAACACCCGTGACCCGCACCAGATCGCCGACCTGTCCAACGGGATCCAGCGAGCCGGACTGGCTCAGCCGCGCGGCCTGCCCCTGCTCATCTCCACCGACCAGGAGCACGGGATCGTCGCCCGCGTGGGCAAGCCCGCGACGCTCTTCCCCGGTGCCATGGCGCTCGGTGCGGGCGGCTCGCGCCCGGACGCCCGCAGGGCGGGGCAGATCGCGGGCGCGGAGCTGCGCGCGCTGGGCATCCGCCAGGACTACGCGCCGGTCGCCGACGTCAATGTGAACCCGGCCAACCCCGTCATCGGCGTACGCTCCTTCGGCGCCGACCCGCAGGCCGTGTCCCGTATGGTCGCCGCCCAGGTGAAGGGCTATCAGAGCGCCGATGTCGCGGCGACGGCCAAGCACTTCCCGGGGCACGGCGACACCGAGACCGACAGTCACTACGGCTTCCCGGTCATCGAGCACACGGAAGAGCAGTGGGGGCAGCTGGACGCGCCCCCGTTCAGGGCGGCGATCGCGGCCGGTATCGACTCGATCATGACCGCCCACATCATGGTCCCGGCGCTCGACCCGTCCGGCGACCCGGCCACGCTCTCCCGTCCCATCCTCACCGGCATCCTGCGTGAACGGCTCGGCTACGACGGGGTCGTGGTGACGGACTCGCTCGGCATGCAGGGCGTGCGGACGAAGTACGGCGACGACCGGGTGCCGGTACTCGCGCTCAAGGCCGGTGTCGACCAGCTGCTGAACCCGCCGAAGCTGGACGTCGCCTGGAACGCGGTCCTCCAGGCCGTCCGCGGCGGCGAGCTGACCGAGGCGCGCCTCGACGAGTCGATCCTGCGGATCCTGCGGCTGAAGGCGAAGCTGGGGCTGCTGAAGGACCCGTACGTCTCCTCTCGCGGCGTCGACCGCACGGTGGGCATCCCGGCGCATCTCAGGGCCGCCGACCGCGTGGCCGAGCGGACGACGACGCTGCTGGTCAACGAGGGCGGACTGCTGCCACTGTCCCGCCGTACACGGAAGAAGGTGCTCGTCGTGGGCGCCGATCCCGCGTCGCCGTCCGGGACCACCGGGCCGCCCACGACCGTACTCGCCACCGCGCTCACGGAGCTGGGCTTCACCGCCACCGCGCTGTCCACCGGCACGGCGCCCTCCGCGGCGGCCATCGCGCAGGCGGTGGCGGCGGCCCAGGACGCGGACGCGGTGCTCGTCGCCACCTACAACGTGACGGCGGCAAGCTCCCAGAAGACGCTCGTCGGCCAGTTGATCGCGACGGGACGTCCGGTGGTCGCGCTGGCCGTCCGCAATCCGTACGACGTGGCCCACCTGCCCGATGTGCGCGCGTACCTGGCGACGTACTCCTGGACGGACGTCGAACTGCGCGCCGCCGCACGGGTGATCGCGGGCCGGGTCGATCCGGCGGGCAGGCTGCCGGTGCCGGTGCAGCGGGCGGACGATCCGGCGCGGGTGCTGTACCCGATCGGGCACGGACTGCGTTACTAGGCATCAGCCGGACAGGGGATGACGTACAGCCGGGTAATCCGCCGTACGCGACGTACGCCGCACACCAGGCGCACCACCCCCAAGTGACGCAAAGCGTCCCACATGCCTGGCGTGCGCCCGCTGTGGCGGGTCACGCTGGGCGGGGGTATCGGGGGGAGCGTCATGCGCGATGCATGTGGTGTGAGGGTGGTGGGCGCACTGCTGATGCTGGTGGTGGTGCTCACCGGGTGCCAGCAGGTCTCGGGAGCCGAGAACGGGCGGCTCGACGAGAACGGAAGGGCGACGCCGACGCCGACGCGGACCTCGGGACACGGAGCGACGTTCCTCGGCATCGACGAGTGCAGTTCCTTCGGGCGTGAGTCGTTCACCGAGGTGCTGTGCACCAGCGAGAGGGCGGCGGCGCGGGTGGTGGCGCGCCACGACGGCAAGGTGAACGACGGGCCGTCGTGCCCCGCCACCACGGACTTCGTGCTGCACATCAGCGCACAGAAGCCGTCCGCCGACGAGGACGGCGACGGCACCGTCCCGCAGGGCTACGCCTGTATGCGCAACCTCGAAGCCCCGCACCCCGGCGATCCGGGGGGCGGGGGCGGCCCGCGCACCATCGTCGGCGACTGCGTCTACAGCACGGGCGCGGGCGAGGTCCGCGAGACGTCGTGCGACGGCAAGGGCAAGAAAGCGCCCGAATTCAAGGTGAGCTCGGCGGTCGACGAGCGCACCGAGTGTCCGCCCTCGACGGCTCTGTATGTGCAGCTCGGCGGCCCCAAGCGGGTGGGCTGCGCCCGCCCGTTGTAGCCACAGCGGGTGGCCAACGGGCGGACGCGGCACCGGAGTTGCCTTGGAGTTGCCTTGCTACCGCCGTCCTACGGACGCAGCTGGCGCTCCACCTTGCGCTTGTCCAGCTTCGCGTCGTACTTCGCCAGCGGCTTCGCCTTCGACGGGTCCGCCTGGACCGCGGCGGAGGCGACGCCCGCCCACTTCAGGATGCGGGCCGTGGCCAGCTCCTGCTCGTCGGCGACGAGGCCGGTGACCCGGGCTCCGTGGTTGGCGCCAGGGGCCGTGAAGACGTACGAGTCGCGTGCGCCCTTGCCGAGGCGGAACGGTTCGGCGCCCCACGGGTCGTTCTGGCCGTACACGAACAGCATCTGCCGGGCGTTGTGCTTGACCCAGGTGTCGATGTCGCGCATCGCCGACGGCTGGAACTTCATGGGGATGTCACGCGGTACGAAGTTCCTCGGCGGCTGGTAGCCGTACCGGATCAGCTTCGACTCGACGTGCGGGAACTTGATCGTCGGCGCTCCCAGCTGCGTACCCGCCTGGTAGTAGTACGGCGTGTACTGCTCGAGGCCCTGGTCGGCGTAGGCCGAGAACCCGGAGATCGTGTCGATCGAGGTCCAGATCTCGTCGTCGGTCGCGGTCGCCGCGTCCGCCGGGATCGTGTCGCAGTCGCCGAGCAGGCTGTACTGCCAGAAGCCCCACACGTAGTCGAGGACGACGGCCTCGTACGCACGGTCGAGGCTGCCGATCGTGTTGAAGGTGAGGCCCTCCGCGGCGGCGTACTCCTGGTACCGCTTCTCCAGCGAATCACGGCGTACGAGCGCCTCGCGCTGCACGGCGTTCAGCCTGTCGCGGCACTCCTTGGTGCCCACGGTCGCGAAGAACCGGTCGTACGCCGAGTCCTCCTTGTTCACCACGTCGTTGGGGGCGACGTACGCGACGACGCCGTCCATGTCGCGCGGGTAGAAGCGCTCGTAGTACGTGGCGGTCATGCCGCCCTTCGAACCGCCCGTGGAGATCCACTTCTTGTCGTAGATCGGCTTGAGCGCCTTGAAGATGCGGTGCTGGTCGCTGGCCGCCTGCCAGATGTCCAGCTTGGACCAGTCGGCCGGGTCGGGCCGGGACGGAGTGAAGAAGCGGTACTCCATCGAGATCTGGTTGCCGTCCACGATCTGGGTCGGCTCACGGCGGCTCGGGGCCGTGGAGACGTTGTAGCCGCCGGTGTAGAAGACCGCCGGGCGGGCCGTGTCCTTGTGCAGCACCGTGATGCGCTGCTGGAACGTTCCCTTGGACGGGTGCCGGTGGTCGATCGGCTGGGTGTAGTTGAGGACGAAGAAGCGGTAGCCGGTGTAGGGCTTCTCCTCGACCAGGCTCATGCCCGGTATCGCGAGGAGCCGGTCCTTGATGTCGGCGGCGGTGTCCGCGGTGGTGCTGTTGGTGGCACTGGCACTGGTACTCGTGCCGGTGGCCTCCGGCTGGGCGGCGGTGGCCGCGCCGGCCGTGCTCACTGTGCCGGTGAGCACCACGAGCGACAGCAGCCATCTGAGCGTCTTGCGCATGCACTCTCCCCTGGAAAACGCAGATGTCCGCCGGAACCTAGCGGAGCAACTGACGTGACACCAGGGGGATTTGGGAAAAGCTGTGGCTATGCGGTGATTGCGCGGGGAAATTGGCGGAGAATCCGGCGGAGAACTTGGCAGGGAACTCAGCAGAGAATCCAG
Source organism: Streptomyces sporangiiformans (assembly GCF_005768555.2). Classification (GTDB taxonomy): domain Bacteria; phylum Actinomycetota; class Actinomycetes; order Streptomycetales; family Streptomycetaceae; genus Streptomyces; species Streptomyces sporangiiformans. The sequence continues at coordinate 40,395 of NZ_VCHX02000128.1, forward strand.
CCGGAGTTCACCGAACCCGAGCCGACGGAGCCCGTCACCCGCACACAGCGGTGGCCCGCGTGCACGCTCTCCGGGCCCGCGTGCCGCCTGAAGAGCCCCGCGTCGAATGCCGCCCGGCTGCCCCATGCCCGCACGGTCACGGACATTTTCTGCCAGGAGCCCGGCTTCTTGGGGCGCGTCACCGCGCAGACGTAACCACGGTTCTTGTAGACCTGCACGAAGCCCGTGGAGAAGGGCAGCGTACGCACCTTGCGTCCCGAGCAGAGCGCCGCCGCCTCGGCGTCACCCGTGACCGGGCCCGCGACCACCAGCAGGCCCGAGGCGGTCAGCACGGCCATACCGAGCGCCGCCCTTCGGCGTATCGCGGCCTTGTCCACGGTTCGTCCCTCCCACAGCAATCGGCGTACTGATGTACTGACCTACGGACGCATGACGTACGCCGGATGGTTGCTCCGCCGAACACAATGAGCCGTTTGCCGCGTTGGGATGTTTTGGGGCGTTTGGGTTCACCTCGCCCGCTCACCCGTGGCCTCAACAGGTCATAAGTGAAAGGCGGTCCGTCATGAATCGCTCACGAACGATCGGCTCGGTGCTCGTCGCCACCACACTGCTGCTGGCGACGGCCGTTCTGGTCCCGGCGCGTGCCGACGCCCCCGGCGATCCGCCCGCGGCGCCGTCCCACAGCGGCAACCCCACTTCCGTCTACGAGCGGGTCGCGCACTTCTACGGCGCGTACATCGACGTGGCGCACGACCCCGGCAGCAACGCTGCCGCGGCCGAACTCCGCGAGTTCTATCTGACCCCCGACCTCCGCACCCGCCTCCTCGACTTCGAGAAGCGCCACGACACGGACGGCGTCCTGCGCGCTCAGCACGTACCGAGCGCCTGGAAGGTCACCCGCGGCGACAGCGGGATGGGCCACACGTACACGACGGTCCGGCTGACGTGGGGCACCGGCACGGAGAAGACGTACACCTATCTGACCGTGCGCTCCGACCTGGAGAGCCGGAAGATCTCCGACATCACGTCGGAGTAGTGACCTCCGCCACGGGCTCCCCCACGAACACCCGCCACAACTCCGCGTACCGTCCGCCCAGTTCGAGCAGCTCGTCGTGTGTGCCGTCCTCCGCGACGCGGCCGTGGTCCATGACCACGACCCGGTCCGCGCGAGCCGCGGTCGTCAGGCGATGGGCGACGACCAGGGTCGTACGGCGGCCCGCGATACGGTCCGTCGCCTGGTTGACCTGGGCCTCGGTCGCCAGGTCCAGCGCTGCCGTGGCCTCGTCGAGGAGGAGGATGTCCGGGTCGACCAGTTCGGCGCGGGCGAGGGCGATCAGCTGACGCTGGCCGGCGGAGAGGTTCCGGCCGCGTTCGGCGACCTCGTGGAGGTAGCCGCCCTCGAGCGTGGCGATCATGTCGTGCGCGCCGACCGCGCGAGCGGCGGCCTCCACCTCGGCGTCGGTCGCGGCCGGGCGGCCGTAGGCGATGGCGTCCCGGACCGTGCCCTGGAAGAGGTACGCCTCCTGGGGGACGACACCGAGGCGGTGCCGGTACGAGGCGAGGTCGAGGGAGCGGAGGTCCGCGCCGTCGACGGTCACCCGCCCGCCCGTCGGGTCGTAGAACCGGGCGACCAGCTTGACCAGCGTCGACTTGCCCGCGCCGGTCTCGCCGACGAAAGCGACCGTCTGCCCGGCGGGGATGCTCAGAACGACCCCGCTGAGCGCCTCTTCATCGTCCTTGTACGCGAAGTCCACATCCTCGAAGGCGATCTCCCCGCGCAGGGACAGCACCTCGCGCGGCGCGTCGGCGGCCTTCGTGGACGTCGGCTCCCGGAGCAGTTCCTGGACCCGGCCCAGCGAGACGGTCGCCTGCTGATAGCCGTCGAAGACCTGGGAGAGCTGCTGCACAGGCGCGAAGAACAGGTCGATGTAGAGGAGGTAGGCGACCAGCGCGCCGGTGGTGAGGGTCCCCGCCTCGATCCGCCCCGCGCCCACGATGAGCACCGCGGCCGCCGCCGCACCGGACAGCAGCTGCACGAACGGGAAGTACACCGAGATCAGCCACTGCCCGCGGATCCGCGCCTGGCGGTAGCTGTCGCTGCCCTCCGCGAACCGCCGCCCGCCGGCCCGCTCGCGCCGGAACGCCTGCAGGATCCGCAGCCCGGACACCGACTCCTGAAGGTCGGCGTTCACCACGGACACCCGCTCACGGGCGAGTTCGTACGCCTTCACGCTGGACCGGCGGAAGAAGAACGTGCCGACGATCAGCGGCGGCAGCGTCAGAAAGACCACCAGCGCCAGCTGTACGTCGATCACCAGCAGCGCGACCATGATGCCGAAGAAGGTGACGACCGAGACGAAGGCGGTGACGAGCCCCGTCTGCAGGAAGGTCGACAGGGCGTCGACGTCCGTCGTCATCCGGGTCATGATCCGGCCGGTCAACTCCCGCTCGTAGTAGTCGAGTCCGAGCCGCTGGAGCTGCGCGAAGATCTTCAGCCGGAGTGCGTACAGGACCCGCTCGCCCGTACGTCCGGTCATGCGGATCTCACCGGTCTGCGCCGCCCACTGGACGAGCACCGTGACCAGGCCCAGCAGGGCCGCAGTCCACACGGCACCCTGCGCCAGCTGTGTGACGCCGTCGTCGATTCCGTTCCGGATCAGCAGGGGCAGCAGCAGCCCCATGCCCGCGTCGACGGCCACGAGTCCGAGGCTGACGAGCAGCGGGAGCCCGAAGCCGCGCAGCAGCCGGCGCAGTCCGTACGACTCCTCGGGCGTGACCGCCCGCGCCTCGTCGACGCCGGGCGTGTCCGCCGCCGGGGGCAACGCCTCGACCTGGGCGAGGAGTTCGGGAGTCGCGGGCATCCCCTCCATGGCCGCGTCCCGGGGCTCACGGTCGCCGGTCCACAACCGGGGCGTGATCCCCCGCTCGACGTCGAACCCGGCCTCCAGTTCGTCGCGTACGGAGGTGTCCTCGCGCGGGCAGGCGGGCTGGATGTGCCCCGGCGAGACCCCGCCCAGCTCGTCCGGGTCGGTGAGCAGCCGCCGGTAGAGCGGTGAGCGTTCCTGCAGTTCCTCGTGCGTACCGATGTCGGCGAGCCGTCCGCCGTCGAGCACGGCGATGCGGTCGGCGAGGTTGAGGGTGGAGCGGCGGTGGGCGATGAGGAGGGTGGTGCGCCCTGCCATGACGTGCTTGAGGGCCTCGTGGATCTCATGCTCCACGCGGGCGTCCACGGCCGAGGTGGCGTCGTCGAGGACCAGCAGGCGCGGGTCGGTGAGGATCGCGCGGGCCAGAGCGACGCGCTGGCGCTGCCCGCCGGAGAGGGTCAGTCCGTGCTCACCGACCTTGGTGTCGTAGCCCTCGGGCAGCTCGGCGATGAAACGGTCGGCCTGGGCGGCGCGCGCGGCGGTCTCGATCTCCTGCTGGGTGGCCTCGGGGCGGCCGTACGCGATGTTGGCGCGCACCGTGTCCGAGAAGAGGAAGGAGTCCTCGGGGACGAGCCCGATCGCGGCGCGCAGCGACTCGAGGGTCAGCTCCCGTACGTCGTGGCCGCCGACGAGGACCGCGCCGCGCGTCACGTCGTAGAAGCGGGGCAGCAGGAGGGACACCGTCGACTTGCCGGAGCCGGAGGAGCCGACGACGGCGAGGGTCTCGCCGGAGCGGATCTCGAAGGACAGTCCGTCGAGGACGGGCTGCTGCTCCGAGGTGCCGTCGTAGCCGAAGGTCACGTCGTCGAACTCGACGGTCGCCGGCGCGTCGGCCGGCAGCGGCTTGGTGCCGTCCTTGATCGAGGGTTCGGTGTCGATCAGCTCCAGCACCCGCTCGGCGCCGGCGCGGGCCTGCTGCCCGACGGTGAGCACCATGGCGAGCATGCGGACCGGTCCGACGAGCTGGGCGAGGTAGGTGGAGAACGCGACGAACGTACCCAGCGTGATGTGCCCGTGCACGGCGAGCCAGCCGCCCAGCGCGAGCATCGCGACCTGCCCGAGCGCGGGGACGGCCTGCAGTGCAGGGGTGTACCTGGCGTTGAGACGGATGGTCCGCAGCCGCCCGGCGAAGAGCCGGCGCCCGACCTCTCGCAGCTTTCCGGTCTCCTGCTCCTCCTGCCCGAACCCCTTCACCACGCGTACGCCGCTGACGGCGCCGTCGACGACACCGGCGACGGCGGCGGCCTGCGCCTGCGCGTACCAGGTCGCCGGGTGCAGCCGGGTGCGGCTCCGCTTGGCCACCCACCACAGCGCGGGGGCCACGGCCAGCGCGACGAGGGTGAGCGGCAGGGACAGCGCGGCCATGATCCCCAGGGAGATCAGGAAGAGCAGGATGTTCCCGATGGTCATCGGGAGCATGAACAGCAGGCTCTGGATCAGCTGGAGGTCACTGGTCGCCCGCCCGACGACCTGCCCGGTCGACAGCTCGTCCTGCCGCCGCCCGTCGAGCCGGGTGATCGTCTCGTACATCTCCGTCCGCAGGTCGTGCTGGACGTCGAGGGCGAGGCGGCCGCCGTAGTAGCGCCGGATGTAGGTGAGGACGTAGACGAGGACGGCAGCACCGATGAGGGCGCCGGCCCAGGGGGCCATGTCCCGGCTCTGATCCCCGATGACATCGTCGATGATCACCTTGGTGATCAGCGGCACCAGCGCCATGACGGCCATACCGCCCAGCGAGGCGCCCAGCGCGAGCACGACGTCCTTCGGATACCGCCACGCGTACCCCGCGAGTCGCCGTGCCCAGCCGGGGGTCCCCCGCCCCGCCCCGTCCTCTAGCGCTGCCACCCCGGTGCCTTCCGCTCGTCCTGGTCTGCCGGATCGACCTGATCTACCGGAAGGCACCAACACGGACGGAAGCGGATTTCATCCCTCCGCAACAAAGGGCAGGCGCACGCGCAGGGAGTAGAAGCGGGTGGTTTGGACCTGGTTCTGGTTGTCGTCGCTGACCAGCAGCACCTTCAGCCGGCCGCCGGGCTCGCGCCCCGTGATCGCCATTCCCTCGATGTTGTCGAGCAGCGGGTTGGGCTGGGGCTGCTTGGCGGTCGCGCCGAGGGACGGGCAGTCGGCGATGTCGGCGAGGAGCGTCTTGCGAATGAGGCGGACGCCGTCCTGTCCGGTGAGGTTCTCTGTGCCGCTGGTGTCCGTGGCGTGGCGCGGGTCGGCGACGTACAGGCGGATCGTGTTGCCGACGCCCGATGTGAAGCCGCGTTCCAGGACGAGGAGACGGCCGTCGGGGGTGGCGGTGGTCTCGGAGACGGAGAGGCCGGTGTCCGTGCGGTAGCCGTACTGGGCGGCGAGCGCGAACGCCTGCGAGCCGCCGTGCCGGTGCCAGGTCTGGAACCGGACGATGCCCGTGCCGTCACCGCTCAGCGCTCCCTCCATGCCGGCGAGGAGCGTACGGCCGCCGGGCAGGAGGGTCAGCCCCTCGAACGTGGCGTTGCCCGTGGCTCGTCCCGCCGGAGCCACCCGGAGCGCGTCCGGCACGGGGAGGCTGCCCAGCAAGGTGCCGTCACGGCCGTACCGGCGTATGGAGGGTTCGGTCTCGGACGACACGAGCCGCGTGCCGTCCCGGTCGACGGCCAGCCCCTCGGCGTCGAGCCCGGCCCCCTTCTCGTCGGCGAGCGCGACGACGGACCGCGGCCGGAGCGACATCGGGTCCAGCGTGAAGAGGGAGGACCGGTCGGACAGCGCCGCGATCGCGCCGTCGCGGTCCACGGCGAGCGCGGAGAGGTTGCCGACGAAGGTGTCGTTGTACGTCGTCTTGTCGAGGGCGTCGGAGAAGCCGGTGATGGAGGTGGAGGGGGAGCAGGGGTGGGCGCTGGTGCGCTGGGCGGTGGCGCTCCGGGCGGTGGCGGGCCCGGCGGCGGTCAGGCAGGCGGCCGCGGTCAGGCCGGCGGTGACGGTCGCGAGTACGAGTCTCAGACGCATGGCGTCACGGTAGGGCGACGTGGGTTGAAGGAGAACGTACGGGCCGTGAACCGCGGACGCTGGACCGGCGAAGAACCGACATCACCCTGTGTGCCGACGTTGACGTCGATTTCGTGCCGGACGCGGCCGCGGGCGACTGCTGGACTCGGTGGAGCCGCCACCAGGACCACAGCCGACAGGACAGGAGCCATGTCCGCAGACACCGCGCCCATCCCTGCCTCCACCTCTGCCTCTGCCTCTGCCTCTGCCTCAACTGCTGCCCGGTCGCCGGTGATCGGCTGGCTCGCCGTCGTCTCCGTGATGATGGGCATCTTCTCCATCGTCACCACCGAGATCCTGCCGATCGGCCTGCTGTCGCCGATCGGCGGCACCTTCGGTGTCTCGGACGGCACGGCCGGGCTCATGATGACGCTCCCCGGCTGCCTCGCCGCCGTCGCCGCCCCGGCCGTCACCGTCATGACCGGACGGATCGACCGGCGCGTCATGCTCTGCGCGCTGATGCTGATCCTCACGCTGGCGGACTTCCTCGCCGCGGCCGCGCCCGCCTACTGGGTCCTGATGGTCTCCCGAGTCCTCGTCGGGCTCGTGATCGGCGCGTTCTGGTCGATCGGCGCGGGACTCGCCTCCCGGCTGGTGCCCGAGAAACACGTCGGCAGGGCAACTGCCGTGATCTTCGCGGCCGTTCCGCTCGGATCCGTACTCGGCGTGCCGGCCGGGACCTTCATCGGGAACCTCGCCGGGTGGAGGGCGGCATTCCTCGCGATGGGCATCCTCACGGTGGGCGTGTTCGCCGCGCTCGTCGCCCTGGTACCCCCGTTGCCGCCGGACAACGTCACCCGGCTCGCCGTGCTGCGCGACCTGCTCGGCGACCGGGGGATCCGGATCGGGCTGGCCGTGACCTTCCTGATCGTGACAGCCCACTTCAGCGCCTACACGTATGTCACGCCCTTCCTGAACGACGTGACGCACGCCGGCCCTCAGCTCATCACCGCGTTCCTGCTGGTGTACGGCGTCGCGGGCATCGTCGGCAACTTCGTCGCGGGCAAGTGGGCGGGACGTACGCTGCGCGGCACGTTCCTCGCGGCGGCGGGCATGCTCGCTGCCGCGACCCTGCTGCTCCCTGTCGTCGGCACGGGGAAAGCCGGCGCGATCGTGCTGCTGGTCGTCTGGGGTCTCGCGTACGGAGCGGTGCCCGTCTGTTCGCAGACGTGGTTCGTCACCTCGGCGCCGCACGCGCCGGAGGCGGCGTCCGTCCTCTTCACGTCGTCGTTCCAGGCGACGATCTCGCTCGGCGCGCTGGCGGGCGGCGCCGTGGTGGACGCCGCGTCCACGTCCGTGGTCATGGTGCTGGGTGGGATCGTGGCGGTTCTGACGACGGCGACGCTGGCCGCCGGACCAGTACCCCCGGAGAAAGCGTGAGCGCTTCTCCCTGCGGCGTTCGAACACCGCTCGTTTGAGTGATCAACAGGCATTCTGGCCCTGTGTGATCACGCTTTTCGCAGGATGGGTGCCATGAGCCCGCGATTCGCGTTCGAGCGCAACCCGTACGGCACAGGACAGGTGATCGCCACCGTACGCACGCTGATGCGCACGGACGGCCTGGACGTGTCCCTCGCCGCCATCGCCCGCAACTGCGGTACGTCACGCAACTTCCTCTACGCCAACTGGAAGTCCGCGTCCGCGCTGCACCTGCTCGCGCTCAGAGCCGAACTCGCGCACGCCTTCGACGCGGCGCACCGCGTCTGTCCGAGCGACGGCACCGCCGCGGGGATCACCGACCACCTGACCCATGTGGTGCGCATCGTCCGCCGCCACCCCACCACGGCCGCCGTCGCCCGGTCCTCCCCCACCGCACTCGCGGCCGCGCACACAGCGATCGAGGGCCCTCTGATGCAGGTCGTGACGGAACAGCTCAGCGATCTGCTCCACCCGCTCGTCCCGCGCGGCGGGATCTGGGGCGACCCCGCACTGAAATCCAGGACGTGGAAGATCCTCTGGGTCGCCCGCCCCGCCGCTCTCTGTCCCGAAGCCGTCGGTGACCAGCAGTGGGAGGACACCCTGGACAATGCCTTCACCGAGCTGCTGCGTGATCTGCTCTCCCCATGGCCTCCTGCTCCATGACAGCAGTACACCGCTCAAGCCGCCGGTCTTCGGGATGCACAGCTCACCCCCAGGCAGAGCACAGTGCGCACCCATGCCCTGACGCCACGGTGCACGGGTGACATCTGCCTCTACCGACCCACATCCCCACGCCCCTCGCTGGTCGCTCCCCGCGCTGATCGCGATCATGGTCCTGGCCGGCGTGCTGTACTCCTGGAACCTGTCCTCCTCCGGCCTGAACAGCTTCTACAGCGCCGCGGTGCTGAGCGGTACGCAGAGCTGGAAGGCGTGGTTCTTCGGCTCGCTGGACGCGGGCAGCTTCCTCACCGTCGACAAGCCTCCCGTCGTCCTGATGGTGATGGGCCTGTCCTGCCGCGTCTTCGGCTACGGCACCTGGCAGATGATGCTGCCGCTGGTCGCCTCCGCGCTCGGCACGATCTGGATCCTGCACTCCTGCGTGAAGCGGGTCTTCGGCCACGGCGCGGCCGCCGTGGCCGCGCTCGTCCTCGCCCTCACTCCGATCACCGTCGCCATCAACCGCGACAACAACCCGGACACGCTGCTCGTCTTCCTGATGGTCGCGGGTGCCGCCCTGGCCCTGCGCGCCGTCCACAACGGCACACTGCTCCCGCTGCTCGGTTCCGCCGTCTGCTTCGGCTTCGCCTTCAACACCAAGATGCTGCAGGGCTACATCGCCCTGCCCGCCGTCTTCGCCGTGTATCTGTACGCGGCCCGGGGCGGCCTCTGGCCCCGCGTACGCAACCTCGTGCTCGCCGCAGTCGCCCTCGCGGTCTCCAGCTTCTGGTGGGCGGCGGCCGTGTCGCTGGTCCCCGCTTCCGCGCGGCCGTACATCGGCGGCTCGACGGACGGCACCGCCTGGGACCTGATCATGGGTTACAACGGTCTGGGCCGCGTCCTCGGCGGCGAGGGCAACGGTGGTGGCGGGGGCGGCGGAGGCGGCGGCTTCTCGGGGGCCGCGGGTATCGGCCGGATGTTCAACGAGGTGCTCGGGGCCAGATCTCCTGGCTCCTCCCCTTCGCCGGTATCGCGTTCGTCGGAGGTCTGGTGCTGTGCGGACGCGCCCCGCGTACGGATCCGGCGCGTGCCGCGCTGCTGCTCTGGGGCGGCTGGACGGCGCTTCACTACCTGACGTTCAGCCTCGCCGAGGGCACGATGCACCCGTACTACACGACCGCGCTCGCCCCCGGTATCGCGGCGCTGTGCGGTGGCGGCGGCGCGATGCTCCTGCGTGCCTTCCGCACGGGTGACGTCAGGCGCTGGTCCTGGGTGCTTCCGGCCGCGCTCGCCGCGACCGGGGTCTGGTCGGTCGTCCTGCTGCGGCGCGCCTCCGGCTGGAACACCTGGCTGTGGCCGACGGTCGCGGTGGTGACGGCGCTCGCGATCGTGGGGCTGTTCGTCTTCCGCTTCGCCGCCCGTGCGGGCCGGCGGGTGCGGCTGCTCGCCGTCGCGGTGGCCGCGGCTGTCGCCGCCTCCCTCGCCGGTCCCGCCGCGTACGCGGCCTCGGAGCCCGGGAGTTCGGTCGGCGGCATGAGCGGCACGAACCCGACGGCCGGGCCCACGACGGGCGACGGCATGGGCGGCGGCCCGGGAGGCCGCCCGGGAGGCGGCCCGGGAGGCGGCCCGGGAGGCGGCCGCGGCGGCTTCCCCGGCGGGACCGCCAACTCCGAGATGATCGCGTATCTGAAGAAGCACCGCGACGGCGCCAAGTGGCTGGTGGCCGTGTCGGGTTCGCAGAGCGCGGCCCAGCTGATCGTCAGCAGCAAGGAGCCCGTCATCTCCATGTGGGGCTGGACCGGCACCGACAAGGCCATGACCCTCACCAAGCTGAAGGAGCTGGTGAAGAAGGGCGAGCTGCACTACATCATGCTCGGCGGAGGCATGGGTGGAGGCGGCGGCCGGGGCGACTCCGACAGCACGAGTGCGGAGGTGACGGCCTGGGTGCAGAAGAACGGTACGGAGGTCGAGGCGTCACAGAACACCCAGGCGCTGTACCGCCTCGACGCGTCGGACGTCAACTAGAGCCAGCCCTAGGCCAGTTGGGGAAAACCCTCGAACGACAGCAACCCCTGGCGGGCCCGCGGCCAGGGGTTGTCCGCTACACAAGAACGTCACACAACCGCCCCTTCCCGGTTACACGACGGACCACTCCCCCGTGCCACGCTCCCCGTTGACCGAACAGTCAACTCGCGTAGATCGCCCCGCCCCTGAGCCCGGCCCGGGCGTCCCGCGCGTGCCGTCCCCGGAGAGGACACCCCCATGTCCATTGCGCAGACAGGCAGACGAAGCAGACGAATACGCGGCTGGAGGCCGCTCGCACTGGCCACCTCCGCCGTTCTGGTCGGCCTCGCCCTGCCGGCCGCGACCGCGTCCCCCGCCGCGGCGACCACCACCGCGTACGACGACACGTACTACGAGGACGCGATCGGCAAGACGGGCCCGGCCCTGAAGGACTCGCTGCACACGATCATCAGCGACCAGACCTCGATCTCGTACTCCGCCGTCTGGAACGCCCTCAAGGTGACGGACCAGGACCCGAACAACAGCGGCAACGTGATCCTGCTCTACAGCGGCAAGTCGCGCAGCAAGTCGCTGAACGGCGGCGACACGGGCGACTGGAACCGCGAGCACGTGTGGGCCAAGTCCCACGGCGACTTCGGCACCGCGACCGGCCCCGGCACCGACCTCCACCATCTGCGCCCGGAGGACGTGCAGGTCAACAGCATCCGCGGCAACAAGGACTTCGACAACGGGGGCAGCCCGGTCAGCGGAGCCTCCGGCAGCTACACCGACTCGAACTCCTTCGAACCCCGCGACGCCGTCAAGGGCGACGTCGCCCGCATGATCCTCTACATGGCCGTCCGCTACGAGGGCGACGACAACTGGGCCGACCTGGAGCCCAACGACTCGGTCACCAACGGCACCGCCCCCTACCACGGCCGCCTCTCGGTCCTGAAGCAGTGGAACGACGAGGACCCGCCGAGCGCCTTCGAGGAGAAGCGCAACGAGGTCATCTACGACTCCTACCAGGGCAACCGCAACCCCTTCATCGACCACCCGGAGTGGGTCGAGGCGATCTGGTAGGACCGGCACGGTGCGTGGACCTGGTGTGAGCTCCCCGTGACCAACGGGAGTTCACACCAGACACCGAATTCACGGTTTCGAATAAATGACCCACAGTCGTACAACCGATGAACCGCAGCCCGAGTCGCACTCCATGAACGCGCGCACATCGACGCGCCGAACCGGACCGACTCGAAAGGCACGTGCATGTTCCCAGCACGACGCAGAACTCCCGCCACCGCACGGCTGACCGCACCAGTGGCCGCCGCGGCGCTGCTCGCCGGGGGGGTCGGCACCTGGGCCCTCACCTCTGCATCGGCCCAGGCCGCCCCTGTCGCCGCGTCGGCGGAGGTGGACGTACCGGACGACTTCAACGGTGACGGCTACGCCGACCTGGTCGTCGGCGCGCCCAACGCCACGGTGTCGGGCGCGGCCAAGGCGGGCTACGTGTCCGTCATGTACGGCTCCTCCAGCGGGCTCTCCGCCTCCCACAAGAAGCTCGTCAGCCGCTCCACCAGCGGGGTTCCCGGCTCCGCCACCGCCAACCAGCGGTTCGGGTCCACCTTCACCAAGGGGGACCTGGACCGCGACGGCTACGGCGACCTCGTGATCGCGGGCGGCTCCGCGGGCTCCGTCATCCTGTGGGGCTCCGCCTCGGGCCTCACCGGCGGCACGAACATCGCCGGGTACGGGTCCGCGCCGCAGGCGGGCGACTTCGACGGGGACGGCACGACCGACCTCGCCCTGTTCTCCGCGCAGTCCGTCGGCGGCGACGAGCCAGAGGGCGCCCCGGCCACCCTCTGGAAGGGTCCGATCGCACGCACCGGCACACCCGCCGCCACCCTGAACATCCTCGACAAGTCCCAGTGGTGGGGCTGGAACGCGGACGACGCCTCCTGCGCCACCAACGGCGGCTGCGAGGACGGCCCCGACTCGATCACCGGACCCGTCGTGTCCGGCCAGGTCGGGGACGTGAACGGCGACGGCAAGGACGACATCGTCCAGTGGACCTACACCGGCGACGGCACCTGGGGCAACCGGCTGCTGTACGGCGGCGGTTCGGGCTTCACCCGCGGCCAGGCTCCCGGAGAAACCGTGGGCGGTGCGGCGGGCACGGGCGTGGGCGACGTGAACGGCGACGGGTACGACGACGTGGTGGTCGGCGCCGACGACTGGAGCGAGAAGGTGCGGGTCGCCTACGGCTCGGCCTCCGGTCTGTCCGACTCCAACGTGCAGACCTTCGACCAGAGCCTGCCCGGCTTCCACGGCGCCCAGGAGTCCGGCGACGAGGTCGGCTCCGCGGTCTCGGTCGCCGACGTCACCGGCGACGGCTACGCGGACATCGCTCTCGGCATCTCTGGCGAGGACTTCAGCGGCCTCACCAACGCCGGCGCGTTCGCCCTGGTCCCCGGCGCGGCCTCCGGCGTCACGGGCGCGGGAACCCAGGTGTTCCACCAGAACACCTCCGGTGTGCCCGGAGTCGCCGAGACGAACGACAGGTTCGGCGTGACCACCGCGCTCCTGGACGTCAACGGCAACGGCCGCCGCGACCTCGCCGTGGCCTCCACGGCCGAGAACAGCAACAACGGCGCCGTCTGGCTCCTGCGCGGCACCACCACCGGGCTCACCACCACCTCCGCGTTCGCCTTCGGCGGCAAGGACCTCTCCGCGCCCTACACGGACGCGCTGTTCGGCTCGGCGCTGCGCTGATGTGTCGGCGCGAACATCCGCAGTACCGCCGGCAGAAGGACCACTGAAGGTCCAGGCGTGGCAAGGGACTTGGTGAGGTCGTCGGCGAGGGACTCCGGGGTCGTACGGACACCCGGCACCCCGAACGACTCGGCCAGCGCCACGTAGTCCGGGCGCGACAGCTCCGTCGCCGGAGCTGTCGCGTCGCCGAAGGCGTCCGTCATGTACTCGCGCAGGATGCCGTAACCGCCGTCGTCGACGATCAGCCAGGTGACGTCGAAGCCGTGCTGCTTCGCGGTGGCGAGCTCGGCGACGGAGTACAGGGCCCCGCCGTCGCCCGAGACCGCGAGGACCGGGTGGGTGGGGTCCGCCGCCGCCGCGCCCAGGGCTGCCGGGAAGGCGTAGCCGAGGCCGCCCGCGCCCTGGGCGGAGTGCATCGTGTTCGGCCGGCGGGCGTCGAAGGCCGACCATGCCCAGTACGACAGGATCGTCATGTCCCAGAAGGACGGGGAGGACGGCGGAAGGGCGCGCCGTACGGATGCCAGCACGTCCTGTTCCAGGGTGAGTTCCTGGGTGGCGATCCGTGACCGGACCAGTTCCAGGGTGGTGCGCACCCGCTCGGGGGCCGTCGGGTCCGTGCGCTCGTCCACCGTCTCCAGCAGTGCGGAGAGCGCGAGCCTGGCGTCGGCATGGATACCGAGCGCCGGGTGGTTGGCCTCCAGCTTCCCCAGGTCCGCCTCGATCTGGATGACCCGGCCCCGCGGCTTGAACGTGTGGTAATTCGACGACAGTTCGCCCAGGCCAGAGCCCACGACGAGGAGTACGTCCGCGTCCTCCAGGAAGTCCGTGGTGTGCCGGTCCTCCATCCAGGACCGCAACGACAGCGGATGCTCCCAGGGGAACGCGCCCTTGCCGCCGAAGGTGGTGACCACGGGGGCGGTCAGCTTCTCGGCGAGCGCGCGAAGCTTCCCGGACGCGTCCGCCCGGACGACCCCGCCTCCCGCGATGATCGCCGGACGGTCGGCGCCCGACAGCAGGTGGGCGGCCACCGCCGTCAGTTCGGGGCGCGGGACCACGTCCTGCGGTGTCGCGTCGACCGCCGTCACCACGGGCAGAAGCGTCTGCGCGAGCAGTACGTCCTGGGGGATCTCCACCCAGACCGGCCCGTGCGGAGCCGTCAGCGCCGACTGCCACGCCTCCGCGATCGCCGACGGGATCTGGGACTGCGTACGGACGGTGTGGACGGACTTGACCACGCCCCGGAACGAGGCCGCCTGGTCCGGGAGTTCGTGCAGATAGCCGTGGCGGCCGCCGCCCAGCCCCGCCGTGGGGATCTGGCTGCTGATCGCCAGGACGGGGGCCGAGGCCGCGGCCGCCTCCTGGAGCGCGGCCAGGGAAGTCAGCGCACCCGGACCCGTCGACAGCAGAAGCGGGGCGGCCTCGCCCGTGATGCGGCCGTACGCGTCCGCCGCGAATCCGGCGTTGTTCTCGACGCGCAGGCCGATGTACCGCAGGTCCGAGCGGCGCAGCGCGTCGAACATCCCCAGCGCGTGCTGGCCCGGCAGGCCGAAGACGGTCGTCGCGCCGAGACCGGCCAGCGTCTCCACGACCAGGTCTCCGCCGTTACGCCCCGCGGGCGGATTCAGGGCGGCTGACGTCTGGGCGGCCGTGGGACGGAGTACCAGGTCGTGGTCGTGGGTCACTTCGGTCGGTCCTCCCGGCCCGTACGGGCCTCGGCGATCTGACGGGACATGATCGTGGTCAGTTCGTACGCCGTGTGGGACGCGGCGACCGACGTGATCTCGGCGTGATCGTACGCGGGCGCGACTTCGACCAGGTCCGCGGAGACCAGGTTGCAGGACGCCAGCCCCCTGAGGATTTCGAGGAGTTCGCGGGAGGTCAGGCCGCCCGCCTCCGGGGTGCCCGTGCCGGGTGCGTGCGCCGGGTCGAGGACGTCGATGTCGATGGAGATGTAGAGCGGGCGGTCGCCGATGCGCTGCCGCAGCTGGTCGGCGACCTCGTCCACGCCGCGCCGCATCACATCCGCCGACGTGACGATGCCGAAGCCCATTTTCTCGTCGTCGTCCAGGTCCTGCTTGCCGTACAGCGGGCCGCGGGTGCCCACGTGCGACAGCGCCTCCGTGTCGAGGATGCCCTCTTCGACGGCCCGGCGGAACGGCGTGCCGTGCGTGTACTCCGCGCCGAAGTACGTGTCCCAGGTGTCGAGGTGCGCGTCGAAGTGGAGGAGGGCCACCGGGCCGTGCCGCTTCGCGACCGAGCGCAGCAACGGCAGCGCGATGGTGTGGTCGCCGCCGAGGGTCATCAGTCGCGCGCCGGAGCCCAGCAGCTCGTCCGCGGCGGCCTCCACCGTCTCCACGGCCTCGTTGATGTCGAACGGATTGGCCGCGATGTCGCCAGCGTCCGCGACCTGTGCGAGGGCGAAGGGGGAGGCGTCCTGCGCCGGGTTGTAGGGGCGCAGGAGGCGGCTGGCCTCCCGGATGGCGTTGCCGCCGAAGCGGGCGCCCGGCCGGTACGAGACGCCGCTGTCGAACGGCACGCCGACCACGGCGACATCGGTGCGGCCGACCTCGTCGAGGCGTGGCAGCCGTGCGAAGGTCGCCGGTCCCGCGTACCGGGGGATGCGGGAGGAGTCGACAGGTCCGCGGGGCGTCTCGTTGCTGGTCATGGTGAACTGCCTTCTTTCCTACGCTTCGTCGCGTATGTACTGCACGGCCGACTCTACTGGGGAGCCGGGACGGGTTCGGACACGGGTTCGGGGGCCCGGCCGGCCAGCCGCTCGCGCCAGGCGGCGAGCACCGCGGCATCGGTCGGGCGGGTGGTCAGCGAGACGGCCACATAGGCGGCCAGCGAGGAGAGCAGCCCGTAGTAGACCGGCTCGTTGGCGAGGATGCCGTACGTCGCCATCAGCGCGACGACCGCGACGCCGCCGACGATCACGGAGGCCAGGGCGCCCTGGACGGTGCCGCGCTTCCACAGCAGGCCGCCGAGGATCGGCACGAGGAGTCCGCCGACGAGCAGGTTGTAGGCCACGGTCAGCGCCTCGACGACGTTGTTGAGCGCGATCGCCGTGCAGATCACCGCCACGCCCATGATCAGGACGAAGGCGCGGTTGTCCTTGACCTCGTCGTGTTCGGCGGACGGGGTCCCGGTGATCCCCCGCAGCCGGGACCAGATGTCGTTGTTGGCGACGGTGGCGCAGGCGATGAGCGCGCCGGAGGACGTCGACATGACGGCCGCCAGAGCCGCGGCGAGCACCAAACCTCGTACGCCGACGGGGAGTTCGTCCTTCACGATGGTCGCGAAGGCGTCGTCGGCGCTGCCCAGCTTCGGGTAGAGCACCTTGGCCGCCGTACCGATGACGGCGCCGGCGAGTGCGTACGCCAGGCAGTAGGTGCCCGCGATCGTGCCGCCCCACTTGGCGGTCCGGTCGCTGCGCGCGGTGAACACGCGCTGCCAGATGTCCTGCCCGATCAGCATGCCGAACGTGTAGATGAGGACGTAGGTGAAGATCGTCTCGCCGCCGATGCCCAGCGGATCGAAGTACTCGGTGGGGAGCCGGTCCTTCATCTCACCGAAGCCGCCGGCCTTGACGACGGCGATGGGGAGCAGGAGCAGCAGCACCCCGATGGTCTTCACCACGAACTGCACCATGTCCGTCAGGGTGATGGACCACATGCCGCCGAGGGTCGAGTAGGCGACGACGATCGAGCCGCCGAGGACGATCGCGACCGTGCGGTTGATGTCGAAGAGGACGTCGAAGATCGTGGCGTACGCGATGGTGGAGGTGACCGCGAGCATCAGCGTGTAGGCCCACATGACGACGCCGGAGATGACGCCGGCGCGGCCCCCGTAGCGCAGGTCGAGCATCTCGGAGACGGTGTAGACCTTGAGGCGGGCGATGCGGGCGGAGAAGAAGACACTCAGCGCCAGGAGCCCGAGGCCGATGGCGAAGACCATCCAGGCGCCGGAGAGCCCGTACTGGTACCCGAGCCCGACCCCGCCGATGGTGGACGCGCCGCCGAGGACGATCGCGGCCATCGTGCCGGAGTACATCGCCGGACCGAGACGGCGCCCGGCCACCAGGAACTCGCTCTTGGACCGGGCCCGGCGCATGCCCCACCAGCCCATGGCCAGCATCCCCGCGAGATAGACGACGATCACTGTGTAGTCGACGGCCATGAAGGGCCTCCTTCGCGCACTCGGTGGTGTGTGTCGTGCCGGTGATGGGCTGCCCGGGCACGACCCTAGGTGGCCGGAAAGTGGCGTTGAAGTGTACGTTTCATCCACTGTCACGGAGCCGGATGGAGGAAACGTCCACCATGGCGGAACCTGCCGTTCCTCCCACGCCGCCCGTCCCTCTGGCCGCACTGCTGGCCCGCGAGGACCTCGGCCTGTGTCAGATCGCGGGCCCCGAGGATCCGGCCACAGTGATCCACTCGGCGCACACGTCGGAGATGGCGGACCCGTACCCGTATCTGCTCGGCGGTGAGCTGCTGCTGACGGCGGGCGTGCACATTCCGGAGGCGGCGGGTTCGGGCACCTACTTCGACGACTACGTCTCCCGGATCGCCGAGGCGGGCGGCGCGGCCCTCGGCTTCGGACTGGCGCCGGTCCACGACACGGTCCCGCGGGCCCTGGTCGAGGCCTGCGACCACCACGGCCTTCCGCTCCTGGAAGTCCCGCACCGCACCACCTTCTCGGCTGTGGCCCGAGCGGTCTGGCAGCTGATGGCCCAGGCCCGGCACGCGGAGCTGCGCCGCGTGACCGAGGCCCAGCAGAGCCTGACCGCGGCGGCGTCCCGGCCGGATCCGGTGCCGTCCGTACTGCGGCAACTGGCCCAGCGGGTGGGCGGCCGGGCGGTGCTGTACGGACCGGAAGGCGCGGAGGTGGTGACGGCGGGCCGGGGGCCGGAGGCGGCAGTGACGGCGGGGCGGGGGCCGGAGGCGGCGGCGGTGAGCGAAGCGCTGACCGAACTGGCGACGGTCGTGCGGCCGGCAGCGGGCAGGGCCCCCACCCCCACACCCTCCTCCGCCACCGACACCGTGGACGGCATCCACCTCGCCGCCTATGCCCTCGGCGCGGGTGAGGGCTTCGTGCTCGGGGTGGCGGCGCCGCGCCGCGAGCCCGGGGACCACACCATCGCCTCCGTGGCCGCCGTGCTCCTCTCCCTCCTCACCGGCGAGCACCACGGCGGCACCGGCGCGGCCCGCTCCTCGGCTCTCGTACGGCTGCTGCTGGGCGCCGCGCCCGAGGACGTGGCGCCGCTGCTGGGCGGGCAGCGATGGATCGTGGTGCACGCGCGCCGGGACGGCCCCGCCGCTTTGGACGCCGTCGCCGCGTCCGCGCTGGGGGCGGCGCTCGGCTCGGCGCTCGTCGACGTGGACGGGGACGTCGTACGCGTCCTCGTCCCCGCCGACCGGGAGCCGGCCCCGCAGCCCGGCTGGATCTGCGGGGCCAGTGCTGTCGTCGGCCCGCAGGAGTGGGCGGCCGCCGATGCCCAGGCCGCCCGCGCCCTGGCCCGCGCGCGAGCCACCCGTACGCCCCTGGTCCGCCCCGGCGCACGACCCGGCCTGGCCGAACTGCTTCCCGCTACCGAGGCCGAGGCCCACGCCCGCACTCTCCTCGCTCCCCTCATCACGCACCCGGCCGCCGCCCTGCCCGAGACCCTCCGTACCTGGCTCTCCCTGCACGGCAGTTGGGACCGTACGGCGGTCGCCCTGTCCGTGCACCGGAACACGGTGCGGCAGCGGATCGCACGGTGCGCGGCCCTGCTGGACATGGACCTCGACGATCCGGACGTACGGATGGAGTTGTGGTTCGCGCTCCGGCAGGTGGAGTGACGTGACCCCCGTCCCAGGGGGCGGGACCCCGGCTCGCCCCGCTGAACGCCCCGGCAGAATAGGAGCCATGCCGATACCCGGGACCCCCAGCCGCGCCGAGCTCGTCGACCACCTTGTACGGACACGTATCGCGGGCGACGTCGCCACTCCCCGCGAGAACAACCTCTCCCACTACCGCAAGCTGGCGAACGGCGACCGCCACTACTGGCTCGGGCTGGAGCTCGGTGACCGCTGGTCCGACGAGCAGGACGTGCTCGCGGTGATGGCGGAGCGCTGCGGGGTGAACGACGACCCGGAGTACCGCTACGGGCAGGACACCATCGACCCGGAGCTGACGGTCGCCGCGCTGGAGCGGATGGCATCGCGGCTGCGCAAGGCGGCCGCCGGCAACCAGCGGGTGCTGTTCGCGACGGGGCACCCGGGTGGGCTGCTCGATGTGCACCGCGCGACGGCCGCCGCGTTGCGTGCCGCCGGCTGCGAGATCATGGTGATCCCGGAGGGCCTGCACACGGACGAGGGGTACGTCTTCCAGTTCGCTGACGTCGCGGTCCTGGAGCGCGGGGCCACGCTGTGGCACACGCATTCCGGTGAGCCGATGCGCACCATTCTGGGCGGCCTCGAGCACGAGGGCCGCCCGCTGCCCGACCTGGTCGTCGCCGACCACGGCTGGGCGGGCTGCGCCGGTCAGCTCGGGGTCGACTCCGTGGGGTACGCCGACTGCAACGACCCCGCCCTCTTCCTCGCCGAGGCCGAGGGCACCGTCCAGGTGACGGTTCCCCTCGACGACCACGTGACCAGTCCCCGTCACTATGACCCGATGACGGCGTACCTCCTGTCCGAGGCCGGCCTGACGTGACAGGGGTTTTTCGCCCCCGCCGCCCCTACCCGTCCCATCCCGTACCTGGGGGCTGCGCCCCCAGACCCCCGCTATCGGCCTGAACGGCC
>NZ_VCHX02000121.1 GCF_005768555.2 Streptomyces sporangiiformans
CCCCGGGACCAGGTCCCGGGGGCGCCTCCCGTCGTTCCGCGGCCACCGCCCCGGCACCCGCTGTTCGAATACGCGCTCCGTTACGGCCATCCTCCACAGATTTGGGGACTTTCTCGCATCCACACCCTGGGGACCGGGAAGTTGTTCAGATCGTGTCCACAGGGTGAGCTGTTCACGAACCATCGAGGCAGGTCAGTTGGTTGTGGATTCGTGGACGAATGATCTCCACAGTCTGTGGACGACGACTTGATCCACAGGCTGTGCAGAAAGTTGTCCACCGATGACCCACAGGCTGAGGCGGGTTGTCCCCAGTGATCCCCAGCTTCTCCACACGGCTGTCCACTGTTCGGCAACAGGACGCGCCCTCTCACCGCGTCGAGTGAAAGGCGTCACACCAAGGTGCCCGGTTGGGCTGTGGGGAACGTGGGTAAAGCTGGGGACGGCGTTGGGGAGAAGTGCCCCGTGTCTGTGCATCGGGTGTGCAGAACTTTTCCCCGTCCACAGCGCACCCCGGTTGTCCACCGTTGCCGCCCACAGGGTCCGTGGACAAAAAACCGGCCTTGACCTGCGCATACGGGGTTATCCACGGTATCCACAGCCCCTACTACTACTCCCAACTAGAGAGAGCTGGGAATTCGTTTCGAAGAGGGGGCTGTGCACAACTCGCGCTCGGCGCCTCAGGTGCCGCTCGGCACGACTTGACCCCGAGAGGCACCTACTGTCAGTGCGGTGCGTCAGACTGGTCCCCGGTGTTCTCCCCATCACTGGGCCGAGGCACACCGAGTCAGACGACGAAGGCGAAGCAGGGCGAGAGCGCCGGCAACAGACGGAGGCGGCAACGGTGAAGATCCGGGTGGAACGCGACGTACTCGCGGAGGCAGTGGCCTGGGCGGCGCGCAGCCTCCCGGCACGCCCGCCGGCTCCTGTGCTCGCCGGCCTTCTGCTGAAGGCCGAGGAGGGCGCGCTGAGCCTCTCGAGCTTCGACTACGAGGTCTCGGCACGCGTCTCCGTGGACGCCGAGGTCGACGAGGAAGGCACGGTGCTCGTCTCCGGCCGGCTGCTCGCCGACATCTGCCGCGCCCTCCCCAACCGGCCGGTGGAGATTTCCACAGACGGTGTACGGGCGACGGTGGTCTGCGGCTCCTCGCGCTTCACGCTGCACACACTGCCTGTGGAGGAGTACCCGGCGCTGCCGCAGATGCCGTCGGCGACGGGCACCGTCCCCGGTGAGGTCTTCGCCTCCGCCGCCGCCCAGGTGGCCATCGCCGCCGGCCGCGACGACACGCTGCCCGTCCTGACCGGTGTACGCATCGAGATCGAGGGCGACACGGTCACGCTGGCGTCGACCGACCGCTACCGCTTCGCGGTCCGGGAGTTCCTGTGGAAGCCGGAGAACCCGGAGGCGTCCGCGGTCGCCCTGGTGCCCGCCAAGACGCTCCTGGACACCGCCAAGGCGCTCACGAGCGGCGACAGCGTCATCCTGGCGCTGTCCGGTTCGGGTGCGGGCGAGGGCTTGATCGGTTTCGAGGGCGCGGGGCGGCGTACGACGACCCGGCTGCTGGAGGGCGACCTCCCGAAGTACCGCACGCTGTTCCCGACCGAGTTCAACTCGGTGGCCGTCATCGAGACCGCCCCCTTCGTGGAGGCCGTCAAGCGTGTGGCCCTGGTCGCCGAGCGGAACACCCCGGTGCGGCTCAGCTTCGAGCAGGGTGTGCTGATCCTGGAGGCAGGCTCCAGCGACGACGCACAGGCTGTGGAAAGGGTTGACGCCCAGCTGGAGGGCGACGACATCTCGATCGCCTTCAACCCGACGTTCCTGCTCGACGGCCTGAGCGCCATCGACTCCCCGGTGGCCCAGCTCTCCTTCACGACGTCCACCAAGCCGGCGCTCCTCAGCGGCAAGCCCGCCGTGGACGCGGAGGCGGACGAGGCGTACAAGTACCTGATCATGCCGGTGCGGCTCAGCGGCTGACGGAAGTCCGCAGGTGAGGGCGTACGTCTGAGCGGCTATGCCCACAGATGTGCGGGAGCGTCCGGGTTTAGGCTCGGACGCGGGTACGAAAGTGCCCCCACGCCACGTCGCTAGTGAAGGAACAACCTGATGGAGCTCGGTCTCGTCGGTCTCGGCAAGATGGGTGGCAACATGCGCGAGCGCATACGCCGCGCAGGCCACACCGTCATCGGATACGACCGCAACCCGGACCTCGCCGATGTCCACAGCCTCGAGGAGCTTGTGGGCAAGATCAGGGGTCCGCGGGTGGTGTGGGTGATGGTCCCGGCCGGAGCGGCGACCCAGTCCACCATCGACGAGCTCGCCGAGCTCCTGGATCCCGGGGACGTCGTCGTGGACGGCGGCAATTCGCGCTGGACCGACGACGAGAGGCACGCCGAGGAGCTCGCGGCCAAGGGCATCGGCTTCGTCGACTGCGGTGTCTCGGGCGGCGTCTGGGGCCTGGAGAACGGCTATGCGCTGATGTACGGCGGCGACGCCGAGAACATCGCCAAGGTCCAGCCGATCTTCGACGCCCTCAAGCCCGAGGGGGACCTCGGCGCCGTGCACGCGGGCAAGGTCGGTGCCGGCCACTTCTCCAAGATGGTCCACAACGGCATCGAGTACGCGATGATGCAGGCCTACGCCGAAGGCTGGGAGCTGCTGGAGGCCGTCGACTCCGTCACCGATGTGCGCGAGGTCTTCCGCTCCTGGCAGGAGGGCACGGTCATCCGCTCCTGGCTGCTCGACCTGGCGGTCAACGCCCTCGACGAGGACGAGCACCTGGAGCAGCTCAAGGGTTATGCACAGGACTCCGGCGAGGGCCGCTGGACTGTGGAAGCCGCCATCGACAACGCGGTGCCGCTGCCGGCGATCACCGCGTCGCTCTTCGCACGCTTCTCGTCCCGGCAGGACGACTCGCCGCAGATGAAGATGGTCGCGGCGCTGAGGAACCAGTTTGGCGGCCACGCGGTCGAGAAGAAGTAGTCCACACCACCCCGGGTTCTCCACACCTGGGGTGATCCGGTTGTCCACAGCAGGGGACAACCCGGGAACCACCGGAAGTACCACGTTGGGGGAGGTCGGCGAACGACCATGCACGTCACGCATCTGTCGCTGGCCGACTTCCGCTCGTACGCCCGGGTCGAGGTCCCGCTCGATCCGGGCGTCACGGCGTTCGTGGGCCCCAATGGGCAGGGCAAGACGAACCTCGTCGAGGCGGTCGGCTATCTGGCGACGCTCGGCAGCCACCGTGTCTCCTCCGACGCGCCCCTGGTCCGCGTGGGCGCCGACCGCGCGATCATCCGGGCGCAGGTTCGGCAGGGCGAGCGCCAGCAGCTCGTCGAGCTCGAGCTGAACCCCGGCAAGGCGAACCGCGCCCGAATCAACCGGTCGTCGCAGGTCAGGCCCCGTGACGTCCTCGGCATCGTACGGACCGTGCTGTTCGCTCCCGAGGATCTCGCGCTGGTCAAGGGCGATCCGGGCGAGCGCCGACGCTTTCTCGACGAATTGATCACCGCGCGTGCCCCGCGCATGGCGGGCGTGCGCTCCGACTACGAACGCGTGCTCAAGCAGCGCAACACGCTCCTCAAGTCCGCCGCGCTCGCCCGCCGCCACGGTGGCCGCTCCCTGGACCTGTCGACGCTGGACGTGTGGGACCAGCACCTCGCGCGCGTGGGCGCCGAGCTGCTCGCCCAGCGGCTCGATCTGGTAGCCACGCTCCAGCCGCTGGCCGACAAGGCGTACGAGCAGCTGGCACCCGGCGGCGGTCCCGTCGCGCTGGAGTACAGGCCCTCGTCACCGGAAATCGTCGGCCACGCGCGCGAGGACCTCTACGAACAGCTGATGGCTGCCCTGGGGGACTCCCGTAAGCAGGAGGTCGAGCGGGGTGTCACCCTGGTCGGCCCGCACCGGGACGAGCTGTTGCTCAAACTCGGTCAGATGCCCGCGAAGGGATATGCGTCACACGGTGAGTCCTGGTCGTACGCGCTCGCGCTGCGCCTGGCCTCGTACGACCTTCTGCGGGCCGAGGGCAACGAGCCGGTGCTCGTTCTCGACGACGTGTTCGCGGAGCTGGACACCCGGCGCCGTGAGCGCCTCGCCGAGCTGGTCGCGCCGGGGGAGCAGGTCCTGGTGACCGCGGCGGTCGACGACGATGTACCGGGCGTGCTCACGGGGGCGCGGTACGTCGTGTCGGAAGGCACGGTGGAACGCATATGACCGAAAACACACCGGATCCGCAAGAGCGGCCCAAAGCTCCCGAACCGTCCGGCGTCGACCTCGCGCGCGTGGCCCTGCGCGCCGCGAAGGAGCAGGCACGCGCGCGTGGGGACGCGGCGCGGCAGAAGAAGCAGGCGCGTCGCGGTGGCCTGCGCTCGGGGGCGGGTGCCGACGGGCGCGATCCCATGGCGCTCGGCGCCGCCGTCAACCGGCTGATCACCGAACGCGGCTGGGAGACCCCGGCCGCCGTCGGCGGTGTCATGGGCCGCTGGCCGGAGATCGTCGGCGACGACCTGGCCAAGCACTGCGTACCGGAGAAGTACGACGAGGACGAGCGCATCCTCGCGGTGCGGTGCGATTCCACGGCCTGGGCGACGAACCTGCGCCTCCTCGCTCCGCAGCTGGTGGCCCGGCTGAACGAGGACCTCGGGCACGGCACGGTGAGGCTGATCAAGGTGCACGGACCCGGGGGGCCCGCACGCAGCTTCGGCCCCCTGCGCGCGCCCGGCAGCACGGGCCCCGGTGACACCTACGGGTAGACAAACCGGGCGGTACGGCGTTGGTAGCGGGGGGTTGACACCTCGAAGCGCTGAGTGGCGCTGTGAGCCTCTTGGAGGCCTGGGCGGCGTATGGGGAGTCGGCCGAGACCGGTTCAGGGCGGCACATGCGGACTCAGGTACCGGCAAACCCCCATCACTGTCGGCGCTACCGGTAGACTGGAGGCTAATCCCGCCCCACTTGTGGGACACACCGAGCAACGCTGACTAAGGCTTACCAACGCAACACGCCGCAGCCGCTCCGGCCACCCGCCGGGAGCTTGGCTTGTGCTGTGCCAGAAAGGGCGCTTCGTGGCCGATTCCGGCAACCCCAACGAGAACATCCTGTCCATCGACGCCAGCGAGAACGGCGAGGTCACAGCCTCGTCGTACGACGCCAGCGCCATCACCGTCCTCGAGGGTCTGGACGCGGTCCGCAAGCGACCCGGCATGTACATCGGCTCGACCGGTGAGCGCGGACTGCACCACCTCGTACAAGAGGTCGTCGACAACTCCGTCGACGAGGCGCTGGCCGGCCACGCGGACACCATCGACGTCACGATCCTCGCCGACGGCGGCGTGCGGGTTGTCGACAACGGCCGTGGCATCCCGGTCGGCATCGTCCCCTCCGAGGGCAAGCCGGCCGTCGAGGTCGTGCTGACGGTCCTGCACGCGGGTGGAAAGTTCGGTGGCGGCGGCTACGCGGTCTCCGGCGGTCTGCACGGCGTGGGTGTCTCCGTCGTGAACGCCCTGTCGACCAAGGTCTCCGTCGAGATCAAGACCGACGGCTATCGCTGGACGCAGGACTACAAGCTGGGGGTCCCGACGGCCCCGCTTGCCCAGCACGAGGCCACGGACGAGCACGGCACCACGGTCATCTTCTGGGCCGACCCGGACATCTTCGAGACCACCGATTACTCCTTCGAGACGCTCTCGCGGCGTTTCCAGGAGATGGCGTTCCTCAACAAGGGGCTGAGGATCAACCTCACCGACGAGCGCGAGTCGGCGAAGGCCACGGCCGGGGCGGACGAGGCGGGCGAGGACGAGAAGCACGAGGTCAAGAGCGTCTCGTACCACTACGAGGGCGGCATCGTCGATTTCGTGAAGTACCTCAACTCCCGCAAGGGAGACGTGGTGCACCCCACCGTGATCGACCTCGAGGCCGAGGACAAGGACAAGAGCCTTTCCCTCGAACTCGCGATGCAGTGGAACAGCGGTTACAGCGAGGGTGTGTACTCCTTCGCCAACATCATCCACACGCATGAGGGCGGTACACACGAAGAGGGCTTCCGCGCGGCGCTGACGAACCTGGTCAACAAGTACGCGCGCGACAAGAGGCTGCTGCGCGAGAAGGACGACAACCTCACGGGTGACGACATCCGCGAGGGTCTGACGGCGATCATCTCGGTGAAGCTGAGCGAGCCGCAGTTCGAGGGCCAGACCAAGACCAAGCTGGGCAACACCGAGGTGAAGACCTTCGTCCAGAAGGTCGTCTACGAGCACCTGAACGACTGGCTGGACCGCAACCCGAACGAGGCCGCGGACATCATCCGCAAGGGCATCCAGGCGGCCACCGCGCGCGTGGCGGCCCGCAAGGCGCGCGACCTGACGCGTCGCAAGGGCCTCCTGGAGACGGCGTCCCTGCCGGGCAAGCTCTCCGACTGCCAGTCGAACGACCCCACCAAGTGCGAGATCTTCATCGTCGAGGGTGACTCCGCCGGCGGCTCGGCCAAGTCCGGCCGTAACCCGGAGTACCAGGCGATCCTCCCGATCCGAGGCAAGATCCTCAACGTCGAGAAGGCGCGGATCGACAAGATCCTGCAGAACCAGGAGATCCAGGCGCTGATCTCGGCCTTCGGCACCGGAGTCCACGAGGACTTCGACATCGAGCGGCTGCGCTATCACAAGATCATCCTGATGGCGGACGCCGACGTCGACGGCCAGCACATCAACACCCTGCTGCTGACGTTCCTGTTCCGCTTCATGCGGCCGCTGGTCGAGGCGGGCCACGTCTTCCTGTCGCGCCCCCCGCTCTACAAGATCAAGTGGGGCCGTGACGACTTCGAGTACGCGTACTCGGACCGCGAGCGCGACGCACTGATCGAGCTGGGCCGTCAGAACGGCAAGCGCATCCGCGACGACTCGGTCCAGCGCTTCAAGGGTCTCGGCGAGATGAACGCCGAGGAGCTGCGCATCACGACCATGGACCAGGAGCACCGGGTCCTCGGCCAGGTCACGCTCGACGACGCCGCCCAGGCCGACGACCTGTTCTCGGTGCTGATGGGCGAGGACGTCGAGGCGCGCCGCCAGTTCATCCAGCGCAACGCCAAGGACGTCCGCTTCCTCGACATCTGAGTCGGTCTCAGCTGACCGCATCAGGAAGGATCTTCACCAGCAATGACCGACGCGAACATTCCAGCCGTCCCTGAGAACGAGGGCCTGGCCCTGCGTGTCGAGCCCGTGGGGCTCGAGACGGAGATGCAGCGCTCGTACCTCGACTACGCGATGTCCGTCATCGTGTCGCGTGCGCTGCCCGACGTACGGGACGGTCTCAAGCCCGTCCACCGCCGCGTGCTGTACGCCATGTACGACGGCGGCTACCGGCCCGAGAAGGGCTTCTACAAGTGCGCCCGCGTCGTCGGCGACGTCATGGGCAACTACCACCCGCACGGTGACTCCTCGATCTACGACGCGCTGGTTCGTCTCGCGCAGCACTGGTCGATGCGGATGCCGCTGGTGGACTCCAACGGCAACTTCGGCTCTCCGGGCAACGACCCGGCGGCGGCCATGCGCTACACCGAGTGCAAGATGGCGCCGCTGTCGATGGAGATGGTCCGTGACATCGACGAGGAGACCGTCGACTTCACGGACAACTACGACGGCCGCTCCCAGGAGCCGACCGTCCTGCCCGCCCGCATCCCGAACCTGCTGATCAACGGCTCGGCGGGCATCGCGGTCGGCATGGCCACCAACATCCCGCCGCACAACCTCCGCGAGGTTGCGGCCGGCGCCCAGTGGTACCTGCAGAACCCCGAGGCCTCGCACGAGGAGCTCCTGGACGCCCTGATCGAGCGCATCAAGGGCCCCGACTTCCCGACCGGCGCCCTGGTGGTGGGCCGCAAGGGCATCGAGGAGGCCTACCGCACGGGCCGTGGCTCCATCACGATGCGCGCGGTCGTCGAGGTCGAGGAGATCCAGAACCGCCAGTGCCTGGTGGTCACCGAACTCCCTTACCAGGTCAACCCGGACAACCTCGCGCAGAAGATCGCCGACCTGGTGAAGGACGGCAAGATCGGCGGCATCGCGGACGTCCGGGACGAGACCTCGTCCCGGACCGGACAGCGCCTGGTCATCGTCCTGAAGCGCGACGCCGTCGCCAAAGTCGTACTGAACAACCTCTACAAGCACACGGATCTCCAGTCGAACTTCGGCGCCAACATGCTGGCGCTGGTGGACGGCGTACCGCGCACGCTGTCGCTCGACGCGTTCATCCGGCACTGGGTGGCGCACCAGATCGAGGTCATCGTCCGGCGCACGAAGTTCCGGCTGCGCAAGGCCGAGGAGCGCGCGCACATCCTGCGCGGTCTCCTGAAGGCGCTGGACGCCATCGACGAGGTCATCGCGCTGATCCGGCGCAGTGACACCGTCGAGATCGCGCGCGAGGGCCTGATGGGCCTCCTGGAGATCGACGAGATCCAGGCCAACGCCATCCTCGAGATGCAGCTGCGCCGTCTCGCCGCCCTCGAGCGCCAGAAGATCGTCCAAGAGCACGACGAACTCCAGGCGAAGATCCGCGAGTACACCGAGATCCTGGCCTCTCCGGTCCGTCAGCGCGGCATTGTGAGTGAGGAGCTCGCCGCGATCGTCGAGAAGTACGGCGACGACCGCCGCTCCAAACTGGTGCCCTTCGACGGCGACATGTCCATCGAGGACCTCATCGCCGAAGAGGACATCGTCGTCACCATCTCGCGCGGCGGCTACGTCAAGCGCACCAAGACCGACGACTACCGCTCCCAGAAGCGCG
This sequence comes from Streptomyces sporangiiformans, assembly GCF_005768555.2. Taxonomy (GTDB): domain Bacteria; phylum Actinomycetota; class Actinomycetes; order Streptomycetales; family Streptomycetaceae; genus Streptomyces; species Streptomyces sporangiiformans. The sequence goes on from NZ_VCHX02000121.1 coordinate 8,771, forward strand.
GCGGCAAGGGCGTACGCGGCACGAAGCTCAAGGAAGACGACATCGTCGACCACTTCTTCGTGTCGACGACTCACCACTGGCTGCTGTTCTTCACCAACAAGGGCCGCGTCTACCGGGCCAAGGCGTATGAGCTGCCGGACGCCGGACGTGACGCGCGCGGCCAGCACGTCGCGAACCTGCTGGCCTTCCAGCCGGACGAGGCGATCGCCGAGATCCTCGCGATCCGTGACTACGAAGCGGCGCCTTACCTGGTGCTGGCCACCAAGGGTGGCCTCGTGAAGAAGACGCCACTGAAGGATTACGATTCTCCGCGCTCGGGCGGCGTCATCGCGATCAACCTCCGTGAAACAGAGGGCGGTTCCGATGACGAACTGATCGGTGCCGAACTCGTCTCGGCGGAGGACGATCTGCTTCTGATCAGCAAGAAGGCACAGTCGATCAGGTTCACGGCGACGGATGACGCCCTCCGCCCCATGGGCCGGGCGACTTCGGGTGTCAAGGGCATGAGTTTCCGTGAGGGAGACGAGCTGCTCTCGATGAATGTTGTTCGAACGGGTACGTTCGTGTTCACCGCCACCGACGGTGGGTACGCGAAGCGGACCGCCGTTGACGAGTACCGCGTCCAGGGTCGCGGTGGCCTCGGCATCAAGGCTGCCAAGATCGTGGAGGATCGCGGCTCGCTCGTCGGCGCGCTGGTGGTCGAGGAAACGGATGAGATCCTCGCCATCACACTGTCGGGCGGTGTGATTCGTACGCGGGTCAACGAGGTCCGGGAGACGGGCCGTGACACCATGGGTGTCCAACTGATCAACCTGGGCAAGCGCGATGCCGTCGTCGGCATCGCTCGTAACGCCGAGGCCGGTCGCGAGGCCGAGGAAGTCGAGGCAGTGGGCATCGACGAATCGGACGAGGTCGAGACGGCCGTAGGTACGGACGAGGGCAACGAGGCCACGGCCGAGTAGCGCGAGGAGTGAGTTATTCGTGAGCGGAGCCACGGGCGCCGGATCGACCGGTACGGAATCAACCGGTACGGAATCGGACGGCGGCCGTGGCCCCGCCGCGGAAGCGACGGACTCCTCCCCTGACTCTCATGGATCCCAAGGGGGAGCTGTGACGGACACCAGAGGCTCGCAGACGCCGCAGTACGCGGCAGGCGCGGCCCCAGGCTCGCCGGTGCCGCCGGCCCCCGGCTCGCCGCTGCCGGGCGAGCGGCCCCAGCCCCAGCCTGCTCAGCCGTACCACCCGCCGCAGGCGTATCAGCCGCAGCAGCCGCCGCCGCAGCCCCCGTCCGGCGGCCCCCAGGGCGCGGTCCGCCGGCCGCGCACCGGAGCCCGGACGACACCTCGTACGCGCAAGGCACGTCTGCGCGTGGCCAAGGCCGATCCCTGGTCGGTGATGAAGGTCAGCTTCCTGCTCTCCATCGCGCTGGGCATCTGCACGATCGTCGCGGCCGCGGTGCTGTGGATGGTCATGGACGCCATGGGTGTCTTCTCCACCGTGGGCGGCACGATCTCCGAGGCCACGGGCTCGAACGAGTCCAACGGCTTCGACCTGCAGTCGTTCCTGTCGCTTCCGCGCGTGCTCATCTTCACGTCGGTCATCGCGGTCATCGACGTCGTCCTCGCCACCGCGCTCGCCACCCTCGGCGCCTTCATCTACAACCTCTCAGCGGGCTTCGTGGGCGGCGTCGAGCTCACCCTCGCGGAGGACGAGTAAAACGTTGTCCGGGCCTGTTGGCCTGGGCTCGCCGAGCCGGTTGAGCGGGGCGGGGAAGGCCCGGTAACTATCGATTTTGGGACTGGCCGCGTCGTGCGCTAATCTTCAGAGGTCAGCGCGCGGGACATACACCGCACAGCGCGGCGGGGCTATAGCTCAGTTGGTTAGAGCGCATCCCTGATAAGGATGAGGCCACAGGTTCAAATCCTGTTAGCCCCACCAGCGAAAAGACCCCCACCCGATCATGGTTGGGGGTCTTTGACGTCTACGGCTGACACAGCCGCCGCGACCCCGCCTCAGGCGGCGTGAGCCGGCACGGCGTTGGCTGCTTCGGTTCCATCGGGGACTGTTCCTCTCACATCCCGTTGGCCGCACACTGCGAAGGCCCCCAACCAGATGTGGTTGGGGGTCTTGCTGTGTCCGGTGGTGTGCGTACGCAAGTTCGCCCGGACGTGAGGGTTGCCGGCGGTGTTCCAGATCTACGCAGAGCCTTGGCGCCTCGATGGGGCGGAAGGCAGGTTGCGAGTTCGTGGCAGCCGGAAGAGCCACAGGGGCCACAAGAGCCGGAAGAGCCGGAAGAGCCGGAAGAGCCGGAAGAGCCGGAAGAGCCGGAAGAGCCGGAAGGGCTGGAAGAGCCGGAAGGGCTGGAAGAGCTGGAAGAGCTGGAAGGGCTGGAAGAGCCGGAGAAAGCAGAGGGGCCGTGGGTCTGATGCGGCCTGGGCCGGTCTGGCCGGTCTGGCCGGTCTGGAGCGGCCTACGTCAGGTCGGTGTGCGGGGTGGCGGAGTCCGCCGCCTCCTCTTCGTCTTCCTCGGAGGATGTGTTCGCGTCCGGCTGCGGGCGGTGGCGGCAGCTGGGTGCGGAGCCGTGGGCCTCGGCGTGGATGCGTTGTTTCATCGTGGGGGGTAGGGCCCGGCAGAAGGACCATGCCCAGTGGGACATCGCGGGGACCGCGACCGTGAAGCTCGGCTTGGTGTTGCGAGCGGTCTCGGTCTGAGGTACCGCCGTGGTGGCGGCGGCCGCGCCGGCCGTTGCGATGATTCCGAGCGTCGTGAACAGTGTGATGAAGGCGGTGATGACCGCTGTCCACAGCTTCATGACCTTGTTCCTGGTCATGGGTCCCTCACTTTCGGGTCGGGCGATTTGCGTACTTTCCTCATGATGTGTATGAGGACTGCGAAGTGGTGGACCTGCGCCCGTGGCGCAGGGATCTTCCGATGAACACCACCCGGATGGACCCAACAGATCCGAAAAGTGAGAAAGAGCATGGAAAGTCACAGTGTGTGGTGATCGGTCACGCTGTGCTCGGAGTGGCCTCGTCCGCTTCTACAGCTGTTCGCCGGGCGGGAGTTGAGGACCGACGCAGGTCACCGATCGGTATCGATCGGTGTGTATAGTCGGGCGCCAGAAGTCCCCTACGTCAAGGAAAGACGAGGTCGCGCGGTGAAGAAGCTTCTCCTGGTCGCACTGGCCGCCATCGGCGGGCTCCTCGTGTACCGCCAGATCCAGGCGGATCGCGCCGAGCAGGATCTGTGGACGGAGGCGACCGACTCCGTGCCCACGGGTTCGTGAGTAGCGACGACAGTCTCAGTACAGACCCCGGCCGCCTCGCGGTCGGGGTTTTGTGTTGTCCCGATGCGGTCGCTTCGGGACAGAAGGCGCTTGCCTCGCGTGAAGCGGGGATGACCCGGTGACGCGCGGGGCAGGATGGTCGGGGCTTCGCGGGCGTTCGGGGCGCCATGAGCCCGTCCGCGGAAGCCCGGTGAGTGCGATCCGGGTCTACGGCGAGGGGGCGCGTGATGGGGCGGCGCACAGTGTGGTGGCACGGCCGTACGGTTCTGGCCTGGACGGCGGCCCTGTGTGTCATCGCGGCGCTGCCGGTCCAGGCGCAGGCCCAGACGTCGGCGCAATGGCCGGGGAAGGGCCAGGGACAAGGAGAAGCTCGGGGCCGGTCGATGGCGGCCGGTGCTTCTGATCCGTACGCCTTCGCCGCTGACGCCGAGCCGGTCGACGGTACGCCGGACGCCGCGGATGCCGTGCCGCTGGCCCCGGGCAAGACCTACAAGAGCTCCGTCCGGAACAACGGGAAGCTGTACTACCGCCTCCGGCTCGACAGCGCCTCCAACGCGTACGTCTCGGCCACGGCCATCCCCAGGCTGGGGACGAGGGTCGCGTACTCGGACGGCATCAAGGTGTCGGTACAGGACCCCGCGGGCAACAAGTGCTTCTCCGGTGACGCCGGTGACGCACGATTCGGGCCGACCGAGAGCCCGCGTCCTCTCACCGCCTGGGCCTCACGCAGGATCGGTGCCGACGAGTACAGCTGCCAGGAGGCAGGCACGTACTCCGTGGTCGTCGAGCGCACCAGCCGGGCCGGTTCCTCGCCGGACGACTGGGATCTGGAACTTCAGTACGTCTCGGAGCCCTCCTTGAAGAAGACCGGTCGGGCCACAGCCCCGGAGACCTGGAACTCCGCCTCCCCCGAGGCCGTCGGCGGCGCGGCGCGGACCCGCAGGGGCGGCACGAGCTTCAACGAGGCGTCCGCTCTGGAGCAGGGCGTCTGGCGAGACAGGATCCGGGCCGGGCGGACGCTCTATTACCGGGTTCCCGTCGACTGGGGGCAACAGATCTTCGCCACCGCCGAACTGGGCGGCGCGAGCGGAGGCGATGGCTTCCTGGGCAACGCCTTCGTCATGTCGCTCCACAACCCGGTGCGCGCGTTCGTGGACGACGCCCGTACCGGATACGGCGGCAAGGCGCGGCCTGCCACCCTGGAGCCGCTGCCCTCGGTCGCCTACGAGAACCGGTACGCCATCGACGACCAGGTGAGCGGGATGCGCTTCGCCGGCTGGTACTACCTCGCCGTCCATCTCGGCGCCGCGGTGGCCGAGAAGTTCGGTGACGGGCGCCTCGACCTGACGCTGCGCGTCCGGGTGAGCGGTACGACCGGAGAGGGGCCGGCGTACGCGGGGACGGCCGAGCCGCGTGGCGTGTTCGACGTCACAGCGGGGGACAAGGCCGCGGCGGCGAGCGGTGCCGCGGCGGCGGGCGGCCGTGATGGCGCGGACGGGGACGCCACGATGAAGCTGGTGGCGGTGGGCGGGATCGGCGCGGGGAGCGTGCTTGTGCTGGGGCTCGGGGTGTGGACGGTGGTCGCACGGCGGCGAGCGGCTGCGGCGGCGCCGGCCGAAGGCGCGGCTTCGCGCCAGTACGAGCCGTCGCGGGCCCGGTAGTTCACCGATTCCTGCGTCGGGCCCGGTGGGTCACCGTCTCGTCCGGCGAGCCCCGCAAACCAGTCTCGTGCGGCGGGACTGGTGGATCAGCGGCTCAGATGCGGCTGAGCGCCCAGAAGCCGACGGCGAAACAGAGCAGCGCCAGCAGCAGCACCGGTACCGCCACCTTTGTGGGCGGTCCGGGGCGCCGCTGCGCCCGCCTGGCGCGGTGCCGCGCAACCGGCTGCGGCTGGGGCGGAACCCGAACGTCGCGAGCGGTGTATGAAGCAGTGGAGGCGAACGCGGGCGGCTGGGGCGCGAGGGGCGTGACCTGGGGGGAGGGCTCATGCGGGGGTTCGTACGACGGAACGTGGCCGGGAGCCGGGTGCGCGCGTGAAGCGGGGGGAGTGGCGGGCGGCTGAGGCTGAGGCTGAAGCGGCGGTGGGGGCGGAAGGTGGAAGCTGCCGGTGTCCGACATCGGGGCGGACTGCGGGGGCACCGCGGGTATGGGGGGAGGCGGTATGGCGCCGGATGCGGGGCCTGTGCGGGCTCCTGGCGGAACGGCGCCCCCGGGCAGGGCCTCTGGAGCGGCAGAACCTGTCTTGGGGACGGTGTCGTGACCCTGGCTGGGTGCGGCCCGGAGCGGGCCCTCGGGGCCGAAACCCGACGGAAGGGGGCCAAGTTGGTCGAAGATCTCGATCAGTTCGTCATCGGGGCCCGGCTCCGGCAGCAGCTCCATGGCCGAAGCGAGCGCTTTACGTGCCCCCGTGGCGGTGCGGAAACGTGCTTCGGGGTCCGGCTGCACCAGCGCGGCCACGACCTGCCACAGCGGCTCGGGCACACCCTTCGGCGCACCCGGGGTGCCATGCGCCGAGAAGTGCTCGATAAGAGCCTTGGCGTCGGGCTTGGCGCCCTCCAGCAGATAGAGGGCGACCAGACCCACGGCGAACAGGTCGGCAGGGAAGTCCGGCTCCGCGCCGAGCAGTTGCTCGGGCGCGAAGTAACCGGGCGTACCCACCACATAGTTGGTCTCTGTCAGCCGCGGCTCGCCCAGGCGCATCGCGATGCCGAAGTCGGACAACCGCAGCCGCGGCCGGCCCGTACCGGTCGCCTCCAGAAGGATGTTGGCGGGCTTGATGTCGCGGTGCACGACCCCCTCCGCGTGCACCGCGGCAAGCCCCGCCAGCAGCTGGTCGAGCAGGGTGCACACGAAGGCCGGCGGCAGGGGACCGTAGTCCCCGACCAGGTGGACCAGCGAACCGCCGCCGACCAGGTCCATGGTGAACAGGACCTTGTCGTCGTCGGCGGCCCAGCTGGCGGGCGCGAGCACATGCGGGTGATCGATCCGCAGCGCCTGCTCCCGCACAAAGCGCAGCAGCGAGTGCGCATCGCTCTGCTGCAGCACCTTGGCGGCCACATACCGGCGCCTTCTGTGATCCCAGGCGCGCCAGACCGCACCGACTCCCCCGCGTCCGATCGGGTCGACGAGCTCGTACCTGCCGGCGAAGACCTCACCCATGGTCGTTCGTCGCTCCCCCTTCGGCGGTCGGCACGGCGGCCTCATCGAGGTGCCCGGCTGCCTTGCTTCCACTTCCGTCCCACAGCGCCAACAGACCTGCGGCGGCGGTGGGTTCGGCGGCCGGGCGGTGTGCTCAGCTCTGGTGGGACTGGTAGTGCGCGACCGCGTCGGAAGTGCGGCCGGCGCCGTACACCCGGAGGAACTCTGCCAGTTCAGGGTGGGTCGGGGCGAGGGTGTCCGCCGCCTCGATGATGTCCCCCGCGGCAGCCACGGAACGCAGCAGCGACTGGATTTCACGGACCACACGTTTGACCGTGGGTGCGCCTGAACTGCTCGTCGTCTGTGTGGTGTTGCTGAGCACCGAGCCCCCCTGTGACTTCTTGATCTCGTCCATGCGCTCGGTGGCCTCGCCGGCGCTCACGCTGCCGTCGGCGACCTGACTGGCGAGGTCCTGCAGCAGCTGCACCCGCTGGACCACCGCCGGATTGCCGATCTTGGCGCGCTGACCGCTCATCAGCTGCGACAGCATCGGTGCGGACAGTCCCAGTACGCCTGCCAGGCGGGCCTGGTTGAGTCCCAGGTCATCTATGAGCTTACGGAAGAGCGCCCCCAACGGCTCCCCGTACCAGTTCCGCTGCAGCTCCCTGGCTCTTGCGGTTGCTTCCTGCTGTGCGGCATCCATTGCGTCTCCCCATCGCGTCCCCAAGTACCGCGGTTCGCTGTCGCGAACCACGTCGAGCATCTTACGGAGAGTGGTCTTGCGCGGGGACCCCCAATCTTTTTGCGGGATTCCGGGGGTGACCCGGTACTCTGGGCTGCGGCACCCCGCCTGAGGAGCTTCTTCCGGCGGACGCCTCCCTTCCGGGGCCTTAGCTCAGTTGGTAGAGCGCTGTCTTTGCATGGCAGATGTCAGGGGTTCGACTCCCCTAGGCTCCACACCTCGAAGGACCCTCTGACCAGCGGAAACGCTGGTCAGAGGGTCCTTTTTCGTGCCGTGGTTCCACGTGAAACGTCACTGTGGGGCGGAGGACCTCAAGTCCTCCGCCCCACAGCGACGTTGCTCTGAGCCGATATGCGTTGATGCGAGGGGATACGAGCTGGAACGAGGTGGTACGGGCCGGTGGCGTCAGCCGCTCTCGCCCCGCTTTTTCCGCTCCGCCTCCTCCGCCTCGGCCTGCTTGGCCTGGACCTCGGGGTCGAGTACATCCTGACCGCTGCCGTCGACCGAGGTCAGCCGGCCGGTGTCCGGCACCTCCGTGGCAGCCGGCGGTTCCACCAGCCAGTCAGGGTTGGCCTGCTTGTCCCACCACTTCCAGGCGGCGAAGGCGCCACCCGCCAGGATGCCCAGCACGGCCAGCCCCTTAGCGAGACGCCCGGCCCTGGCCCGCCGCTGATGCTTGCGCGCCAGCTTCTCGATCTCCTTGCGCGAGACCTGGCCGCGCAGCGCCGCCAGCGCCGCCACGCTGCGGGACGCGGCCTCCACTCGGGCGGGCCCGGCTGCGGCCCTGGCCTGCTCGATCCTCGGCCGGGAATAGTCGGCGGCCTGCCGAGCGGCCTGACGGGTGCGCACCGCGGCTTCATGGGCGGCACGATCGACCTTCGGTGGGACATGGGTGCGCGCCTGTTCCAGGCGCGGCGCGAGATGGGCGCCGTACTGCGTACGAGCCTGCTCGGCGGCCTGGTGAGCGGCGGACGACACCTTCGGCGCGAGCTTCACACGTGCTTCATGCGCATAGTGCGCGGCTCGGTCCTTGGCCGTGTCGGCGTAGGGCGCCACCACTTCCGCGGCGTGCTGCACGCTGTCCTTCGCCGAGCCGGTCGCGGCGCGCACGCTGTCGATGCGGGTCACGGGATCCTCCTCCTCGGTGGCGTACGGGGGGATTTGGGGCGATCCCCCAGAAAGTCACAGTTCACCTTTCCACCCTTAACGGGATCATGCCTCTTGGCACGCTCCGGGGCGCGCGAGGACAGGCATCCGGGTCAAGAATGCCGACCACGGGCGTACTCGGGACAATGAATGATCAATGCGGTGCAAGAGGGTCTTGTTGACGACAATGCCACGGATCCCCGGCCCGCGACCCCGATTGGCACGAAGCGGCTTGGTGCAGCGGTGACAGACGACGAGGGGCGCGGTCCGTGCGAGGATCGGGGAGTCACAACGGACGACGGAAGGCAGATCGTGGCTGAGCAGCTCTACGCCACCCTGAAGACCAGCCAAGGCGACATCGAAGTGCGGCTCCTGCCGAACCACGCGCCCAAGACAGTCCGGAACTTTGTCGAACTCGCCAAGGGCGAGCGTGAGTGGACCAACCCCGAGACGGGCGCGAAGTCCACGGACAGGCTGTACGACGGCACGGTCTTCCACCGGGTGATCAGCGGATTCATGATCCAGGGCGGCGACCCCCTGGGTAACGGCACCGGCGGCCCCGGCTACCAGTTCGAGGACGAGTTCCACCCGGACCTCGCCTTCGACAGGCCGTACCTGCTGGCCATGGCGAACGCCGGCCCGAGCACCAACGGCTCGCAGTTCTTCATCACCGTCTCCCCCACGGCATGGCTGACCCGCAAGCACACCATCTTCGGCGAGGTCACCGACGCGGCCAGCCAGAAGATCGTCGACGCCATCGCCTCGACGCAGACCAACCCGCGCACCGACCGCCCGATCACCGACGTGGTCATCGAGTCGGTCGTCGTCGAGACCCGCTGAAGCCGCACGGGTCCGCCGAGACCGCACAGGTCCGCCGAGACCGCACGAACCGGCTGAAGCGCATCGGCCCGCTGAAGCCGCATCGACCACTGAGCCGGACGACCGCCGAGACCGAGTCTCGTGCCGCCGCGCTCGCCAGGGAACCAAAGCGCCCCGCCCATCCGTAGAAGGAAGGGCGGGGCGGTGCGTTGGGTACGCGCCCCTGGACCACCGCCGTGTGCCCGCCGTACGGAGAATGAGGGGACCCCATGGACCAGGCGCCAGGCAGCCCACAGGGCCCGCAGGAAGCCCAGAGTCTGCCCACCTGCTACCGGCACCCGGACCGGGAGACAGGCATCCGCTGCACCCGCTGCGAGCGCCCCATCTGCCCCGAGTGCATGGTGGACGCCTCGGTCGGCTTCCAATGCCCCGAGTGCGTCCGCAGCGGCTCCGGCACGGGGCACGCCCCCGCGGCCAGCCAGCCCCGTACTCTCGCGGGCGGCACGGTCGCCGCGGACCCCCGGCTCGTCACCAAGATCCTCGTCGGCCTCAACCTCGCCCTCTTCCTGGTCCAGCTCTCCGTGGGCGACCGCTTCACCGAGCGCTTCGAGCTCCTAGGCCTCGCGTATGTGCCGGGCCTCGGCAGCGTCGAGGGCGTCGCGGACGGGCAGTGGTATCGGCTGGTCACGTCGATGTTCCTGCACGGCAGCGTTATCCACATCGCATTCAACATGCTCAGCCTGTGGTGGATCGGCGGCCCCCTGGAAGCAGCTCTCGGCCGCGCCCGCTACATCGCCCTGTACGCAGCGTCAGGCCTCGCGGGCAGCGCGCTCACATACCTGATCGCCGAACCGAACCAGCCGTCGCTCGGCGCCTCCGGTGCGATCTTCGGGCTCTTCGGCGCGACCGCCGTCCTGATGCGGCGGCTCAACTACGACATGCGCCCGGTCATCGCCCTGCTGGTGATCAACCTGATCTTCACCTTCGGGTGGAGCAACATCGCCTGGGAGGCCCATATCGGCGGCCTCGTCGGCGGCGTGGTGATCGGCTACGCCATGGTCCACGCGCCCCGCGGGCGGCGGACTCTGATCCAGTACGGCGTGTGTGCGCTGGTGCTGATTGCTGTTGTGGTCATGACATTCGTCAGGACCGGCCAGCTCACCTGAGGAGCTCGCCGAGGCGTCGGCGTTGTCCACAGACCGTGTCGGATCTTGTGCATGCTGTGTGGGAACAGCTGTGCCCCTTGCCTCTGACCTGGGTTTCCCCAGGCAGGGCAAGGGGCGAACAAGCTTCCGGATCCCCGTGGGCCAGTCACACCGGCGTCAACACTCGATGGGTTATCCACAGATCTTCTGACCTTTTCCACTGCTGTGGATAGCTGTGGATAACTCCGTGGACAACTTGGGCCAGGGCTTGCTGTACAGGCTCCCGACACCTGGAAGCCGCGTTACTTCCACTGCGTCGAAACGCCGAATCCCGCAGCGATGAAGCCGAAGCCGACCACGATGTTCCAGTTGCCGAGGGAATCGATCGGCAGTGAGCCGTCCGTCACATAGAAAACGACGATCCAGGCGAGGCCGATGAGAAACATGGCCAGCATGACCGGGGCGACCCAGGCGCGGCTGGTCAGCTTGATATTGGTCGCCTGCTTCGCCGGGGGCGGCGTGTAGTCGGCCTTCTTGCGGATACGTGACTTCGGCACGAGGGTCTCTCCTGTCGATGCGCTGCGTGGCCGCGCAGGGAACGTGGGCTGGCTCCGAGCCAGCGTACAAGGGGACTCTTAGTGCTCCCCGGGCGTCCGTTAGCGTAGTGCTTCCGCGGTGCCGAAGGAGATAAGGGTACGTTGAGCAATTCTGCCGACTCGCCCCAGGCGGGTTCCAGCCCTGGTCGTATCCGGCGTTTCCGGCCGGTTCGGGTGCTGACTGCTGCCGTGTTCGCCCTCGCCGGTTTGATCTTCTTCACCAGCTTCAACACGGCCAAAGGCACCAATATCCGTACGGACAGCTCGCTGCTGAAGCTCTCCGATCTCATTCAGGAGCGCAGTCACAAGAACGGTCGGCTCGACGAGAGCAACGGGACGCTGCGCGAGGACGTCGAGGCCCTGGCCGAGCGCGACGACGGCCGGACGGAGGCGGAGGACAAGAAGCTGGCCGCCCTGGAGGAGAACGCGGGCACCCAGAAGGTCAAGGGCAAGGGCCTCACGGTCACGCTCAACGACGCGCCTCCGAACGCCACCGCCAAGCTCCCCGGCTATCCCGAGCCGCAGCCCGACTACCTGGTCATCCACCAGCAGGACCTGCAGGCCGTGGTCAACGCCCTGTGGCAGGGCGGCGCCAAGGGCATCAAGGTCATGGACCAGCGGCTGATCTCCACCAGCGCCGTACGCTGCGTCGGCAACACCCTGATCCTCCAGGGCCGCGTCTACTCGCCCCCGTACAAGATCACCGCGGTCGGTGACCCGGAGAAGCTGCAGAAGGCCCTCACCGCGTCCTCGGCGATCCAGAACTACATGGTGTACGTCAACGTCTACGGGCTTGGCTGGAAAGTCGAGGAGAAGGAGGCGGTGACTCTTCCCGGCTACTCGGGCACAGTGGATCTCCACTACGCGAAGCCTGTGGAGTGAGCCCGTCGGGAGCTGCCGGTGCGAGTGATCATCAGGACGTTCAGCGAACTGTGCATCACTGTGGGCGGCGTCATCGTGCTCTTCGTCGTCTACGTGTTGTTCTGGACGGGGTTGAAGGCCGACAGTGCGATGGACGACCAGATCGACCGTCTCCAGGACCAGTGGTCGAAGGGGGCGGTCGCGGCCGAGTCCGAGGAATCCCAGGCGCCCAGCGCCGAGAACCCCGAGCCGCCGGCTTCGTACGCGGACGGCAAGCCCTTCGCCGTCATGTACATTCCGCGGCTTGGTTTCACGTGGAACAAGCCCGTACTCGAGGGCACGAAGACCGACACCCTGAAGAAGGGCCTCGGTCACTACGCGAGCACCGCGCAGCTGGGCCAGGAGGGCAACTTCGCGGTCGCGGGCCATCGCCGTACATACGGGGACCCGTTCAAGGACTTCCCCGAGCTCCGACCCGGCGACGCGGTGGTGCTGACCGACGGCAGGACATGGTTCACGTACCGCATCGACACCGAGCCCTACAAGACGCTGCCCAACGACATCGCGGTCATCGACCCCGTACCGAGGAAGTCCGGGTACACGCGCGCGGGCCGCTATCTGACGCTGACGACTTGTGAACCGGAATGGGGCCATAGCCACCGGCTGATCGTCTGGGCGCACCTTGATGCCACACAGCCCGTGGAGGCCGGGAAACCAGAGGCCCTACGCCGTTAGTCTGGTGTGGTACGGCGACGGAAGGGACGGCAATGTACGGCTGGATCTGGCGGCATCTGCCGGGAAACGCGTGGGTGCGGGCCCTGATTTCGTTCGTGCTCGTGCTCGCGGTGGTCTACGTGCTGTTCCAGTACGTCTTCCCGTGGGCCGAACCGCTGCTGCCCTTCAACGATGTGACGGTGGACAACCAGTGAACGCACGGATTCTCGTCGTCGACAACTACGACAGCTTCGTCTTCAACCTGGTCCAGTATCTGTACCAGCTGGGCGCCGAGTGTGAGGTGCTGCGCAACGACGAGGTGTCGACGGCGCACGCCCAGGACGGCTTCGACGGGGTGCTGCTCTCGCCGGGCCCCGGTACTCCCGAGCAGGCCGGCGTCTGCATCGACATGGTCCGCCACTGCGCGGCCACCGGCGTCCCCGTCTTCGGGGTCTGCCTGGGTATGCAGTCGATGCAGGTGGCGTACGGCGGTGTGGTGGATCGCGCCCCCGAGCTGCTGCACGGCAAGACCTCGCTCGTCGACCACGAGGGCCGGGGCGTCTTCGCGGGCCTGCCGTCGCCCTTCACGGCGACGCGTTACCACTCGCTGGCCGCCGAGCCCGCCACGGTTCCCGACGAGCTGGAGGTCACGGCTCGTACGCGCGACGGGATCATCATGGGGCTGCGGCACCGTGAACTGCCCGTCGAGGGCGTGCAGTTCCACCCCGAGTCCGTGCTGACCGAGCACGGCCACCGCATGCTCGCCAACTGGCTGGTCGAATGCGGCGACCCGGAGGCCGTGGCGAGGTCGGCGGGGCTCGCCCCGGTGGTGGGCAGGGCCACGGCGTGACCGCCCTGCGCCCCGAGCGCGACAGTGCCGCCCCGTACGGTGAGGACACCGCGTACGGGGACGCTGCCGCGTACGGAGGCGCTGCGGCGCCGGAGCAGGAGTGGTACGACCCTCAGGGGTACGCGCGGGACTGGTACGGGGAGCAGACGGCTTCGCCGGAGCCTTCGCCGTACCAGGAGTACGCGCAGTACGCGGAGCCTCAGCTCTCCCCCTCGTACAGGGGCACTCTGTACGAAGAGCATCAGTACGCTGAGCATCAGCAGGCAGAGCCTACGTACGACGAGGCTTCGTACGCTGAGCATCAGCACGCAGAGCGTACGTACAACGAGCCTCAGCGCGGAGAGGCTTGGCACGAAGAGCCGCACTCCCCGTCGTACGAACCTCCCCCGATCGACGAAGAAACGGTCGCGCTGCGCGTTCCCGACAGCCAGTCCATACCTGCGGCGCCCACGAGACCGGCCACCGGCGGCCGTGCGGCCCGGCGCAAGTCCGCCAAGCGCCATGGGCGCCATGGCGCGTCCGGCGGGTCCGGTGGGGCGCAGGAGCGGTCGGCGGAGCCCGGCGCGGCGCCCCTCTCACGCATGGAGGCGCGGCGGGCGGCCCGGGCGCAGAAGCCGGGGGCGGCCGTGCTGGCCAGCCGGGCGATCGGCGAGGTGTTCATCACCACCGGTGTACTGATGCTGCTGTTCGTGACGTACCAGCTGTGGTGGACGAACATCCGGGCGCATGCGCAGGCGGGCAGCGAGGCGAACAGCCTGCAGAACGACTGGGCGAGCGGTAAGCGGAATCCGGGTGCGTTCGAGCCGGGGCAGGGCTTCGCGCTCCTGCACATTCCGAAGCTGGACGTGGTGGTACCGATCGCCGAGGGCATCGACAAGAAGCGGGTGCTCGACCGCGGGATGGTCGGCCACTATGCCGAGAAAACCCTGGCGACGGCGATGCCGGACGCGAAGACGGGCAACTTCGGGCTGGCTGGGCACCGCAACACCCATGGCGAGCCCTTCCGGTACATCAACCGGCTCAAGCCGGGGGACCCGATCGTCGTCGAGACGCAGGACAAGTACTTCGTCTACAAGATGGCGTCGATCCTGCCGGTGACGTCGCCGGCCAACACGGCTGTCCTGGACGCGATTCCCAAGGGGTCGGGCTTCACCACGGCGGGCCGCTACATCACCCTCACCACCTGCACTCCCGAGTTCACCAGCAAGTACCGGATGATCGTCTGGGGCAAAATGGTCGAGGAACGGCAGCGGAGCAAGGGGAAGCCCGATGCCCTCGTCGAGTAAGGACACATGAACAGTGGCAGCGACGACCGACCACGAAGAGCAGACCGATGCACCGGCGTCTTCGCGCGCGCCGCGCCGCCGCCGCATCGGCCGGATCGCGATGGCCGTCAGCTTCTTCGGTGAACTCCTCATCACGGCGGGCCTGATCCTCGGTCTGTTCGTCGCCTACTCGCTGTGGTGGACGAACGTCGTCGCGGACCGCGAGGCGAACAAGCAGGGCGACGAGGTGCGCGACAACTGGGCGCAGGGCCGGGGCCCCGTCGGTCTGGACACCAAGGGCGGCATCGGCTTCCTGCATGTACCGGCGATGAAGAGCGGCGAGGTGCTGGTCAAGAAGGGCACCTCCACGAAGCTTCTCAACGACGGCGTCGCCGGCTACTACACCGACCCCGTCAAGTCAGCGCTCCCGCAGGACAAGAAGGGCAACTTCTCGCTGGCCGCGCACCGCGACGGTCACGGGGCGAAGTTCCACAACATCGACAAGCTGAAGAAGGGCGACCCGATCGTCTTCGAGACCAAGGACGACTGGTACGTCTACAAGGTCTACGCCGTCCTTCCCGAGACCTCGAAGTTCAACGTCAAGGTCCTCGCCCCCATCCCCAAGGAGTCGGGCAAGAAGAAGGCGGGCCGCTACATCACCCTGACGACCTGCACGCCCGTCTACACGTCCCGCTACCGGTATGTGGTGTGGGGCGAGCTGGAGCGCGTCGAGAAGGTGGACGACGACCGCACACCGCCGAAGGAACTGCGTTGATGTGACTGGGGTCCTGCGAGGACCTCAGTCAACTAGCATGGCGGAGGCCCGAAGCCGCAACTATCTCTTGCGGCTTCGGGCCTCTTTGCTTGAGACGACAGTGGATCAGCTCAAGGCGGGCAGTTCTGTTCCTCCGCTCCATGCCTCGAGCAGCCTGCGGTCCACCGGTGTGACGCCGCCGTCCGCCGCGACCCTGATCGCGTCGCGTGTGAACGGGCAGGTGGCCACGTAGAGCGCCACATCCGCGTTGTACAAGACCTTCGCCGACCCGATGAACTTCTGGACCTCGGGGCTGGTCACAGAGACGTAGGGCGCGAATCTCTTGCACTGCACGGCGACGTGTCGTCCGTCGGGGGTCCGTCCGGTGATGTCCACGCCCCGGTCTCCATAGCCGCCTCGTACAACGACGGCGGTGCAGCCGTCACGGCGCAGCAGTTGGGCGACATGCTCCTCGAACTCGCGTCCGTTCATGGCGTCGAGGGATGCCATCACACCGGCGAGCGGTCGGTCTTCCCGTGGACCTTCCAGTCGCTGCAAGCGGTCGTTGTGCTGGCGGAGTCGCCGCTCGATGCGCTGGACGCCGGTGCGCAGGGCGATCAGTTCCTGGCGGTGCTCGCTCGATGTCTGGATAAGGGCGTTGAACATCGGGACGACGGTCTTGCCGAGGACGTGGGTGATGCGTTGGTCGATGCGGTCGTCGAGGGAGCTTACGTCCTTGTGGACGGAGTTATCCACAGGCTGGGTGCGCGCCAGGTACTCCATGTCGAGGAGGTACGTACGCACGTCACTCAGTTCTGCGCCTGCCAGGACTCGGTATCCGCTCGCCTCCAGCTCTGCGCGGTGGTCGTGCACGAGGGCACGGATGGCATCCACGGTGACGCTGAAGTACGCCGCGACCATCGCCGTCGTCACATGCATGCCGTCCGGCAGCAGCGACAGCGCCTTGACTCTGTCGAGCACGTCCGTGCGCTCCAGCGCGCTGTCGCGCAAGGTCTTCGATTCCAGCAGAGCCGTTTCGTTGATCACGCCCTGTCCCCTTCTGCTCGTCTACTCGCGTAGCGGCCTCTCGGGGTTGGGCACGAGTTGAGTTCCCACCCCATCCCTTCAACGAGTCAGCGCATATGAAGATGTGGTGGTCGGACACGACAGAGCCCCGGCGCCTCCTGTGGAGGGCCGGGGCTTCGTCGTGCCGTCCGTCGTGCCTGGACGGAGCGGGTGTCAGTCCTCGGTACGGGCCGACGTGCCGTCGACGCCGCCGAAGATGCCGCCGTCTCCGCCTCCGTTGCCATTGCCTCCGTTGCCGAAGCTCGCGGTGGACAACGTGATCACCTGGGACTTCGGGTCCGCCGGCGTTCCCTGTTGCGGGTCCTGGGCGGTGACGAGTGCCTCGTCGCCCTGGTCGCTGCCGGGGGCGAACTGGACGTTGTTGAAGCCGGCCTGCTTCAGGGTCTCCTTGGCCTGCTTCACCTGCTGCCCGACCACGTTCGGCACCTGGGCCTGCTCCTCGTCCTCGGACGCCTTGCCGACCTGGATGGTCACCTGGGAGCCCGGATCGGCCTGGGAGTTGACCGAAGGCGACGTGGAGATGACCTTGCCGATCAGCGCGTCGTCGTCGGTCTCCACCTCGGCGCAGACGCCGACGAGGTCGTTCTCCTCCATCTGCGCCTTGGCCTCGTCACAGGTCTTGCCGGTGACGTCGGGGACGGTCGACTGCTGCTTCTCCTTGGCGATGGTGAGGGTGATCTTGGTGCCCTTCTCCACCTCATCGCCGGCCGACGGGTTCTGGTCGAGGACGGTGCCCGGATCCTCGCTGGACTCCTTGCTCGTCGTCTTGACCTCGAACTGGTACTTGTCGCCCTCAAGCTTCCTCTGGGCGTCCTCGAGGCTGTCGTCGATGACGTTCGGCACCGCCACCTTCGGCGCCCCCGTCGACACCGTCAGCGTGATCGTGTCGTTCTTGCTGACCTGGGTCTTCGCCGCCGGGTCCTGCGCGCAGACGCTGCCCTTGGGGGTGTCCTCGCAGGCCTTCGGGGTGGTCGTCACGTTCAGGTCGACGTTTCGCGCCATGTCCTTGGCCTCGGCCACGGTCCGGTTGACGAAGTTCGGCGCCGGGAACGTCTCGTCTCCCGTGCCGCCGTTCCCGCTGAAGGCCCATTTGCCGATGAGGATCGCGCCGACCAGGACCAGGATGCCCGCGACGACCAGCAGGATCGTCGAGGTGCTGCCCTTGCGCTGGCCGCCACCGCGGCGGCGGTCGAGGCGGTCGTCGTAGCCGAAGCCGCCGTCGTCCGGGTTTGTCGGGGGCATCATGGACGTTTGCTGGCCGTCGGTGGCGCGCAGCATCGTGGTCGGCTTGTCGTCCGGGTAGCCGCCGTAGCCGACGGAGCCCAGGGCCGCGGTGGCACCGACGGGCTGGCCGTCGAGGCAGGCCTCGATGTCGACGCGCATCTCGTCGGCGGACTGGTAGCGGTAGTCCGGGTCCTTGACCAGCGCCTTCAGGACGATCGCGTCCATCTCGGGCGTGATCTCGGGGTCGAAGACGCTCGGCGGCTGTGCTTCTTCCCGTACGTGCTGGTAGGCGACTGCCACCGGGGAGTCCCCGACGAACGGCGGCCGGACAGTCAGCAGCTCGTAGAGCAGGCAGCCCGTCGAGTACAGGTCGGAGCGTGCGTCGACCTGCTCGCCCTTCGCCTGCTCCGGCGAGAGGTACTGGGCCGTGCCGATGACCGCCGCGGTCTGCGTCATCGTCATGCCGGCGTCGCCCATGGCGCGGGCGATGCCGAAGTCCATGACCTTGACCTGGCCGTTGCGCGTCAGCATGACGTTCGCGGGCTTGATGTCGCGGTGGACGATGCCGTTGCGGTGCGAGTACTCGAGGGCCTGGAGGATGCCGATGGTCATCTCCATGGCGCGCTCGGGCAGCAGTTTGCGCCCGGAGTGCAGCAGCTCGCGCAGCGTGGACCCGTCGACGTACTCCATCACGATGTACGGGATGGAGATGCCCTCGATGTAGTCCTCACCCGTGTCGTACACGGCGACGATCGCGGGATGGTTGAGCGAGGCGGCCGACTGGGCCTCCCGGCGGAACCGGGCCTGGAACGACGGGTCGCGCGCGAGGTCCGCTCGCAGCGTCTTCACCGCCACGGTGCGGCCGAGCCGTGTGTCATGGGCGAGATGTACCTCCGCCATGCCACCACGGCCGAGCACCTGGCCCAGCTCGTACCGGCCGCCGAGGCGACGCGGCTCTTCCATAGCTACCTACCAGCCCTCTCCGTCGGTTCCGACCGCACCCAGTTGTGTGGTCCGGCGGGTGCTGTCCGGGCATACGGTACCCGGCTCGCCTTGACTGACCTGGTCACAACCGTCACCCGATACAGGACCGGTATCGCAACGTGCACTGTTGCGAAGGGAACGTGACACGGGTCACTTCTTGCTGTCGATGACTGCCTTCATCACGTCCTTTGCGATGGGGGCGGCGAGACCGCCGCCGGAGATGTCGTCGCGGTTGGCGCTGCCGTCCTCGACCACGACGGCCACGGCGACAGGCGAGCTGCCGTCGTCCAGCTTCGCGTACGAGAGGAACCAGGCGTACGGCTTCTCGCTGTTGTCGACGCCGTGCTGGGCGGTACCGGTCTTGCCGCCGACGGTGACGCCGGGGATCTGTGCCTGCGTACCGGTGCCCTCCTTGACGACCGTCTCCATCATCGACTGGAGCTTCTGCGCGTTCTCCTTGGAGAGCGGCTCGCCCATCTTCTTGGAGTCGTGCTTCTCGATGGTGTCCAGGTTGGGGGTCGTCAGCTGGTCGACCATGTACGGCTCCATGAGGGTGCCGTCATTGGCGATGGCCGAGGCCACCATGGCCATCTGCAGCGGGGTCGCGGCGGTCTCGAACTGGCCGATGGAGCTGAGCGCGGTCTGCGGCTTGTCCATCTTCGTCGGGAAGATGGAGGCGTTGGAGCGGACCGGTACGAACTGCTGGGAGTTGAAGCCGAACTTCTCGGCGGTCTCCAGCATCTTGTCCTTGCCGAGGTCGGAACCGACCTTGCCGAAGACGGTGTTGCAGGAGTACCTCAGGGCATTGCGCAGCGTGGCGTTCTCACAGGGGATGTTGCCCTCGTTCGGCAGCTTGGTCCTGGTGTCCGGCATGGTCCACGGATCCGGCGAGTCGGTCTTCGCGTCGGGGTCCGTGTACAGGTCGTGCTCCAGTGCCGCGGCCGCGGTGACCACCTTGAAGGTGGAGCCGGGCGGGTAGGTCTCGCGCAGCGCCCGGTTGAGCATCGGGTCGTCGGGGTTGTTCTTCTTCTGGAGCTTCGTCCAGGCCTTGGTGTCGGTGTCCGTGGAGTTCCCCGCGAACGTCGACGGGTCGTACGACGGCGTGGAGGCGAGCGCCAGGATCGCGCCGGTGGACGGGTCGATGGCGGCGACGGCACCCTTCTTGTCGCCCAGGCCCTCGAAGGCTGCTTTCTGCGCGGCGGCGCTGAGGGTGGTGACGACGTTGCCGCCTCCCGGCTTCTTGCCGGTGATCATGTCGAGGGTGCGGCGGAAGAACAGCCGGTCGTCGTTGCCGGTGAGGATGCCGTCCTCGATGGACTCGAGCTGCGTGGCACCGAAGGCCTGCGAGGCGTAGCCCGTGACGGGCGCCCACATCGGGCCGTCCTTGTAGGTGCGCTTGTACTCGTAGTCGCTGCCCGAGGTCTTCTTGGACCCGGTGATCTCCTTGCCGTCGACGATGATGTCGCCGCGCGGCTGGGCGTAGCGCTCGATGGAGACACGTCGGTTGTTCTTGTCGTCCTGCAGGTCGGTGGCCATGACGTACTGGAGCCAGTTGTCGCGGATCAGCAGGGCCATGACCAGAAGTCCGCAGAAGATCGCGATCCGGCGCAGGGGTTTGTTCACGGTCGGACCACCTGGGTCATCTCGGCGTCGGGATTCGGGGCGGGTGAGGGCGCCGGGCGCCGTGCGGTGTCGCTGATTCTGAGCAGGATGCCGACCAGGGCCCAGTTGGCGATCACCGATGAACCGCCGTAGGCGACGAACGGCAGGGTCATACCGGTCAGCGGGATCAGGCCCATGACGCCGCCGGCGACCACGAAGACCTGGAGCGCGAAGGCGCCGGAGAGGCCGACGGCCAGCAGCTTGCCGAACGGGTCGCGGGCGGCGAGGGCGGTGCGCACGCCGCGCTCCACGATCAGGCCGTAGATCAGCAGGATCGCCATCACGCCGGCGAGGCCCAGTTCCTCGCCGAAGGTGGCGAGGATGAAGTCAGAGTTGGCGGCGAATCCGATCAGGTCGGAGTTGCCCTGGCCGAGTCCGGTGCCGAGGACGCCGCCGGAGCCGAACGCCCACAGGGCTTCCGCGGACTGCTCGGAGTGGCCGATGAGGCCCTCCTTGCTCTTCAGGTACTCGCCCATGGGGTCGAGCCAGGCCTGGACACGCTGCTGCACGTGCGGCTCGAACGAGGCGACACCGACCGCCCCGGCCGCCGACATCAGCAGACCGAAGACGATCCAGCTGGTGCGCTCGGTGGCGACGTACAGCATCACGACGAACATGCCGAAGAACAGCAGCGATGTACCGAGGTCGGTCTCGAAGACCAGGATCAGGATGGACATCGCCCAGACGACGATGATCGGGCCGAGGTCGCGGCCGCGCGGCAGGTACAGGCCCATGAAGCGGCGGCTGGCGAGGGCCAGGGCGTCTCTCTTCACCATCAGATAGCCGGCGAAGAAGACCGCGATGACGATCTTCGCGAACTCACCTGGCTGGATGGTGCCGATGCCGGGAATGGAGATCCAGATCTTGGCGCCGTAGATGTTGGCCCCGAGGCCCGGCACCAGGGGCAGCAGCAGGAGGAACAGGGACAGGGCCATGGAGATGTACGTGTAGCGCTGCAGGACGCGGTGGTCCTTGAGGAAGATCAGTACGGCGACGAACAGGGCGAGGCCCATCGCCGAGTACATCAGCTGACGCGGTGCCGCCTCGACGAAGGTGTCTCGTGCCTGGAGCCGCTCCGACTGGTCGAGCCGCCAGATGGCCACCAGGCCGATGCCGTTGAGCAGCGTGGCCAGCGGCAGCATCAGTGGGTCCGCGTACGGCGCGAACTTCCGTACGACGATGTGGCCGACGGCGGCGAGCAGGCCGAGGCCGAGGCCGTAGCCGAGCAGACCGGACGGCACCTGGTCGTTGATGGCCAGGCCCACGTTGGCGTACGCGAACACCGGGATGACGACGGCGAACACCAGCAGCGCGAGCTCGGTGTTGCGCCGGCTCGGCGCACCGATCGCGCCGATCGTGGACGTGTGGTGCGTCGACGTGTTGGATGTACTGCTCATCGTGTGACAGGGCCCCTCACGGCTTGCTTACTGCTTACCGCACAGCGAGACCAGCTTCTGCTCTTCGTCGGAGAGGCTGGGGCCGGGTGTGGGAGTGGGTGCGGTCTGGGACTTGGACGGGGACGGGGACTCCGGCGACGACGGGCTCTGCGTCGGCGTCGGTGTGGCCTTTGACGCGGCCGAGGTCCGTGTGGTTCCCGTGACGCCGCCGGCTTCGCCCTCGCCGGTCTTCGCGTTGCTCTCGCTCTCGGACTTGCGACGCTCGGCGTCCTTCTTGCACGCGGACGCCTGTGTGCCAAGGGCCTCGATCTTCGATCGGGCGTCGTTGAGGTCGCCTTCGGCGATCGTGGCCTTGACCTGCTTCTGCTGGTACGGCGGCAGGTACTTCAGTTCGATCTCGGGGTGGTCCTTCTCCACCTTCGAGAGCGAGACCCAGGCCAGGTCCTGGCTGATGCCGCGGTAGAGCGCGACGTGCTCACCGTTGCTGCCGACGTAGTACTGCGTCTGCGTCCAGCGGTAACCGCCGTACAGCCCGCCGCCGATGACGGCGAGGGCGAGCGCGGTGTAGAAGGATCTTTTCAGCCACTTGCGTCCCCGGCGGGGTTTGACGAAGTCCTCGTCGGAGTAGGCACCGAAGCCGTCCGTGGGGACGTAGCCCGTCGTGTCGCCGCTGCCGGGCGGGCCGAACTCGCCGCCACCGCCCTGTCCGGGCACCGGGCGGCCGAGGCTGGAGGCGCGGCCCGCGGGTGTCTGCATCGCGCCGTTGTCGTGCAGCTGGTTCTGGTTCTCGGCGACCGCTCCGACGACGACCGGGGTGTCGGAGAGCTGGCCCGCGAGGGTGTCTCCGCCGTCGATGTCGAGTACGTCGGCCACGATGACCGTGATGTTGTCCGGTCCGCCGCCGCGCAGTGCGAGCTGGATGAGCTCCTGCACGGTCTCCTGCGGTCCCTGGTAGCTGGCGAGGGTGTCCTCCATCGTCTGATGGCTGACGACGCCGGACAGACCGTCGGAGCAGATCAAGTACCGGTCGCCGGCGCGGACTTCACGGATGGAGAGGTCGGGCTCGACGTGGTCGCCGCTGCCCAGCGCGCGCATGAGGAGGGACCTCTGCGGATGCGTGGTGGCCTCTTCCTCCGTGATACGTCCCTCGTCGACGAGCCGCTGCACCCAGGTGTGGTCCTGAGTGATCTGCGTCAGGACGCCGTCGCGCAGCAGGTACGCGCGTGAGTCGCCGACGTGCACGAGGCCGAGCCGCTGCCCGGTCCACAGGAGCGCCGTGAGGGTCGTCCCCATGCCCTCGAGCTGGGGGTCCTCCTCGACCATCAGCCTGAGCTGGTCGTTGGCGCGCTGCACGGCCGTGCCGAGGGAGGTCAGGATGTCGGAGCCGGGCACGTCGTCGTCGAGCGCCACGATGGTGGAGATCACCTCGGAGCTGGCGACCTCACCGGCGGCCTGGCCGCCCATTCCGTCGGCGATCGCGAGCAGGCGCGGACCGGCGTAACCGGAGTCCTCATTGCCCTCGCGGATCATGCCTTTGTGCGATCCGGCGGCGAAGCGCAGTGACAGACTCATGCGCACCTCGCCCGTCGGCTCCGGGTACATCCGCACGGTGCCCACCCTCCGGTCGGGAGCGCGCCGGGGCCCGTCGTGTGGACCGCCGCTGCGTGCTCGCTCCGCTCGCTCATTGTCGTACTACTTCCGCAGCTCGATGACCGTCTTGCCGATGCGGATCGGCGCGCCCAACGGAATCGGTGTGGGAGTCGTCAGTCGGTTCCGGTCGAGATAGGTGCCGTTGGTGGACCCGAGGTCCTCGACGATCCACTGGCCGTCACGGTCCGGATAAATCCTGGCATGCCTGCTGGAGGCGTAGTCGTCGTCCAGGACGATCGTGGAGTCGTGCGCACGCCCCAGGGTGATGGTCTGCCCCTGCAGGGCGACGGTCGTACCCGTAAGAGTGCCTTCGGAGACGACCAACTTGGTGGGCGCGCCCCGGCGCTGACGGCCGCCGCTGCTCGACTGCTGGCGCTGCGGCGGAGGCGTGGCCTGCTGCCGGGCGGCCTGCTGGGGCCGTGCGTTCTCCCGGCGCGAGCCGCGCTGTGTGACACGCGTACCGAACAGGTCGCTGCGGATGACCTGCACGGCCACGATCACGAACAGCCACAGTACGGCCAGGAAACCCAGCCGCATGACCGTGAGGGTCAGCTCTGACATTGCCCCCGCTTCACCCTTCGGCTTGCCGGTAAATGATGGTGGTACTGCCCACGACGATCCGCGAGCCGTCGCGGAGCGTAGCGCGGGTGGTGTGCTGCCCGTCCACCACGATGCCGTTGGTGGACCCGAGATCCTGGATCGTCGAGGGCGTTCCGGTCCGGATCTCACAGTGCCGGCGCGAGACGCCGGGGTCGTCGATCCGCACGTCGGCGTCGGTGCTGCGGCCCAGCACCAGCGTCGGGCGGGAGATCTGATGGCGGGTGCCGTTGATCTCGATCCAGTGCCGTACGCGCGCACCAGGCAGCGCGCCGGGCGCGGCGGCGCCCCGGCCGCCCATCGGTGCGGCAGGGCTGGGACGGCCGCCGGGTGGCGGCGCGGCCGGCATGGGGGGAGCGCC
>NZ_VCHX02000127.1 GCF_005768555.2 Streptomyces sporangiiformans
GAAGGTGGGGACGGGGAGGGGGAGGACGGGGAACGTGGGGACGGGGAGGGGGAGGATGGGGAACGTGGGGACAGGGAGCGCGGGGGGACGGGAAACGTGGGCGGATCAGGGGGCGGGGTGCAGCGGGGGCTCGCCCGCGAGGACCCGTACGACGTCCTCCGCGACCATGGCGCCCATCGTGCGGTTGGCGTCGTGCCCGCAGGCCGCCATGTGCGAGGTGAGCAGGACGTTCGGGGCGGTGCGCAGCGGGCTGTCGCCGAGCGGTTCGTGCGCGAAGGCGTCGAGTGCGGCGCCGCCCAGGTGGCCCTCCGTCAGGAGCGCGGCGAGGGCGGTCTCGTCGACGAGGTCACCCCGGGCGGTGTTCACCAGCAGCGCGCCCGGCTTCATGGCGGCCAGCCGGCGGCCGTCCAGGAGCGGGCTCGCGCCCGCGGTGGCGGGCAGATGCAGGCTGACGACGTCGGCGCGGGCCAGGCAGTCGTCCAGCGGGGTGGGCCGGGCGCCGAGGGCGGAGATGTCCTCGGCGTCGACGTACGGGTCGTGCGCGAGCACCGTCATGCCGAAGGCGAGGGCGTATCCGGTCAGCAGTCGTCCGATGCGCCCGAAGCCGACCACGGCCAGGGTCCTTCCGGCGAGTTCGGGCCCGAACAGCTTGGGCCACTCCCTCTGCGCCACCCGCTGGTGCGAGGCGGTGATGCGACGGGTGGCGTCCAGAATCAGGCCGAAGGTGAACTCGGCGACCGCCCGGGAGTTGCTGCCGGGCGCGCACACCACGGGGATGCCGCGGGCCCGTGCGGCGTTCACGTCGATGGTGTCGACGCCGACGCCGTGCTTCGCGATGACTTTGAGGCGGGCTGCCGCGGCGATGAGGTCGGCGGTGACCCGGTCCATGCCGACGACCAGCGCGTCCACCTCACCGATCCGCGCCCGGAGTTCACCGGCGGGCAGCGCGGCGTCCTCGTACGGGCGGAGGGGGCCCGCGCCGGCCCGCTCCAGGATCTGCCAGGGCTCCAGGGAGTAGCGGGAGAAGGTGGGAGTCGTGATGAGGGTCCTCGTCATGCGGGGATCTCCCGGTCCGCCCAAGCGGTGCTCAGGCGGAGGTACTTGATGGTGCGGCGGTGATGGGTGAAGGCGATGTGCAGCGTGCCGTCCGGTGTCTGGACGACGGACGGGTAGGACAGCTCGCGGTTGAGACCGTCCCGGGAGTTGTTGGTCAGACAGTGGCCGTCACCGGTCTCCAGATCGTGGCGCACCGGCCAGGTCAGGCCGCCGTCCGAGGAGACGGAAAGGGTGAGCGGCGCGCGAGGTGCACCCCAGAAGGCGGCTCCGGTCGTGGGGGCGGCACCGGGCGCGTTGCCGCTCGGTGCTTCCTTCCCGCCCATCCCCTCCTCTCCGTTCCCGTTCAGCCCCGCGTGATCACTCGGGCCCGCGCGATCACTGAGCCCCTCGTCGTCGATCTCGTCGTACAGCGAGACGCGGCGCGCGACGGCGTCCGCGGCGCTGCTGTGGTTGTGGACCAGCGCGAGCCGTCCGTCGGCCAAGGTGACGTACTGGATCGAGGAGTTGTTGTTCGGCAGGTCCAGCCTGTGCGGGGCGCACCAGCTCTCCCCTTCGTCGTACGACACGCTGCGGTACACGGCGTCGGCGCGGCGGCTGCGGAACAGGGCGAGGAGCGAACCGTCCGGCAGCGCGCGGACGTTCATATGCACCAGCCCGGTCGAGCCCGGCACCGAAACCTCGCGCCAGCTCGCCCCCGCGTCGTCGCTGAGCATCACCGAGCTGGTGTCGCGGTCGCCCGACCACCGCTCGCCCGGCGTGGCGACGCAGCGGAACACCGGCAGCAGCCGACGGCCCGAAGGCAGGACCGTCACCGGCTGGCGCACGAACACCCCACCGTCGAAGAGCATCCGGGACGGCCCCCATGTCGCGCCCTCGTCCTGGCTGACACGCAGCCGCACCTCGGCGGTGTCCTGGTGTCCGGCCCGCTGCGCGGTGTGCAGCAGCCACCAGTCGCCGGACGGGTCGGCGAACAGCACCGGGTTCTGCTCGGACCGGCTGTCGTCATGGGAGAGCCGCACCGGCTGTGACCAGGTGTCGCCGCCCGCGGGCAGCCGCGAGAACCACACCGAGATGTCCGCGACGCCCTCCTGCGTCCCCCCGAACCAGACGCAGCCCAGCTCGCCGCCCGGCAGCACGGTGAGGTTGGCGGCATGGTTCTGCACCGCCGGTGCCGACAGCCATGCCTCGAAGCGACCGGGGGCGCCGGGATGCGGACGTACGACGCCGTCGGCGACGGCCGGCCCCGACATCACTGGCCCCGGCCGGCCGCGCGCGCGGCGGTGAGGTGGCGGTAGGCGACCTGTTCCAGATGGACGAGATCACTCGCCACCGTGACATAGGTGAAGCCCTCGGCGAGCCGCTTGGCGGCGCTCGCCCCGTCCGGGTTGTGGATGCCGGCGGCGATCCCGGCGACCGCCGCGGTCTCGCGCACCGTGACCAGCGCGGCCTCGAACTCGTCCGCGATCGCCGGATCCGTGGAGCTCGCACCGCCGAGCGCGATGCGCAGGTCGGAGGGGCCTATGTAGACGCCGTCGAGGCCTTCCGTGGCGCAGATCTCGGCGACGTTGGCGAGGCCCTCAGCGGTCTCGATCATCGCGAGGACCACGGTCTGCCGGTGCGCGTCGGCGGGGTCGGGCCCGATGCGCAGGCCCGAGCGCATCGGGCCGTACGACCGCCTGCCCTGTGGCGGATAGCGAACGGCGGCCACCGCGTCGGCGGCGTCCTGCGCGGTGTCGACCAACGGGACGATGACTCCGGCAGCGCCCGCGTCCAGGGCCTTGCCGATCGGCATGGGGTCGTTGGCCTCGACGCGCACCAGGCCGACGGCGGTCGATCCCTTGGTGTCGATGGCGGTCAGCGAGGCGAGCACGCCCGAGTACTCGATCAGTCCGTGCTGGGCGTCGAGCGCCACATAGTCGTAGCCGAGGCGGGCGATGCGCTCGGTGGAGACGGGGGAGTCGAGGACGGACCAGTAGCCGATGAGCGGCTCGCGGGCGCGCAACAGGGCGGCGAATGCGGCGGGGGTGCCGGGGGCGGGTGTGGGGGTGAGGGCGGTCATGCGGTGCTCCTTCGGCTGGGGCGGCCGGTCTTGCTGTTGGTTGGTGGGTCGGGGTGGGAGTGCGCCCTGCACGGGCGCGGGGCTGTGACATCATGCGGCTCCGCCGCGCGGGCCCGGCCGGACACGACCGGCCCGCAGCCGTAGGACGGGCTCAGCACGCGCCCGCTCTCAGCGGTTGTATGCGGGCATCGGCCCGCGCAGTCCCGCGCCGACCTCGTCACAGGCCGCCGTCACGTCGGCGGGCAGGGGACCGGCCTGCGCCGCGGCGAGGTTGGCGAGCAGGTGTGTGGTCTTCGAGCCGCCGAGCAGGAGCGCGTCGGTCGAGTCGCGGTCGAGGAGCCAGCGCAGGGCGAGGTCGGTGAGCGGGATGCCCGCGGCGTCGGCGACGGCGGCCAGCTCATCGACGGCGGTGAAGAGACGCTCGTCCCAGTAGCGCTGCCGGTACATCGCGGCCACCTTCGAGTCCCCGAACCGGCCCGAGTCCGGGGTCTGTTCGAAGCGGTGGCGGCCGGTGAGCAGTCCGCCTCCGAGCGGGTTGTAGACCATGGTGCGCAGCCCGGTGACGGCGGCGTACTCGACGTACTCCTCCTCGATGCGGCGTGCGAGGAGGTTGTGCATCTGCTGGGCGACGACGGGGCGCGGGGCGCCCAAGTCGTCGGCGGTGCGGACCAGTTCGGAGATCTGCCAGGCCGCGTAGTTGGAGACACCGAGCGCGCGGACCTTTCCCTCGGCGACGAACTCGGCGACGGTGGCGAGGGTTTCGGCGAGCGGTGTCGCACGGTCGGGCTGGTGGAGATAGAAGAGGTCGACCGAGTCGGTGCCGAGCCGCTTGAGGCTGCCCTCCAGCGCGGCCCGGAGCCCGGCCGCGGAGAGCGGGGCGTTGTCGCCCTGGTCGGGATGCGGGATACCGGCCTTGGTCGCCAGCACGATCCGGTCGCGGCGGCCCGGCAAGAGCCCGGCGAGGATGCGCTCGCTCTCGCCGCCCGCGTATCCGTTGGCCGTGTCGACGCCGGTGATGCCCGCGTCGAGCGCGGCGTCGAGCATGCCGGCCGCTCCGGAGGCGTCGACGGTGTCGCCGAAGGTCATGGTGCCGAGCACCAGACGGGACAGCGGGACGGGGATGTTCGGCAGGTCGAGGCCGGTGGTCACGTGGGGGTTCCTTCCGATGCGGGGGCCGAGGCGAGGGCGAGTACGCTCCGGGGCTTCACACCCCGGATCGCGGTGGGGTCCAGAGCGGCGCGGCGCAGCGCGCGGGTGTAGGGCTCGGTGGGCGAGGCGAGCACGGTGGCGGTCGGCCCGGTCTCGACGACCCGGCCCGCGCGCATCACCACCACATCGCTGCTGATCTCCCGGACGACCCCGAGGTTGTGGGCGATGACCAGGTAGGCGATGCCGGTGTCCGCCTGCAACTCCCGCAAAAGATCGAGTACTTGTGCCTGTACGGAGACATCGAGGGCGGACGTCGCCTCGTCGCAGACCAGCAGGTCGGGCCGGGAGGCGAGGGCGCGGGCTATGCCGATACGTTGCCGCTGGCCGCCGGAGAACTCGGGTGGGCGCCGGTCCAGGGCCGAGGACGGCAGACCGACCCGCTCGATCAACTCGGCCGCCCGCCGCGCGCGCACCGTGCGATCGCCGACCCCGCCCACGCGCAGCGGTTCGGCGACGATCTGCTGGGCGGTGAGGTGGGGGTCCAGCGACCCGTACGGATCCTGGAAGACCATCTGCACACGCCGCCGCAGCGGACGCAGCCGCCGCTCGGGCAGCGCCGCGATGTCCGTCCCGTCCAGGACGATCCGGCCGCTCGCCGGCTTGAGCAGCCGTACGAGGGCGCGGGCGAGCGTCGACTTGCCGCAGCCGGACTCGCCCACCACGGCGAGCGAACCACCGCGCGGAATCCGGAAGGTGACGTCGTCGACGGCCCGGAAGGGCCCGTGGGACGTGGCGTATTCGACGACCAGGCCCTCGACGGAGAGGAGGGGCAGGTCACAGGCCATGGGGCTGTCGGTCATGGCGCTGCTCCCTGCGCGACGGGTTCGGTCCGCTCGTCGCCGTCCTCGTCCCACGCCCCCAGGCGCGGCACGGCGGCGAGCAGTTCACGGGTGTACGGCTCGGCAGGCCGCTCGACGATGTCCTCTGCGGAGCCCGACTCGACGAACCGGCCGTCCTTCATGACGTGGATCCGGTCGGAGACGAGCCGGGCCACTCCGAGGTCATGGGTGATCATCAGCATCCCGATCCCGGTCCGTTCCTGAAGCTCCATCAGCAGATCGAGGACGCTCGCCTGCACGGTGGCGTCCAGCGCGGACGTCGGCTCGTCCGCGACGAGCAGTTCCGGTTCGGCGGCCAGTGCGGTCGCGATGAGTATGCGTTGCAGCATGCCGCCGGAGAACTGGTGCGGATATGCCTTCCAGCGGGTCCGAGGCTGCGGGATGCGGACCTGCGCGAGGAGTTCTACTCCCTTGTCCCGAGCCTGTGTTCGCGACATACCGGGGTGGCGCAGCCGCAGCGCGTCGCCCAGCTGCCGCCCGATGGTGTGCACCGGGCTGAGGGCGGTCATCGGGTCCTGGGGGATGAGTGACACGGTCCGCCCGCGTACCGCACGGGCGGCACCCGGATCGGCGACGACGTCCCGCCCCGCGATGCGCACGCTGCCCGACATCACGGCGAGCCCCTCGGGCAGCAGCCGCAACACGCCCATCGCCGTGGTCGACTTCCCGGAGCCGGACTCGCCGATCAGCGTGACGGTCTCTCCCCGGCGGACGGTGAAACTCACCCCGTCGACCGCCCGCACCACGCCGTGCGCGGTGATGAGCTCGATCTGTAGATCCGTCGCGTCGAGCAGCGGCGTGCTCTCGGCCGTCGGCGTGTTCGCGGCCGTCGTCGTGACCTCGGCCATGACTCACGCCCCCTTCCGAGAACGCGGCCGCGTACGGTCCCGCAGCCCGTCCCCGAGCAGATTGACCCCGACCACCAGCACCGCGATGACCAGGCCCGGCAGGGTGACCAGCCACCACGAGGTGGTGATGTAGTCCTGACCGTCGGAGATGATGCGCCCCCAGGTCGCGAACGGCCGCTGCGGGCCCGCTCCCAGGTAACTCAGCGCGCTCTCCAGCAGCACGGCCTGCGCCAGCAGCAACAACACCACCAGGCTCGCCGGCCGCACCACATTGGGGATCACATGGCGCGCGAGCACCGACCACGAGCGCAGCCCGAGCACGCGTGCCGCGGCGACGTACGGCTTCTCCCGCTCGACCAGCACGAGCGAGCGGGTCAGCCGCGCGACCTCCGGCCACTGCGCGATCGCGATCACGCAGGTGATGACGGTGACGGACGGCCCGAACAGGGCGACGACGAGGAGCAGCATCATCAGCAGCGGCAGGGCGAGCTGGGCTTCCAGGAACCGGGAGACGACCGCGTCGACCCATCCTCCGAAAAACCCGGCCGCGGAACCCGCCGCGATACCGATGAGACCGGACACGAGCACGGCGAGCACACCGACCGCGAGGGACACCTGACCGCCGTGCAGGACGCGCGAGAGCAGATCCCGCCCCAGCTGGTCGGTCCCGAAGAGATGCCCCTCGCTCAGCGGGGGCAGCCTGCGCCGCGAGAGGTCCTGCGCGTTCGCGCCGGGCAGAGGCAGCACACCGGCCAGTGCGACGGGGAGTACGACGAGCGCGGTGCACACCGCTCCGGCCCACAGCTTGAATCGGGCGCCGCGCCGCTGACTGGTGGCGGTGGCTCTTGCGAGATCGCGCGCGGTGACGGCGCTGGGCCGGCCGGCGCTGACGGCTGTGGTCATGGCTCAGGCCGCCTTTCCGAGGCGTACCCGCGGATCGAGCAGCGGATAGGCCAGGTCGACGAGGAGTTGGACGAGGATCGCGAGGGTCGCGGTGACCAGGACGGTGGCTTGGATGAGCGGATAGTCGCGGGTCTCCAGAGCGCGTACGACGAGGGAGCCGACGCCGGGCCAGCCGAAGACGACCTCGACCACCACCACACCGTTGAGCAGCGCCGCGAAGCGCGTACCGAGCGCCGTGACCAGCGGCACCGCGGAGTTCGCGAGCGCGTAACGCCAGGTCAACGCGGACTCTCGGACCCCTCGGGAGCGGGCCACGGTGATGTACGACGAGGCCAGCGCGGTCGTCATCTCGCGGCGCACCAGCCGTGACACCAGGGCGAGTTGAAGGACGGCGACGGTCGCGGTCGGCAGCACCAGCCCGCTCCAGGAGGTGAAGCCGGACGCGGGGAGCACCGGCAGGACCACCGCGAAGACGGTCAGCAGCATGACACCGGTCCAGAAGTCGGGCATCGACTGCCCGGCGATCGTGAGCACATTGGCGCCCAGCTCCCGGCGTGTGTCGGCGCGGCGCGCCATCCACACGCCGAGGGGCACGGCCACCAGGGTGGTGACCGCGATGGCGGAGACGGCCAGGGTGACGGTGTACGGAATCCGGTCCAGGACCACGTCGAGTGCGGGGGAGTGGAAGGAGTAGCTCGTCCCGAGGTCCCCGGTGAACAGGTCGCGCAGGAAGAGCCCGTACTGGACGATGAGCGGATCGTCGAGCCCGAACTGCTCGCGGATCCGGGCGAGATCGGCCGAGGTCGCGTTGGGTGCCGCGTACGCGGAGGCCGGATCGCCGGGTGCGAGCCGCACCAAAAGGAAGACGGTGGTCAGCGTGAGGAAGACGGTCAGCACGCTCTGACCGATGCGGCGGGCGAGATACGTCGGCACGGCTCAGCCCTCCAGTCGTACGGCGGTGAGGTCGTAGGAGTTGATCGGCTGGAGGGCCAGGCCGCGGACGCGGTCGCGGCGGGCGAGCAGCGTCTTGGGCGCGAAGGCCCACAGGCTGGGCCAGGTGTCCCACACGGCGTGCTGCACGGCGGCCAGCCGCCGCTCCCGCTCAGAGTCGTCGACCTCGGTGGCGGCGGCCGACAGCCGCCGCTCGATACGGGGGATCACATAGCCCATGAACGCGTCACCGGTACGGTCCTTCTCGGCCGTTCCGCCGTACATCCCCTGCAGCATGGTGAGGGCCTGCCCGGTCGGGCTGCTGTAGCCGTTGCCTATGACGTCCCAGTCACCGCCACGGCCCTGGCGCCACTTGAGAATGTCGCCGCCGGGCTCGAACTGCTGCAGCGAGGCGCGTACACCGACGTCCTGGAGCATGTCGAGTACGGCCTCCATGACGGAGGTGTCGCCGGCGAACTCCCCGGACTCCCAGATGACTTTGATCCGCAGGTCCTCGGCGCCGAGCGATCTGAGGAGCCGGCGGGCCCGCCCCGGATCGAAGGCGTACGTGCCGGTCGGGACGGCACCCTGGAGCGCGAGCGGGACCACGCCCCGGGCCTCCTCGGCCGTCCCGGTCAGCACATCGCGGACGAGGGCCGTGCCGTCGATCGCGTACGTCAGCGCCTGCCGGACCCGGGCGTCCGCGAGCGGGTGGCCCTCGGGCTTGCGGAAGTTGTAGAACAGCTGGCACATGCGGGCCCCGGAGATCTCCTGGACCGTGACCCCCGGAAGTCCGGTGAGCTGTTCGGCGGAGTCCGGCGTCAGCGTGTCGACGACGTCGAGTTCACCGCTGCGCAGGGCGACGACGCGGCTGGACTCCTCGGGCACGAACCGGACCCTGACCGTGTCGACCGACGGCCGTCCGCCCCAGTACCTGGTGTTACGGGCGAGGGTGTACTCGCCCGCCCCGCTGTTCGCGCGGACGACGCGGTACGGGCCCGAGCCGAGCCCGGAGCGCAACTCCTCGGGCCGGTTGGCCTTGGCCGGGGTGATGTGGATGTTGGACATCAGCCGGTCGAGCCCGGGCACCGGGCGCCGCGTGCGCAGGAAGAAGGTGCGCTCGCCGGTGGCCTCGACGGCGGGCAGCTCCGGGAAGAGACCGAGCAGGAACGAGCCGGGGACCTTGCCGTACATGCGCAGCGCCGTTGCCACGTCGTCGACGGTGACGGGGCTGCCGTCCGAGTAGCAGACGCCCTCACGCAGTCGCACCGTCCACGTGGTGGGCTCGGTCATCTCGAAGCGGTCGGCGAGGACGAGCTGCGGCCGCAGACCCGGGCCGATGCGGGTGAGCGCCTGCCGCACGGCGCGCTGCACGGTCACCGCGGCCTCGAACTGGTTGAGCTTGTTGTCGAGGCTCACCAGGGAGCGGTTCAGACCGAGGGTGAGCGTCCCGGGGCCGGGCGCGCCGGTGGGGCCGGCACAGGCGGACAGGGGGCCGAGCGCGACGCCCGCGCCGCCGAAGGCGCCCCAGCGCAACAGGGTGCGGCGGCTGGGCGGACGGGGTGGGGGGACGAGGTGAGGAGTTCGGGTCATCGTCGACCTTCTCGGTTCTGGAGGGCGACCGGTTCTCGCTGACGCCGCCCGGACCACTGGACGACGAACAGCTGTCGCGCCGGAAAAGGTGGCACGGCTGCGCGAAGTGCGCAAGAGGTCTCGCGCATTTCGCGCAGCCTGTGTCATCATCGCCGTCCGAGGCCGACCGTCCGGAGGCTCGAGGAGGTACTCGTGTCCCGCACCACCCGCACGGGGCGTCCGCCCCGCGTGCTGGCGCTCGCCGACGACCTGTCCGGCGCCGCCGAGACCGCCGCGGCGCTGGGCCGCCCGCGCGGCCGGACCGTACGGATCGTGCTGGGCCCGGTCACCGCACCACCACTGGACGGCGAGGCGGTCGTACTGGATCTCGACACCCGGCAGCTCTCCGCCGGCGAGGCCGCGAGTGCCGTGCGGGACGCCCTGGCACACGCCGACGGCGATGTGGTCCTGAAGAAGATCGACTCCCTGCTGCGCGGCAACCTCGCCACCGAGACGGCCGCCTACGCCGCGGGCGCCGCGGGCGTGGTGATCGCCCCCGCCCTGCCGGTCGCGGGCCGCACGGTGCGTGACGGCGTCGTCCATCTGCACGGCACGCCGCTGCACGCGACCGACGCCTGGCGCGCGGAACAGCGACGGGCGCCGGAATCGGTGGGCGCGGCGCTGGGCGACATACCGACGCGGGTGGTGCCCCTCTCGGTGGTACGCGCGCCCGTACTGACGCTGTCCGGACGGCTGCGCACCCTCGTCGCGAAGGGACACCACCCGGTGTGCGACGCCGAGACGGACGCCGACCTCGACGCGATCGCCGAGGCGGCGCTTCACATCGGCCCGGACGTGAGGCTGTTGGGGACGGGCGGGCTCGCCGCCGCCCTCGGCCGCAGGCTCGTGGGAGCGGACGGGGCCGCTCCTGCGGCAGCGGGGCTCCCGACCGCCGCGGACACCGAGCGGGACGCGGCCGCACACGGCGAGCGCGACGGGATCGGACACGCTGAGAGGGACGCGGCCGCACACACCGAGCGCGACGGGGCCGCACACTGCGAGCGCGACGGGACCGCACACACCGAGCGGGACGCGACCGGTACGCCGGGCAGACCGCTGCTCGTCGTGGTCGGCACCGCCGAGCCCACCGCTGTTGCGCAGATCGCGCAACTCGTCGCTGCAGGCGCGTGCCATGTGCCCCTGCCGGCGCACACCCTCACCCAGCACACGCTCACCGACCACCGTGCCCGGCACACACACATGGACCACCGGGCACCGCATCCGCTCGTCCCCGCGCCGGACGGAATCACGGTGGTCAGCATCGCCGGTGGCGTAGTCGTCGACCCCGGCGCGGCCCGCGGCCTCGTGGCAGGGCTGGCCCGCACGGTCGCCGAAGCCGCGCACGGCAGCGACCTGGTGCTGACCGGCGGCGAGACCGCGCGCCGCGTGCTCGACACCCTCGGTGTCCGTGAGCTGCTGCCGGTCGGGCAGATCCACCACGGCGCCGTGCACTCCCGCACCCCTGACGGCCGCTCCGTCGTCACCCGCCCCGGAAGCTTCGGCGACACCGACTCCCTGCTGCGCATCGCCCGCGCGCTGCGCCCGCCGCCGCAGCCGATGGACGTCGCCGGCTCGACGCGCCCCGACCACCCCGCCGTACCCCCCGCATCGTTCGCCCCGCAAGGAGAACCCACGTGAACGCAGCCCCCACCGCCGCGCCCGCCGAGCAGTCCGGTTCCGCCGGACACCCGCTCCCGATCATCGCGGTGACCATGGGCGACGGCGCCGGCATCGGACCGGAGGTCATCGTCCCGGCGCTGCTGCACGCCGACACCCTGCGCGGCTGCCGCCCCGTCGTCATCGGCGACGCGTATCGCCTGCGCCAAGCCGCGGACATCCTCGGCATCACCTGCGACATCGTGCCCGTCGACGCCCCCGCCCAGGCCGTGTTCACGCCCGGCCGCATCAACGTCGTGGACCTCGGCCTGCTGCCGGCCGATCTGCCCTGGGGCGCCCTCTCCGCCACGGCCGGCGACGCCGCCTACCACTACGTCAGTGTCGCCGCCGGGCTAGCCCTGAACGGCGACGTCCACGGCATCTGCACTGCCCCGCTCAACAAGGAGGCACTGCACGCCGCCGGGCACCTCTACCCCGGCCACACCGAACTCCTCGCCCACCTCACGGGTGTCGACGAGGTGTCGATGATGCTGTCCACGCCCAAGGTGAAGGTCATCCACGTCACGACGCACATCGGTCTGATCGACGCCGTCAACCGCATCGAGCCCGGCCTCGTCGAACGCACCGTGCGCCGCGGCCACGAGGCCATGGTCCGCGCGGGCGTCGCAGCCCCCGTGATCGGCGTCTGCGGAATCAACCCGCACGCGGGCGAGAACGGGCTGTTCGGCTACGGCGAGGAGGAGTCGAAGATCGTTCCAGCCCTGGAGACCGTACGCGGCGACGGCATCGACGCCCGCGGACCGCTCCCCGCCGACACCGCCTTCTTCCTCGCCGCCCGCGGCGACTACGACCTCATCGTGGCCATGTACCACGACCAGGGCCACGGCCCGGTGAAGGTCCTCGGCATCGAAGCGGGCGTCAACCTCACCGTGGGACTGCCCGTCATCCGCACCTCCGTCGACCACGGCACCGCGTTCGACATCGCCGGAACCGGCCGTGCCGAGGCCGGTAGCATGGTCGAGGCGCTGCGGCAGGCCGCTGAGATGTCATCCGCTCCGGCTGCCCGATGACTCTCGGTTCGTCGGCACCACAGGACACCCCAGGACACCGAAGGGCCAAGGACTGATGTCTGCGATCGGATCCAAGTCCCGCCGCGACCGGATCGTCCAGCTCGCCACCACCACCGGTCTGACCAGCGTGGACGAACTCTCCCAGCTGTTCGGCGTCACGGCCTCCACCATCCGCCGCGACCTGGCGAAACTCACCACCGACGGACGCCTCGCGCGCACCTACGGCGGCGCCATGGCCCTGTCCGCGCACCCCGAGGCCTCGCTGCGGCAGCGCACAGGTGAGGCCTTCGAGGCCAAGCGGGCCATCGCCCGCTGGGCGGCCGCCCAGATCCAGCCCGGCGAGACGCTGCTCCTCGACGCGGGCTCGACCGTCGGCGCGCTCGCCCATGAACTGCGCACGGCCAAGGACATCACCGTCGCGACCACCGGCCTGACCGCGCTCCAGGAGCTCGCCGACGTCGAGACCGTCCACGTCGAGTGCCTCGGCGGCACCCTCCGCCCGCTCAGCCAGGGCTTCGTGGGCCCGCTGACCGAGGCCGCCCTCGAACGCCTCACCTTCGACCGGGTCTTCCTCGGCACGGACGGTGTCTCGCCGGAGCACGGGATCTGCGAGGCCGACCTGCGCCAGACCCGACTGAAGGAACTCATGGCCCGCCGAGCCGACCATGTCTACGTCCTCGCCCACGCCGCGAAGCTGGGCCGCCGCCCCTTCCACGCCTGGGCCGCCCTCCCCGAGGGCTGGACCCTGGTCACGGACGACACGGCCGACCCGGGCATCCTCGACGAGCTGCGCACGCGCGGAGTCACCACGGTCCTGGCCGAGCCCGTCGGTACGCCCTGAGCCAGGCGGCGGGGTCGCCGGGGTTGTCGCGGACGTTGACGTCGGTCGCCCACACCGCGAAGCCCGCCCGGGCCGACACTCCGTCCGATGTGTCACCCGCCGCCACATGCCCACGGGGCGCTTCTGTCAGGTGGGGCGGGCCTCGCTCGCTGAACAGGTCCGTAGCTCAGTGGTGTTGCGCGTACGGACACCAGGCAGCCAGCCCTCCACTCCCGCAGGGGTCCTGACCAGGTACCACCGCGTCGACGTGATGCCGCTCTCGTCCTCGACCATCGTGCCGCTCGTGACGACGCAGGCCGCCGACAGGCGATCGCCGTGCCAGACACGGCCCGCCGCGTTGCCGGGGGCCGCGTACTCGGCGTACGGATCCTTGGCCAGTCGCAGCGCGCACTCCAGCGTCCGCAAGGGGCGGCACGGCCCCTCGGCGTTGAACACCGTCACCGGGACATCGAAGCGCGCAGGCCGGGCCGGAGGGGCATCGGCGGCCGGCCGGACGAGCCACCAGGACCCCAGCGCGACGGTACACACCAGGACGGCGGCGGCCGCGACCGCCCACCCGAGCCGGAGGCGTGGACCGATCACCGTCCTGCGGGGCGGGGCATCGGCGGCCCGTATGTTCTCCCACAGCCCCGGGGGAGTCTTGATCTCCTCATCCGCGGCCCTGAGTCGATCGCGCAGCAGCGCGGCCACGCGGTCGTCGGACTCTGCGTCAGGCCCCATCCCCGGGCTCCCTTCCTGAACCGTCCGGCTCGCTGTCCATCCCGTCCAGCAGTGAGCGCAGTTTCTCCAGCGCACGCGCGCGATGCCGGGCTGCCGTTCCGCGGTGCACCTTCATGATCCGGGCGGCCTGATCGATGGTGTAGCCGTCCAGATCGACGAGTATCACTACTCCGGCCTGTCGGGAAGAGAGTCTTCCCAGCAGCCGGATCGCCTCCATCTCGGCGTCGCGGCGCTCCACTCCGCCGTCCCAGGTCCCGGCGACCACCGGGCCGACCGCACCCACATGGCCCGCTCCGCCCGCGGTGTCGCCGGCGCTCGGGATCTCCACGTCGTCGACGAGGACCTGGCGGCGTTCGCGGCGATGCGTGTCGCGTACGACGCTCATCAGCGCGGTGAAGGCGTAAGCGTACGGCTCCGGGTGTTCGAGTAACCGCTGGGGCCGCCGGGCCAGTTTGAGATAGGCCTCGTGCATGGCGTCCTCGGCCCAGGATCTCGTCCCGGCCAGCATGACCGCTCTTCGGTAGAGCCGGGGCAGGAGCGCGCAGAACGTGTCGTCGAAGCGTGTCGGTGACGGCGAGGGTGAGGGACCGGTTGGCGGCTGGCCCATGTGCTCGGATGTCTCCCGGTGGTGACGTCGGGCGGGCCGTCGTCTGCCCGCGGTGCTGTGCCGGATGATCCATACCCGACGGCGGCCGGGAAACCGGGACACACGGCACCTTTTCCGACTCGGCTCTCAACCCTCACCTCAACTCCCCTTCGCGGTCCGCCTACCGCCCGTCCTCCCGGGGCCGTCGTCCACACCGGCCCACCCGGGCACACCTGTCCGGATACCGACGTTCGTCGGCCTCGAAGGCCGGGTAAACCTGCCGTTCGGCTCATGAACTGGGGGGAACAACACCGTGGCGCGACCCGTCGTAGACCTGCAGCAGCTCGGTCCGGAGTTCCTGCGCGATCCCTATCCCGTGTACGCGCGCCTCCGGTCGGAGGCGTCCGTACACCAAGTACGCGACACCGACGGCCAGGAAGT
This sequence comes from Streptomyces sporangiiformans, assembly GCF_005768555.2. Taxonomy (GTDB): domain Bacteria; phylum Actinomycetota; class Actinomycetes; order Streptomycetales; family Streptomycetaceae; genus Streptomyces; species Streptomyces sporangiiformans. The sequence continues at coordinate 14,752 of NZ_VCHX02000127.1, forward strand.
GTGGCTCGTCGTCGGATATGACGCATGCCGTACAGCCTTCACCGATCCGCGGCTCAGCCGGGAGTGGAGGAAGACCGGTCACATCGGCCAAATAAAGAACACCGATGCGGACCAGCCCGCTCTCGCACACATGCTGATGGCGGATCCACCGGACCACACCCGGTTACGGCGTCTGGTGGCGAAGGAGTTCACTCCGCGCCGCATCGCCTCGCTGGCCCCTCGTATCCAGCAGATCACCGACGAACTGCTGGACGCGATGACGGCGGGACAGGAGCGCCGGGCGGATCTGATCGCCTCCTTCGCCTTCCCGTTGCCCATGACCGTCATCTGCGAACTGCTCGGCGTGCCCGAGCTGGACCGGAACGCCTTCCGCCACTGGTCCAACGAGATGGTCGCGCGCACCAGCCCGGAAGCGGAGGCGCTCGCCTACCAGGAGATGCCCGCGTATCTCGGCGAGCTGATCGCGGACAAGCGGGCGCATCCTGGCGAGGACCTGCTCAGCGCGATGATCCATACCGTCGACCAGGGCGGCGACCGGCTCGCGCCGGACGAACTCATCGGCATGTCCGTCCTGCTGCTCATCGCAGGTCACGAGACCACGGTCAACCTCATCGGCAACGGCATGCGTGCGCTGTTCGAGCATCCTGACCAACTGGCCGAGCTGCGAGCCGACTTCGGCCTGCTCGACGGGGCGATCGAGGAGATGCTCCGCTACGACGGCCCGGTGGAGACCTGCACGGAGCGTCTCGCCCTGGAGGACGTGGAGATGGGCGGGGTGACCATCCCAGCGGGTTCCACCGTTCTGATCACCATGGCGGACGCGGACCGCGACCCGAAGCGCTTCCCGGACGCGGACCGGTTCGACATCCGCCGGGACTCCCGTGGCCACATCGCCTTCGGCCACGGTCTGCACTACTGTCTGGGCGCGCCGCTCGCGCGGCTGGAAGGGCGGATCGCGATCCGCTCACTGCTGGAGCGCTGCCCGGACCTGGCGGCGGACGCGGACGAGGCCGAACTACCCTGGATGCCGGGCCTGCTGATCAGGGGCGTACGGAAGCTTCCTGTGCGATGGTGACCGTTCGGTCGACGACTCCGCGTCAGCAGGCGACGGAGAAGAGGGAGGCAGCCGTATGACCCGCCCGATCACCGTAGGAGTGGACGGCTCCGCCGAAAGCCTGGCCGCCGTGCACTGGGCGGCCAGAGAAGCGGTCCGCCGCGGACTGCCACTGCGGCTGGTGCACGCCTGGGAGACCGCGGACGCGGGCGAACACGCTCCCAAGGCGCTGGACACGCTGCGGGAGGCCGCGCACGAGCTCGCCGAACGGCACCCGCATCTGCCGGTCTCCACCGATCTGCTGGATGCGGACCCGGTCCCGTCGCTGGTCGCCGAGGCGGCTGACGCGGAGACGCTGGTGCTCGGCTCGCGCGGGCACGGCGCGATCGTCGGTTTCCTGCTCGGCTCCGTCGGCCAGCAGGTGGTCGCGGAGTCCATACGCCCTGTCGTGCTCGTACGCGCCGACGACCGCGCCGAGACCGAGGCGGCGGGCCGCGAGATCGTCGTGGGGCAGCACGGAGGCCCGGACGACAGTGGCGCTGCCCTGCGGTTCGCCTTCGAGACCGCGGCGGAACGCGGCGCCACCGTACGTGTCGTCCGTGCCTGGAGTCTGCCGGCGCTCTACTCCTTCAGCCCCGGCTCCATGAAACTCCTCGACGAGGCCGGCGGGCTGGAGCCGTACGAGAAGAAGGCGCTCGCCGAAGCGCTTGAGCCATGGCAGGAGCGGTTTCCCGATGTGCCCGTGACCCAGCACACCGAGATCGGCAGCGCGGGAGAGGTGCTGCTGTCGGGGGCCGGCCGGGCCCAGCTGGTGGTGGTCGGGCGCCGTGCCCACCGCTCGGCCGTGGGGCCACGGATCGGTTCGGTGGCCCACGTGGTCATGCACCACGCGCCCTGCCCGGTGGCCGTGGTCCCGCCCGCCTGAGCCTCCCGTTCTCCGGGGTTCAGGTTCAGGCCCGGCGGTTCAGGACCGGCGGCTCAGGCCGACGGGGTGGTGACGTCCGTCGACGGCAGCGTCTTGCGGATCTTCGGCAGGATGTGCTTGACGTAGTCGTCGACGGCCGTGTCCAGGCCGATGTCGTGCTGCGCCCGCTCCGACAGGTACCAGCGGTGTTCGAGCAACTCGTGGTACAGCTCGGCCGCATCCATCGAGCCGCGCAGCTCTCGCGGTACGGCACGCACGGTGGGCCGGAACACCTCGCGCACCCAGCGGTGGGCGAGCACCTCGGGACGCGCGGCATGGGGGTCCCCCCTGCTCGAGCGAAGCCGAGAGCTTGGGGGAGGATCGCCGGGTGAGTAGTCCTCCTGGGTGGCCATCCAGCTCTCCAGGTCGTTGAGGAGCCGGCGCGCCTGGTTCTCCTCGGCGTCCAGCCCGGTCAGCCGGAGCAGCTGCCGTTGGTGATGGCCCGCGTCGACGACCTTGGGGACGAAGGTGACCGTGTCGCCGTTGGAGGAGTGGCCGATCTGCATCTCGGCGACGTCGAACCCGAGCTCGTTGAGCCGCCGGATCCGCCGGTCGATGTAGTGGTGCTTGCCCGCCGGATACACCGACGTACGCGTCAGCTCCCGCCACAGGCCGTCGTAGCGTCGGCAGATCTCCGTGCCGAACTCGATCGGGTCCACGGACGGGTGCAGCGCCCCGGAGGCCTCCAGGTCCAGCAGCTCGCCGCTGATGTTCACCCGCGCGAGATCGAGGTCGTACGCGCGCTGCCCGTCGCTCAGCCGCGAGTGCAGGTCACCGGTCTCCGCGTCCACCAGATACGCGGCGTACGCCCCGGCATCGCGCCGGAACAGGGTGTTGGACAGCGAGCAGTCGCCCCACGCGAACCCGGCCAGATGGAGCCGGACCAGCAGCACGGCCAGCGCGTCCATGAGCCGGTGCATGGTGGCGGGCCGCATCGTCGTCTCGAACATCGACCGGTAAGGCAGCGAGCCGGTCAGATGGCGGGTGATCAGCACGGGCTCCAGGGGTGTGTCGCCCCGGGTGCGCCCGGTGACCACGGCGAGCGGGTCCACCGCGGGAATGTTCAGCCGGTCGAGGTCTCGCAGCAGCCCGAACTCCCGCACCGCGGGCCGCTCGGCCAGCTCCTTGACGGCCACCACCTCGTCGCCGGCGCGCGCGTACCGCACCACGTGCCGCGAGATACCGCGCGGCAACGGCACCAGGTGGCGCTCCGGCCATTCCTCCAGCGGCAGATCCCAGGGCAGTTCGAGCAGGAGCGCGGGATGCTCCGGGTTGGTGGCGCTGATTTGCAATGCCATCGCTCTCTTGCCCTCGCCTCACGCTCGGCCGCCGCGTCGCGCGGGCGCCTTCCCGCCCGGACGCCCCTTCCGCGCACCGGCGGGAGGGGCATCGGCAGACGGGTGATCGCCGCGCCTCGGTCAGCCCTTGATCTCGGTCCAGGCCTGGACCCACTTCGAGTAGGGTACGCACTTCACATCCGTGCGTCCGTCCAGGCACTGCTCGATGGGTGTGGTCCAGACATCGATGTCGCGCCAGAAGCTCTCGTCGGTCGCGTGATACTCGTCGCAGAACGCCGGATCGCTGGTCACATCGCACGCCTTGACGTTGGCGGGGGCCTCTCCGTAGTACTCGGCGACCGCGGCGTTCACCTTCGGAGAGATGATCCAGTTCATCCATTTGTAGGCGCAGTTGGGGTGCTTGGCCTTGGCGGAGAGCATCCAGGTGTCCGACCAGCCGGTCGCGCCTTCCTCGGGCAGCACCGCCTTCACATCGGCCCCCTCGCTCTGGGCCAGCCGCGAGATGACCTCCCAGGTGGTGCCGATCACGGAGTCGCCGCTCTTGAAGGCGGCGACCTCCTTGAGATAGTCGCTCCAGTACTCGCCGACGTTCGCGTTCTGCCGCTTCAGCAGCGCGACCGCCGCCTCGAACTGCTCCTCGTCGAGCGCGTACGGGTTGTCGATGCCCAGGCCCGGCTGGGTCTCGCGCAGGTACAGGGCGGCGTCCGCGATGTAGATGGGGGAGTCGTACGCGGTGACCCTGCCCTTGTACGGGCCCGAGTCGTCGAAGACCGAGGACCAGGAGGTCGGAGCGGGCGAGACTTCCTTCGTGTTGTACATGAGCAGGTTGGCGCCGCGGCCGTGCGGGATGCCGTAGGACTGGCCGTCCACGGAGTTCCAGTCCTGGTTGAGCAGGCCGATGAAGACGTCCTCGTAGTTGGGGACCAGGTCGGTGTTGACGGGGGCGGCGTCGCCGGAGGCGATGAGGCGCAGGGATGCGTCGCCGGAGGCGGAGACGGCGTCGTACTGGCCCGTCTTCATGAGCTTGACCATCTCGTCGGAGCTGGCCGCGGTCTTCGAGTTGACCTTGCAGCCGGTCCGTTGCTCGAAGGTGCTGACCCAGTCGGCGTTCGGGTCGTTGGAGCCGTCCTCGACGTAGCCGGCCCAGGCGATGAGGTTGACCTGGCCCTCGGTCTTGCCGAGCTCGCTCTGGGCTTCCATGTCCGGTGGGTTGAGCCCGAACGCCGAGGCGGAGCCGGAACTGTCGGACGAGCCACAGGCCGTGACGGACAGTAAGGCGCCGATGGCGACGGCGGTCGTGAATAACCTGCTCAAACGCACGAAATCTCCACAGGGGGGATTGAAGGTGGGGGGAGTGGCGACCCGGGGGTGCATGGACCTCGGAAGAAGGTGAGGTCCATGTGCCCGAAGGGCCTCAAAACGGGCGTCAAGCGCCCGAGAACGTGCCCTTGGAGGGAGACCCGGGGCCACGGATCGCCGCGACGTACCGGATCGGCTCCGGATCCTGCTGGAGGCAGGCGGCACCCCTGCGCCGGGTCCACCCGTGAACGGGTGACGTCTTCCGGGCGGACGGCGTGCGCCACAGCCTATGGAGAGGGGCGATCTCCGGCAACTGCCATATGGATATGGGCAGTTGGGGTCGAATGGGGAGAGCGGAAGATGCGTCGAGACGGTGCCGCCTATTGCGTCTCTGGTGTCATGCACAGGTCCGCTCCACGCTGGAGGCCGTGTTCGAGGCCGTCGCCGAAACGCGGGCGGACACCACCGCGCTGCTGACCCGGATGGCCGCGGAGGGGCGCAGGCCCGCCTCGGCCGATCTGGCGGCACTGCGGCCCGGACGGGGACGCCCGGCCGTTGCTGCTCGAACTGGAGCCCGCCCGGTCCGCCTGCGGCGACTGCCGCACGGGGACTGGTTCGCCCTGCCCCGGGACACCGGACGTCGCACGGTCACCGGCCCGTACGTCGACCATCCCTGTTACAAGGTCTGCCCGCACCGGCCCATCTGGTCAACGCGCGAGGGCTGGTGGCTGCCTCCGCCGATCCCGCCCACCTGGCCGGATCTCTCACCAGGGGCACCGACTTCCGGGCCGTGCTCGACGGAGCACGGCCCGGGCACTCGCACGGAGGGCGTCAGCGCGGCGCGCCCGCCGGCTGCTGCTGCTCGTGCTGCTGCTGCCGCTGGACGCCGAGCATCGAGCGGATCTGGAACTTCTCGTACACCCCGGGCTCCTCCTTGCGGTTGCTCAGCACGGTGCCGAGCCACCCCAGCAGGAATCCGGCCGGCACGGAGACGATGCCCGGATTCTGGAGGGGGAAGAAGGCGAAGTCCACCGACGGGTAGAACGAGGTGGGCCTCGAGGAGACCACGGGCGAGCAGATGACGAGCAGCACGGATGTGGCCAGACCGCCGTACAGGCTCAACAAGGCTCCGCCCGCGTTGAAGCGACGCCAGAACAGGCTGTAGATCATGGTCGGCAGGATCGCGGACGCGGCGATGGCGAAGGCCAGGAACGCCAGGGTGGCGGTGTTCGCGCCCCAGGACACGAGCGCGAGGAGCATGCCGAGGACTCCGATGACGACGGCGGCCAGCCGGGCCGCGGTCATCTCCTCCGTCTGCCCTGCCTTGCCCTTGCGGATCACCTGCCCGTACAGATCATGGGCGAGCGAGGAGGCCGCGGCGAGGGTGAGTCCGGCGGCGACGGCCAGCAGGGTCACGAACGCCAGGCAGGAGATGAGCGCGGTGAGTACGGCGCCGCCGATGGACTGGGCGAGCAGCAGTACCGCGGCGTCCCCCTTGGAGTCGATGCCCTCGATGGCCTTGCGGCCGACGATCGCCGTCGCCCCCAGGCCCAGCACACCGGCCGCCAGACACACGAAGCCGACCAGGCCTGTGGCCCACAGCACCGAGCGGCGCAGCACCCGGGTGACGCGAGGTGCGAGCAGGCGCATCATCGCGTGGGGGAGCGCGGCCAGGCCCAGCACGATGGCGATCTGCAGGCTGAAGAAGTCCAGTTTGCTGGTCGTGCTGCCGCCATAACGCAGCCCCGGCTCCAGGAAGCGCTGACCCATCCCGCTCCCGGAGGTGGCGGCGCCGAGGAGGTCGTCGATGTTCCAGCTGAAACGGTGCAGAACCATGATCGCGGTCACCGTGACACCGGCGACCAGCATGACGGCCTTGACGATCTGAATGAAGGTCGCGCCGGGCATGCCGCCGAGCGCCACGTACAGCACGACCAGGGTGCCGATGACCACGACGCACAGGGTGCGGGTGGTGCTGCTCGGCTCGCCGATGAACTGCGTCAGCAGGGCCACGCTGCCGACGAGTTGGGCTACCAGGTAGAGAACACAGATGATGAGCGTGCAGGCGGCCAGGGCTATCCGGACGGGCCGCTGACTGCTGGGCAGCCGCAGGGCCAGCGTGTCGCCGAGGGTGAACTTGCCCGCGTTGCGCAGGGGTTCGGCGATCAGCAACAGCACCAGCATCCAGGCGACGGCGGTGCCGCAGAGGTAGAGCAGGCCGTCGTACCCGGTGAGCGCGACCAGGCCCGTGCTGCCCAGGAGGGTGGCGGCGGAAAGATAGTCACCGCACATCGCCAACCCGTTGCGCAGGGGCGACATGTCCCGGTTGCCCAGGTAGAACTCACTGATCTCGTCGCCCTGCGGGGCCGTGATGAGTGCGGTGAACATGCTGACCACCACGACCGACACGAACAGGACGAAGGTCAGCTTCAGACTGGCGCCGTCGACGACGCCTTCGGAGAGGGTCACCACGCGCCGAACCGCCTCTGCTGAGGACCGCGGGTTCGCTGAGTACGCGTCTGCTGAGTGCGCGTCTGCTGGGCCTCGTCGTGCTCGATCTCCGCACGGAGCCGGTCGGTCGCCGGGTCGATGTGCCGCTCCATGTGCAACGTGTACCGCCATGCGGTCAGGCCCATGACGACGAACGCACCCACGCCGCAGGCCAGTCCCAGCGTGACGTGTCCGAACAGGGGCTGGTTGAGCAGCCCGGGAGCGAAACTCGACAGCAGCACGAACAGCAGGAAACCGCCGACCGAGATAGCCATCGCCACGATCCCGAAGGAGCGGTGGGAGACACGTATCGCGCGGAAGTCGCGAGAGTCGCCGGCTCTGCTCCCGTCTGGAGGGGAGGGCGGCGTTTGTCCTGAATGGGGGCTGTAGTGCGGGCTGGAGTGTGTTGGCATACCGTGCCTTGTCTGACGCTTTCTGTTCGCGCCCCGGGCGCGAACAGTGCGCACTAAAAATGCAGTACGGGTGGGCATTGTTGACCTGGGTTCAGGTTTTCTGATCGTATAGCTCGAGAATTCGCCCGAAATACCACCGAAATCCTCATCCCGACCAACACTGGTGGCCCCGCTGGTGGGGGTGGTCAGCGCGGCCTGTCGGATTGTGGCATTCCATCGATTAAACAATCAACAGCGCCGAATGGCAGGGCTCGGAGTCGGCTCAAATGCAGTCCACAGCATCCGCCCTCCGCTCCGCGGCCCTGGTGACGCGTCCGCGGCCGGAGGTCGGCAACGTGGTGTGCAAGGTCGGCAACGTGATGTGCAGCACGCGTGCCGCGTGTCCGTCGCGCCGGCGGGGGCGATTCTGGCTGGGCACGGCTTGATCGCCGATCAAGAGGGGCAAAAACCCTGGCCAACGCCCATTCTGCTCATTTGACACGTTGCCGCGCGCACAGATAGGAAGCAGCTCTCTGAGGCCGAGAGGTGGACTGTGTACGAGCCGAACGTGGTGGGGGACTGGCAGGAGTGCGACGACGAGCATGCCGGCCTGCGTGTCCGCGTCCACGGCCTGGAGAAAGCGGAGCCGCCGCGGGGGCGTGACGACGCTGCCGAAGGTCTGACGTACTTCAGGTTCCGGGTGACCGTCGAGAACCGTACGACGGTGCATTTCGGCATCCATCTCGAAGACGGCCAGCTCGACGTCCGGGTCGGCGCCGACGGCGAGGCGGCGTTCCTCGACTGGAGGAACTCGCAGTTCATCGAGGGTTTCGACGTCTACCCGCTGCGCCGGGTCACTGCCGTCCTGTTTGCCGCGGCCAACGACTCGAGCCTGTCCCAGGTGGACATCCAGGTCCAGCTGAAGGTCGACGAGGACTGGACCGAGCGGTATCTCTGGTCGGGTGGCATCGACCTGCATGAGTCGGCCATAGGGGTCGGCGCGCGCTCCGATACTCCGATGGACATCCTCGCTGCCCAGGTGACCAGCTTCCTGCGGAAGGAAGCCGGTCCGGGCTCAACCGCTTGATCGGGTCTGCGGCATCGCTCACCGCTCTTTGCCAGAGGCAAATGCGCGTGGCTCCTCGTGGCGGTCAATTGTGAGGAAATGGATAGAGGAATTGTATCGAGCTTGACAAGGCTCGTGCCGCTCCTGTGAAGACGCCGTTCCTTGACTCCTCTGATGAGCCCGGGTGAACCGCTTTTCAGCCGGCCGAACCGTCGCAGATGGGTCAGGGGCGGTTCTTTTGAGACACCACGCTTTCAGCGCGCATGTCGTCGCCGCCGGCCACGAGGCCGCGCCGAGCGCCGCGGGAGAATCCGAGCGCGACCCGTCAGTGACACCGGCGGGCGTTGAGCCGGGCGGCCTGGCGTGTCAGGTGGTCGCGCTCGGCGAGGTTGGGTGCCTTGTGGGCCGCCTCGGCGTACAGCCGTGCCGCCGTCGCCAGATCGCCGTCGCGCTCGTGGAGGTACGCCGCCACCGCGGCGTGGCGGGGCAGTGAGTCGTCCAGCGCCGCGAGCGCCGCCAGGCCGGCGCGCGGTCCGTCGGCCTCGCCGACGGCCACCGCGCGGTTGAGCCGGACGACCGGGCTGTCGGTCAGGCGCGCGAGCTCGTCGTACCACTCGACGATCTGCACCCAGTCGGTCTCCTCGGCGGTAGGCGCGTCGGCGTGGAGTGCCGCGATGGCTGCCTGGGCCTGGAACTCGCCCAGCCGGTCGCGGGCGAGGGCCGCCTGCAGGATCTCGACGCCCTCGGCGATCAACTCGGTGTCCCACCGGCCGCGGTCCTGTTCGGCGAGCGGCACCAGGCTGCCGTCGGGCGCGGTCCGGGCGGCGCGCCGGGCGTGGTGGAGCAGCATGAGGGCGAGCAGCCCCGCCACTTCGGGGTGGTCGATCGCGGCCGCGAGCTGCCGGGTGAGCCGGATGGCCTCGGCGGCGAGGTCGACGTCGCCGGAATAGCCCTCGTTGAAGACCAGGTAGAGGACGCGCAGCACGGTGGTGACGTCGCCGGGCTGGTCGAACCGCACGGCGGAGACCGTGCGCTTGGCCCGGCTGACGCGCTGCGCCATGGTCGCCTCGGGCACCAGGTACGCCTGGGCGATCTGGCGGGTGGTCAGCCCGCCGACGGCGCGCAGCGTGAGCGCGACCGCGGACGACGGCGTCAGTGACGGGTGGGCGCACAGGAAGTAGAGCTGGAGTGTGTCGTCCACCGTGGGCGCGGGCCCGGGCGCCGGCTCCTCGTCGACGAGGTCCTCACGCCGGCGGCGGGCGGCGTCCGCCCGGGTCGCGTCGAGGAACTTGCGCCAGGCCACGGTGACCAGCCAGCCCTTCGCATCCCGCGGCGGGTCGGCCGGCCAGACGCGGACCGCCTCGACCAGCGCGTCCTGCACGGCGTCCTCGGCCGCCGCGAAGTCGGCTCCGCGGCGGACGAGGATCCCGAGCACGCTCGGCGTGAGGCTCCGGAGCAGGGCCTCGTTCATCGATGAGGGCACTCCGTGATGGTGGGCGTCGCGGCCAGGAACGGGCGCACCTCGAGCCATTCGTGGATCGGCTTTCCGCCCGCCCCAGGGGCGGCCGACAGCTCCCCGGCCAACTCGATGGCTCGCTCGTAGCTGTCGACGTCGATCACCATCCAGCCGGCGATGAGGTCCTTGGTCTCGGCGAACGGGCCGTCGGTGACCGGGGGGCGGCCCTCGCCGTCGTACCGGACGAACGTCCCCTCGGGGGCGAGCGCCTGACCGTCGACGAACTCGCCGGTCTTCTCGAGCCGCGCCGCGAATTCGTTCATGTACCGCAGGTGGGCCGAGATCTCCTCCGGCGTCCACTTGTCCATGGGCACGTCGTTGACCGCAGCCGGGGCTCCGCGGTAGTGCTTGAGCAGCAAGTACTTGGCCATCGCGTTTCTCCTCGGTACTGATGCGACCCATTGTGGTCGCGTTCATGGCGGGGACGGAGCCAGTCACGGGTTCTCGACATCGCCGTCCGAACTTTTTTTGGCTCTCGTAGATGAGCCTGGGCGAGCCGTCTGGCGGTTCGATGCCGTGCAGGGCGGGTCCCGCAGGGGCCGGCCTGTGCTGGTTCGCCGTGCTGGGCTTCGGCGCCCGGCTGCTCAGCGGCTTTCTGGCCCGGCCGTCGGCGTGGCGTGTCCTGGACGGTCTGATCGCAGTGACGATGGTCGCCCTCGGCGCCACGCTGCTCGCCGGGGGCTGAGGTGCCGTGCCGCCGTCCGTGCTCGGCCCTGGCGGTCGCCGTGATGGACGACGGCCACCGCCAGCAGGCCGAGCGTCAGTCCCACAGCCGTCTGCACCCCGAACGGCTCTCCGAACATCAGGGCGCCCCATACGGCCGTCACCGGAGCCATCAGGAACATGAGGGCGTTCACCTTCGTCACACCCGATCGCCTCAGGATCAGCCAGTACAGTCCGTACCCGCCGAAGGTGGAAAGGATCACGAGCCAGGCCACGGCGCTCCAGAAGGAGGCGCTCGCAGGAGGTGCCGCCGCTCCGGTTCCCGCGGCAAGTGCGGTGAAGGCGACGGCACTTGTGCCGACGTGGATGGTCATCGACACCATCGGGGAAACGTCTGCACCGGACGACCGGTGGTCCAGGAACGTCGCCGCCACCAGGCAGAGCATGCCGGCGAAGGGCACGAGATACGCCCACCACTCGGTGCCCGTCCCGGCCCCGGCGTCCGCCGCGGTGACGATGCCGACGCCGGTCACGCCCAGACCCAGCCCGACCCACTGCGTACGTGACACCGGCAGGCCCAACAGGGGTCCGGCCAGCGCCCCGGCCACCAATGGCTGCGTTCCGTCGATCAGGGCCGTCGTGCCACTGGAGACGCCCAACTCGATCGCGTAATAGACCGTGAGGAGATAGCCGCTCTGCGACAGCGCCCCCACGGCGACCTGCCGCACGAGGTCCCGCGGAGTCAGTGCGCGCCAGGACGCGCGCGCCACAATCAGGGTCACGATGCCGAGAACGAGCGCCAGTGGCAGGAAGCGCCACATGAGAAGCGTGACGGCCGATGCGGTCCCGGCTCCGAGCTTGGCTCCGATGAAGCCGGAACTCCAGGCCAGGACGAACGCGATGGAAAGCAGGACGTTCACGGTGTCGAGCACCTCCGGGGCGGGAGGCCGAGGTCGGCCGATCCCGGTCGAGTAAACCGATCTGTCTACCTGAGTTCGCTGCCGAGTATACAGATCGGTCTATGCTGGAGTCATGACGACCGCGAACGCCCCCCGCCGTGTACCCCTGACCCCCGGAGCCCGCCGTGCGCTGGCGGCGGCCGGGCGGCTGTTCTACCAGCGCGGTATCCACGCGGTCGGAGTCGACCTCATCGCGGCCGAGGCCGGCGTCACCAAGAAGACGCTGTACGACCGGTTCGGCTCCAAAGAGCAGATCGTCGTCGAATACCTCGCGGACCGCGACGAGCGCTGGAGAGCCTTCCTCGCACCCCGCCTCGAGGACGCCCCCACCCCGCACGACCGGCTTCTGGCCGTCTTCGACGCCTCACGCGACTGGATGGCGGACCACGGCTCCCGGGGCTGCAGCATGGTCAACGCCCATGCGGAGATCGACGATCCGGCACACCCCGCGTACGCGATCATCACCGGGCAGAAGCAGTGGATGCTCGCCCTGTTCACCGATCTCGTACGCGCCCTCGCCCCCGCCGAGGCCGACTCACTCGGCCGCACCCTGATGCTGCTCCACGAAGGCGCCCTCGTCGCACACGGCCTGGATATCTTCCCGGGCTCGCTCGACCACGCCCGAGAGGAAGCACGGGCGCTGCTGGACAACTCCCGCGGCGGGCCGACCACACGCTGAGCGCACCCCGCCAGGCGGCGGCCGCTCTCCGATCCGCGATAGTGAACCCCGACACGGAAAGATGTACCAAGCAGCCAGGACGAGCGTGGACACGAGCAAGAGCAGCACCGAGGACAGCGCCGGTGACAGCGACAGTGCCGGCGACAGAACCGATGACGCTGCCGCCCAGCGGAACGAGGCCTCGGCGTCGGCTTCAGCGGGTTCGCCCAGGCACGGCTGGCGCCGGTGGGCGATGGACACCCGCCCGCTGCGGCGCCCGGCCTACCGTCGCCTGTGGTCCTCGACCGTCGTCACGGCCGTCGGGAGCCAGCTCACCGCCGTCGCGGTACCCAAACAGATCTACGACATCACCGGTTCCTCGGCCTGGGTGGGCTATGCGAGCCTCGCGGGATTCCTCCCGCTCGTCGTCTTCGCCCTGTGGGGCGGCGCGATCGCCGACAGCGTGGACCGGCGCAAGCTGCTCCTCGTCACCAATACCGGCATCGCCGTCACTTCACTCCTGTTCTGGATCCAGGCCGTCGCCGGGCTTGACTCGGTACTCGTCCTGATGGTGCTGCTCGCCCTCCAGCAGGCGTTCTTCGGCCTCAACTCCCCGGCCCGCAACGCCTCCATCGCCCGGCTCGTGCCCGCGGACGAACTGCCCGCCGCGAACGCGCTCGGCTCGACCGTCATGCAGACGGGACTCGTCGCCGGGCCCCTGCTCGCCGGAGCTCTCATTCCCGTCATCGGACTGGCCGAGCTCTATCTCATCGACGCTCTCGCCCTCTGCCTCACCGTGTGGGCGGTCTACCGCCTCCCCGCGCTGCCTCCCTTGGCCACCGCGGCGGCGGGCCGGGCCGGCATGCGAGAGATCGTGGCGGGCTTCCGCTACATCGCGTTGCACAAGGTGCTGCTGCTGTCCTTCCTCGCCGACATCGTCGCCATGGTCCTCGGAATGCCCCGGGCCCTGTTCCCACAACTCGCCGCACAGACGTACGCGCCTTACGGGGAAGGGCTCGCGCTGGGGCTGCTGTTCGCGGCGATCCCCATCGGCGCGGTGGCCGGCGGGCTGATGTCGGGCACGTTCTCCCGTGTGCGTCGGCACGGCCTCATGGTCATCGCCGCCGTGGTCGCCTGGGGAGTCGCCATCACCTGCTTCGGGCTGAGCGCGAACCTGTGGGTGGCGGTGGCGTTCCTCGCTGCCGCCGGTGTCGCCGACATGGTGTCCATGGTCTTCCGTGGAGCGATCCTGCTGTCTGCCGTCACGGACGAGATGCGCGGGCGGATGCAGGGCGTCTTCACGGTCGTGGTCGCGGGTGGTCCGCGCCTGGCCGATGTGCTGCACGGTACGGCCGGCTCGGCGTTCGGGGCGCGTACGGCTGTTGTGGGTGGCGGACTGCTGGTGATCGTCGCCGCGCTTGCGCTGGCCGCTGCGACGCCGGTCCTGCGGCGTCACGAGGGCACGGGCGGGTGAGCGCGGGGTTTTTCGCCCCCGCCGCCCTTACCCGTCCCATCCCGTTCCTGGGGGCTGCGCCCCCAGACCCCCGTATCGGCCTGAACGGCCTCGTCCTCAAACGCC
>NZ_VCHX02000126.1 GCF_005768555.2 Streptomyces sporangiiformans
GCAGGGCTCCGCCCCACCGGGCCGCGCCGACCGCCAGGAACGCCCCGGCCGTCGCGCACGCGGCGACCGCCCAGACGGGGACCGTCGTGCCTCGGTCCAGGACCGCGGCGGTCGCGGCCACCGCGTGCACCGCCCCGGCCGCGACCGGGAGGACCGGCCGGGGCATGCGCGGGCGGTATTCGTCAGGGGACGAACCGGCGGCCGTACGAGCCGGATCCGCTGCCGTACGAGCCGGGTTGGCTGCCGTACGAGCCGGATCCGCGGCCGTACGGGCCGCGTCCGCGGCGAGCGCCGCACAGGTGGCGAGCATGCTCAGCGCGGGCGGCAGGACGACCGGGCCTGTGTACTCGCCCGTGGCCATCGCCACCGGCCAGAGCAGAGCGAGACCGAACAGGACGCCATGGGCGGCGCGGGGCGCCCGGCGCAGCCACAGCAGCGCGACCGCCTGTGCCGCGGCCAGCAGCGCGAAGAGCACCCCCGCGGACACCTGCGAACCGCTCGATGTGGTCTCCGCCCGGATGACCAGCACCGGGAGCAGCGGCTGCAGGACGAGGCCGGCAGCGGCCGTCACCTGCGCCAGGCGGTAGCTCCGCGGAACGGACCGCTCCACCGGGGCGGCGGTCCGTCCGGGCAGGACCGCGCGCACCTCCCAACCGCCGTCCGCCGTCGGGCCGCTGTGCAGGGTGCCGCCCGCCTCCCGTGCACGGGACCGCAGGAAGCCCTGGCCGCGTCCCCCGCCGAGGCCCGCGCCGTGCGCCGCCGAACCGGCCGGCGGTGCCGCGCTCGTGACCACGACGTCCGTGCGGGTGTCGCCGTACCGGCACTGCACCCTCGTATGCGCACCAGGGGCGTGCCGTGCCACGTTGGTCAGCGCCTCGCGCACGATGCCGTACGCCGCGTCGGCGACGGCGCCGTCCGGCAGTGGGTCGATCTCGCAGTCCACTTGCTGGTCCAGCCGGCGGAATCCCTCGACCAGACCCCGCAACTGCTCCTGCGGCGAAGGCAGTTCCTCCCGCGAGGGCGACGGCGCCCGCACCGCGCCGAGCGCCCGGGTGACCTCGCGGCCGGTCTCGACGGCGAACTCCAGTGCCTCGTCGGCCAGTTCGGGACGACGCTCGCGCAGCCCGAGCGCCGCCCCCGCCGTGACCACCACGGCCGTCAGATGGTGGGCGCTGACGTCGTGCAACTCCCGTTCCATACGGCGTCGTTCGACCGCCGGGAGCCGGTGGCGCTCAGACTCTGCCCGCTTCAGCAGTTCTTCGGCCGCTCGCCGCGCGCGACGGATCCGCCGCACCAGCAGGCCCGCGCCGCACGCGGCGGCGTACAGCACGGCGGTCAGGACGAGGTCGAGTCCGTTCCGGTCGCTGAGTCCGTGCAGGCTGAGGCCCTGCAGGAGCTGCCAGGCGGCGAGCGCCACCACGCACAACACGGCGGTGAAGGTGTCGCGTTCGGTCGCCACGGTGAACAGGGCCAGCGCGACACCCGCGGTCCCGAGGACCGCGACCGCCCCGGCGGGCAGCGGCCCGGCCCCCAGCGCACAGGCGGCGCCGACCAGGACGAGGGTGACCACCGGGCGGGCGCGGCGGACGGCGAGTGCGGCGGTCACCAGTCCGGCGACCAAGGCCGCCACGAGAAGGGCGGACGCGGGCGGCACGGCCCCACGCACCAGCACCGCCCCGGGCCACACCACGGCCTGGGCGCAGATCAGCAGGACCGGGACGAGCCGGTCGTCGGTTCGGTTCATGACGGATCAAGGCTATGGCCGCAGGTGAGCGGCCGGGTCCGGCTGGGGGCGGATTCCGTTCTCTTACCTGGGTTGCAGATGCGGCGGTGCACGGATGACGGACGGACGGTGGACGGCCCGGATGCCTTCTCTACCTCCGGTTCGACGCGGCAATCGTCCCGTAGCCCGAGGGCCGTGCGGTGCCCCGCGCCATAAGCTCGATCACATCGAGAAAGCGATCGACCACCGGTTCTTCAACGCATTTCCACGCACGGCTTTTCCTTACATCGCTTTCCGTTCCTTTCCGCAGGTGAACAACGCCTGCTCCGTACCGAATCCAGGGGGATCTCCCATGTCCAAGCGCATTATCGTGTCGTCGCTCATCGGTTTTGCCGTCATCGGCGGGGTGGCCGCCGGTGGTCTCGCCGTGGCATCGGCCGCCACGGAGCTGACCGTGGAGAACAGCTCGGCCCGCTACGTCGCTCCGTCCGGCGGCAAGGCCGGATCGATCACTTTCACCGCGGACGTGAGTGACGACTCCGGCATCCGTGGCCTCAAGGTCCTGGCGTGGCCCGCGAGTTCGAAGCTCGACCCGACCGAGGCGGAGCTTCGGTCCGTGGACAGCGCCACCTGCCGGAGCACCTCGGACGACACCTTCCGCTGCACCTACACGGCGAAGGTCACGAAGGCGGAGACGGCCGGACTGGCCGAGGGCACCTGGTACGTCTCGGCGCTGGCGACAGCGAAGGACGGAGACACGAAGTTCGTGCCGCGCGCCGCCACCTTCGACGTCACCCGCTGACCCGACGCAGCGGTCGGGCGCCTCCGAGGCGCCCGGCCGCACCCGAATCCGTCGCGAGCAGCCCGTTGACCACGAGCGTCGCCAACGATTCCGCCGTGGCCGTGAGTTGTTCCGGTGAGGCGGTCTCG
The DNA here is from genome assembly GCF_005768555.2 of Streptomyces sporangiiformans. Classification (GTDB taxonomy): domain Bacteria; phylum Actinomycetota; class Actinomycetes; order Streptomycetales; family Streptomycetaceae; genus Streptomyces; species Streptomyces sporangiiformans. Next base: position 2,654 of record NZ_VCHX02000126.1, read on the forward strand.
GGACGGCCCAGACGCCGCGCCAGAGGCCCCTCCACCATTCCCGAGACGGGAGGGATGACGGCGAAGAACAGCACGTCCATCGGGATGGGCGCCATACGCCCGGAATCGACGAGCCGCTCGATGCCGGGCACCAGAGTCTGCAGCGTCGGAGCGATGTAACGCTCGTACAGGTAGTCCAACCGCTCGGTGTCCCGGGAGAATTCGTCGACGAAAACCCGCCCGATCAGAGGCGTGTCCACCGCGGTCCGGTAGAAGCCGGTGATGATCTGCCGCAGCCGCTCCGCGTCGTCTTCATCGCCGTCATCCCCGTCATCGTCGTCATCGCCGTCATCGCCGACCGAGGAATCCACCTGCGGCAGGCGCGCCAGCTGCGCTCCCAGCGCGGAGTCCATCACGGCACGCCAGAAGGCCGCCTTGGATCCGTACCGGTCGTTGATGAAGTTGTGGCTGACGCCCAGGCGGCGGGCCAGCTCGCGCGCGGAGGCATGGTCGTAGCCCAGCTCCGCGAAGGCCTCCAGCCCGCGCAGCAGGATGCTCTCCTCCTCGGGCACCGCGGGAGTGTGCGCGCCGGGGCGCCCCGGCCGTCGAGCGGATTCGGCTCTTGCTCCCACTCTCGTCTCCCTCACTGACTGATGGCCCCGGACCTCTTGGGGACTCGCCCACAGCTTACTTGACACCCGTCAGATTACAGCTAATCTGACGGGTGTCAGAGCAACTTCTGGCGCGAAGAGAGCAGCGTCACAGGCTGCGCTTCGCAGGGCTGACCTCTCGGAAGTGAGAGCCATGACCGCACACCACTCACCCCGCAAAGCCCCCAAGCGCGTGGCCGACCTGGAGGCGGCGCGCGATCGGCACAGCACGAAGGCCGACCACATGGTGACCCTGCTCACCGCCGGGGACCCGCTCGCCGACGCGGTCGTCGCCGAACTGGACCTCTACGGCACACAGGCGCGGCGTGCCCTCGACGCGGGCGTCAGGCACGGCCTGGCGAGTCTGGACGAACAGCCCCCATCGGCCGTCGCCGCGCTGCTGAAGCAACTGGAGGCCACGCCTTCCCGGGTCGACCCCTTGATGCTCCATCGAGGCGATGTCGTGAGCCTGTCCGTACCCCCCATGTGGTTCGGGATCTGCTCGATCACCAGCGCGCTCGCCCACACCTACGCGTCCCCGGCCACCGCACGGCTGCTGGCCCGGACAGGCACGCCGACAGCCACGGCTACGCGCCGGCTCGTGGAGACCGGGGTGTGGGCGCGCCAGACCATACGACCGGGAGGGCTGCTGCGCGGAGGTCCGGGCTACACGGCCACCGTCGAGGTCCGGCTGCACCATGCCCGTATGCGGGCCGAGGCCCTCAAGGACTGGGACATGGGTGTCCAGGGTCTGCCGATCGGCCAGCTCGACATGGCCCGCATCTGGCTCGGCTTCACCCTCACCGCATTCCAGGCCCTGGCGGCCGTCGGCATCGACATCAGCCGCGAAGAGGAGCGCTACCTCTACCAGTACTGGTCGTACGTCGCCCACTTGCTGGGACTCGACGAGAGCTTGCCCAACGACGTGGCCAACCACGCCGGCGCCCGCCGCCTGCGGGAACTGCTGGAGCCCACGACGGCCGCACCCGACGACAACTCAACGGCGCTGACCGCCGCCATGGTCGACGCACAGGCCCACGCGATGGCCGGCGCGCCGGGCGCCGTCCTGTCCGAGGAACAGCTGCGCTACCTCATCCACAGCGTGCTCCGGCAGGCCTTCGGAGACGAGATGAGTGACCGCCTGGGCATCCCCGTCCCCGCCGCGGCCGATCCCATGCCGCTGATCAGCCAACTCAACCGCCAGGCCCGGTACTGGCAGACCTACTCCCCCGCCTCGGCCCAAGAAGCCCGCCGCCGGGCGCTGGAGGGATCCGGGCCGGAACTGAAGGCAGCCGTCCATCCGTGCGGCACCTCTTGCCGACAGCACACAGGAGCCGATCGCGCGGCTGCCTGGGCGGCCTGATGCGCCGCCGCTTCGCGAGGAGGTTGTCCGTCCACAGCCGACGGCACAAGGCAAAGGCAAGGAGTTGCCCACTCCTTGCCACTCTCAAGGTATAACGCACCGGGGGCCTTGCGGCAAGACCCCGGTTGTGCCGCAGAATCTCCGGCCGAAGCCAGATTCTGCGGAAATGGGGGTTGCATGATCGACGTGATCGTTGCCGGCGGTGGACCGACCGGGTTGATGCTGGCCTGCGAGTTGCGGCTGGCAGGAGTGCACGTGATCGTGCTGGAGAAGTTGACCGAGCCGACCGGGGAGTCCCGCGGGCAAGGCCTGCACGCGCGCAGCGTCGAGGTGATGGACCAGCGCGGCCTGCTGGACCGGTTCCTCGCGGTCAGTGAGAAGTTCCAGGTCGGCGGTCTCTTCGGCGGCGTGGTCAAGCCGTGGCCGGACCGGTTGGACACGGCGCACCCGTACGGAGTGGCCGTCCCGCAGCCGGTCACCGAGCGGCTGCTCGACGAGCGCGCCCTCGAACTCGGTACCGACATCCGGCGCGGCTGCGAGGTGGTCGGGCTGAGCCAGGACGAGGACGGTGTGACCGTCGAGCTGGCGGACGGCACGCACCTGCGCTCGCGCTACCTCGTCGGGTGCGACGGCGGCCGCAGTGCCGTGCGCAAGCTGCTCGGCGTCGGTTTTCCCGGCGAGCCGTCCACGGTGGAGACGCTGCTGGGTGAAATGGAGGTGACCGAGGATCCGGAGACGATTGCCGCCGTCGTCGAGGAAGTCCGCAAGACCCAACTGCGGTTCGGCGTCGTCCCGGGCGAGGACGGGGTGTGCCGCGTTGGCGTGCCCGCGGACGGCGTGGCCGAGGACCGTGCGACCGCGCCGACCCTCGAGGAGTTCAAGAAACAGCTGCGGGCGTTCGCGGGCACCGACTTCGGCGTGCACTCGCCGCGTTGGCTGTCCCGGTTCGGCGACGCCACCCGACAGGCCGAGCGCTACCGGGTCGGCCGGGTGCTGCTGGCCGGCGACGCGGCGCACATCCACCCGCCCACCGGCGGGCAGGGGCTCAACCTCGGCGTGCAGGACGCGTTCAACCTCGGCTGGAAGCTGGCCGCCGCGGTCAACGGCTGGGCGCCGGAGGGGCTGTTGGACAGTTACCACGCCGAACGGCACCCGGTGGGCGCCCGCGTGCTGGCCAACACCCGCGCGCAGATGACGCTGCTGGGGACCGATCCGGGTGCGACCGCGCTGCGGGAGCTGTTCTCGACGTTGATGGACTTCGAGGAGGTGAACCGGTACGTGACCGGGATGATCACCGCGGTCGACGTCCGCTACGACTTCGGCGAGGGCCACGAACTGCTCGGCCGGCGGATGCGGGACGTGGAGCTGAAGCGGGGGCGCCTCTACGAGCTGATGCACGGCGGCCGCGCCCTGCTGCTCGACCAGACGGGCCGGCTCTCGGTGGAGGGCTGGGCGGATCGGGTCGACCACGTCGTCGACGTCAGCGAGGGCCTGGACGTGCCCGCGGTGCTGCTGCGGCCGGACGGCCACGTGGCGTGGGCCGGAGAAGACCAGCAGGATCTGCTCAGCCACTTGCCCAGGTGGTTCGGCGCTGCCGTCGGCTGAGCGCGCGGTTGTGCCCGGAGAGGCGCAGGCCACGGTGTTGTGCCGGCCTGCGCCACCGGCGCGGTGAATGGCGGCCCGGAGACGCCGTCAGCGGATGGCGGAAGGGTGCCGGGCCAGCGGGGTCACGGTGATGTCCATGTAGGGGAAGAGCGGCAGGCCCCACAGAATGTCGTTGAGCCGGTCGTTGCCGGTGACTTCGAAGACACTGAGGTTCGCGTACTGGCCGGCGCAGCGCCACAGATGCAGCCACTCACCGGACTGCTGGAGCTCCTGCGCGTACTCCTTCTCGGCGGTGAGGGTCGCCGCCCTGAGGTCGGCATCCAGGTCGGGCGGCAGATTCACGGTCATCTGGACGGCGAAGAGCACGGCGGCCTCCGGGCGGCGGTGGTGAGGGGCGGTGGCGGTGACGGGGGGCGGTCAGGCGGTGGGGTCGAGGACGAAGTCGTACGTGGCCTCGTTGGCGCCCCTGCCGTTCGGTCGCGGGTCGAGGACGAGTTCAGGTTTCACCGCGGAGGCCACGTCGTCCGCGATGTGCGTGTCTCCGGTGAAGTAGAGCTGCGTGGTGAGCGGCTCGTGTCCGGGCGCCGAGACCTTCAGGTGCAGGTGGGCCGGGCGCCAGGCATGCCAGCCGGCCGCCGCGATGAGCCGGCCGCAGGAGCCGTCGGTGGGGATCTGGTAGGGGGCGGGCTGAATGGTGGTCACCGCGAACCGGCCCTCGTCGTCGGTGGCGACGCTGCCCCGCAGGTTCCACTCCGGGATGCCCGGCGCGAACTGCGCGTACAGGCCTTCGTCGTCGGCCTGCCACATCTCCAGCAGGGCCCCGGCCAGCGGCTCGCCCGTGACGCCGGTGACCTGCCCCCGGAAGAGGAGCGGGGTGCCGGACTCACCGTCCCGCATGGGCAAGGTGCAGACGCTGGGCAGCGTGGGGGCGCCGGGCACGTAGTACGGGCCCTCGATGGTGCCCTTGCTGCCCTTGCGGACCGCGGTGGCGACCTCCTCGACGGCGTGCTCGACCCACACGTCGAGGAAGAGGGGCCACTCGCCGTCCTGACCGACGGAGATCAGCCACGACTTGAGGACGTTGTACTCCTCGTACGTCACCTGGTGGCGGCGGATGACGTCGTGGACGGCGGTGATCACCTCGGTGGCCAGGGTGTTGACGCGTTCGGCGTCGACGCCCCCGGCCGGCGTACCGGTACCGGTCTTGTCGGTCAGAAAGCGCTCCGTGGCCGAGGCTCCGGAGGCGGCGGCGGTGGCCTTGAGGGTGGTTTCGGACATGGTGAGGGGCTCCTTCGGAAGCGGGGATTCTCAGTGGTCCTGGCGGTAGCGGGCGAGCTTGGCGTCGTCGATGGCGATGCCCAGCCCAGGTCGGTCACGGACGGTGAGCGTGCCGTCGGTGATCACGAGTGGTTCGGCGAGCAGGTCGTCGCTCATGTCGAGGAAGTTGGAGAGTTCACCGGCTCGGCGGGACGAGGAGGCGTGGGCGGCGCCGAACGCGACGGTGCACACCGTGCCCAGCCGGCCGTCGATCTGGTTGCCCATCACGACCTCGGCGCCCATGCCCTCGCACTGGAAGAGCACACGCTGGGAGTGGGTGAAGCCGGTGCGGGCCGTCTTGATACTGATCGCGGTGGCGGCGCCGTCGAGCAGGGAGCGGGTCACTTCGGCGGGTGTGGTGGCGGACTCGTCCGCGACGAACGGCACGGAGCTCTGGCGGACGAGCCACCGACGGCCGAGCACGTCGTCGGCGGGACACAGCTCCTCGGCCAGCGTGATACCGAGGCGGTCGAGTTCCCGCAGCGCCGCGGCCGACTCCGAGGCCGTCCAGCCGCGGTTGCCGTCCACGTACAACTCGGCACCGTCGCCGAGCACTTCGCGCAGCTTCAGGCACACGTCGATGTCGAGGCGGGTGGGGCGGCGGCCGACCTTGACCTTGAAAACGGTGATGCCGTAGGTGTCCCGCATCCGCTCGGCCTCGGCCGCCATCCGCTCCGGGGAGTCGAAGCCGAGCATGTGGGCCACGCGCATCCGGTCGGTCCAGCCGCCCAGCAGCCGGGTCACGGACAGCCCCAGGGCCTGTCCGGCGATGTCCCAGAGCGCCATGTCGATGGCCGCCTTGGCGGCCGGGTTGCCGACCGTGCGGTGCAGCAGGGCATGGACCGGCTCACGGGCGAGGACATCCATGCCGGTGAGCTGCGGGGCGAAGATCCTCTCGATCACACCGATCACGGACGCCTGCGTCTCGCCGTACGTGAACGGACGGGGCGGCGCGTCGGCCACTCCAGTCAGCCCTTCGTCGGTGTGCACACGCACGAGGACGTGCTCGGCGGTGTGCACCTCGCCGCTCGCGAAGCGCAGGGGTTTGGTGTACGGGATGGCGTACGGGACGGTCTCGATCGCGGTGATCTTCACCGTACGGCCTCCTCGACTCTGCGCGCGACGCCGAGCAGGCGGCCCACGCGATCGGGGTGGCCTACGAGTTGGAGGCCGAGCGGCATACCGTGCGGGTCACGGTGCCCGGGGACGGTCACCGCGGGCAGGCCGAGCAGTTGCCAGGGACGGCTGAGGACGGGGGTGCCGGTGGAGTTCAGGCCGTGCGGGGCGGGTCCGGGAGCGGCGGGGCCGAGGATCGCGTCGACGCGGGTGAGGAGGTGGAGGACGGAGGCGCGTGCTGTGCGGGCGGTGGAGAGCGCCGCCCGGTAGGCGTCGTCGGAGGTCTGGCGGCCGCGTTCCAGGAGTTCGTTCAGGTGTCCGCTCAGTGCCTCGGGGTGCTCCGCCTCGGCGGCCAGGGTGCGGGCCGCCTCGTAGGCCATGACCACGGCGTGTGCGTCGGCCAGTTCGCGCGTGCCGACGACGGGAGGCAGGTCTTCCGGACCGCCCTGGCCGTCCCGGTGATCCGCGCCGCCGGATCGCAGTGCGCGTCCGGTGCGCCGCAGCGCGTCGAGCATCGCCGGGTCGATGTCGGCCAGTTCGGTGCCCTCCCACACCAACACCCTGACTGAATCCGGGACTTCGGCCGTGGTGCCGTCGACGGCCTCGATCACCGCGGCCAGATCGGCGACCCCGGCGGTGAGCAGCCCCGGCGCGTCCAGGCTCGGGCTGAGCCCGGTGAAGCCCTGCGTGGACCAGGCGCCCACGGGGGCGACGTACCCGGCGGCGCCGCAGAAGGAGGCCGGCCTGGTCAGTGAACCGGCGGTCTGCGAGCCCAGGGCGAGGGGCACCACGCCCGCGGCGACGGCGGCGGCCGAGCCGCTGGAGGAGCCTCCCGGGGTGTGGGAGGGGTTGTGCGGGTTGCGGGTCGGGCCGGGCTGGAAGTAGGCGAACTCGGTGGTGACCGTCTTGCCCAGCGGTACGGCGCCCGCCCTGCGCAGCCGGTCCACCAGCCAGGCGTCGCCCGTGGCGGTCCGGCCCCGGCGCAGGACGGAACCGCACTCGGTGGGTAGCCCGGCGACATCGATGATGTCCTTCACCCCGAACGGCATGCCGTGCAGTGGTCCGTCCGGTGCCCGCCGCGCTGCCGCGCGGGCGCCGTCGGCGTCCACGCGGACCCAGGCGCGGATCTCCGGCTCGGTCTGCTCCAGGCGCCGCAGCGCGCGCTCCACCGCGTTCGCACTGTCACGGTCGGCGGTCATGTCTGCGCACCCCCCGATACGAGGGGCGTGGCGTCGAGCCGGTGGAACGCCCGGTTGAAGTAGACGAGGCTCTGGCCGCCGGAGCGGGTGCGGATCTGCTCGATGTCGACGAACAGCACGCTGTGGGAGCCCGTGGGGACGGTGTGCTTGATCGTGCCGACCGCGGTGACCAGGGCGTCCTTGAGGACCGGAACGTCCTGGGTGCGGTCCCAGACGTCCCAGGTGAAGCGTTCGGCCATGGCCACTTTGGTGGCTCCGGCGAAGTGCAGCGCGAGTTCCTGCTGGTCTCCGCCGAGGACGTTGAGACCCACGCGTCCGTTCGCCTTGAAGACGTCGTGCATGGCGCTGCCGCGGTTCACGCACACGATGACGGTCGGGGGCTCGTCGGTCACCGAGCAGACGGCGCTGAGGGTGATGCCGCAGCGTCCGTTCGGCCCGTCCGTGGTCAGGATGTTGACGGCTGCCGGGAGGTGGGCCATCGCCTCGCGGAAGTCTGTCCGGCTGGGGGGCACGGCTTCTCCCCTCCTCTCGTTTTCGTACCTCGGAGTGCTCACCACAGCTCGACCACCAGCCGCGACGACTTCGCACGCGACACACAGGCGGCGATCTGGTCTCCGGCCGCCTTCTCCTTCGCGGTCAGGCAGTGGTCGCGGTGGTCGGGTTCGCCCTCGACCACGCGCAGGACACAGGTCCCGCAGATGCCCTCGCGACAGGAGGTCTCCAGCGGGACGCCGTTCTCCTCCAGCACCTCCGCGATGCTCTTCCCGGAGGGCACGGCGTAGACCTCGCCCGTGTCGAGCTCGACGTCGAAGACCTCGCCCGCGTCCGACGGCTCATCGGCCTGGAACAGCTCGGAGTGGATCTGCTCTCCGGGCACGCTGCGGGCCGCGAGGGCTGTGACCCGGTCCATGAAGCTCTGCGGGCCGCAGGTGTAGACGTGCGCGCCGGCCGGAAGACCGGCCAGTGCCGCGGCGAGCGCCTCACCTGCCGCCGCCCGGCCGAGCCCGAAGTGGAAGACGGTCCGGTCGGCGAAGCCGGACCGCTCGAGCAGTCCGCCGAAAGCCGCCTCGGCCCGGCTGCGCGCCACGTAGTGCAGCCTGAACTCCGCTCCCCTGCCGTGCAGTTCGTACGCCATCGCCAGCAGCGGCGTGATCCCGATGCCCGCCGCCACCAGGCGGTGCTCGACCGCGTCGCGGGCGAGGCCGAACAGCTGCCGGGGCGCGCCGACGGTGAGCGGCGTGCCCGGTTCCGTCTTGTCGTGCAGGGCCTGGGAGCCGCCGCGGGAGTTCGCTTCGCGTTTGACGGCGATGGTGTAGGCGCCGGTGTCGTCCGGCGGGCCGCACAGCGAGTACGGGCGGGTGATCCCCGTGGGCCCGGTCACGTCGATGTGCGCGCCGGCCGGGTAGGGGGCGAGGGCGGCGCCGTCGGAGCGGACGAGCCGGAGGACCTTGATCGTGTCGGTTTCGTCGTGGGTGTCGGTGACGGTGACAGGGAACATCCGTCTGCCTTCGGGTTCGGGTGGGGAGCTGACGGCGCTGTCAGCGCATGTACAGGCCGCCGTTGGCGTCCCAGCAGGCACCGGTGACCGCGTCCGCGTGTTCGGCGGCGAGCAGGACGGCCATGTCGGCGATGAACCGCGGGCGTCCCAACCGCCGTACCGGAATGGACTGTTCGAAGGCCGCGAGCTTCTCCGGCGGGACGATCCCGCGGACCACGGGGCCGTCCTGCGGTCCCGGCGAGATGGCGTTGACCGTGACTCCGTGCGGGGCGAGTTCGCGGGCGAACACCTTCGTCAGGGTGGCCACTCCCCCCTTCGCCGCCGCGTAGTGCGCGCCGGTGGCCGTGCCGCCGTTCTGCCCGGCGAGCGAGGCGATGTTGACGATGCGGCCGTAGCCGCGCTCGGCGAAGTAGGCGCCGAAGACCTGGCAGCCGAAGAAGGCGCCGTTGAGGTTGGTCGACACGACCGCCTCGAAGCTCTCGGGGCTGATCTCCATCAGCGCTTCGGCCTTGGACTGCCCGGCGTTGTTGACGAGCACGTGGACGGGGCCCCAGCGTTCCACGAGCCGGTCGCGGACCCGGGCGAAGGCGTCCTTGTCGCGTACGTCCAGGGCGAGTCCGACGGCGTAGCGGCCCTCCGGGTCGAGGTCCGCCGCCGCCTTCACCGCGGCCTCCTCGTCCAGGTCGGTCAGCGCGACCCGGTAGCCCCGGTCGTACAGCCGCCCGGCGATACAGGCGCCCAGGCCGCGGGCCGCGCCCGTCACCAGCGCTACGTGCCGGATCTCGTCCTCTTGCGGGCTCTGCGGGCTCACAGCAGGAACCCCGATGCCGTGACGGTGTCCTCGGAGTTGACCAGCCGCACGATCTTCCGGGAGATGCGCGGGCCGTCCGCGCCGAACACGATCCGATGGGTGACGTCCGCGGCCAGGACGAAGGTGTCCTCGCGCTTGTAGCCGACCAGGATCTGCGCGGAACAGACCTCCAGCGCGTCCTCCTCGCGTCCGGTGACCACGAACCGGGAGACCGAGCGGACCGTGCGGGCGGCGGCCGCGGCCGCGATGGAGAACCCGCCGGTGAGTCGCTCGATGCGCATCCGGCGCATCCGGTCGTCGTCGTAGACGAGGTTGAGGCGGGAGGCGAAGTCGGTCGCCTCCCGGTCGATGGGGACGACGTACTCGCCGCCCTCGGCCCACAGTCCGTCCCATTCCTCGTAGCGGCGGGCGTCCAGCAGGTGGGCCTCGCGCCAGATCAGGGAGACGGCGGCCAGGGCGCGGGGGTCGTCGAGAGGGAGTTCGGCATCCACAACAGCCGAGTCCACAACAGCCGTGTCGGCCACGTCACTTGGCATCGGTCATCATCCTCTTCCACTTCGCGTACGCCTCGCGCATCCCGGTCTCGTCGGTCGCGTGCGAGGTGGCCTGCCCGAAGTCGTTGGGCTTCTCGCGGCCCAGGCCGCGGTTGACGAGAATCGGCATGTCGGCGCCGCCGGCCACACCACGCTGGACGCGGTTCCAGGCCTCGGCGTCGTCGGGGCTTCCGAAGCCGAACGGGCCCTGGAAGTGCTCGTGGATGCGCAGCCGTTCGCGGTTGACGATCTCCGGGCCGCCGTCCAGGCCCAGGGCCACGTGCCGGATCTCCGTCTCCGCGACCGAGATCGGGCGCAGGACACGGAAGAAGGACATCGACATGGCGATGTTCGGGAACAGGTTGAGGTTGAACCCGGCGCCGTGCAGGGAGCGGACGATGCGCCGCACCTTCTCCGGCGGCATGTCCTTCGACAGCTCCTCGACGATGTGGCCGAATCGGTCCTGGAGCTTCTCGGTGCCGTCGTCCACGTCGAGGTCGGCGTGTTCGGCGACGGAGACGGAGACGCTGTGGCCGTTGCCGAGGGCGTGGGTGACCGCGGTCTCGTCGGTCATGATCGACAGCATGCTCGCCGTCTCGGCGTCGACCGAGGACATCCAGGAGCGGTGCACGATCGGGAAGTGGTACCAGTCGGTGGTGTTCTCCAGCTGGATCTTCCAGTTGCCCTGGAAGCGGAACTTGTGCTCGCCCTGCACCTTGATCGGGTAGCCCGCGCCCTGCTTCATGAAGCGGTCGATCCACAGCCGGGCCCCGCCGAGGAAGTCCTCCAGCGGCTCGATGTCATGGTCAAAGCTGGCGAAGACCATGCCCGCGTACGTGCCCACCTTGAGGCGGTGCAGCGGCAGGTCCTTCTTCTCGACGACGTCCTCGTAGCCCTCGGGGTAGGGGATGCCGCGCAGGGTGCCGTCCAGGGCGTACGACCAGGCGTGGTAGGGGCAGGTGAAGCCGTTGCCGTTGCCCTGGGGGGTCTCGCAGACGCTGGCGCCGCGGTGGCGGCAGCGGTTGAGCAGGACGTTGATGCCGCCGCGGCGGTCCCGGCTGACGATGACGGGGCGGCGGCCCACCCAGGTCGTCTTGAAGTCGCCGGCCTTGGGGATCTCGCTCTCATGGGCCACCCACACCCAGGTGCTGTGGAAGATGCGGTCCATCTCCAGCTCGAAGAGTCCCGGGTCGGTGTAGAGGGTGCCGGCCACGCGATCGGATGCGGCCAGCGAGGCGATGTCAGGAGTGACGGTCATCGAGCGGCCTCCGGCTCGGGCAGCGGACGGCCGATGCGCGCCTCGATCTGCATGTAGCGCCACAGGCCGTGCTCACCCACCTGGACGGTACGGAAGAGGTTGCAGGCCGCGGCGACGGCAGCCTGGTCGACGACGTCGGCGAGGACGTAACAGGTCCAGGGCCAGGAGGAGGAGGGGCCGACCATGTGCTGGTCGTCGTCGATGGTGCCGAGGACGGTGACGCCGGGCAGCTCGTGCAGCTGGGTGAGCATGCTCATGAATCCGTCCCAGACCGACTTGCCCTGGCCGGTGGGCAGGTCGAAGAAGTTCTGGTTGACGCCGATGCAGAACAGCACGCGCAGGGGGCTGTTGCCGGAATCGGACATGGGGGTCTCCCTTTCACAGATTTCACAGGTAGCCGGGGAAGGGCTGGACGCCCGTGAGGACCGCGCCGGCGCCGTCGTACATGCCCTCCTGCAGGAAGGCGTGCTGCGGCACGACCGAGGCGTCACGCAGGTAGCGCTGCAGGGGGCTGCCGTCGGCGATGGCGGCGATGCCGCCCAGCTGGTACGCGGCCCGTACGACCTCGAAGGAGGTCTTGGCGAGGTGGGCGGAGGCGAGGCGCAGCAGGCTGGCCTGTTCGGCGGTGGCGGGGTCCCCTGTCTCCACCGTGGCCCACACCTCCTCCGTGATCTCGTAGAAGAAGGCGCGCACGGAGCGGAGTTGGGCTTCGGCCTGCCCGACCGCGATGCGGTAGGTGGCGCGGTCGGCGGGCTTGGGCGCGCCCGTGTAGCCGGCGCGACCACCGTCGGCGATGACGTGATCGAGGGCGGCGCGGGCGACGCCGAGACCGACGACGGCCAGCACCTGGGCGGCGTAGGGGACGGTCGGGTAGCGGTAGAGGGGTTCGTCGACTGTGGGCTCGCCGCCGCGGGCGAAGGTCCACTCGTCGGGGACGACGGCGCCGTCGACGACCAGGTCGTGGCTGCCGGTGCCACGCAGGCCGATGACGTCCCAGTTCTCGGCGATCTCCACCTGTTCGGGCCGCAGTACGGCCATCAACGGTCGGCCGGCCTTCTCCTCACCTGCCTTGATGCCGACACCGAGGACATCCGCCCCCATGCAGCCGCTGGAGAACTTCCACCGGCCCGAGACGCGGTAACCGCCGTCGACGCGTTCGGCGGGCTGCACCGGGAACAGGCCGCCCGCGAAGGCCACGTCGGGACCGTCGGCGTACAGCTCGGCCTGCGTCCGCGGCGGCAGCGCAGCCAGGTAGATCGCGGACGATCCGAAGCTCGCGACCCAGCCGGCCGAACCGTCGACCTCGGAGATCCGCTCGACTTTCCGAAGGAATTCGGCAGGCGGCGACGCGTCGCCGCCGAATTTCTTCGGGGTACCCGCGCGATAGATTCCCGCCTTCTTGAATTCGGCGATCACATCGCGGGGGACGTGCCGCTTCTCCTCGAACTCGGCTTGTCGGTCGGCGACGACGGCCAGCACCCGTTCCAGCGTCTGCGTCATGAGATGACGCTATGCGCGGGAGCCTGTGCTCCACCATTGGGAATCGGACGCACCTTGTAGGGGAATTCCCCTATGCCGGTTCGCGCCTGAAGGAGATTTTTCCGCACGACTCCCGACTGCACGACGAGGACGACGTTCTCCGGTTGGCCGAGCCTGCCGATGTCACGCAGCGGGTCCCCCTCCACGGCCACCATGTCGGCCGTCTTTTACGTCAACCTGATGGCCCTGGACGAAGCCGTGCGGGGCGGCATGGACACTCCGCTGCTCTGCATCAAGATCGGGAGCGGCATCGGGGCAGGCCTCGTCACCGCGGACGGTGACGTGCACCGCGGCGCCGACGGAGCCGCCGGCGACATCGGCCACATCCGGGCCGTCGGCGGCCACAACGTGCTGTGCGCCTGCGGCAACGTCGGCTGCGTGGGAGCTCTGGCCTCCCATCGAGCCGTCCTCCGCGGCCTCGGCATCCCCGAGTCGACCGACGACGACCCGCTGCACGGCACCCGCGAACTCGCCCGGCGCATCGCCGACAGCGACCCGACCGCCCTGCACGCCGTACGCCAGGCGGCCACGGAGACCGGCGAGGTGGTGGCCATGCTGGTCCACATGTTCAACCCGCGCACCGTGGTACTGGCCGGCCCGCTCAGCGAACTCCGCGACGACCTCGTCTCCGCCGTACGCGCCGCGGTCTACCAGCGCGCCCTCCCGCTGGCCACCCGAAAGCTGACCATCACCGCCACCCAGCTCCAAGGCACCTCCGGACTCCACGGCGGGGTCGCTCTCGCCGCCCGCGACGTCTTCAGCCCGGCGGGCATCGCGCGACTGCTGACCGGAGAGCCGGAGCCGGGAGCGGGCGGTTAGGACCGCGAACCGCCCCGGCGTCCGCGCTCGCAGTACGACAGTCCGGCCAACTCACCTCCCAGGCCTTCGAGATGCCGGCCCGTGCTGAAGCCGATCGGCTTCGATGCGCCCCTCAAGGGCGAAGATCGGCCCAATGTTGTGCACTTTCTTGACCATAGTCACGGTGACGCCTAAGTTCGCGGTGTCCTTCCCCCGGTCAAGGGAGACCGCGATGCCCCCGTCCCCCGTCGCATCACCGTCCATGGCTCCCGAACAAACGCGGCAACTGCGCCGTGTCGCGCTGTCCGGACTGCTCGGTACCGCCGTGGAGTTCTACGACTTCCTCGTCTACGGAACGGTCGCCGCGCTC
>NZ_VCHX02000132.1 GCF_005768555.2 Streptomyces sporangiiformans
CCCCCGTGTTCCCCCGGTTCCCCGTGCCCCCCGCCCCTGGCAGCTGCGCAGCTACTCCGTAGCGATCGCGTTCAGTACGTTCATCCGGCCCGCCCGGAACGCCGGGATCAGTGCCGCGAACAGGCCCACGAACGCCGAGCCCACGAAGACCGCGATGATCGTCGGCCAGGGGATGTCCAGGACGTTCAGGCCCTCCAGGGCCAGGAGCTTCTGGGCCGTGGTGCCCCAGCCCATGCCCAGGCCGAGGCCGAGCAGCGCACCGAACAACGCGATGACCACCGACTCCATGCGGATCATGCGGCGCAACTGGCGGCGGGAGAGGCCGATCGCTCGGATCAGGCCGATCTCGCGGGTGCGCTCGACGACCGACAGGGCCAGGGTGTTCACCACGCCCAGGACCGCCACGATGATCGCGAGGGCCAGCAGGCCGTACACCATGTTCAGCAGCTGCCCGATCTGGTCCTTGAGCTCCTGCTTGAAGTCGGTCTGGTCACGGACCTGGTACTGCGGGTACGGCTCCATGGACTTCTTCAGAGCCGCGTACGCCTCCTTCTCCTGGCCCTTCTCGGCCTTGGCGAACATGATCGTGTTCGAGGGGATCTCGCTCGCCGGGACGTACTTCTCCATCGTCGCGAGGGACAGGTACCGCGCGCCCTGGTCGATCGACGTGTCGTCGTCGGTGATGGCGGCGACCTTGAGCTTCGCCGTCTCGCCGCCCTTGAAGGCGACGGTCATCGTGTCGCCGACCTTCACACCGTGCTTGGTGGCGTAGTCGGAGCCGAGCGACATCGCGTCCTTGCCGTACGCCGCCGACAGCTCCCCCGCCGTCGTCGCCCGGCGCAGGTCGTCCGCGTAGGTCGGGTCGGCCGCCGTGACCTGGCTGTCCTCACTCGTGCCGTCCGGAGCCGTCAGCGTCGCCTCGATCTCCTTGTAGCTCGTGACGTGCTCCAGGCCGGGCGAGGCCTCCATGGCCTTCTCGGCCTGCGGGACGATCCGCTGGGTGTTGCCCTGGACGATGAAGTCCGCGCCGACCGACTTGTCCAGCTCCTCGGTCGCGGAGGCCACCATCGAGGATCCGACCACCGAGAGGCAGGCGACGAGCGCGAGCCCGATCATCAGGGCGGCACCGGTCGCTCCGGTACGCCGCGGGTTGCGCAGCGCGTTGCGCTCGGCCATGCGTCCGACGGGACCGAAGGCCCGCAGCAGGACCGCGCTGATCACGCGGACCACTCCGCCCGCGAGCAGCGGGCCGACGATCACGAACCCGACCAGGGTGAGGACGACGCCGGCGCCGAGGACGAGCGAGCCGTCCTTCGCCTTGTCCGCGGTGGCCGCGGCGTAGAGCGCGAAGGCTCCGGCGCCGGTGAGGACCAGCCCGATCAGGCCGCGTACGAGACCCGCCTTGCCGTCCGCCGGCGTACCGGCGTCGCGCAGGGCGGCCATCGGGGAGACCTTGCCCGCGCGGCGGGCGGGGAGGTAGGCGGCCAGGACGGTGACGACGATGCCGAGGAGCAGGCCGATCGCCGGGGTGGTCGTCTTCACGGTCAGGTCGGCGGTGGAGAGGTTCATGCCCATGCCGGACATGAGCTTCATCAGGCCAACGGCGATACCGACGCCCGCGCCGACGCCGAGGATCGAGCCGACGACGCCGAGCAGCAGCGCCTCGACGAGCACGGACCGGTTGACCTGCTTGCGGGACGAGCCGATCGCCCGCATCAGGCCGATCTCGCGGGTGCGCTGGGCGACCAGCATCGAGAAGGTGTTGATGATCAGGAAGACGCCGACCAGGAAGGCGATTCCGGCGAAGCCGAGCATGGCGTACTTGATGACGTTCATGAACTCGCCGACGCCCTCGCGGTTCTCGTCCGCGTTCTCCTTCTGCGTCTGCACCTTGAACGACCCGGTGCCGTCCAGCGCGGACGTGACGTTCTGCTTGAGCGTCGCGTCGGTGACACCCTGCGCGGCCACGAGGTTGATGTGCGTGAACCGGCCGGTGGCGTCGAGCAGTTCGCGCTGCGCGGTGGCGGTGTCGAAGTAGACGACGGCCGCGCCGGGGTTGGTCACCTTGAAGGAGGCGATGCCGACGATCTTCGCCTTGAAGTCGCCGGTGACGGCGATCGTGCGCAGTTCGTCACCGAGCTTCAGGTGGTGCTTGTCGGCGGTGTCCGCGTCGACCATCGCCTCGGTGGGCCCGCGCGGGGCGTGCCCGGAGGTGATCTCCATCGAACGCAGGTCGTTCTTCGTCCAGTTGCCCGCGATGGTCGGAGCGCCGGTCGTCGACCCCATGTTCTTGTTGTCGCTGTTGACGACGGTCACGTTCATCGAACTGACCGCGCCCTCGGCCGACTTGACGCCCTTCGCCGTCCGGGCCTTGGCGAGGACCGAGGCGGGCACGGACTCCGGCTTGCCGTTCTGCGGGGTGTCGTCGGCCTTGGCCTTCTTGGGCAGGACCGTGACGTCGGACGACGTCGCGGCGAAGAGCTTGTCGAACGTCGTGTTCATGGTGTCGGTGAACACCAGCGTCCCGCAGACGAAGGCCACCGACAGCAGGACCGCCACGGCCGAGAGCGCCATGCGTCCCTTGTGCGCGAAGAAGTTGCGCATCGAGGTCTTCAGGACGGTCATGACGTACGCCCCCGGGCGTCGAAGTCCTTCATGCGGTCGAGGACGGCCTCGGCGGTCGGGCGGTGCATCTCGTCGACGATGCGGCCGTCGGCCAGATACAGCACCCGGTCCGCGTACGAGGCGGCCACCGGGTCATGCGTGACCATGACGATGGTCTGGCCCAGCTCGTCGACGGACCTGCGCAGGAAGCCGAGCACCTCGGCGCCCGCGCGCGAGTCCAGGTTCCCGGTCGGCTCGTCGCCGAAGATGATCTCGGGGCGCGCGGCAAGGGCACGGGCCACGGCGACGCGCTGCTGCTGGCCGCCGGAGAGCTGGGTGGGCCGGTGCTTGAGGCGGTCGCTGAGGCCGACCGTCTTGACGACCTGGTCCAGCCAGCCCCGGTCCGGCTTACGGCCCGCGATGTCCATCGGCAGCGTGATGTTCTCCAGCGCGTTCAGCGTCGGCAGCAGGTTGAACGCCTGGAAGATGAAGCCGATCCGGTCCCGGCGCAGCTGCGTGAGCTTCTTGTCCTTGAGGCCGGTGATCTCCGTCGCGTCCAGGTAGATCTGCCCGGAGGTGACCGTGTCGAGGCCGGCGAGGCAGTGCATGAGGGTGGACTTGCCGGACCCCGAGGGGCCCATGATCGCGGTGAACTGGCCCCGTGCGATGTCCACGTCGACGTGGTCGAGAGCGACGACCCGGGTCTCCCCGGACCCGTATGCCTTGACGACCTGCCGCGCCCGCGCGGCAACGGCCGTACGCTCTCCAGTGCCCCCGTGCCTGGGAATGGTTACAGCCGATGTCACGGTAAGTCTCCTATGTCGGTCAACGTTTGGCGTGCGCGTTCTGCTACATCGATGAGTCTGGTGGCGGGACGGGGTCCGGCGCGCTGGTGCTCAGCGCAGTCTTTTCCGGGGGAAAACCCCACCCCCGCAGGTGCGGTCCGTACGAGCGGACCCGCCCCCAGCGGCGTAAAGCCAGGCTAAGGAGCGGCCGCACCCGGTCTCGTCCTCCGGCGGTACGAACCCTCCCCGAGCCGTAGTACGGAGGTACCCCTAAGGGCTCTCCACCCCTCGGTGGAGGGCGCCTCAGGGATGACTCCCCCCTTACGCCCACTGAGCGTCCACTCTCCCGCCGCGTGAGGGTCAAATGAGATGGTGTGCTCCGGCAGATAGATGCAAGGGGAAGGAATCCTGTGAGGCAGGGAAACCCGTGAGCCAGGAGGGCACCCAAGGTCCGGACACCGACGTCCAGAAAGCAACGGCAGACAAGCGGGTGGAGACCCGCAGACGCCGTGCCGTGGTCGCCGCGCTCATGCTCGCCATGGGCCTGGCCGCGCTCGACTCCACGATCGTGTCGACGGCCGTCCCCCAGATCGTCGGCGACCTCGGCGGCTTCTCCGTCTTCTCCTGGCTGTTCTCCGGCTATCTGCTCGCCGTGACGGTCACGCTGCCCGTGTACGGCAAGCTCTCCGACACCTTCGGCCGCAAGCCGGTCCTGATCGTGGGCTCGGCCCTCTTCCTCCTCGGCTCCCTGCTCTGCGCCGCCGCCTGGAACATGGCCGCGCTGATCGCCTTCCGGATCGTCCAGGGCCTCGGCGGCGGCGCACTCCAGGGCACGGTCCAGACTCTCGCCGCCGACCTCTACCCACTGGAACAACGCCCCAAGATTCAGGCGAAGTTGTCCTCGGTCTGGGCGATGTCGGCGATCGCGGGCCCGGCGGTCGGCGGCCTTTTCGCCGCGTACGCCGACTGGCGCTGGATCTTCCTCATCAACGTGCCGATCGGCGCGCTCGCGCTCTGGCTGATCGTCCGCCACCTGCATGAACCGGAGCGCACGCCGGGTCCCCGCCCCCGTATCGACTGGGCGGGCGCGCTCGTCGTCTTCTCGTGCGGCGGCGTCCTGTTGACGGCGCTGGTGCAGGGCGGGGTCGCGTGGGACTGGCTGTCGCCCCCGTCTCTCGCCCTCTTCGGTACGGGACTCGCGCTGATCGCGGTCCTCGTCGTCGTCGAACGCCGGGCCGCCGAACCGATCATGCCCGGCTGGGTCTGGCGCCGCCGCACCATCGCGGCCGTGAACCTGGCACTCGGCGCGCTCGGTCTGCTGATGGTGGCCCCGACGGTCTTCCTCCCGACGTACGCCCAGTCGGTCCTCGGTCTGGCACCCGTCGCCGCCGGATTCGTGCTCTCCGTATGGACGTTGAGCTGGCCGGTGTCGGCCGCGCTCAGCCAGCACGTCTACCGCAGGATCGGTTTCCGCAACACTGCGATGCTCGGCATCGGCACGGCCACGCTGGTCCTGCTCGTGTTCCCGTTCCTCCCCTACCCCGGCGAGGCCTGGCAGCCGGCGCTCCTCATGCTGCTGCTCGGCGGCGCGCTCGGGCTCTTCCAACTCCCCCTGATCATCGGCGTCCAGTCGACCGTCGACTGGGACGAGCGCGGCACGGCCACCGCCTCCATACTGTTCTGCCGCCAGACCGGCCAGACGATCGGCGCGGCCCTGTTCGGGGCGGTCGCCAACGGGGTGCTGGCCGCACGGCTCGGCGGCGCGGGCGACCTCGACAGCGTGACCCGCGCCCTGGACTCGGGCACCTCCGACGAGCATCTGCGCCGCGCGGTCGCCGACGCGGTCCACGCGGTCTACCTGGGCGCGGCCTGCGCGGCCGGACTCGCCTTCCTGGCCCTGCTGTTGCTGGCACCGCGACGGTTCCCGATTCTGCGGGGCCCTGCCGACGAGTAGTGCCCGTCAGCCGGTGAGCCGCTCAGCCGGTGCGGCGGTGGGCGGTGCGGCGTCGCGCCGGGAGCGGGCCAGAGCCAGCCCACCGAGGACCATGGCGATCAGCCCCACCACCAGGGCCACGACGGCCCCGCCCAGCCCGTTGCCGGTACCGATACCACCGTCGGAGGTGGCCACAACCAGCCCACCGAGGGCCATGGCGATCAGCCCTGCCGCCAGAGCCACGATGGTTCCGAGTCGCCCTGAACCGGTGCCGAAACGACCGGCGGGGCGGGCCAGAGCCAGCCCACCGATGACCACGCCGGTCAGCCCCAGCACGGCGGCCACGGTGGCCCCGAGTCGCCCGGCGCTCATGGTGTAGACGTCGGCGGCGGTCGGTTGGCCCGAGACGTGCGCGGCCGCGGGTGCGGCGAGCACGAACACCCCGAGCAGGGCGGCTGCGGCCACGGCAAGCACACGTCGGACCGGCATCGGGGCTCCTGATGAGCTCATGTCCCTCGCCTCTTTCGTAGGTCTCGTTTCCGAGGAGTGGATGTCGCCTGATCATGTCGCCGGACGCACCGCCGGTCGTCCCGCAGACGCATGCACTTCGCGCTGCCGCCGATGGCGCACCCGGATGCCGCGGACGCCGCAGGCGCCGCGAAAGTACCGCGTGCGCGGTAGGCGGCCGCTCGTCCGTGAGCCGGACTCGCCCGCGGCGGCATCCGGCTAGGGTGCGCGCATGAGTACAGGACGGTTCTCAGTCCAGGCCGGTGTCAGGGACTGGGTCATCGCCGTCGGCGTGGCAGCGACGCTGCTGGTCACCGGGCTGTCCGGGCAGCACCCCGCCACGAACCTCGAACTGCTCGGCTACGCGCTCCTGGTGGCCGGCGGCGTGGCGTTGGCCGCGCGCAGCCGGGCTCCGGTTGCCGTCCTGGCCGTCACCGGTGTGTGCGCGGTGGGTTACCAGGCGGCCGGCTTCGACGTGCCTGCCGTCGCGTACCTCTTCGCGGTGTACACGGCCGTACGGGCGGGACACCGCACCATCACGGTGGCGGCGAGCGTGACCATGCTGGCCTTTCTCCCCCTCGCGGCCCTGGCCTCGGGCCTGCACGACACGGGTGAGGCCTTCGCTCAGGCCCGAAGCGCCCTGGAGCTGGCGTGGCTGATCGCGGCCGGTGCAGCGGGGGAAGCGCTGCGGCAGGCCGAGCGGCGGGCGGACGAAGCCGAGCGCACCCGGGAGGAGACCGCGCGGCGGCGCGCCGACGAGGAACGGCTGCACATCGCGCGGGAACTGCACGACTCGCTCACCCATCAGATCTCGATCATCAAGGTCCAGGCCGAAGTCGCCGTCCACGTGGCCCGCAAGCGCGGCGAACAGGTGCCGGAGGCCCTGCTGGCCATCCAGCAGGCCGGCCGAGAGGCGACCCGGGAACTGCGCGCGACCCTGCAGGCGCTGCGCGATGACGACACGACCCCACCGCGAGGGCTCGACCATGTTCCGGAACTGGTGGAACGAGCCCGTTCCATCGGCCTGGACGCGACGCTGACGATCGAAGGACAACGACACGACGTGCCGGCCGCGGTCGACCGGACCGCCTACCGGATCGTTCAGGAGTCGCTCACCAACATCGCCCGGCATGCCGCCGCCGGCACGGCGTCGGTCCGGATCGACTGCCGTCCGGACGCCCTCGCGATACGCATCGATGACGACGGCAAGGCCACACCGGACACCGCCCCGGTGCCCGGCGTCGGGCTGCTCGGGATGCGCGAACGCGTCACCGCCCTCGGTGGCCGGCTGCGGGCGGAGCCTCGCGGCGAGGGGGGCTTCACCGTCCAGGCCGAACTCCCTGTGGAACTGACGTCATGATCCGTGTCCTGCTGGTCGACGACCAGCCGCTCCTGCGCAGCGGATTCCGCGCGCTCCTCGACCTCGAGGACGACATCGAGGTGGTGGCCGAGGCCGGCGATGGGATGGAGGGCCTGGCCCTCACCAAGGAACACCTGCCCGACATCGTGCTCATCGACATCCAGATGCCGGTCGTCGACGGCATCGAGGCGACCCGGCGCATCGCCGCCGACCCGGCCCTGGCCGGGGTACACGTCGTCATCCTGACCAACTACGGCTTTGACGAATACGTCTTCGACGCGCTGCGCGCCGGCGCGGCCGGATTCCTCGTCAAGGACATCGTGCCGGAAGACCTTCTCCACTCCGTGCGCGTCGCCGCGCGTGGCGACGCCCTGCTCGCGCCGTCGATCACCCGCAAGCTGATCAACCGGTACGTCACCCAGCCGCTCCACACCGGTGCCGGCACGGGGCTGAAAGAGCTGACCAACCGTGAACGCGAGGCCGTCGCCCTGGTCGCGCAGGGCCTGTCCAACGACCAGATCGCCGACCACATGGTGATCAGCCCGATGACCGCGAAGACCCACATCAACCGGGCCATGGCCAAGCTCCACGCCCGTGACCGTGCCCAACTCGTGGTCCTCGCCTACGAATCCGGCCTGGTAGCCCCACGCGACCGCTGACATCGACAGGCCCATGGATCGCTGCACCAGCGGGGGAACGAAGGCCGCGGGCGCTCGTCAATCCGGTCGCGGAAGGCCGCCCGGCTCTGCAGACTCCATGGTGTGGATCGCTTGGCGGAGATCGCGGACCGGCTGACCGAAGTCAGTGGCGTCGTCGGGGTGTGTCTGGGAGGCAGCCGGGCGAGGGGAACACATTTCCCTTCCTCCGATTTCGATCTGGGCCTGTACTACCGGCCGCCGCTGGACACCGCTGCCCTGCGTCTGCTCGCGGCCGAGCTGACCGGTGGGCCGGTGGAGGTGACCGAGCCGGGCGGCTGGGGGCCCTGGGTGGACGGCGGGAGCTGGCTGACCGTCGACGGTCACGCCGTCGACTGGATCTACCGCGACCTGGACCGGGTGCACCGCGTCTGGGAGCAGTGCCGAGCAGGCCGGTTCGAGATCGGTGTCCAGCCCGGCCACCCCCTGGGCGTGTACTCCCACGCCTATGTCGGCGAGCTGGCCCTCGGTCGCATCCTCGCTGACCCCGGCGGCGAGCTGCAGGCCCTGCGGCAGCAGACCCGCCACTATCCCGAGCCGCTGCGCGAAGCGCTCATCGCCAACGCGCGATGGGAGGCGCCGTTCATCCTGGCCGGCGCCCGCAAGGGCGCGGCTCGCGGCGACGCCTTCTATGCCGCCGGTTGCCTCTTTCGTGCGGTGGGCCTTCTCGTGCACGCCCTCCACGCGCACGCCAGGAGTTGGGTACTGAACGAAAAGGGCGCGGTGCGAGCCGCGGGAGAACTCGCCGTGGCTCCCCCGGACTTCGCCGCGCGGGCGCACGCCCTGTTCGCCGCCCTCGGCACCACGGCGGACACGCTCACTGCCGCGCTGGACGACGCCGACAGGCTGACCGCCGAGGTGTGCCAAGAACTCGACCGGGCCGACACGGCCCTCACATGAGCGTGCCGCTGGCTCGCAGCAGCGGCAGTACGTGGTCGCGGACGGCGGGCGCGAGCCGCAGGTCGCTCTCCCGGCCGGGGACCCACCGCATGTGCGCGAGCTCGGCGGCGGGCCGGGGGACCCCGTCGATCCGAGCCTCGAACACCGTCAGCTTCATGGGTACGCCCTCAAGGGCGGCCACGGCCTCGACGACAGCCAGGAAGCGCGGCTCCACGGGCCGCACCCCGAGCTCTTCGTCCAGCTCCCGCGTCAGCGCCTCCAGCGACTCCTCGCCCGCGTCGGGCTTACCGCCGGGCAGATAGAAGAAGTCAGGAGCCGCCTGCTTGCTCACGACCAGGAGCCGGCCCGCCTGAACGATCGCGGCCGCCACAACCACCATGTACGTGCTCCTCTCCGGTAACCGGTAACTCACGTACCCGGCAAGCACTTCGGACACGCACACGGCGGGTCCGTCCAGCGGGGGATGAGCGAAGTAAGCGCATACCGACCGGCCAGTTTGGCAAAAGCGGCGCACATCTCCGTACCGCCGAGTAGCGTGCGTTGCTCCCACCCCCCGTTTCCCTGCGGTCCGCACCGGACCCGAGCCACGCAAGGAGAACCGGGATGGCCTACGACCCGTCCCCGTCGCACCCCCTACCGCCGCCGCACGACTCGTCGCCCTCGTACCTCACCTATCCCTGGGCACCGGCACCACCGCCGACGCCGGACCCCGAGCCGACGCGGCGTCCCCGGTACGCCGCGCTCGGCCACCACAGCGACCTCCGCGTGCTGCGCACCGCGTACCGCTGGCAGCGGCGCGTGGCGACGCTCACCGCGCTGGGCTACTTCACGCTCTTCCTCGTGCTGTCCGCGTCCGCGTCGTCGTTCATGGCGAAGGACGTGACCGACGGGCTGCCCGTCGGACTGCTGCTCGGGCTCCTTCAGGTGCCCGTCACGGGTCTGGCGATCGCGCTGTACGAGTACACGGCCCGCCGGGGCGTCGACCCGGTCGCCGAGCGGATACGGAAACAGGCGGAGTTGGACGCCAAGCGGGAGGCCGCCCGATGACCGAGTTCAGCAGTTCCGCGCAGTCGATGTCGCTGGTGGCGTTCACCGTCGTCGCCACCATCACGCTGCTGCTGTGCGTGATGACCGGCCCCGACCGCGACGACCTCGACGAGTTCTACACCGGCTACAGCTCAATGTCCCCGATGCGCAACGGCCTCGCCATCGCGGGCGACTACATCTCCGCCGCGACCGTGCTCGGCACCGGCGGCGTGATCGCGCTGTTCGGGTACGACGGGATCGTCCTCGCTCTCAGCACGGCCCTGTCACTGATGCTGCTGATGTTCCTGCTGGCCGAACCCCTGCGCAACGCGGGCCGGTTCACCATGGGCGACGTCCTGGCCCGGCGGATGCCGGGACGCTCCGCACGCATCGCCGCGTGCGCCGTGACACTCGTCGCGCTGCTGCCGCTGATGCTCGTCCAACTCGCGGGCACCGGCGACCTGCTGGCCTTCCTCCTGGGCTTCTCCGGCGACGCGCTGAAGACCGGCTGCATCATCGGCCTCGGCACGCTGATGATCAGCTACGCGGCGATCGGCGGCATGAAGGGCACCGCTCTCATCCAGATCCTGAAGATCGTGATGCTGCTCGGCTCGGGCGCGGTCGTCTGCGTACTCATGCTGAACAAGTTCGACTGGGACCTCGGCGGTCTCTTCGACGCGGCGGCGCGGGGCAGCGGGGCGGGACCGGCGTTCCTGACCTCGGGCCTGCAGTTCTCGAGCGGCCCCAGCCCCGAGCTGGACATGATCACCTCAGAGCTGACCGTCGTGCTCGGCGGCGGTGTTCTGCCCCACATCACCATGCGCATGTACACCGCGGGCAGCGCCCGTCAGGTACGCCGCTCGATGTCCTGGGCGGTGTCGTCCGTGGCACTGTTCGTGCTGATCATCACGGTCGTCGGTGTCGGCGCCACCGCGCTGCTCGGGCGCGAGGCGATCATGGCGGCGGACCCGCAGGGCAACACGGCCTATCTGCTGGGCTCACGCGCCGCGTTCGGGACGGACGTGTCGACCGCCGAGACCCTGCTGTTCACCACCGTCACCACGGCGATCTTCCTGACCGTGCTCGCCTCCGTGGCCGGCATGATCCTCGCCTGCGCCAACTCCCTCGCGCACGACGTCTTCGCCCACGGCAGGAAGCAACTGTCGCCGCGCCGCGAGATGACGCTGGCCCGGGTGTCCGCGGCCGCCGTCGGCGTCCCGACGATCCTGCTGGCCACGATGGTCCAACACCGCAGCCTGCAACCGCTCGTCACCCTCTCCTTCTGCCTGGGCGCCTCGGCGATAGCGCCCGCGCTGGTCTACGGCCTCTTCTGGCGCCGCTACACCAGGGCGGGCCTCCTGTGCACCCTGATCGGCGGCTCGGTGAGCACGCTCGTGCTGATGACCGGCACCAACCTGGTCTCCGGCTCCCCCATCTCCGCCTTCCCCGACCACGACTTCACCTGGTTCCCCTTCACCACCACCGGCGTCCTCTCCATCCCCCTCGGCTTCGCCTTCGGCTGGCTGGGCACCGTGGCCTCCGGCCGGCGCCGGGCCGAACAGGAGCGCAAGCAGTACGAGGAGGTCGAGGGGCGCATCCTGGCGGGGGTGGTGCGGAGGCAGAGTTAGGGGACACGGAGAAGGGGGCAGAGACCATACGGGTCAGGGGAGTTGCCCCACAGGGGACGACCCACGCGGGACGGGGGTGCCGATGACAGCGAGCGCGGGCACGACGCGCGGCCGCGTCTTCTTCGGCGCGGTCACCGGGCTCGCGGTCGCCGCAGGCGGCGTGGTCGCCGTGCTCGCTCTCGTGCCCGATGCTCCGGCCGGGGGCCTGTGGCGCCTCGCCGAGTGGCTGCTGCTCGCCTCGGTCGCCGTATGGTGTGCCGAACTGTGTGTCGCTCGCGCCGCACAGCCTCGCCGGCCCGGCGAAGCGCAAGCGTTCCGGACGCTGCGGCTGCGCACCAACGGGGTCCTGGCAACCTCCCTGGTGGCCGAACTGACCCTGCTGACCGCCGGATTCGCCAGAAACGACGCCTACGGAACGGCCTGGGCGTCCGGCGGCGTACTCCTCGCGCTGCTCGTCGGCGCCACCGCGCGCACCTCCAGCATCAGCTCCGCCCATTCGGTCTACACCCCGTCGGACCCTCTCACGGCCATTGCCGGCTTCGTGCTGGCCGAGCTGTGCGGCGGCTGGCTCACCGTGCGCTTCGCCATGGAGGGGCCGCTGTGGGCGGCGTGGGGCCTGGGGGGCGCGATGGTGGCACTGGCCCTGGGTTTCTGGCTGACCGACTCGCCGTCCTCGTCCTCCCAGTCCACGTACGAGAAGGTGTTCGGGTCTGCCGCGGGGCTGGGTGTGGCGGGTGCGGTGGCCTGGTCCACGGTGCGCGGCGAGACGGTGGCCGCGTGGACGGTGGGCGGCGTCGCGGCGGGGGTCCTCCTGGTTCTCGGGGTGTTGGCGTTCCTTGAGAACAACTCCACGAGTTTCGCTCTGCCGTGGCCACGAGCCGTGGTCGGCCAAGGCAGGACGACTTCGCTGGGGGCGCAGTTCGCCGGGGTGCTCGTACCTCTGGCGAGTGTGACGTGGGCAGTGTGGGGTGGGGAGTCGTGGAGTGGGGAGGGTTCCGGCGACGACCGGCTCCTGGACGTGAGTTATCTCGCGGGAGCGGGCGCTGTGCTCCTGGTGGCGCAGGGCGCCGTGCTGGCCTGGACGGTCACCTCGCCGCCACAGCGCTGGATGAACGAACTGGTCGGCGCTGTACGCCAGTCGGTACCTGGCCCGGAGCACGACCCGTACTACGAGAGCTATGCGCAACGGGAGCGGGGGGAGTCCTGGCACCGCGCCCCGACATCGAACCAGGGCGTCCTGTCCGCCGCCTTCCACCACCTCACACATCCCCTGCAGTCCGCCGCCGTGATCACGATCCACCGACGTACCGCCTTGGAGACCGGGCTCGCCATCGACAAGATCTGGCCCCGGATCGAACTGGTCGCCCCCGAGCAAGTCAAACGGCAGGTGCGGCGCAGGGAACAGGGTCTGCTCGCCTCCCGGCTCGTCGTCGCGAGCGCCGTGTGCACGGCCGGCGTGTGGCTGTTCATCGCGCTCAGCGACCTCGGAGGATTCCGCCTCGAAGGCGGCTCGCCCGCACTGCTCGTCGTGGGCCCGCTCCTCGTGGCAGCGGTCGCGCTGGTGCAGGCGCGCAGACTGCTCGCCGAGGTGTACGCGGCCAAAGCGGACGCGGTCGACGTCTTCCGGTACGACCTGGCGACCTCTCTGCACCTCATGCTGCCGGAGAACGCCCACGACATGATCCGACTGGCTTCCGCGCTGAGCGGTGACCCCACCCCGTACCCGCTTCAGGGACACGGCCCCCAGCAGCAATTCGCGGTGGACCCTGGGCTTCCCCCGGGCGCCCAACTCCACCACCTCGCCGCCGATGTGGCCGACCGGCTACGCAGCGACCTACGAGCCGATGTACGCGACGCGGTCCGGGAGGAGTACGCGTTGCTGGTTCGGCGGGATCCGGCGCGCGCCACGCTCTCGGCACCCGATCTGGCCCAGCTCGCGCGGGACATCGCCCACAGCGCGGCCGGGCCGGTCAGCAGCCACCTCAAGAGCCACCTGACCGACCTTCAGCAGAAGTTCCACCAGGACGTGCGAGCCACGATCCGCTCCTCGCTCGAGGAGTCCGTGACCGGACCTCCCCTGACGAACTTCGTCGGCTATCTCGCGATCGAACTGGACCGGCGCGCACAGAGCGAGGAGCAGCCTCCCGTACGGGCCGAGGGCGGGACGATCAGGGCCACGGTCGGTCGGCGCGTGAATCTGGTGGTGTCCGTCGTGCGCGACCAGCGCGCGCAGAGCCTCGCCTCGGTCGTCGCGAGCCGCCCGGGCACGGACTTCTTCGTCTTCGAGCCGGTACGTGTCGAGGGCGGCAAGGACGCTCGCGCCGTGTCCTTCGACGCGATGGCCGACAGTTCCACCCTCACGCCACTGCCCCAGCGCAAGAACCTCCTCGTGCACGACGAGACGCAGACGACCTTCGGGTTCCAGATGCCGGAGGAGGAGGGCAGCCACGAGGTGTGGTTCCAGCTCTACCAGACGGGCCACCTCGTCCAGGTCGTCGCCCTCAAGATCGAGGCGGAGGCCGCACCGCCACCTTCCGGGACGGGTCCCGAATCGGGTCCCGAATCGGGCACAGCGGCGGACGGCGTATGAACGAAGCACGGTCGCCGGATGTCTCCGTAAAGGTCCTGACGACCAGCGAGGCGACCCGGCTGAAGTTCACCGCCCCCGGCCGCCCGGAGATCAAGCCCGTGCGCGCCACCCTCGTCGGCAGCGACGCGCTGCTCAGGGTCCGGCAGGAACTGGACAGGGGACTGACCCGGCTCAAGGACGAGCTCACCGCGTTCGCCGTCGAGGACAAGGACCTCAACCAGGTCTTCCAGAGCCTGCACGGCCTCGGCCGCACCCTGCTCTTCATCCTGTTCGGCGCGCAGCAGACCGTCCTGAAGGACCTGCAGAAGTTCTGGAACAAGGCACTGCCGTTCGGCATGAACCCCGAACTGCCGCCCCCGCTCGTCGAATGTGTCGGCGGCAAGGACGGATTCCTGCCCCTGGAGTTCCTGCCGCTCTTCCGGATGTTCCCCGGCCCGCCCGTCGAATCGCCGGGCGATTTCACCACGGCCTGCCGCACACTCGTCGGCTTCTCGTGTGTGGTGCGACGCGCCATGCTGCCCGCGCCCGTCCGCGGCGGGACAGCACTGCACACAGGGCCGGACGGCCGCGTCCCCGCCCGCTATCTGTACTACGAGCACCTCGAAGGAGCCGTCGAGGAACTGGCGTGGTTCGCCGACGCCGGAGGCACGCACATCGACCTGGAAGGCCCGTACCCCGACGGCGCGGACAACGCACTGGGCCTGGCCGAGCAGATCTTCGACCCGCGGCTCCTCCTCAACGGCGCACGCCGTGAACTGCCCGACCAGGTACAGCACTTCGCCTGCCACTGCTACACCCGCTCCGACAACACGCTCGACGCCGAGATCGAACTCAGCGGCGCGGGCCACCACTCCCGCACCACGCTCCGCGCCCTCGGCGCGGACCTCGTCGCCCTCGGCGCGAGCCAGGACAAGCGCACCTTCGACCTGCCGCTGGTCATGATGAACGCCTGCGGCTCGGGCCGCATGCGCGCCCCGGGGGCGCCGTCGTTCCCGCACCTCTTCCTCACAAACGGCAATCGCGGCTTCATCGGCACCGAGACCGAGATCCCCGACGATGTCGCCGCCGCCTTTTCCAGGGCGCTGTACGAACGCTTCCTCGTCCGCCGGATCCCCCTGGGCAGAGCGCTCCTCGAATCCCGGCGACACCTCCTGCACACCCTGCGCAATCCGCTCGGCCTCACCTATGCCGCGTACGCCGACCCATGCCTGCACGTCCGCCCGACCCCCGAGGAGCCACCCCATGCCGCAGCCACAGCCCACCCCTGACAGCGGGAAGACCATCAGCGTCCTCGGTCTGGAGGACACCGAGCAGGGCCGCACCGACCGGCTCTCCCTCAAGCGCGTGGAGGAATGGCGGGCCGCGCGTACGGAGATTCCCGCCGAGGAACTCCAGTCCCGGCTCGGCGACTTCGTCGCGACGATGCGTGGCGTGATCGCCTCGCTGCCGCAGAAGGCGGGCGAGTTCCAGCTGAACGAGGTGACGTTCAGTGCCGAGGTGAGCGCCAAGGGCACGGTGTCGCTGCTCGGCTCCGGCGGCGAACTGGCCGGACAGGCGGGGATCACCTTCACGTTCACCCGGAGCCAGGGCCTGTCCTAGGGGAGCGGGCGGAAGGCCGAACCCCCGCTACTCCGCCGTCGCACGCCCCGTGAGCGCCGCGAGACTGCTGCGTACGTGGTCCATGTGGGCCCGTACGACATCCCACCGCTCGCTGTGCTCACGCAGCACCCGCTCCGTCTCACGGGCGACCCGGTCCGCGATGACACCGGCCTCCGCGACCAGCTCGGCGGCCTGCACCTCCGCATGCTCCTGCCGGCGCCGAGCCGTCTCGCGGGCGTCCGCCAGGGCCTGTTCGGCCTCGGCGAGGCCCTGCTCGGCACGCGCCACCAGCGGACCATGGTGCGCGTCGAACGCGTCCTGCCGGTCGGCGGCCGCCCGCCCGGCCTCCTCCCAGCGCTCGAGATGCTCCCTCTCCTGCTCGGCCAGCAACCCCTCCGTACGCTGCCGCATCTCACGCAGCGCGGCGAGCGCCTCACCCCGGCACTCCTTCACCTCACGCCGCGCGGCGACCCGCATCTCGTCGGCCTCGGCCTGCGCCGCCAGCAGCCGGTGCCGGGCCCGCTCCTCGGCCTCGCCACGCACCGCGTCGGCCTCCGCCCGCGCCGCCTCACGCGCGCCCTCGGCCGCCGCCTCCGCCTCCTCGACGGCGCGCCGCGCCTCCAACTGCGCGTTCTCGCGGAGCGACACCGCCTCCTCCACACCGAGTTCGAAGAGCCGCCGGGCGCTCTCCCCGAGGATCTCGTACGTCTGCGCGGGGAGCCCTGCCACGAGCTCGCGCATCCGTTCCGCCTCCGCCTCCATCTCCTTGGCCAGCACGGTCAGTCGAGCCGCCCGCTCCCACGCGGCATCCCGGTCCCGCGACAGTGCCTCGGCGTACGCGTCGACCTGATCGGGACGGTAACCACGCCCCCGTCCGGCCACGAAGCCCTGAGGCGACACCGATGCGCTGCTCATCCTCGAATCCCCTCTTCGGCGTGCGACGTACAACAGACACGATTTGCCGCACATCTTGGTTGATCAGACGGAAGTGTTCATAACGCGACACTCCGCCCGATTCATCCTGTCAGTGATCACGGCCAAGGGATCGGATCATCCGAACGCAACCAGCGCATTCCATGTATTCCATGCATCCAGCACAAAAAGGGGCGGGCCCGGTCGACCGACCGGGCCCGCCCCTTACAGAGAGCGGCGAGCGAATCTCAGCTCAACGACAGGTCAGAGCAACCCGTCCCACATCTCTTCCAGCAGCACCGACCACCAGCTCTCCGGCGACCCGAGCGCCGCCGGATCGAGGGAGGCGAGCTGCGCCTGGAAGTCGACGGTCCAACGCCCCGCCTGCTCCTGGTTCAGCCCGAACCGCAGCCGCCACATCCGGCCGAGCAGCGCCAGACTGCGCGCGAACTCCGGCAGCCCGGTGTTCACGAACTGCGGCGGTACGGGAGCACCGCCCGGACCGGCCTCGACCGGTACGGCCACGATGTTCGCCGTGCCGTACTGGACACAGATCGCCTTGCCGAAGTCGCTGCCCATCACCAGATACGAGCCCGCGTCCGAGGCCGGCTGCACCCCGCGCTCCTGCGCCAGCTCGGCCAGCGTCGGCACCGGGCGGCCCGGCTGCGCCTGCGCCCAGAAGAACGGGCCCATGTCGACGGGCAGGCCGGCCACCACAAGGGTGTGCGCCACGATCGGCGGGACGCCTTGCCGGGACACCGCACCCTGGTCGAAACGGAAGACTCCCGGCCCGAACGCGGCGGCCAGCTCCTGCCCGATCGCCTCCGGCGGAATCGGCGGCGCCGGCTGCACCTGCGGCAACGGCGCGCGCACCGGCGCGGGCCTCGCGGGCCCGTCCGCCACCTGGTGCAGCTCGCCCTGATGCGCGAGCAGTTGGGCCATGCCCTGCTGACGGCTCGCGTGGTCCGTGCCGTACGGAGCGATGCTGGTGATCCGCGCCTGCGGCCAGCTCTCCCGGATCATCCGCGCACAGTACGCGCCCGGCAGCTCACACGACTCCAACTCCGTGTGCAGCTCCAGCACCTGCTGCGGGGGAACGTTCATCGCCCGCAGCTCGTGCAGGATCTGCCACTCCGGATGCGGGGTGCCCGGCGCGGAACGGCGGATGAGCTGCTGCTCGGAACCGTCCTGCGCCCGGTAACGGAGTACGGCCTGATAACCGGGACCGACCGTCGGCTGCCCCTGCTGCGGGTAGCCGTACGCAGGAGGCTGCTGCCCGGGCATGGGCTGACCGGGAACGGGGCCCTGACCCGGCATGGGCTGACCGGGCATCGGGCCTTGGCCGGGCATGGGCTGACCGGGCATCGGGCCCTGGCCAGGCATGGGTTGACCCGGCATGGGCTGACCCGGCATCGGCTGTGGAGCGCCCGGAGGCATCCCGGGGGCGGGGAGCGGCGCGCCGGGCGGCATCCCGGGGGCCTGGGGCGGCGGAGGAGCGCCCGGCCCGGCGGGACCGGGACCGGCCAGCATCGTCTCGGCGTGGTGGACACCGCCGGACGGCGTACCACCCGGAGGGTTCGGAGCGCCAGGCGCACCCGGAGGCTGCGGCGCACCGGGGGCACCGGGTGCACCGGGCGGCTGCGGCGCACCGGGCGCACCAGGCGCGCCCGGAGGCTTGGGGCCACCGGAGCTGCCGCCGAGCTGACTCGGATCGGCCAGCACCGTCGCGGCGTGGTGGACACCGCCGGAGGGCGTACCACCCGGAGGGTTCGGGGCACCCGGAGGGTTCGGAGCACCAGGCGCACCCGGAGGCTGCGGCGCACCCGGAGGCTTGGGACCACCGGGGCCCTCCGGCCCCTCCGGACCGAGCTGCGAGACAAGCTGGGTGGGCACGTACCCACCCGCCGGGGTACCCGGCGCACCGGGCCCGGACGGCGGAGGCGTACCACCCGGCCGCGCGCCCGGCGTCCCGGGCGCACCCGGCGGAGGCGGCGTACCCGCCCCACTGGCACGCGCCCGACGCGGGGGCGACTGCGCCTTGCTGGTCGCGGCGTCGGCGATGTCACCGGCGTTGGGCGGCAGCGGCCGCGCCGGCGCACTCGGACCGGCAGGCGGCTGCGGGGCGTTGGGACCGGCGGGCGGCGGCGTACCGGGCGCGCTCGGCGGTGTGTTCGGCGGCGTGTTCGGGGCCGCACCGGGTCCCTGCGGGTAACCGTACGAAGACCCCGGCGGCGGAGTGCCCTGCGGGTACCCGTACGAAGCACCCGGCGGCGAAGGCGGAGGCGGAGTACCCGCCGCACCCGGGCCCCGGGGAGCGCCCGGCGGTGGCGTCGGGCCCGGTGCCGCGCCCGACCCCTGCTCGTTGTCGACTGCCGGGGCCACCGCCGTACGCGGAAGCTGGCTGCCGCCCGACATCAGGGCGGTCTTGGCGTCCGGCGGCGCGGGCGGCGGCGTACCGCCGTCGTCGGGGCCGCTCACCGGCGGCGAGAACACCGTCGCGGGCAACGGCACGGAACGGTCCTCACCCGGCTCGGCGTTGGTGTCCGTCCCCGCCCACGGAGTGGCGGCGGGCGCACCCGGCCCCTCGGCTGAGCCGGACTCGGCCCCACCTCCGGCGGCGGGCCACGACGTGGCACCTCCTGGAGCGGCGGGCGCACCGGGCCCCGACGGAGCACCGGGCGCCGACGGAACAGCGGACCCCGAGGGCGCACCCGGCGCCCCGGACGATCCCGGCGACCCCGGACCCCCGGGCCCCGCCAAGGTCCCGGGCAGCGAACCCCCGCTCCCGGCAACCCCATTGGCGGAAGGCCGGTCGCCGGAGCCGGCCGCGGCCGGCCTGGCCCCCGCCCCGTCGGACGAACCCGGGGCCGAGCCCGCGGACGAACCCGCCCGCTGGTCCGGAATCCCCATCCTGTCCGCCGCCTCCTGCAGCCACTCCGGAGGAGTCAGCAGGAACGACGTCTGGTTCAGATCGACCCGCGCCGGAGGCGCCGGCGCCGGTTCGGGTGCCGCGTCCGGCACCCCGTACTCCTCCTCATACCGACGAATCACCTCACCGACCGGCAGCGACGGCCACAACGTGGCCTCCCCGCTGTCGCGCGCGATGACAAGCCGCTGCGCACCACCGTCGGACCGGGGACCGTCGGCGCGGTCCTCCGCCCAGACCACGAACCCGAGCTCGAACTCCCGCACCCGCACCTCACGATGCTGATACGAGGCCACATCCCCGTTGATCCACTCTTCCGCGCGCTCCTGCGCCTGCGCGAAGGTCACCATCGGACGTTCACTCCCCCACCGAAGAGACGGCCACGGCCTGCGCGAAGCCGCCGTCCACCATCAGGTTCGCCACGGTCTCCAGCTCCGGCGGATTACCCGCGAGCCGGCCCAGGAACTGGTCGAAGTCGTCACCGCAGGGCAGCAACAGCCGCTGCACGCGCTCGGCCGGCGGCCACGCGTCCTGGTCACGGGCATCGTCGTACGCGCAGAACCAGACCGAGCCGATCCGCTCGCCCTTCACCTTCACCGCGAGCAGACCGCCCTGTACGAAACCAACTCCCAGGTAGTCCTTGGTGAGGTGATCGCGCAGACACTTGTTGACGTACACGAGGTCATTGACGGCCGCCTCGTCCCGCACCGTGAAGAACGGCTGGTCGACGAGCAGTCCGAGCTCCGCGTCGAGCGCCGCGCCCACCGGCGCGCACCCGCCCGCCGCCTTCAGGAACGACCGATAGGCACCCGGAAGCCGGTACCCCAGGTCCTCCTCGGCCCCCAGCACCTGCTGCTCGGTCACCGCCACCGACGACTTCGGCAACCCGAAATGCGCGGGCCGCGTCTCCTGCAACGGCCGCGTGCCCCTCTTGTTCTGGTCCACGGCCGCCGTCGCCAGCCCGCCGTGATGCCGCAGCAACGCCTTCACCTCCACCGGCACCAGGTCCAACCGCCGCGTACCGGGCACGTGATGCCACGTCCAGCCATGCGGTGTCGCCACCTGGGGAATCGTGTCCCACAGGTCATGTCCCGAAGCCGCCATCGCCGCGTTCGCCGACACATAGTCCGTCAGCCGCAACTCATCGACACCGAAACCCTCGGGCGGCTCGGCGATCTCCGCGGCGGCACGCGCGTACGCCGAGAAGTCGGGGTAGCCGTACTCGTCGATCCGTACACCTCTGGGGTGACGGGCGGCCCGGACCGGGTCCGGAAAATGCACGACCTGCCCGGCGTAGGCCGCGTTCGGCGGCGCGGCTTGCTGCCCGAGCCGACCTGTCGTCATGGCGGTTGCCCCCTGCGGCGTTCTGATGTTCCACGGATATCGACAGCCTATGTCGTTGGACGACACCGGTCACCGGCCGTCCGGTTCCGTACCGGCCACCGGGCCTCCGGTTCCGTGACCAGCCGTCACCCTGCCGTGACGGTGAGACGAAGACCGCGCGTGTCGCACCGCCTCAGCTTCCACACCGGCCCCGGAGTTTGGCACTCTGTCCCCGCCCGGGGGCAGGACATCAGCGGCTACCGTCGCGGGGAAAGGGGAGGGAGCACGACCATGAACGCCACACAGACAGGAACGTCCGGTGACCCCCGAGTGGGCTGGAGCAGCACCGAAAGACGCCAGGCACCCGTCCTCCTCCACCGCCGCGACGGCATACTCCCCACCGTCGCCGCCGCCCTCTCCGTACGTGGTGCCACCCTCACCGGAACGGCCGGGCGCGGCGACCAGGCGCCCGCCCTCCATCCCCTCGTACGGGACTTCCTCGACACCCTCACCAGCGGCCAACGCGACCGGTTCACCGGCCGGTGTGCCGAAGCGATCCTCATCTCCCGGCACATCAGCGCGGCCGACGCCGCCCGCACCAAGCGGGCCGCACGCAAACCGATGACCAACGGCGAAGCCCGCAAGTCCCTCAAGAACGCGAAACTCACCGCCCGCCGCATCCGCGAGGACGGCGACCCGCTGCACGGCAGCTTCGCCGCACCATGCCGCTCCTGCACCGCGCTCAGCGCCCACTTCGGCGTACGCATCGTCGACCCGACGACAGCGCAGACGTGAGTCTTCCCACACCCGCGTACCAACAGAGGACACACCGCACCCACGCCGCTCAGACGAACGAAGGGCCGATGCACACCGACCGCGCCTCCTCCACCACTTCCACGAGCCGCTTCCCCGCGCCCGTGGACACGGCACTGCGCACCGCCGGATGGCAGCCGGGCCGCTGGGACATAAAGCAGGCCGAGATCTGGGCCGACGCCCTCCGCAGCCACGAATCCCCCGCCGGCCACCGGCACGCCGTGTTCCCCGCAGCGGTCGAAGCCTGGGCGGAGTTCGGCGGCCTGCACATCCAACCGCCCGGCCCCGGCCGCCAGATCGCGCCCTCCCCCCTCCACCTCGACCCGCTGCACGGCCTCCACATGGCCCGCACCCTGGCCGACCTCGGCCGCGCCCTCGACACCGAGGTCTGCCCCCTCGGCGAAGAGTCCGAAAGCCGCGCCCTGCTCGCCATCGACGCCGAAGGCCGCGTCTACACCCTCGACCACACAGGCGACTGGTACCTCGGACCCGACATCGACCAGGCGCTGACGGGCCTCATCTCGGGCACGGAGCCGGAACGCCTGACGACAGGCTGATCAGCCCTCAGCTCCAAGTCCTCAGCCCTCAGCTCTAAGTCCTCAGTCCTCAGCGCTCAGCCATCAGCCGGGATCACGGCCGACACCCGGAACCCACCCGCGTCCGTGGGCCCCGAAACGAACACACCCCCCAGAGCGGAAACCCGCTCCTTCATCCCGACCAGACCGTTCCCGCCACTCGGCAGACGCGCGTCCGACGCCGCCTCCGGCTCCGGCGGCGGCTCGTTCTCCACCTGCATCGCGATCTCCGACGAACGATGCGCCAGCCGCACATGCGTCTTCGCACCCGCCGCATGCTTGTGGACGTTCGTCAACGCCTCCTGCACGACGCGATACGTGGTCTGCTCGACCTCCGGGGCGTACACGCGGGCATCACCGTCGACCGAGAGATCCACCGCCATCCCGGCGGCGGCGGACTGCCCAAGGAGCTCGTCCAGATCCGCGAGGCAAGGCCCCTCGCCCCCCTCGTCGCCCACAGCCCGGGACGCCGCGGCGGCCGCGGCCGCCCCCACCGCCGCCAACGGAACCGACTGCATCGACTGCATCGACTGCACCCGGGGCGCCGATCCCTCCCCCGTACGCAGCACCCCCAGCATCTCCCGCAGCTCCGTCAACGCCTGCCGGCCCATGTCCCCCACAAGCGCCGCGTTCCTGGCAGCCTTCTCCGGATCCTTCCGCGCCACCGCCTGCAGCGCCGCCGCATGCACCACCATCAGGCTCACCCGGTGCGCGACCACGTCATGCATCTCACGCGCGATCCGCGTCCGCTCCTCGTTCCGCGCCCACTCCGCACGCTCCTCCGCCCGCTCGGCCAGCAGCTGCAACTCCCGCTCCAGCGAATCGGCCCGCTCACGCAAGCTCTCCATCAGACGGCGCCGCGCACCCACGTACAACCCGAGCAAAACCGGCGGCGCCGTCATGCCCAGCGAAGTCGTGAGCGACAGGAACGGCACCGCCCACTCACCGAAGGCCACATCACCGCGCACCACGCCCTGATGCGCCCGCACATACGTGACGATCAGCACCCCGAGCATCGACATCGCCGCCAGCGCCCCGGTGATCCGCCGGGGCAACTCCGACGCGGCCAGCGTGTAGAGCCCGACGAGCCCCATCAGGTAGCCCATCTCGGCAGGCGTGATCGCGATCGAGACGAGCACGACCGTGATCGGCCACTTCCGGCGCAACAGCAGGACGGCCCCCGCGAACAGCCCGAAAACCACCCCCGCCGGAACCGGCAGCCCCGCGTCCCGCGCGAACGGAACCCCCTCGATCGCACACTCGACGGCGGACACCAACGCGAGCCCTCCATCGAGCACCGCGCTACGCCACCTCGCCCACCACCACGGCCCCTCCAGGGCCACGGTGTGGTCTTCCCCCGTCGTGGTCATGCCTCCAGCCTACGGGCGCACGCCACCCCTTTTCCGGCAAGTTCCGGGCACTGGGCTACACCACAGCCCGCAATCGAACAGAAGCGAAACGATCCGATATCCCTCGAACTGCTGAATCGCTCACCGTTCGCCCCCGGAAGCCCCCATTCCGCCAGACGGTATGCCCATGGCACACGCACACAGCAAGTACGCCGACTTCGAGGGGCTGCGCGAGCAGGCGGTGACCCTGCGGCGAGCAGGCTTCAGCCGCCGCCAGATCCGCGACCGGCTGCACGTCGACAACGACGACATCCTCAACCGCCTCCTGGAGGGCGAGGCTCCCCCGGAGTGGACCAAGCGCCCGAACGCG
Organism: Streptomyces sporangiiformans; assembly: GCF_005768555.2. GTDB lineage: Bacteria > Actinomycetota > Actinomycetes > Streptomycetales > Streptomycetaceae > Streptomyces > Streptomyces sporangiiformans. Next base: position 23,896 of record NZ_VCHX02000132.1, read on the forward strand.
AAGGACGACCTGAGAGCGAGGGCGAGAGAGCTACGGCTCCAGGGCTGGACGTACGACCAGATCCAGGTGGAACTGGGGTGCTCGAAGAGCTCGATCTCGTTGTGGGTACGGGATCTACCGAAGCCGGAGCGACGGGATCCGACGGAGCAGGCGAAACTCGCGGCGCGGAAGCGGTGGGAGCACGAGCTCGCGCTGCGCGACGAGGAACGACAGCGCACCAAGACGGCCGCACTCGCGGAGATCGGCGACCTGTCCGAGCGTGAGCTGTTCCTCCTGGGCGTCGGCCTCTACTGGGCGGAGGGCGGCAAGGACAAGCCGTACAACCGCCGGGAGTACGTCAACTTCGTCAACAGCGACCCGGGAATGATCAGCGTTTTCCTAGCCTGGCTGGACCTTCTCAAGATCGAGCGAGAGCGAAGGCGCTTCCGTGTGATGATCCACGAGTCCGCCGACGTGACTGCCGCCGAGCAGTACTGGGCCGATCTCCTCGATGTCGACAGGTGCTCGCTCAGCAAAACCACGCTGAAGAAGCACAACCCGAAAACGGTGCGCAAGAACGTCGGCGACACGTACAGAGGCTGTCTCGTGATCAGCGTCCTACAGAGTGCCGATCTGTACCGTCGCATCGAGGGCGCCTGGTACGGCATAGTAGGGGCTGTCCTTCCGGCCGGTTCATCGAACCGGACATAGGGGCTATCCCGGGTCGTCTAAGGGCAAGACGGCGTCTTTTGGTGTCGCATATGGGGGTTCGAGTCCTCCCCCGGGAGCCCAGGGCAAGCGGGGCCTGACTGCCAAGTCAGGCCCCGCTCACATTTCCCCCGCACTACGCCCCGGTATCCTGCCCATGTCCACACCCCAAAGACATCGCAGTCATCCGAAGCCGAAGGGCAAAACCCGTGAGCGCCAACCGCCCGGCAGCCGTCGTCGTACTCGCAGCGGGTGAGGGCACCCGTATGAAGTCGGCCACACCGAAGGTCCTGCACGACATCTGTGGCCGTTCCCTTGTGGGCCATGTGCTCGCCGCCGCGCGTGAGTTGGACCCCGAGCAACTGGTCGTCGTCGTGGGGCACGCCCGCGAGAAGGTCACCGCGCACCTCGCCGAGATCGACCCGGGCGTACGGACGGCGGTGCAGGCCGAGCAGAACGGCACCGGGCACGCGGTGCGGATGGGGCTGGAGCAGCTCGGCGGCACCGTCGACGGCACCGTGGTCGTGGTCTGCGGGGACACGCCCCTGCTCAGTGGCGAAACGCTCCGCCATCTCGCCGCCACGCACAGCGCGGACGGCAATGCCGTGACCGTGCTGACCGCCGAGGTGCCGGACGCGACCGGCTACGGCCGCATCGTCCGCGACGGAGTCTCCGGCGCGGTGACGGCGATCGTCGAGCACAAGGACGCCACCGAGTCGCAGCGCGCCATCCGGGAGATCAACTCGGGTGTCTTCGCCTTCGACGGGCAGCTCTTGGCCGATGCGCTCGGCAAGGTGCGGACGGACAACAGTCAGGGTGAGGAGTACCTGACGGATGTGCTCGGGATTCTTCGGGGGGCCGGTCACCGCGTGGGCGCGTCCGTGGCCGGCGACCATCGGGAGATCGCCGGGATCAACAACCGCGTGCAGCTGTCGGAGGCGCGCCGCATCCTCAATGACCGCCTCCTCGAGCGGGCGATGCTCGCCGGGGTGACGGTCGTCGACCCGGCCACCACCTGGATCGATGTGACGGTCACCTTCGAGCAGGACGCGATCGTGCATCCGGGTACGCAGCTTCATGGCGCCACGCATCTGGGCGAGGGTGCCGAGGTCGGCCCGAACTCGCGTCTCTCGGACACCCGGGTGGGCCCGGGGGCCCGGGTCGACAACACGGTCGCCAATGGCGCCGAGGTGGGGCCGCAGGCGTCGGTCGGGCCGTACGCGTATCTGCGTCCGGGTACGCGGCTTGGGCTGAAGGCCAAGCTGGGTACGTACGTGGAGACGAAGAACGCGTCGATCGGTGAGGGCACGAAGGTGCCGCATCTGTCGTATGTGGGGGATGCGACGATCGGCGAGTACACGAACATCGGTGCCGCGAGCGTGTTCGTGAACTACGACGGTGAGGCGAAGCACCACACGACGGTGGGTTCACATTGCAAGACGGGTTCGGACAACATGTTTGTGGCACCCGTCACGGTCGGGGACGGCGCGTACACGGCGGCGGGCTCGGTCATCACGAAGGATGTGCCGCCCGGTTCGCTGGCCGTGGCCCGTGGTCAGCAGCGGAATATCGAGGGCTGGGTGGCGCGGAAGCGTCCGGGGAGCGCTGCGGCGAAGGCGGCGGAGGCGGCTTCTCGCGAGGCGGAGGGCGAAAGCTGACCGGAAACAGGTGCGCCTGACTCGGCGTACCGTGATAACCGCACATCCACTCACCTCTACCAGGCCATGCAGCTCACCGTGATCGACGACGGTTGCGATCACTTGGCTGCGCCCAGCTGAGACACCTCTGAGGAGACAGTCTGTGACCGGGATCAAGACGACCGGCGAGAAGAAGTTGATGTTCTTCTCCGGCCGCGCCCACCCCGAGCTTGCCGAGGCGGTGGCCGACGTGCTGGGCATCGGGGTTGTCCCGACAAGGGCCTTCGACTTCGCGAACGGTGAGATCTATGTCCGTTACGAGGAGTCGGCACGCGGTGCCGACTGCTTTCTGATCCAGAGCCACACGGCTCCGATCAACAAGTGGATCATGGAGCAGTTGATCATGATCGATGCTCTGAAGCGGGCTTCCGCTCGGAGCATCACGGTGATTGTGCCGTTCTATGGTTACGCCCGTCAGGACAAGAAGCACCGTGGACGTGAACCGATTTCGGCGCGTCTGATCGCGGACATGATGATGACGGCGGGTGCCGACCGGCTTCTGACGGTGGACCTGCACACGGATCAGATCCAGGGGTTCTTCGACGGCCCGGTCGATCATCTCTTCGCGTTGCCGCTGCTGGCGGACTACGTGGGGCAGAAGGTGGACCGCACCAAGCTGACCGTGGTGTCGCCGGACGCGGGCCGGGTGCGGGTCGCGGACCGTTGGTGTGACCGTCTGGGTGCGCCGCTGGCGATCGTGCACAAGCGCCGGGACAAGGACGTGGCGAATCAGGTCACGGTGCACGAGGTGGTCGGTGATGTGGAGGGCCGGGTCTGTGTCCTCGTCGATGACATGATCGACACGGGTGGCACGATCTGCGCGGCGGCGGAGGCGCTGTTCGCGCATGGTGCGGAGGATGTCATTGTGACGGCGACGCATGGTGTGCTGTCGGGTCCGGCGGCCGACCGGCTGAAGAACTCGAAGGTGAGCGAGTTCGTGTTCACGGACACGCTGCCGACGCCGGGTGAGCTGGCGCTGGACAAGATCACGGTGCTGTCGATCGCGCCGACGATCGCGAGTGCGGTGCGTGAGGTGTTCGAGGACGGTTCGGTGACGAGCCTGTTCGACGAGTAGTTCGACGAGCAGGAGGCCCACGTCAGCGGGCCCTGAAGATCGATTTCTGGTACGGCCTTCTCGCCGCGTAAGCTGTCACAGTTGCTCGGCGAGGGAGGCCGTACCTTTTTGGTGCGGCGGTCCGTTATCGACGCGCTCTTCGTAGCAGGCCGATGTATGGCCGGGTGACCACCTTCCCCTATCTACGAGGAGTGATGAGCATGGCCGAGGTAAAGCTCGCCGCCGAGATCCGTACGGAGTTCGGCAAGGGTGCCGCGCGTCGTATTCGCCGTGAGAGCAAGGTTCCGGGCGTTCTGTACGGTCACGGTGACGCCCCGACCCACGTCACCCTGCCGGGTCACGATCTGCTGCTGGCGCTGCGTACCCCGAACGTTCTGCTGGCCCTGGAACTCGACGGCAAGAAGAAGCTGGCGATCCCGAAGGCTGTCCAGCGTGACGCCATCAAGGGTTTCCTGGAGCACGTCGACCTGCTGCTCGTCAGGAGCGGTGAGAAGGTCAACGTCGAGATCTACGTGCACACCGAGGGCGAGCTGGCTCCGGGCGGCAACCTGCTGGAGCACGTGCTGAACGCGCTGCCGGTCGAGGCCGAGGCCACGCACATCCCTGAGTCGGTCACCGTCTCCATCGAGGGCCTGGAGGCCGGCGCCTCCATCCTCGCCAAGGACATCCCGCTCCCGGACGGCACGACGCTGGACATCGACGAGGACGCCGTCGTTCTGCAGGTTCTGGCCGCGCAGGCGGAGGAGACCGCGGGCGAGGCCGAGGAAGAGGCTGCCGAGGGCGCCGAGGCCTGATCCTCGCTGTCATCGTTTCGCCGGCCGCCGCTCCTGAGGAGCGGCGGC
>NZ_VCHX02000133.1 GCF_005768555.2 Streptomyces sporangiiformans
GATCGAGGCCAAACTCACCACCCACCCCGGCGTGAAGGACGCCGTCGTCACCGCGGCGAACAACCACCTCACCGCCTACCTCACGCCCATCGACCCCGTCTCCGACGATCCGGACGAGTTCATCGCGGACGCCCGGACCATGATCGCCACCGTGCTCCCGGAGTACATGGTCCCGCGCAACTTCGTGCTCCTTGACGCCCTGCCCCTGTCGGCCAACGGCAAGGTCGACCGCAGCGCCCTGCCCGCACCCCTGCCGCAGACAGCGAGTGCGCCCTCGCGCGGTGCCTCGGACCCGGACAGCGCCCAGGGGCCAGAACCGCGCAATGACATGGAGCGGCGGCTGCGGGACATCTGGGTCGAGGTGCTCGGCACGGAAACCATCAGCATCCACGACGACTTCGGGGAACTCGGTGGGGACTCGCTGCTCGCCCTTCGCGTGATCAGCAGGGCGGCCGACGTGGGGCTGGCGCTCAGCCCGCGTCAGTTCTTCGAGCACCCGACGATCTTCGGGCTGGCCGGCGTGGCCACACTGGTGGGGCCTCGCCCGGCCGACGAAGCGCGGGCCGAGGTCGTCGGCGACGCGCCACTGCTCCCCGCACAGGCCATGCTCCTCGCCGGGCTCGAGGGCTCGGTGGCCCGCCACCACAACTACGCGCTGTTCTTCGAACTCGACGACCCGCTGAACAAGGTGGCGCTGCGTGTCGCACTCCGGACCCTCATCGGCCGCCACGACGCCCTTCGTACGGGCTTCGTCCACGGTCCCGGGGGCTGGCGGCAGCGCGTGGCGGCGGCGGGCGAGGCGTCTGCCGTTCCTCTGGAGTGGCTCGACCTGGGTGACCTGTCAGTCGAGGATCAGGACCGCACCATCGAGGAGCTCGCCGAGCGGGCACAACGCGGCTTCGACCTCGCGGAGCCGCCACTCCTGCGGGTGCTGTATTTCGACCGGGGCCGGGACAGGCGTCCGGAGGTCCTTCTGGTCGCCCACTGGCTGGTCGTGGACAACTTCTCCTTGCGACTCGTCCTCGAAGAACTGCTCGCCGCGCACGTTCAGATCGCGGAGGAGGGGCACGCGGAACTGCCCTCGCCCACCGTGCCCGCTGCGGTGTGGGCCGGGGAGGTAGCGCGCCACGCCGAGCAGACGGCGGTGACGCGCGAGGAGCAGGCCCGTCCTCCCGTGGAGCAGACACCCCGCGGTGTCGCTCGTGACGCCGTCACGCTCATCGAGGTGCTCGACGCCCCGGCGACCGACCGACTGCGTGAGCAGGCCCGCTCCACGGTGACCATGGGAGACGTGCTCCTCGCGGCCCTGGCCCGCTCCGCCCGTGTGTCCGGCTTCGGCGAGTCGATCCACGTCGACGTGGACGGGCACGGACGGGCCGCGGTGCTGCCCGGTACATCCGCTGCCGCTGACCTGTCGCGCACGGTCGGCAGGCTGTCAGTCCGCTATCAGCTGGAGGTAGCCGCTCTGCAGGAGTCCGCCGAAGCGGTCCATGGGATCGCCGAGGCGCGCCTTGCCCGGCCCAACGGTGGTCTGGATGACGCCCTCGCCACGTACGGCGTCACCGCGGACGAGGGTGGCGCACCCGCTCCCGCGCCCGAGTTCGCGTTCAACTACCTCGGTGCGGTCGACGAACTGTACGCCATGCCGGGGCTGCGGCCGTCCTGGAACCGTCCAGGGCCGCTGGTCCACCCGGACACACCGCTCCGGCACAGGTTCGAGGTACTCTGCGGCACGGTCGAGGGCGAGTTGCTCATCGGCGTGACGTCCCCAGGCGCCCACCAACCTGAGGCCGAGCGCCTGCTGAAGAACCTCATGGGCGAACTGCGCGGCACGGAGGACGGGGTACAGAGCCGTACTCACGTTGACGAGAGGGACACCCACGGTTCGGCGCTGGCCACGACGTTCCGGCGCTGGCTGTCGCCCGCTGCCGCCGACTGATCACCAGTGACCTACGGGGCGATGTGGTGTCCGTGCTGATCCGGACGGACACCGCATCGCCCCAAGTTCGTTACCCGGGCCCCCGGTACGATGCCACGGAACAAACCGGAGGGCAGTGTGTGGAGTCTGGGGTCACTTGAAGCCGAGGTGATGGAGCGGATCTGGTCCGCGGACCACCCTCTTCCCGTGCGTGACATGGTCGATGCCATGAACGCCGAGCGCAGTGCACCACTGGCTTACACGACGGTCATGTCCACCATGGCCAAGCTCCACCGCAAGGGCTGGCTCGACCGTACCCGCTCCGGGAAGCAGTATCTGTACGAGCCCCGTGAGAGCCGTGAGGCCTGCACGGCACGGCTCATGGCCGAGGCACTGACCGACAGCAACGATCCGGAGTCCGTGCTGCTGCAGTTCGTCCAACGGGTGGCGTCGACCGGTTCCCCCGCGTTGCTGAGCACGGTTCGCCGCGCCTTGGGAGACGACACATGACGGCTCCGCTCCTGCTGGCGTCCTACCTGGCGGTGACCGCCGTGCCGGTGTCCCTGCTGCTGCGCCGGGCCCGTTGGGTGGTGTACGCACCGCGGACAGCCATCGCCGTGTGGTTCGGGCTTCTCAGCTCCTGGGTGGGAGGGGCGATACTGCTCGGTTGCGAGGTGACCGAGGAAGCCTTCGGCAGCGGTCTTTGGGAGTGCTGCCTGGAGTTCTTCGCAGAGCCCGGACCCTCCCGGCATGAAGCCGTCCCTGTGGCGGTGGGTGTCGTCTTGGTGTTCGGCGTACCGGCCCGGGTGATCACCCTTCTGCTGCGCGACGTGCTCAGGCGGCGCCGCCGCCAACTGCGTCTCGCCGAAGCCCTGGACGTGCTCGGCCGACCCGTGAAGGTGGGCGGCGGCCGGGTCATGGCCATCGACCACGAGTGCCCGGCGGCGTACTGCGTGGCGGCACGGGGAGGGCGGATCGTCCTGACCACAGCGGCGCTCAGGACGCTCCCGCAGTCGGAGTTGTCCGCCGTTGTGGCGCACGAAAAGGCTCATCTGGAGGGACGTCACTACCTGTTGACCACCGCCGCGGCGTCCCTGGCCCGGGCGCTGCCGGGCGTTCCGCTGTTCACTTCCGCAGGACCCGCCGTAGCGCGGCTGGCGGAGATGGCGGCCGACGACGCTGCGGCGCGGGGCACTCGGAGAGAGACCGTGGCGCGCGGTCTGGCCCTTCTCGTCGCGGCACAGGCAGGACGCCGGAGCGCTGTCGGCACGACCGTCCTTCAGGCGTCCGCGGATCACGTGGCCGAGCGCATCAACAGGCTGCTCGACATAGGCCAGGTGGACGGAAGACGATCGGTGGTGGCCGGAGCCGGATGGTTTGTCGGCCTCGCTGTCGCGCCTGCCTTCGTCATCGCGGGCACGGCGGTGTTCTGTTGCTGATCCGCTGATCCGCTGATCCGCTGACCCCGGCCGCCGGGGAACGCCGGGGCCGGCACCATCCGGTGTCGGCCCCGGCGTTCGTACGGACCTGAGTCGGACCGGCGTTCGTACGGATCTCAGTACACGGCGTGTNGATCTCAGTACACGGCGTGTCGCGTCGGCGGCACGCCGTCGGCCGCGGCGGTGGCTGGTGCGGGGACCGGGTTTCCGTCTTCACCGGAGGACTGCCCGTGGCTGAAGCCGATCCTGTCGTGGAGGCGCCGCAGCGGAGCAGGCGCCCACCAGTTCACCCGTCCCGCAAGTCGCATGAAGGCGGGCACGAGCAGACCACGGATGACCAGGGCGTCCATCAGGATCGCGAGCGCGGTGCCCAGGCCCAGCATCTTGACATGGGTGACACCGGCACTGACCAGGGCGAGGAAGAAGATCGCCAGGAGACCGGCAGCCGCCGTGACAATCCGTCCAGTGGCCTCCAACCCGGCGGCGACGGCGGTGCGGTTGTCGCCGGTGCGGTCGTATTCCTCCTTGATCCGGGACAACAGGAACACCTCGTAGTCCATGGACAGGCCGAAGATGATGCAGAACATCAGGATCGGCATGGTCACGTCGATGCGTCCCGTGACGGTGAAGTCCCCGACCAGCCACTGCAGATGACCGTCCTGGAAGACGAAGACCATCGCTCCGTAAGTCGCCGTCAGGCTGAGCAGGTTGAGAAGGATGGCCTTGATCGGCATGACGACGCTGCCGGTGAACAGGAACAGCAGCACGAAGGTCAGCACCGCGATGATCAGAGCGGCGTACGGCAGGGCGGACCACAAGCTGTCCAGCGTGTCCGCGTAGGTGGCGGCGGGACCTGCCACGAGCGCCTCGGTACCTGCGGGCGGACCGGTCGCTCGTACGTCGGACACGAGGTCCTGACCGGCCCGTGAATAGGCCTCGACTCCCGTCGCCACGGACAGCCATGTGCCCTTGCCGTCGGTGAACAACCGCTCCGCGCCTGCGGCGGGCGGCGCGATGCGGGTGCCGTCGCGGAAGCTGCCGGTGGCCGTGTCCACGCGGTCGACGCCGACGACCTCGGACAGGGACTCGGCGTACACGGTCAGCGCCGCGTCGTCCGGCTTCCGGTCGGGCAGGACAACCTTCAAGTCCTGCCCGGCGAAGGACGGGAAATCGGTGCGGGTCGCGGAACCCACCTGTGCCGCGGCCATGTCCTTGGGCAGCGCCCGGTCGTCGGGGATGCTGAACGAGGCCTTGGCGAAGGGCATGACGACGACGGCCAGGGCGACGAGAACCACGGTGAGCACCGGCAGGGGGCGTCGCATGACGGCCATGGCGAGCCGGTGCCAGAAACCGTCCTCGGGATTCCTCGGTCGCTTGCCGGATCCGCGTCGGCGCAGTTTGGCGAGCACATCGAACTTGTCGATGCGGGGACCGAGGGCGGCGAGCAGCGCCGGGAGGAGAACGACCGCGCCCAGCGTGGCGAAGAAGACCACCGCGATCCCCGCATAGGCGAACGAGCGCAGGAAGTAGAGCGGGAAGACCAGCAGCGCCGAAAGGGAAAGCAGCACGGTCAGCGCCGAGAAGACCACCGTACGACCCGCCGTACGCAGCGAGCCCCGTAGCGCCGCTGCCGTGTCGTATCCCTTGCGCAGTTCCTCCCGGTACCGGCTGACGATGAACAGCGAGTAGTCGATGGCCAGCCCGAGCCCCAGCGCTGTGGAGAGGTTGATGGCGAAGATGGAGACGCCGGTGACCTCGTTGAGCAGCCGCAGCACGGCGAGTGAGCCGACGACGGACACGCCCGCGACGGCGAGCGGAAGCAGCGCCGCCATCCCGGAACCGAAGACGAGGACCAGCAGCAGGATGGTGATCGGTATCGCGATGCCTTCCGCACGCGTCAGATCGCTGGTGATCCGCTCGGAGCCCTGCCGGTTGAACTCCGCCCGACCTCCGGACTGGACCTCCAGTACGCCCTGATCTGCCGTGACGAGGGGAGCGATGCGTTTGGCGGCCTTCAGGACCTCGTCGTCATCGCCCTGGAGGCGGGCCAGGACGAGTGCCGAACGCCCGTCCTTCGAGCGCAGGTCGGCCGCATGATCGGAGGCCCAGTACGAGGTCACCTCGGCGACGCCGCGCTGGTCGGCGAGCTTCTGGGTGAGCGCCCGGCCGTCGGCGGCAGCCTCGCCGGAGTCGACCTTGCCGGGCGCCCGGGCCAGCAGGATGAAGTTCGGGTCACCGGTGTCGAAGCGGTCCCGCAGGATGTCGACGGCGACGGACGATTCGGCGTCGGGGTCTTCGAAGCCGCCCGCGGAGAGCACCTTCATGGCCGGAGCGGCGATGGCCCCGGCGATGGCGAATCCCAGGACTGCGATGACGAGGACGAGTCGACGTCGCCGCAGGGCTAGCGACGCCAGTCGGGCAAGCATGGGTCCCCCTGAGGACGAGTGGAAACATTCCGAGAGTTGGCCAGATACTCTGAGTATGGAATATCCTTCTGGTCATGACTGTCAAGGGAAGGCGCCAGGAGTACGTGGAGGCCACCCGGGCCGCGCTGCTGGACTCGGCCTTGGAGCTGTTCACGGAGAAGGGCTTCGCCCAGACCTCGCTGGATGAGGTGGCTGCTGCGGCGCGGTTGACCAAAGGCGCCCTGTATCACCACTTCGCCGGCAAGCAGGCCCTCTTCGAGCAGGTGCTGGCGACGGTCAACGACCGGATCGCGCAGACGGTCGTCGAGGCCGGGGCGGAGGTGGACGAGCCCTGGGCTCGCCTCACGCGGGGACTCGACGCATTCCTGGACGCGTGCCTGGATCGCGAGTACCAGCGCATCTGCCTGCGCCAGGCGCCCGCCGTGCTGGGCTGGGAGCGGTGCCGGGAACTCGAGGCCGGCATGATGGGCCTGTTGGACGCCATGCTGCGCGAACTCGCAGTGGCGGGAAGATCACGGCTTCAGCCGAGTCCGCTTCTCACGCGGGTACTCTTCCGGATGCTCAGCGAGGCGGCCATGGCCATTGGAGAGGCTGAGGACCCCAAGGCGGCTCGAGTCGAAGTCGGTGTGCTCGTGGAGGAATTGCTGCACTCGGTGCACGGTGGGAACGCCGGGTCCCTGACCTCCCGCTGACTCGGTGATCTCTGTCGGCGTGGGCCCCACGGCAGCAACAGCTCGAGCTCATCCGGACGAGTGGCTCGTGCGCACCAGTGAGAACGTCGCCCCTTCCGGGTCCGCGACCTTGGCGATGCGGCCCCGAGGGGTGTCGCGGGGCGTCTTGAGGGCATGGCCGCCCAGTTCGATGACATGGGTGAGCGAGGCGTCCACGTCGGCGACTTCGAAGTAGGTCATCCAGTGAGGGCCACGGTCGCGGGGGAGGGCAGCGCCCACACCCCGGATGCCCGCGACCGGGCGGCCCTCGATGTGGAGAGTGTTGTAGTCGAGATCGGCGGAGACGACCGGCTCCACCTCGTAACCGAAGACATGTTGGTAGAACCTGGCGACGCTCGAGGAGTCGCGCGTGAGGAGCTCGTTCCATGCGGGCGCCCCGGGGACCTCGGTGATCTCAGTGCCGAGGTGGGCCGCCGCCTGCCAGATGCCGAAGACGGCGCCCGAAAGGTCGGAGGCGATGGCGAGCCGGCCGGCGTCCGAGGCGTCCAAGGGGCCCACCCCGACCGTTCCGCCGCAGTGCCGTACCGTTTCCGCGGTCAGATCCACGTCGTCCGAGGCGAAATAGGGCGTCCAGGCGAGGGGCAGATGGCGGTCGGGCGGAAGTTGTCCGATACCGGCCACATCGTGGCCGTCGAGCACGGCTCGTACGTACGGGCCCAGGTGCGGGGCGCCCGGCTCGAACTTCCAGCCGAACAGGGCCCCGTAGAACTCCTGGGCCGCGGTCATCCCGTGCACCATCAGACTCACCCAGCAGGGTGTGCCGGGCGCGTACGCAGCGCTGTCCCGGCCGGCCGACCCCCGTGCCTCGGTCATCGTCACCCTCTCCTCGGCCCCCACTGGTGCCGCCTCCCTTCCCCTTTTGAACGCGCGAACCGCCGCCGGTGGTCTGGTGGCGCCGATCAGTTCTACAGTGTGTGGCCAGATCTGTACGCGGCGTGCTCGGGCCGTCCGGCGGGCAGAGTAGCCGGACCTGGACGATGCGGCCACCCCGTAAGTAAGGATGGTGGCCATGAACGCCATCATCTCCGCATCCGAACTCGAGAGGAACCTGGTGGGACCGAACCCGCCGGTCGTGCTCGACATCCGCTGGCAACTGGGCGGTCCGAACCTGCGCTCCGCCTACGAGGAGGGGCACATCCCGGGGGCCGTCTACGTGGACCTGGACTCGGAACTCGCCGCTCCGCCCGGGGCGGGAGGCAGGCATCCGCTGCCGGACATGGAGGTCTTCGGGGCCGCCATGCGGGCGGCCGGAGTCAGTCAGGACCGTGCGGTCGTGGTCTACGACGGTGGGCTCGGCTGGGCCGCGGCGCGGGCGTGGTGGCTGCTGCGCTGGACAGGGCACCCCTCGGTGCGTGTCCTGGACGGCGGTCTCGCGGCCTGGGGCGGCCCGCTGGAGGCCGGCGTCCCCTCTCCTGTCGCCGGGGCCTTCGTGCCCTCGCCCGGCGCGCTCTCGCTCCTCGACGCGGACGCGGCCGCGTCCCTGGCCCGTACCGGCCTGCTCCTCGACGCACGCGCCGCCGAGCGCTACCGCGGCGATGTCGAGCCGATCGACCGGATCGGCGGCCACATCCCCGGCGCGGTCTCGGCGCCGACCACGCAGAACGTGACGGAATCCGGTCACTTCCGCCCGGCCGCCGAACTCGCCGACCGTTTCAAGTCCTTGGGGGCTGCCGGCTCTTGTGAGGTCGGCGTCTACTGCGGCTCGGGCGTCTCGGCCGCCCACGAGGTTCTCGCACTGGAGGTCGCGGGCATTCCGGCCGCGCTGTACGCGGGTTCGTGGTCGGAGTGGTCGCGGGACGAGAGCCGCCCGATCGCGACCGGGCCGGACCCGCAGTAGCCCGCAGCGTGAAGGGGCTCGCACCGAAACGGTGCGAGCCTCTCCGCGTACGACTCCTGTTGCCTGCTCGCGCGTTGCCTGCTCGCGCGTTTTCTACTCCTGCTTCTTGCGGCGTGTCCCGAAGACGATCTCGTCCCAGCTCGGTACCGCCGCTCTGCGTCCCGGACGGACGCCGTCGGCCTCGGCCTGACGGTCGGTGGCGCCCACGAGCCGGTCGCGGTGGCTGGCCACCGAGCGGGGCATGAGGATGTCGGCGTAGGCCGAGCCGGCCGATGCCGCGGGAGCCGGGGGCTCTTCCTCCTCGGGCTCCGGGGCGGGCTCCTCCTCCGCCGTCGCCGGATGCTCCGGGGCTGTCGTGGGGCGCTCGGGCACCACCAGGTCGCCGCGGAAGCTGGGCACGGCCTCCAGGAGGCTGGTGAGCGAGTCACGTTCGCCGTTGGTGCTCTCCTCCGCGGGCTCGGGCGAAGGAGACGGCAGGACGGGACGTTCCGTCTGGCGGTCCAGGGCACGGTCCAACGGGCGGTCACGCGGCAGCCGGGCGATCCGCGGCACGAACGGGAAGCTGGGCTCGGGCGCGGCGAGTTCGTCGTCGGACTCGCCGATCAGCGAGCGCGCCTCGTCGTCGACGGCCTGGACGAGCCGCCGTGGCGGGTCGTACGTCCAGCTCGCCGAGTGCGGTTCGCCCGCGACCCGGTAGACGAGCAGGACCTCCCATGTGCCGTCGTCGCGACGCCACGAGTCCCACTGGACGGTCTCCTTGTCGGCGCCGCGCAGCAGCAGCCGCTCCTGCACCGCCTCGCCGAGCTGGGGTCCCGTGGTCTCGCCCGGCCGACGGACCGGGGTCTTCAGGGCCCGCTCCGCCATGAAGGCACGCTCGGCCAGCACGGGGCCCTCGAAACGGCGTACCCGTTCGACGGGGATGTTGGCGAACTGGGCGACCTCTTCGGCGGTGGCGCCGGCGCGTATACGCGCCTGGATGTCCCGGGGGCGGAGATGGCTCTCCACCTCGATCTCGATCTGGCCGAGTCGGGGGCGGTCGCCGCGGACGGCGGCGCGCAGACGCTCGTCGATCGGAAGCGTGTACTCCGTGCTGTCGGCAGCTTTCAGCACCAGCCGTGTGCCGTCGTTAGAGACGGCCACGACACGCAGTTCGGGCATGGGGACCTCCCGGGTGGTGCCTGCCGACGTCACGTGCGTCGCTGCTTCCGCTAGTCGAGTGTGGCCTGCCCGGGTGCAGCCTGCCACAACCTTGCCGAGTTGCCCGGCGTGTCGGGCGGTGGCCCGGGATCGCCGTTATGGCACGGTTACCTATTCGCAACGCTAAGTGACGAACCTCATCACCCTGTGCAACGAGCCCCCTCCCGGCGGTCCTGGAAGGCACCGGACGCCCTGGCGGGTGTCCGGACCCAGGGCTCGCAACAGTACTCCATTCGGGCCACCTGCGTGGATCGGCACGCCACCCAACTTCTCGCGGCGGCCAGGAGTTGGCCGCCGAGGCGCCGTTTCCGTGACCACGGGGCGTGGCGGCTTCACGAAATCGCCGGAAACGGAACCAGTCGTTTCGCTCTCCGGCCCCGTCACGGTCCACGCGTGTGCGACCGCGCGCCTACGCCCCCAACACCCGCCGCAGATAGTCGTTTCCGAAGCGCCGGTCCGGGTCGAGCCGGTCCCGAAGGGCCGTGAACTCGCCGAAGCGCGGATAGACCTCGGAGAGGTACTCCGCGTCGCGCGTGTGCAATTTGGCCCAGTGCGGCCGACCCTCGTGCGCGGTGAAGATCCGCTCGGCGGCCGTGAAGTACGCCCGGTTCGGCATGCCCTTGTACATGTGGACCGCGATGTACGCGCTGTCCCGGCCGGACGCCGTGGAGAGCGTGATGTCGTCCGCGGGTGCCGTACGCACCTCCACCGGAAAACTGATCCGCAGCGGCGAACGGTCGACCATGGCCTTCAGTTCGCGCAGCGTCTCGACTAGGGCCGCGCGCGGGACGGCGTACTCCATCTCCGTGAAGCGCACCCGGCGAGGGGAAGTGAAGACTTTGTAGGGAATGTCGGTGTACGTGCGTGTGGACAGGGCGCGGCTGGAGATCTTCGCGATCGCCGGGATGGTCGCGGGCACGGCGCGGCCGACCGTATTGGCCACCTGGAAGAGGCCGTTGGAAAGGAACTCGTCCTCGAAGAGGCCACTGATCCTGCCGATCGGCCTCTCCGGCCCAGGGCTGCGGTTGTTGCGCTTGGTGGTGCAGTTGCCGGTGTGCGGGAACCAGTAGAACTCGAAGTGCTCGTTCTCCGCGAACAGTTCGTCGAAAGTGCTCGTGACCTCGTCGAAGGTCATCGGCTCCTCGCGGGCCGTGAGCAGAAAAACGGGCTCCACGGAGAACGTGATCGCGGTGATGACGCCCAGGGCGCCGAGGCCGATACGGGCGGCCACGAAGACCTCCGGGTTCTCCTTCTCGGAGCAGGTGAGCACCGAGCCGTCGGCCGTCACCAGCTCAAGGGCCTTGATCTGGGCGGCGATCGAGCCCGAGTCCCGGCCCGTACCGTGCGTGCCCGTGCTGGTCGCGCCGGAGACCGTCTGCTCTGTGACGTCGCCCATGTTCGTGAGCGACAGACCCTCGCGGGCCAGGGCCATGTTCAGCCGCTTCAGCGGGGTGCCGGCCTCCACGGTGACCGTGCCCGCCTGGCGGTCGATCTTGCGTATACCGGTGAGCAGTTGGGGCCGTATCAGCACACCGTCGGTCGCGGCGACGGCCGTGAAGGAGTGGCCCGTTCCCACGGCCTTGACCTTCAGGCCGTCTTCGGCGGCCTTGCGTACGGCCGCGGAGAGTTCCTCGACGGAGGCGGGGGTGACCTCACGTACGGGACGTGCGGTGACGTTCCCCGCCCAGTTACGCCAGGTGCCGCTCTTCCCGCTCGCTGTGCTGCTCATGGGTTCCTCCCCGCTGCGGAACCGGCCTGCTGAGCCGGCGATACCCCAGGAAACCGACCGTGACCGCGACTGCTCCGGCGACCGCCGGAACCCCGTACCCGGCCCGGGCTCCGGCGGCGTCGATCACCCAGCCCGACACGGAGGAACCGAGCGCGACCCCGACCGCCAGCCCGGTGCTCACCCAGGTCATGCCCTCGGTCAGTTTCGCGCGAGGTACGTGCCGTTCGACGAGGGCCATCGTCGTGATCATCGTCGGTGCGATGGACAGGCCCGCGACAAACAGCGCCACGGCCAGGAACGGCAAGTTTCCGACCAGTAGGAGGGGGATCATACTCACGGCCATCGCACAGATGCCCAGCACCCACCTGCGGGCGGGCGCCCCCGTGAAGCGCAACAGGCCGAACACCGCTCCCGCCAGGCAGGAACCCGCCGCGTACACGGCCAGCACGATGCTCGCGGCCGCCTTGTGGCCCTCTTCCTCGGCGAAAGCCACCGTGACCACGTCGACCGCTCCGAAGATCGCACCCGTCGCCACGAAGGTGGTCACCAGGACCTGCAGCCCGGCCGAGCGCAGCGCCGAGCCGCTCCCCAGCTGCTCGCGCGGATGCGGCGGAGGTTCGGTGGCGCGCTGGGCCGTCAGCCAGAAGACGCCGACCGCCAGGAAGCAGCCCGCCAGGAGCGGCCCGGCCTCGGGGAACCAGACCGTGGACAGGCCGATGGAGATGATCGGCCCGAAGATGAAGCAGATCTCGTCGATGACGGACTCGAAGGCGTAGGCGGTGTGCAGCTCCGGCCTGTCCCGGAAGAGATACGCCCAGCGCGCCCTGGTCATCGCGCCGATGCTCGGTACGCAGCCGATGGCGGCGGAGCACACGAACAGCACCCAGTCCGGCCAGCCGAAGTGTGCGGCCAGCAGCAGCCCGGCGGCCGCGGCGAGGGCGCAGAGCGTCGCGGGACGCAGGACGCGCCGCTGCCCGTACTGGTCCACCAGCCGGGATATCTGCGGGCCGATCACCGCGGCGGACAGCGCGATGGTCGCCGAGAGCGCGCCCGCGAGCCCGTACCGCCCGGTGAGCTGGGAGATCATCGTCACCACGCCGATGCCCATCATCGACAGCGGCATCCGGCCGAGGAAACCCGCGGTGGAGAAACCCGTGGAGCCGGGGGCGGCGAACAGGGCGCGGTAGGGGCTGGGCACGGGAGTCTCCGGTGACGATCCGGTAGGGCGAGTACGGCGAGACGGCGAGTACGGCGAGTGCAGCAAGGATCACGTAAGGCGTGAACGCAGCTGATACAGCTTACGGGTCGGGTGACCCCCGTAGAGCCCGCGTCGGGCTGTCATACCGCCGTTTCCCGGCCGTCAGCGGCGGGTGGCAGGATCAAGACATGCCCGACGCGCTCGATGCCACTCCGTATGACGCCCTGCTCCTGCTCTCGTTCGGCGGCCCCGAAGGCCCCGACGACGTGGTCCCGTTCCTGGAGAACGTGACGCGGGGAAGAGGCATCCCCAAGGAACGTCTCAAGGAAGTGGGACAGCACTACTTCCTGTTCGGCGGGGTCAGCCCGATCAACGACCAGAACCGCGCCCTCCTCGATGCCCTCCGCAAGGACTTCGCGGGCCACGGCCTGGACCTGCCCGTGTACTGGGGCAACCGGAACTGGGCGCCGTATCTGACCGACACCCTGCGCGAGATGGTCGCAGACGGCCGCCGCCGCATCCTCGTCTTCGCCACGAGCGCGTACGCCTCGTACTCGGGCTGCCGCCAGTACCGCGAGAACCTCGCCGAAGCACTCGCGACCCTGCGGGCGGAGGGCCTGGAGCTGCCGCAGGTCGACAAAATGCGGCACTACTTCAACCACCCCGGCTTCCTGCAGCCCATGATCGACGGCGTCCTGAAGTCGCTCGCCGACCTTCCCGAGGACGTCCGCGCGGGTGCGCACCTCGCTTTCACGACCCACTCGATCCCGAACGCATCGGCGGACACCTCCGGGCCCGTCGAGGACCACGGCGACGGTGGCGCGTACGTCGCACAGCACCTGGACGTCGCGCGGCTGATCGCCGACGCCGTGCGCGAGGAAACAGGGATCGACCACCCCTGGCAGCTCGTCTACCAGTCCCGCTCCGGTGCCCCGCACATCCCGTGGCTGGAGCCGGACATCTGCGACCACCTGGAGGAGCTGCACGGCACCGGGGTCCCGGCCGTCGTGATGGCCCCCATCGGGTTCGTCTCGGACCACATGGAGGTCCTGTACGACCTCGACACCGAGGCGAAGGCCAAGGCCGAGGAGCTGGGCCTGCCGGTCCGCCGCTCGGCCACCGTGGGCGCCGATCCGCGGTTCGCCGCCGCGATCCGCGAGCTCGTCCTGGAGCGGGCCGCGAGCGAGCGCGGCGGCGACGTGACGCTCTGCGCGCTCGGCGCGCTGGGCCCGAGCCACGACCTCTGCCCGGTGGGCTGCTGCCCCGCCCGTGCCCCGAAGCCCGCCGCCGCGGGCGCCGACAGCCCCTACGCGTGAGGAACACCGTGACCCCCACAGCGAACGACCCGCTCAAGGCCGAGCTCCTGGAGATCGCGCTGGATGCGGCTCACCGCGCGGGCGCCTTTCTGCGCGACGGCCGCCCCGATGACCTCGGCGTGGCCGCGACCAAGACCAGCGCCATCGACGTCGTCACCGAGATGGACATCGCCTCCGAGAAGCTGATCACCGGTCTGCTCGCCGACCGCCGGCCGGACGACGGCGTGCTCGGCGAGGAGGGCGCCAGCGTCCAGGGCAGCAGCGGCGTCGAGTGGGTCATCGACCCGCTCGACGGAACCGTCAACTACCTGTACGGGCAGCCCACCTGGGCCGTCTCGATAGCCGCCCGCAAGGACGGCGAGACGGTCGTCGGCGTGGTGCACGCCCCTCTGCGCGGTGAGACCTACCGAGCCGTCCTGGGCGAGGGCGCGTACGTGAACGACCGCCCCGCGCGCGTGCGGCCCGCCCCCGCCCTCGAGCGGGCCCTCGTCGGCACGGGCTTCGGCTACCTCCCCGAACGCCGGTCCCGGCAGGCCGAGGTGGTCCGGCAGCTGATCCCGCAGGTGCGTGACATCCGCCGCGGCGGCTCGGCCGCGATCGACCTGTGCGACGTCGGGACAGGCCGCCTGGACGCGTACTACGAGCGCGGGCTGAACCCCTGGGACTACGCGGCCGGTGACCTGATCGCCCGGGAGGCGGGCGCTCTGGTCGGTGGCCGCCCCGGAGAGCAGCTCTCGACCGAGCTGACCGTCGCGGCCCCGCCCGGCCTCTTCGAGCCGTTCCAGACCCGCCTGGAGGAGCTGGGCGCCTGGCACGACTGACAGGGCGTACCGCCATGACTGGCATCTGACGGCGCGTACCGCCACGACGGGCAGCGCGTACAGCAACGAAGCGGGCCCCGGCCTGGATCTGCCGGGGCCCGCTCTCGTGCGAGCTGATCAGACGCGTGACGCGCCGACCTCCACACCGTGCTCAGCGGCGAGGCGGTGCAGGTCGTCCAGCTCGCCCTGCTCGACCTCGACGAGGAAGTCGTCGCCCTCGTCGCGAGCCCGCGTCAGGTCGGACTCGGTCGCCTTTATGCGCTGCAGAAGTCCTGCGGTGAATGCGTCCATGCTGCGCCCCCTCGTCCTGGGTCGTGGGTCGGTGGCACGGGGGTGTGCCGTTCGGAGGGGCGATCACGTCTCCTGTGGATGCCCAGCGCTGCCCCTGCTGGGCGGCGACGGTGCCGGACACCCACGCCCACTCTGCGGAAGCGGATCGCGGCGTGCCACATGGTGGTGTGCCACATGCAGAGCGTGATCGCGGGGTGTAAAGCCGTCCTCCCCCCGCTCCGTTCGACGGAAACCTCAACCGGACGAGAAAATTCGCATGGGCTGACCCCCTCACCCGTCTTACCGCCGACTTATGGCCGAAAAGGGCAGGATGGAGGTCTCACCCACTACAGAACCCGTCTGCGTGCGCGGAGGATCCGCTACGCGGGTGGACAGAGGAAGGACAAGCGACGTGCGCGTACTCGTCGTCGAGGACGAGCAGCTGCTCGCCGATGCGGTGGCCACCGGACTGCGCCGGGAGGCCATGGCCGTCGACGTCGTGTACGACGGTGCGGCCGCCCTGGAGCGCATCGGCGTCAACGACTACGACGTGGTCGTCCTCGACCGTGACCTCCCGCTGGTGCACGGCGACGACGTCTGCCGCAAGATCGTCGAACTCGGCATGCCCACGCGCGTGCTGATGCTCACGGCCTCCGGGGACGTCAGCGACCGCGTCGAAGGCCTGGAGATCGGTGCCGACGACTATCTGCCCAAGCCCTTCGCGTTCAGCGAACTGACGGCACGCGTGCGTGCCCTCGGCCGGCGTACGAGCGTGCCGCTGCCGCCGGTCCTGGAGCGCGCCGGGATCAAGCTCGACCCCAACCGCCGCGAGGTCTTCCGGGACGGCAAGGAGGTCCAGCTCGCCCCCAAGGAGTTCGCCGTCCTGGAGGTGCTGCTGCGCAGCGAGGGCGCCGTCGTCTCCGCCGAGCAGCTCCTGGAGAAGGCCTGGGACGAGAACACCGACCCGTTCACCAACGTCGTACGCGTGACCGTGATGACCCTGCGCCGCAAACTCGGAGAGCCCCCGGTCATCGTGACCGTGCCGGGCTCCGGCTACCGGATCTGATCCGTGGTGGCCACGACACCGGCGCCCCCGAAGACGCCCCCGAAGCCCACCTGGGACCCCCGGCGGCCGGACCCTCCGTTCCCCTGGCTGCGGCCGACCATCCGGATAAGGCTCACGCTGCTGTACGGCGGGATGTTCCTGATCGCCGGCATCCTGCTGCTGTCGATCATCTATCTGCTGGCCGCGCAGGCGGTGAGCACGGGCAACGAGCCGCTTTTCAAGATCGTCAGCGGTGACGCCATCAGGGTCTCCAGCGACAAGTGCCCCGCCGTCGGCTCCGGCCAGCAGTCGCTCGACGAGTTCAACGCGGCGATCAGCAACTGCATCGACCACCAGCGCCAGGTCGCCCTGGACAACCTGCTCAGCCGCTCGCTGCTCGCGCTGCTCGGCCTCGCCGTGATCGCGTTCGCCTTCGG
This sequence comes from Streptomyces sporangiiformans, assembly GCF_005768555.2. Taxonomy (GTDB): domain Bacteria; phylum Actinomycetota; class Actinomycetes; order Streptomycetales; family Streptomycetaceae; genus Streptomyces; species Streptomyces sporangiiformans. The sequence goes on from NZ_VCHX02000133.1 coordinate 16,365, forward strand.
CTACGCGATGGCGGGCCGCGTCCTGGCTCCGCTCGGCCGGATCACCCGTACGGCGCGCGCGGTGGCGGGTTCGGACCTGTCCCGCCGTATCGAGCTGGACGGTCCGGACGACGAGCTGAAGGAGCTGGCCGACACCTTCGACGACATGCTGGAGCGGCTGCAGCGGGCCTTCACGGCCCAGCAGCGGTTCGTGGGGAACGCCTCGCACGAGCTGCGGACGCCCCTCGCGATCAACCGCACGCTCTTGGAGGTGCACCTGTCCGATCCAGGGGCGCCCGTGGAGCTGCAACAGCTGGGCAGGACCCTGCTCGCCACCAACGAGCGCAGCGAGCAGCTCGTGGAGGGCCTGCTGCTGCTCGCCCGCAGCGACAACCAGATCGTCGAGCGCAAGCCGGTCGACCTCTCGGAGGTCGCCTCGCAGGCCATCGACCAGGTGCGATCCGAGGCGGACACGAAGGGCGTGGAGATCCGCGGAGAGCGGGCTCCCGTGGTCGTCCAGGGCAACGGCGTCCTGTTGGAGCGCATCGCCCTGAACCTCCTGCAGAACGCCGTTCGGTACAACGTGCCGAAGGACGGATGGGTCGAGGTGACGACCGAGGTCCAGCACGGTCAGGCGGTCCTCGTGGTGTCCAACACGGGGCCCGTGGTGCCGGCGTACGAGATCGACAACCTCTTCGAACCGTTCCGGCGGCTGCGGACCGAGCGGACGGGCAGCGACAAGGGCGTGGGCCTCGGCCTGTCGATCGCCCGGTCGGTGGCCCGTGCCCACGGCGGCCACATCGTTGCGGAACCGCGCGAAGGAGGTGGACTGGTGATGCGGGTGACCCTGCCCGTCTGAGATCATGTCGCCGACACGCAGCGTTGTTCGCTTTGAGCGGAATTTCCGGGGTGCCTGCCCAGGGGGTCCGTGTGTGATCGATCACAAGGGCGATTTTCTGGCCATCTACTCTCCGTGATCAAGAAGCTTGCCGGAAAGCCGGGAACATCCTGGTTTTCGGGGGTGCTGATCACGGGAAGTACACGGTGAGGCGCCTTTGAAGTGCGGCATCCGGACCGTGTACGGTCCCGTTCGCCATCCAAGCCGATCACTCTTGAGGAGTCCGGTTGGGTGTCGATTGAGTAACAGACCTTGATGTGAGGCAAAATCTCCGCCTCGGGTCGGGCACAAGTCCGGCCTCTCACGCGTTACGTGCGCTGAGACACCACAGACACCCAGAGGGGGAGAGCGACATGGCAACGGATTACGACACCCCACGCAAGACCGACGACGACGTCGATTCGGACAGCCTTGAGGAACTGAAGGCTCGCCGGAACGACAAGTCGACTTCGGCGGTCGATGTCGACGAGTTCGAGGCCGCCGAGGGCCTGGAACTGCCCGGAGCGGACCTCTCGAACGAGGAGCTGGCCGTCCGGGTCCTGCCGAAGCAGCAGGACGAGTTCACCTGCATGAGCTGCTTCCTGGTCCACCACCGCAGCCAGCTGGCCCGCGAGAAGAACGGTCAGCCGATCTGCCGCGACTGCGACTGAGGCAGGGTCGGCCGTGAAAGGCTCGACCCCGCCCTGGAAGAAGCGCCGCTCCCGTGGACAGGAAGCGGCCCCTCCGTCTTCGGGCGGCGCGCGTGACGACGAGCGAGGCCGGGAGGCCTCGCTCGAAGCAGCGGGCGCGACAGGCGCCTCCGGTGCCCTCGAGGCGGCGGAGACGAAGGCGCCTGTCGCCAAGCGGAGGATGGTCGCCGTCGGACGCGGTGTCAGGGATGGGGTCCGCAGAGGAGGCACCAGGGCCAGGGCGGGCCTGGCGCACCTCACGGACCGGATCATCGAGAACGCCCCGCGCGTGCCCGTACGGGACCTCGCGACGCTCCGCAAACAATTCCCGGGCCTGGGACCCGAGCAGCTCGCGGACAAGCTCGTCGCGGGCGCGTGCAACGCGACGGCGGCGGTGGGTGCGGGAGTCGGCGCCGCCGCGATGATGCCGGTACCGCCGGCGATGCCCACGGAGCTGGCCGCCGAGATCACCGGCGTCGCCGCCATTGAGCTGAAGCTGATCGCAGAGCTGTACGAGGTCTACGGCCTGCGGCCGCCGGGCAATCTCAAACAGCGCACCACCACGTACCTGAACTCCTGGTCCGAGGAGCGCGGAGTCGACGTGAAGAAGCCGTCGACGCTCGACGCGGCTCTGGGGGTCCAGCTGAAGCGCGAGCTGCGCCAGCGGATCATGAAGCGGATGGTCAGGAATCTGCCGAACCTGATGCCGTTCCTGGTGGGCGCGGCCGTCGGCGCGTTCATGAACCGCCGCGAAACCAGACATCTAGCGGAGCGCATCCGCAAGGATCTCCGCACGGTACAGGTCCCCTGGGACGCCCTGCCCGCGCTGCCGCCCCTGGAGAAGCCCGCCGACCCCTTGCCCATGGATGAGTTCCCCAAGGGACTCGAGCGCTGATCCCTCCGTCCGGCCCTGATCCGCCGGACAGGCCCTAAGCGGCTCGTACGGCGTCCAGCGCCGCCGCCAGGCGATCCGGCTCCCGTGTGGACAGGTACACGTACGGCGTCGGGTCCGCGGGGTCCGTGATCTCCACCCGCAGGGCCGTGGGGATGTAGGCGCGCAGCAGCATGAAAGCGCGCGGGTCGGCCTTGAACGTGCGCCAGGCGCGGGTCTCCTCGGCATCGAGGACATGGGCCTCGCCCAGAGCCGACACCGGGATCTTCGCGTCGCCCGCGATCAGCGAGTCGCCCACGACCCGGATGCGTACCGAGCCGTACGAGCTGGCCACCACCGCCGCGACCGCGGTGCCGCCGACCAGGCCGCCCAGCAGCGGCAGCGTGCCGAACGGCAGCAGGATCAGTGCCATCGAGACGCCGACCAGGAAGCAGATGAGCCACCAGGTGCGAGGCGGGGTCAGACGTTCTTCGTAGGGCGAGGCGGAGGGCTGCATGAAGCCAAGCTTGGCACGGTGCGTGAGCTTCTCCGACGCGCGGGTAAGGTCTGCGCCTGTGAGTGGTACCTCTTCGACCCTGCGGCCCCCGGCCGACGCCGTGGCGCCGGTGCGGCACCCGGACGCGCCCGCCCCCGGCGAGCCGCTCGGCTCGCATTACGAGCACTGTTTCGGCTGCGGCGGCGCACAGACGCACGGACTGAACCTGGCGGCCCGCGCGGGCGAAGGCGTCAAGATCATCGCCGAGTTCACCGTCCAGGCCGCCCACCAGGGTGCGCCCGGCCTCGCTCACGGCGGCGTCCTCGCGAGCGCGCTCGACGAGACGCTCGGCTCGCTGAACTGGCTGCTGCGGACCATCGCGGTGACCGGGCGCCTGGAGACCGACTTCGTGCGGCCCGTTCCCGTGGACACCGTGCTGTACCTGGAGGCCGAGGTCACCGCCGTGGCGGGACGGAAGATCTACTCCACGGCGACCGGCAGGATCGGCGGCCCCGCGGGACCGGTCGCGGTCCGCGCGGACGCCCTCTTCCTGGAGGTGAAGGTCGACCACTTCATCGACAACGGCCGCGAGGAGGAGATCCAGGCGGCCATGAGCGACCCGGACCAGCTCCGGCGAGCCCGCGCCTTCGAGGTGAACCCGTGACGCAGCCGACCCGTCAAGAGATCGCCGTGCTGATCAAGCGCGTCGACCCGGACGTACCGCTTCCGGAATACGCGCACCCCGGCGACGCCGGCGCGGATCTGCGGACGACCGAGAGCCGTGAACTCGCGCCCGGCGAGCGGGCCGTGCTGCCCACCGGAGTGTCCATCGCGCTCCCCGAGGGGTACGCGGCGTTCGTGCACCCGCGCTCCGGGCTCGCCGCCCGCTGCGGTGTCGCCCTCGTGAATGCCCCGGGGACGGTGGATGCCGGGTACCGTGGGGAGATCAAGGTAATCGTGGTGAACCTCGACCCGCGCGAGTCCGTGCGGTTCGAGCGCTTCGACCGGATTGCCCAACTGATCGTCCAACAGGTCGAGAAGGTGCGCTTCCGGGAGGTGACGGAGCTTCCCGACTCGGCGCGGGCCGAGGGGGGCTTCGGGTCCACCGGAGGTCATGCCGCCGTGGACGGCACAACGGGTGGGAATCGATACGCTTCGGTCGTATCCGACCGGGAAGGACAGTGACGTGTTCGGACGTCGCAAGAAGGGCAGTGCCGCCGAGGACGCGGCGAGCGAGGCCGAGCAGGTCGTCGACGACGTCGACACTGAGGCGGACGACGTAGAGCAGGAGCGCGTACGGCTCGAGCCGGAGCCGCGCCCCGACGGTCCCTGGGACAGCACGGAGGTCCGCGATCCGGCCGAGGGCCGGGTCGACCTGGGCGGCCTCTTCGTCCCCGGGGTCGACGGCATGGAACTGCGCGTGGAGGTCGCCGGCGACGCCATCGTCGCGGCCACCGTGGTGCTGCGGGACAGCGCCGTCCAGCTGCAGGCCTTCGCAGCCCCCAAGCGTGAGGGCATCTGGGGCGAGGTGCGCGAGGAGATCGCCTCCGGCATCACCCAGCAGGGAGGTGTCATCGACGAGGTCGAAGGCCCGCTCGGCTGGGAGCTGCGCGCCCAGGTGCCGGTGCAGCTGCCGGACGGGACCGGCGGCTTCCAGGTCGTACGGTTCATCGGGGTGGACGGCCCTCGCTGGTTCCTGCGCGGAGTGATCTCCGGGCAGGGCGCGGTGCAGCCGCAGGCCGCCGGGCTGCTCGAGCAGATCTTCCGGGACACCGTGGTCGTCCGCGGTGACGGCCCGATGGCCCCGCGCGACCCGATCGTGCTGAAGCTGCCGGAGGACGCACAGATGGTCGCCGAGGGTGTCCAGCAGGAGGAGCAGGCAGGTTCGCGCTTCTCCGGCGGCATGGGGCAGCTGCAGCGCGGACCGGAGATCACCGAGGTGCGGTAGCCGCGCGAGGCCGGCAGACACAGCTGGGCACAGAGGGCCGAACCCCCCGGGGTACGGCCCTCTGCGTTCGCTGCCTCGCGTTCAGGTGGGCTCCGCAGGGGAGAGCTTGAGCCACGGTCCTGACGCCCTCGGCCAAACCCGAGCTGAACCATTGCCGGGCCCGGCGACCCGTGCCGATACTGGCGCCCGGCCGACGGGGAGGGCAGCGCATGAGCGCATGTCCGACGGGGAGCGCGAACGGGGCCCGGACGGGGGAGTGCGGATGAGCCGGAGCGGTACGGTCGCCACCGAGACCATGGTGCGCGTGGAGAACGTCCACCGCTCGTACGGGAGCGGAGCCACCGCCGTACACGCCCTGCGCGGTGTCTCCTTCGACGTGCCCCGAGGGGAACTCGTCGCGCTCAAGGGCCGTTCGGGGTCCGGGAAGACAACGCTCCTGAACCTCGTCGGCGGCCTCGACGAGCCGGACGAGGGACGGATCACCGTCGACGGGCTCGACCTGTCCGGGCTCGGCGAGGACGGGCTGCTGGAGCTGCGCCGGGACCGTATCGGATTCGTCTTCCAGTCCTTCGGGCTCATCCCGATCCTGACGGCCGCCGAGAACGTGGGCGTACCGATGCGGCTGCGCCGGGCCGCGCCGCGCCTGCGTGAGGAACGCGTCGAGCTGCTGCTCTCCCTCGTCGGCCTCGCCGACCACGCGGCGCAGCGGCCCGGCGAGCTCTCCGGCGGGCAACAGCAGCGCGTGGCCATCGCCCGCGCCCTCGCCAACAACCCCTCGCTCCTCATCGCCGACGAGCCCACCGGTCAGCTCGACGCCGAGACCGGCATCGCCGTGATGGAGCTGCTGCGCGCGGTCGTCCGCAGCGAGCGTGTCACCGCGCTCGTCGCCACGCATGACGCGGCTCTCCTGGACCTGGCCGACCGGGTCCTGGAGCTGAGCGACGGCGAGATCGTGGAGCACTGAGTGCGGGCCTCGACGGCGCGCGGGGGAGCACAGACGTCATAGGACCGGGTGTACTGACGGCTCGTGCCGTCGTCGAGCGCTCAGGGCGCCCGCAGACCTCGCAGGCCCCGCAGTCCCCGCAGGGCACGCGCGGTCGCCGCACGTACGCTGATATTCGGAAAGGCAGGCCTCATGACCCGCGTCCTCGTGGTCGACGACGAGCCGCAGACCGGCCGAGCCCTCGTGAGCTACCTGGAGGCGCGCGAGTACGAGGTGGACGTGGCCGCCGACGGCGCCACCGGGCTCCGGCTCGCGGCCGCCCGCAACCCCGACGTGATCGTGCTCTCCCTGGGACTGCCCGACATGGACGGCGTCGAGGTGCTCAGGGAGCTGCGGGGCCGGACGCGCGCACCGATTCTCGTGCTGTCGGCCCGGAGCTCCTCCGACGAGAAGGCCGAGGCCCTGGACGCCGGCGCCGACGACTACGTCACCAGACCCTTCGACATGGACGCGCTGCTCGCCCTGCTGGGAGCCGTCGTTCGTCGGGCCGAGCCCACCGAGCCCACCCAGGGCGGCGTGGGCGGCGACGGCAGCGAGGACGAGGTGATCGTGGAGACCGAGGAGTTCACCGTCGACCTGGCCGCCAAGAAGGTCGACCGGGCCGGCCGCGACGTGCGGCTGACACCCACGGAATGGCACCTCCTGGAGGTGCTGGTGCGCAACACGGGCCGCCTGGTCGGCCAGAAGCAACTGCTCCAGGAGGTCTGGGGACCCTCGTACGGCACCGAGAGCAACTACCTGCGCGTGTACATGGCCCAGCTGCGCCGCAAGCTGGAGGCCGACCCGTCGCATCCGCGGCACTTCATCACGGAGCCGGGGACGGGGTACCGATTCGAGCGTTAGTTCCAGGGGTACGTACCTGTCAGATGCCCCCGGTACGCTTCAGACATGAGTGCTGTTCCTCGTTCCCAAAAGCCGGCGGGCCGGTTCCGGCGCATGATCGACCGGCTCTCCTCGTCGCAGGAGGACCTGGAGTCCGAGGAACTGCGCGAGGATGCCGAGACAGCTGGATGTACGCGCATCGGTGACGCTCATGACCGACAGATAGTCACCGTTACTGGTACCTTGCGCACGGTCACCCTGCGCCCGAGGGCTGGTGTCCCGGCCCTGGAGGCCGAGCTGTTCGACGGTTCGGCCGCGCTGGACGTGGTGTGGCTGGGCAGGCGCTCCATCGTGGGAATAGAGCCGGGGCGCAAGCTGATCGCATCGGGCCGGATCTCCATGAGCCGCGGCCGCCGGGTGCTGTTCAATCCGAAATACGAACTCAGACCCCTCGGACGGGAGTAGCCGGTGACGTCACTCGACAAGCCGACCGAAGACGCTCAGCGGGATTCGCGGGCGGTGACCGAGGCCGCGCTGTTCGAGGCGTTCGGCGGTCTGCGGGGCATGATCGAGACAGTCCTGCCGGGTCTGCTCTTCGTCACGATCTACACGATCAACAAGGACCTGCACTCGTCGGCCATCGCTGCCCTCGGTGTCTCCCTGCTGCTCGTCGTGGTCCGCCTGATCATGAAGGACACCGTCAAGCACGCCTTCAGCGGCGTCTTCGGCGTGGCCTTCGGCGTGGTCTTCGCGATGATGACCGGCAACGCGAAGGACTTCTACCTGCCGGGCATGCTCTACACCCTCGGCCTGGGCCTCGCGTACATCATCACGACGCTCGCCGGTGTCCCGCTGATCGGCCTGATCCTCGGCCCGGTCTTCAAGGAGAACCTCTCCTGGCGCACGCGCAACCCGGGCCGCAAGGCGGCGTACGCGAAGGCGAGTTGGGCCTGGGGCCTGATCCTGCTCGCCAAGTGCGCGATCCTCTTCCCGCTGTACTGGTGGGCCGACACCACCCAGCTCGGCTGGGTCCTGGTCGCTCTGAAGATCCCGCCCTTCCTGCTCGCCGTCTACCTCACCTGGGTCTTCCTCGCCAAGGCGCCCGCGCCGATCGACGTGTTCGCGGAGATGGAGGCGGCGGAGAAGGCCGAGGAGGAGCGCGAGAGCAGGAGCACGGCCGACACGACCGGCTCGACCGACACGGGCGGCGCGAAGCACCGCAAGCCGTAGCGGCGGTCACGCCCGGGCCGGCCCCTGGACGCGCACGCACCGGCCCCGGGACGCGCAGGCACCGGCCCCGGGACGCGCACGCACGGGCCTTCGCGATCGGCTGCTCGTCGCTGGGGCACCTTCAGCACTCGCTTCTCCGAGCTGGTCGGAAACAGGTGACCAGACAGATCAGGATTCGAGAAGCGCGGCACCCCGGGCCGCCGCTAGCGTGACCGCCATGGACATCACCCTTCACGCGGGCTCTTTCCCGGTGGCCACCGTCACCGACCCCGACGGCAACGCCCTCGGGCTGCTTCAGGACCGATGATCACACCGGCTTCGCCCCGTGGAACAAATGGAGACACGATGAGCATGGGCACGAGGACGGACCCGCAGTCGCCCGCACTGCACGCTGCTGACAGCCACGATCTGATCCGCGTGCACGGAGCGCGCGAGAACAACCTCAAGAACGTCAGCATCGAGATCCCGAAGCGCCGGCTGACGGTGTTCACCGGCGTCTCCGGCTCGGGCAAGAGCTCGCTGGTGTTCGACACGATCGCCGCGGAGTCGCAGCGACTGATCAACGAGACCTACAGCGCCTTCGTGCAGGGATTCATGCCCACGCTGGCGCGGCCCGAGGTCGACGTACTCGACGGGCTGACGACCGCGATCAGTGTCGACCAGCAGCGGATGGGCGGCGACCTCCGCTCCACGGTCGGCACCGCCACCGACGCCAACGCGATGCTGCGCATCCTCTTCAGCCGTCTCGGTAAGCCGCACATCGGCCCGCCCAGCGCGTACTCCTTCAACACCGCCTCGGTCCGGGCGAGCGGCGCGATCACGGTCGAGCGCGGCGCCAAGAAGGCCGTGAAGGCGACCTACTCCCGCACCGGCGGCATGTGCACGCGCTGCGAAGGCCGGGGCAAGGTCTCCGACATCGACCTCACCCAGCTCTACGACGACTCCAAGTCGCTCGCCGAGGGCGCGTTCACCATTCCCGGCTGGAAGTCCGACAGCCAGTGGACCGTGCAGGTCTATGCCCAGTCCGGCTTCGTCGACCCGGACAAGCCGATCCGCGAGTACACCAAGAAGGAGCTGCAGGACTTCCTTTACGGGGATCCGGTCAAGGTCAAGGTCAACGGTGTCAATCTCACCTACGAGGGACTGATCCCCAAGATCCAGAAGTCGTTCCTGTCCAAGGACAAGGAGGCGATGCAGCCGCACATCCGGGCGTTCGTGGAGCGGGCGGTCACCTTCACCACCTGCCCCGAGTGCGACGGCACCCGGCTCAGCGAGGGGGCCCGCACGTCGAAGATCGACAAGATCAGCATCGCCGACGCCTGCGCGATGCAGATCAGCGACCTGGCCGAGTGGGTCGGCGGCGTCCACGAGCCGTCGGTGGCGCCGCTGCTCACCGCGCTGCGGCACACCCTCGACTCGTTCGTGGAGATCGGCCTCGGCTACCTCTCGCTCGACCGGCCGTCGGGCACGCTCTCGGGCGGCGAGGCGCAGCGCGTCAAGATGATCCGCCACCTCGGCTCCTCGCTCACCGACGTCACCTACGTCTTCGACGAGCCCACCATCGGCCTCCACCCCCATGACATCCAGCGGATGAACAGCCTGCTGCTGCGACTGCGGGACAAGGGCAACACGGTGCTCGTCGTGGAGCACAAGCCGGAGGTGATAGCGATCGCCGACCACGTCGTCGACCTCGGCCCCGGCGCCGGCACGGAGGGCGGCACCGTCTGCTTCGAGGGCACCGTCGAGGGGCTGCGGGCAGGCGGCACGGTCACCGGCCGCCATTTCGACGACCGGGCCGCCCTCAAGGAGACCGTGCGCAAGGCCACCGGACGGCTTCCGATCCGCGGCGCGACGACGCACAACCTCCAGGGCGTCGACGTCGACATCCCGCTCGGGGTGCTCTGTGTCATCACCGGTGTGGCGGGCTCCGGCAAGAGCTCGCTCGTGCACGGGTCGATTCCCGCCGACGAGGGTGTGGTGTCGGTCGACCAGGGAGGGATCAAGGGCTCGCGACGGAGCAACCCGGCGACGTACACCGGACTGCTCGACCCGATCCGCAAGGCGTTCGCGAAGGTCAATGGCGTCAAGCCGGCGCTGTTCAGCGCCAACTCCGAGGGCGCCTGCCCCACCTGCAACGGCGCCGGCGTCATCTACACCGACCTGGCGATGATGGCCGGCGTCGCCACCACCTGCGAGGACTGTGAGGGGAAGCGGTTCCAGGCATCGGTCCTCGAATACCACCTCGGCGGCCGCGACATCAGCGAGGTGCTCGCGATGTCGGTGGCCGAGGCCGAGGAGTTCTTCGCCGCCGGCGAGGCGGCCACTTTGGCCGCGCACCGCATCCTCGAGCGGCTTGTCGACGTCGGGCTCGGCTACCTCGGCATCGGCCAGCCCCTCACCACGCTGTCCGGCGGCGAGCGGCAGCGGCTCAAGCTGGCCACCCACATGGCGGAGAAGGGCGGCGTCTACATCCTCGACGAGCCGACCGCAGGCCTGCATCTCGCCGACGTCGAGCAGTTGCTCGGCCTGCTCGACCGGCTCGTCGACTCCGGCAAGTCGGTCATCGTCGTCGAGCACCACCAGGCGGTCATGGCGCACGCCGACTGGATCATCGACCTCGGCCCCGGCGCCGGACACGACGGCGGCCGGATCGTCTTCGAGGGCACCCCCGCCGACCTGGTCGCCGCCCGCTCCACCCTCACCGGCGAGCACCTCGCGGCCTACGTCGGCACCTGACCGAGGCCATCGCGGACACCGCAAGCCATCGCGGACACCGCAAGCCCTCGCGAACACCGCAAGCCCTCGCGGAGACCGCAAGACGAGTCCCCTTACGACGTTGGGGGCGCCCGGAGATCTCCGGGCGCCCCCAACGTCGTAAAGAACCAGGAGCCGGCTAGCTCACCGCGTCCTCCCGGCGCACCGACAGCAGGTCCTCCAGTTGCTCCTCGCGGGCCTGGGCGGCCACGAAGAGGAGTTCGTCGCCGGCTTCCAGGGAGTCGTCCCGGCTGGGGGTGAGGACACGAGTGCCGCGGATGATGGTGACCAGCGAGGTGTCCTCGGGCCACTCGACGTCGCCGACCCGGGTGCCCGCCAGGGCGGACTCCGGCGGGAGCGTCAGCTCGACCAGGTTGGCGTCGCCGTGGCTGAAGCGGAGCAGCCGGACGAGGTCGCCGACGCTGACCGCCTCCTCGACCAGGGCCGACATCAGACGCGGGGTGGAGACGGCGACGTCGACGCCCCAGGACTCGTTGAACAGCCACTCGTTCTTGGGGTTGTTGACGCGAGCGACGACCCGCGGGACCCCGTACTCGGTCTTGGCGAGCAGGGAGACGACCAGGTTCACCTTGTCGTCCCCCGTCGCGGCGATCACCACGTTGCAGCGCTGCAGGGCTGCCTCGTCCAGCGAGGTGATCTCACAGGCGTCGGCGAGCAGCCACTCCGCCTGTGGTACGCGCTCGACCGAGATCGCGGTCGGAGCCTTGTCGATCAGCAGGACCTCGTGCCCGTTCTCCAGCAGCTCGCCCGCGATCGAGCGGCCCACCGCACCGGCACCGGCAATGGCGACCCTCATCAGTGACCGCCCTCCTCAGGACCCTCGGCGAACGACGCCTCGACCTTCTCGACATCGTCCGTACGCATCATCACGTGCACCAGATCGCCTTCCTGGAGCACCGTCTGTGAAGTCGGCAGAATCGCCTCGCCCAGCCGGGTGAGGAAGGCGACGCGCACGCCGGTCTCCTCCTGGAGCCTGCTGATCCGCTGGCCCACCCACATCGTCGACGCGTGCACCTCGGCGAGCTGCACCCCGCCCGTGGGGTCGCGCCACAGCGGCTCGGCACCCGACGGGAGCAGCCGGCGCAGCATCTGGTCGGCGGTCCAGCGGACGGTGGCGACGGTGGGGATGCCGAGGCGCTGGTAGACCTCTGCACGGCGTGGGTCGTAGATGCGCGCCGCGACGTTCTCGATGCCGAACATCTCGCGGGCCACCCGGGCGGCGATGATGTTCGAGTTGTCGCCGCTGGAGACGGCGGCGAACGCGCCGGCCTCCTCGATACCCGCCTCGCGCAGGGTGTCCTGGTCGTAGCCGACTCCGGTGACGCGACGGCCGCCGAATCCGGAGCCCAGGCGTCGGAAGGCGGTGGGGTCCTGGTCGACCACGGCAACCGTGTGCCCCTGTTGCTCCAGGGTCTGGGCGAGAGCGGAACCCACTCTTCCGCAGCCCATGATGACGATGTGCACGACCGTCCTTCCGGTGTGAATGGATGCAGCTCAGGTTCAGGGTCTCAGACCAACGCCCAAGCTTCACATGCGCGGTCCACAGAGGGCACCCCTGTGCACGGTCGCCCATGGCACACGTCCCTCGCGGTCTTTCGGTGGTCGGCGACGCCGCCGACGAGCTCCGCGACGCCATGTGGGCAATTTGGCATGCGGCCATCCCCATCAATCTCAACGAAAGTTGCAAAAGGGGGCAAAATGTAGGGCTTGGTCATCTGGGCATGCGGACCTTCCCGGCCATGGAATCCGACCTTCCCGGTGGTGGATTCCGCGGGACCACCGGTCTCGAGTTCGGTCGGAGGGCGGATCATGAGGGACTCCGCCACCGGCTCCGGCGGAGTCGACCGTGGGGGGAGGGTGGGCGGCCTCCCTCGCGAACGCTTACGATCCTCTGCGTGTCCAAACTGACCGACGTGCCCAAGCGGATCCTCATCGGGCGCGCACTGCGTAGTGACCGGCTCGGAGAAACGCTCCTGCCGAAACGCATCGCACTCCCAGTGTTCGCCTCCGACCCGCTGTCCTCCGTGGCGTACGCACCTGGAGAAGTGCTCCTGGTCCTCTCCGTCGCGGGTGTGTCGGCCTACCACTTCAGCCCCTGGATCGCGGTCGCGGTCGTCGTGCTGATGTTCACGGTGGTGGCCTCGTACCGGCAGAACGTGCACGCGTATCCGAGCGGCGGCGGCGACTACGAGGTGGCCAACACCAACCTCGGCCCCAAGGCCGGCCTCACCGTCGCCAGCGCGCTGCTCGTCGACTACGTACTCACCGTCGCCGTGTCCATCTCCTCCGGCATCGAGAACCTCGGCTCCGCGGTCCCCTTCGTGATCGAGAACAAGGTCCTCTGCGCGATCGGCGTCATCGTGCTGCTCACGCTGATGAACCTGCGCGGGGTCAGGGAGTCCGGGACGCTCTTCGCGATTCCGACGTACGTCTTCGTGGCGGGCGTCTTCGCGATGATCGCCTGGGGTGCGTTCCGCGGCGTAATCCTCGACGACACCATGAAGGCGCCGACCGCCGACTTCCACATCAAGGCCGAGCATCAAGGGCTCGCGGGCTTCGCGCTCGTCTTCCTGATGCTGCGTGCCTTCTCCTCCGGCTGTGCGGCGCTCACCGGTGTCGAGGCGATCAGCAACGGCGTCCCGGCCTTCCGCAAGCCCAAGTCCAAGAACGCGGCGACCACACTCGCGATGATGGGCCTGCTCGCGGTCACCATGTTCTGCGGCATCATCGGCCTGGCCATGGCGACGAACGTCCGCATGGCCGAGCACCCGGCGAGCGACCTGCTGAGGAACGGCGTCGCGGTCGGCAGCGACTATGTGCAGAATCCGGTGATCTCGCAGGTCGCCGAGGCGGTGTTCGGCGACGGCAGCTTCATGTTCATCCTGCTCGCCGCGGCCACCGCGCTGGTCCTCTTCCTCGCGGCCAACACGGCGTACAACGGCTTCCCGCTGCTCGGCTCGATCCTCGCGCAGGACCGCTATCTGCCGCGCCAGTTGCACACCCGCGGCGACCGCCTCGCCTTCTCGAACGGCATCGTGCTGCTCGCCGGTGCGGCCGCCCTGCTGGTGTGGATCTACGGCGCGGACTCGACCCGGCTGATCCAGCTCTACATCGTCGGCGTCTTCGTCTCCTTCACGCTCAGCCAGACCGGCATGGTCCGGCACTGGAACCGCCATCTGGCCACCGAGCGGGACCCGGCCGTGCGTCGCCGTATGCACCGCTCCCGGGCGATCAACACCTTCGGCGCCTTCTTCACCGGGCTTGTGCTGGTCGTCGTGCTGGTCACCAAGTTCACGCACGGAGCCTGGGTCGCGCTGGTCGGCATGGTGATCTTCTACGCGACCATGTCGGCGATCCGTAAGCACTACGACCGGGTCTCCGAGGAGATCGCCGCGCCCGATGGACCGAGCGACGACGTCGTACGCCCCTCGCGCGTCCACTCCGTCCTGCTGATCTCGAAGATCCACCGGCCGACGCTGCGGGCCCTGGCCTACGCCAAGCTGATGCGCTCGCACACCCTGGAGGCGCTCAGCGTCAACGTCGACCCGGCCGAGACCAAGGCGCTCCAGGAGGAGTGGGAGCGGCGCGGCATCGACGTACCGCTCAAGGTCCTGGACTCGCCGTACCGCGAGATCACGCGGCCGATCATCGAGTACGTGAAGGGGCTGCGCCGGGATTCGCCGCGCGACGCGGTCTCCGTGATCATCCCCGAGTACGTCGTCGGCCACTGGTACGAGCACCTGCTGCACAACCAGAGCGCCCTGCGGCTCAAGGGGCGCCTGCTGTTCACGCCGGGTGTGATGGTGACGTCCGTGCCGTATCAGCTGGAGTCCTCCGAGGTGGCCAAGAAGCGGGCCCGCAAGCGCCAGGAGTGGAACGCTCCGGGCGCCGTGCGACGCGGGCCGGCGCAGGAGCGGACCACCAAGGAGCCCAGCGAGTCCAAGGGTTGACGGACTCGAGTCGAACGGCCGGGCGGCGCCCACGTAGACTGGTGGGCTGTTGTCCGGCTGTTCCCTTTTTCGCACCTGGAGTCACCCCGCCATGCAGGCAGAACCGAAGAAGTCGCTGGTGGGGCAGGAGTACGAGGTCGAGATCGGCCCCGTCGCCCACGGTGGGCACTGCATCGCCCGTACCGACACCGGCCAGGTCCTCTTCGTCCGGCACACGCTGCCCGGCGAGCGGGTCGTCGCGCGTGTCACCGAGGGCGAGGAGGACTCGCGGTTCCTGCGTGCGGACGCGGTGACCGTCCTGGAGGCGTCCAAGGACCGCGTCGAGGCGCCCTGCCCGTATGCGGGTCCCGGCCGCTGCGGCGGCTGCGACTGGCAGCACGCCAAGCCGGGCGCGCAGCGCCGCCTCAAGGGCGAGGTGATCGCCGAGCAGCTGCAGCGACTCGCGGGCCTGACGCCCGAGGAGGCCGGCTGGGACGGCACGGTGATGCCCGCCGAGGGCGACAAGCTGCCCGCCGGTGAGGTGCCCGCGTGGCGGACGCGCGTGCAGTACGCGGTGGACGACTCCGGCCGGGCCGGTCTGCGCCGCCACCGCTCGCACGAGGTCGAGCCCGTCGAGCACTGCATGATCGCCGCTACCGGAGTGACCGAGCTGGGCATCGAGCGGCGCGACTGGTCCGGGATGCAGTCGATCGAGGCGATCGCGGCGACGGGATCCCAGGACCGCCAGGTGATCCTGACGCCTCGGGCCGGCGCCCGCCTGCCGATCGTGGAGCTGGACAAGCCGGTCTCCGTCATGCGGGTGGGGGAGAAGGACGGCGGAGTCCACCGCGTCCACGGCCGCCCCTTCGTGCGCGAGCGCGCCGACGACCGTACGTACCGCGTCGGCAGCGGCGGCTTCTGGCAGGTCCATCCGCAGGCCGCGGACACGCTGGTCAAGGCAGTGATGCAGGGCCTGCTCCCGCGCAAGGGCGAGACGGCGCTCGACCTGTACTGCGGCGTCGGCCTCTTCGCGGGAGCTCTCGCCGACCGGCTGGGCGACAAGGGCGCGGTCCTCGGCATCGAGTCCGGTAAGCGCGCCGTCGAGGACGCCCGGCACAACCTCGAGGCCTTCGAGCGTGTCCGTATCGAACAGGGCAGGGTCGAGGCGGTGCTCCCGCGCACCGGCATCACGGAGGCCGACCTCATCGTCCTCGACCCGCCTCGCGCGGGCGCCGGCAAGAAGATCGTCCAGCACCTGTCCGGCCTGGGCGCCCGCCGGATCGCCTACGTCGCCTGCGATCCGGCAGCGCTGGCACGGGACTTGGCGTACTTCCGCGAGGGCGGGTATCGGGTGCGGTCGCTGCGGGCGTTCGACCTTTTTCCGATGACGCATCATGTGGAGTGCGTGGCTGTGCTGGAGCCGGCGGCTAAGGGCGCCTGACCTGCAGGCTGGCGGTTCGCGCGCCGGAGCCGCCGGGCCGCGGCGATTCCGGTCGCGGCCCCGGCTCCGCCCGGGAAGACCAGCGGGGGAGCAGGGGCCGACGTCAACGCTGCGGTCGGCGAGAAGTGGGACCAGGCGCAGCAGCTGGACGTGCCCCAGCTGCTGCGCTGGGACGGCACGGCCTGGACCAACAGCATGACCGGAGCCGAGTCCTTCGCCCGGCCCGCCAGGTCTCCGGCACCGGGAGCAACGTCTGGGTGGTCGGCACGGCGAAACAGTCGGTCGACGTACCGGCCGTGGTGCGCCTGAACGGTTCGAGCTGGGCCCCGGTGAGTCTGCCGAGCACGCTCGGCACCGCCAGCCTGCTGACCGTACAGGTCGTGGCGGCGAACGACGTCTGGGTCGCCGGCTCCGTAGGCACCGGCAGCTCACGCAGATCCCTGGTGATGCGCTGGCACGGATCCTCGTGGACAGTGCTGCCCGCCCCGTTCGGCACGGCGGTGGGCCAGGTGACCGACCGCGCTGCTCGTCAAGGGCGGCCAGTGCTGGGCCGCGGGGTCGGCCGCCAACCGGGGCACCGTGGCCGTCTGGAACGGAAGCGCGTGGTCCGCCCGGAACCCGGCTTCCTCCAGCGTGTCCGAGGTCACGCAGCTGGCGGCGTACGGCAC
The DNA here is from genome assembly GCF_005768555.2 of Streptomyces sporangiiformans. GTDB lineage: Bacteria > Actinomycetota > Actinomycetes > Streptomycetales > Streptomycetaceae > Streptomyces > Streptomyces sporangiiformans. The sequence continues at coordinate 33,093 of NZ_VCHX02000133.1, forward strand.
CACCGAGGTGTGGGTCGCGGGGGCGGGCGTGACGTTGCAGCGCTGGAACGGCTCCGCCTGGTCCGAGGCGGAGGGCCCGCTGGCGGCTCCCCTGACCGTGGGGGCGCTGGCGACCGGCCCGGACGGCGCCCTGTGGGTCGCCGGCGCCAAGGACACCTCGTCGTCCAGTAGCTACTCCTTCGCCAAGCTCCCATGGCCGGATGTGGCCCAACTGCCGCCCGGCGAGGCGCAGATGGCATGAAGAGCGATTGACGCAGACTCTTACGCCTGTAAGCTCGGACTTACATGCAAAAGAGATCGGTGACGTGAGTAAGGGGTTGAAGACAGTGGAGAAACGCTCGGTCACCGTCAGGGTGGCGAGTTGGAGCGCGGCTCACCCCTGGCGCGCTATCGTCGGCTGGTTCGTCTTCGTCGCGCTGTGCCTCGGAGCGTCGGCCGCCGTCGGGACCAACAGCGCCACCACCGAGGACTACCGGGTCGGCAAGGCCGGCAAGGCGGAGGCGATCGCGACGGAGGGCGGCCTGCAGCGCCGGCCGGTCGAGCAGGTCGTCATCGACTCCCCGTCCGGCGCGCTGGACGTGTCCGCGGCCCGGGCCGCCGCCGCCGATGTCACGGCGCGGATGGACAAGCTCAAGGAGGTCGACCGGGTCGAGAAGCCGGTCCTCTCCCGCAACGGCAAGGTCCTCATGGTCCAGGTCGTCATGGCGGGCGAGGAGCTCGCCGCACGCAAGAAGGTCGGTCCGCTGGTCGAGCAGACCGCGGCCGTGCAGAAGGCCCACCCCGGCTTACGGGTGCAGCAGACCGGCGGCCCTTCGATGAGCAAGGGCCTCGACCAGCAGCGCAGTGACGACCTCGCCTTCTCCGAGATGCTCACCCTGCCGGTCACGATCATCACGCTGATGATCGCCTTCGGTTCGGTGATCGCGGCAGGTGTTCCGGTCCTGCTGGCGCTCTCCTCCATCGCTGCCGCCATGGGCCTGTCCGGCCTCGCCTCGCACCTGCTGCCGGACGCAGGTGTCGGCAACAACATCATCCTGCTGATCGGCCTGGCCGTCGGCGTCGACTACTCGCTCTTCTACCTGAAGCGGGACCGCGAGGAACGGGCCAGGGCCGGCGGCCACCTCGGTTCGCAAGCCGTCGTGGAACTCGCCGCAGCCACCGCCGGCCGGGCCGTCGTGGTCTCCGGTTTCGCGGTGATCGTCTCGACCGCGACGCTGTACCTCGCGACCGACGTCATCTTCTCCTCGCTCGCCACCGGCGCCATCATCGTCGTCACGGTCGCCATGGCCAGCTCGCTGACGGTCCTGCCCGCCCTGCTGGCCAAGCTCGGTGCCCGCGCCGAGCGCCGTACGGCCCGCCGCGCGGCCCAGGGCAAGCGGGCCCGGGGTCACGGTGGAACGAGCAGGACGTGGAACGCGCTGCTGCGGCCCGCGACCCGGCGCCCAGGGATCACCCTGCTGGTCTCGGTGCTCATCATGCTGGGCCTGGCGGCGCCCGCCCTCGACCTGAAGCTGAGCGTGTTGGGGAGGGACACCTTCTCCCGCGAGATTCCCGCGGTGCAGACCTACGACCGGCTGACCGCCGCCTTCCCGGAGATGCTCGTCCAGCACCAAGTGGTGGTGCGCGCCGACGCGGACCGCTCACCGCAGGTGGTGAAGGCACTGGAGGACCTGCGTCGACGGGCCCAGGCGGACCCGCTGTTCGCCAAGGACGCCGAGTTCAAGCTGAGCTCCTCCGGCGACCGGCGGATCACCAGCCTGATGCTCTCCGTGCCGTCCAAACCCAGCTCGCCCCAGGCGCTCCAGTCGCTCGACCGCGTCCGCGACGACCAGTTGCCCGCGACCGTCGGCAAGGTGCCCGGCGCCGAGGCGTACGTCACCGGTGACATCGCCCGCGACGCCGACTACCTGGACCATCAGAACGCCAAGCTCCCGCTGGTCGTCGGCTTCCTGCTGCTGGTGACGTTCGCTGTGACGGTGCTGGCCTTCCGGTCGGTGGTCATCGGCGTCATCGGCATGGTGCTCAACCTGCTCTCGGCGGCGTCCGCTTTCGGCCTGCTGGTTCTGGTCTTCCAGGGCCAATGGGCGGAGGGCATCCTCGACTTCCACTCCACCGGAGCGATCGGGGCCCGGGTACCGCTGTTCCTGTTCGTCATCCTCTTCGGGCTGTCGATGGACTACCAGGTCTTCGTGGTCAGCCGGATCAGGGAGGCGGCCCTGCGCGGCCTGGACACCCGCAGGGCCGTACTGGAGGGGATCGGCAGCTCCGCGGGCGTCGTGACCAGTGCGGCGGTGGTCATGGTCACCGTCTTCGCCAGCTTCGTCTTCCTCACCCTGGTCGAGATGAAGCAGATGGGCTTCGTCCTCGCCGCAGCGGTCCTGCTCGACGCCTTCATCGTGCGGATCATGATCCTGCCGTCCGTCCTGACCCTCCTGGGCGACGCGAGTTGGTGGCCCTCCCGAGGGATGCGGTCGGCGCAGTCACAGCAGACCGGACTGACTGGTTCTGAGGCTGGCTCCTTGCACCGTGCACGGGAATCCGGGCGCGTCTGAACCACGGCTGCAGTTATCGGCAGCCGCGCGAAACGGCCTTCTAATCCCCCGGGAAGGCCAAATGCTGGGCCGCCCACATTGAGAGCCGCAGCCTGGTCGTGCACCGACTGGAACTCCTTCAGCGCCGCGCTGTCGTCGGCGAGCGCGAGCGCGGGGGACGGCTTGAGCTCGATGCCGCCCTTCCAGTGCTCGACCCGCTCGGCCAGTCCGTCGGGCAGCTCCCGGGTCTTGGTGTCCTTCCAGTACTGCGTGTCGTTGCGCGCGGCGGCGGCGTAGTGCAGGGCCAGGAACTCGCGGACACCGTCCATCACATGGGCGACGGCGCTGTTGTAGCTGTCGCGGTGCACCGGGTTCCAGTCGGGTCCGGGGAAGTTCTTGACCAGCTGCTCGGCCGCGTGATGGATGAAGAAGATGCCGGTCGACTCCAGCGGTTCGACGAAGCCGCTGGTCAGGCCGATCCCCACGCAGTTGTTGACCCAGGAGCGGTTGCTGCGACGCGCATCTTGATGTGGTTGGCCTCGGCGTCGGCCGCGCTCGGGCCCACGAACTCGCGCAGGGTGCGCTCGGCCTCGTCGGCGGACAAGTAGTCGCCGGCGTAGACGTACCCGGTGCCGATGCGGCCGTAGAGCGGGATGGTCCAGATCCAGCCCGCGTCCTGCGCGGTGGCGGTGGTGCAGGGCCGGATGCCCCGCGCCTCCATGTCCTGCGGCACCTGCAGGGCGACCGCGCTGTCGTTGGGCGGGGTGTTCTGGAAGGAGATGAAGGGCTCCTGCAGGGCCTTGTTGAGCAGACCCCCCCGGAAGCCCGTGCAGTCGATGAACAGATCACCCGTCAGCTCGCCGTGCTCGGCGGTCACCACGCTGCTGATCCAGCCGCGCTCGTCGAGCTTGACGTCCTTGACGTCGTCGATGATGTGCTTCGCGCCGCGTTCCACCGTGTACGTGGTGAGGAACTTCGCCAGCAGCGCGGCCTCGAAGTGGTAGGCGTACGGGAACTGGGTCTTCCCCTGGTGCTCCGACATCGTCAGACCCTGGGGCTCTTCGGTGCCTTCGTCGTACGGCTGCGGCAGCATGGTGCCGCTGAGGTGACGGGGGCTGCGCTCGGCGTCGCAGATGTTGGCCATCACGAAGCAGTCCGTGTCGAACCGGTCGGTGCGACCGTTCTTGAGCCACCAGTCCGTCAGCGGGAGGCCGTCGACCGACCGCATCTGCTCGAACGGGTAGTAGAAGTGGTGGCCAGGCTTGCGCCAGTTCTCGAAGCGGACCGCGAGCTTGTACGTGGCGTTGCACGCCGGCATCCAGTCCGATTCCTTGAGTCCGAGAAACTCGAAGAAGTGCGCCGGATATCGCTGAACGTGGCTTCGCCGGCGCCGATGGTGCCGACCTTTCCGGATTCGACGAGGGTGAGGTCTATCCGGTCGCCGAAGGCTGCCTTGAGGTACGACGCGGTCATCCAGCCGGCTGTACCACCACCCACGATCACGACTCTATTGAGCATCGAAAAGCTCCAATTCCGCGACGATATGGTTTCCGATGGGCTTCGACGCCATAAGAGCGAGCGTAGGTTTGACAAGGCTTCGCCCACCACGTTGTTAAGGTCATTCCCGGCTGCCGATGGCCGCGGAGGGCCGGGTGCGCAGCGCCACCTGGGTGGTCAGCAGCGTCGTACCGACTGTCAGAACGAGCGCTGACACGAGGACCGCCAGCAGAATCGACGGTGGACCGGCCGGCAGCGCCCGGGCGAGTACGGCCTGGCTCAGCGGAACCAGGGTCAGGACCGCGACCAGCATGCCCAGCGCGAGACCGGCCAGTGCGGTCAACAGCGCCTCCACCGTCATCATCCGCATCACCTGGCCCCGGGTCGCGCCGACAAGACGCTGCAGGGTGAACTCGCGGCGCCGCTCGCCGGTCGCCATCACCAGGGAGTTCACCAGGGCGATGACCGCGTATCCGACGACCATGGAGACCAGGAGGTACGCCACCCAGGTCTGGGTGTCGTTCTGCTCGGCCGATGCGGTGACCAGGACCGCCCGGTCGGCAGCGCGCAGCCCGGGCAACGGCGCGCCGGAGCCGGTGAGTTCGGCGGCAAGACCCGCGGTGTCGGCGCCGGAGTCCGCCGCGACCAGGATCTGCGGCACCATGCCGTCGGTGGTGTGCGCGGCCACCACGGAAGCGGGCATCAGCGCCGCACCGTATCCGCGCTGGTCCCCGACTGTTGCCACCAGGCGGGGCTCGACCACGGTGCCGTCGCCCATGCGCATGGGGATGCGCTCACCGATCCGGTGTCCCTGGGCGGAGGACTCGGGCAGGGCCACGGTGTCCCCTCTCAGATCGGCGAGGCTGCCGCTCACCGCACGGATCGCCGTGGTGCGCTCGATGCCCGCCGCGGAGACCCCGGTGATCTGCACGCGGTCGCCCTTCGGCCTGCGGCCCTTGCCGTCGTACGCCTCCATCTCGGCCTTGGACGGCTCCATGAAGCCGGCGCTCGGTACATAGGCGGAGGCGGCCGCCACGCCGGGCTCCTTGCCGATGTCGTCGGCCACGGACGTGGGCATCCCGCCGGCCGCCGAGGTGAGCACGAGGTCGGCTCGGAGGTTGTCCTCGAACGCCTGCTGGGCGCCCTGGTTCTGGGTCGTCTGCAGGTAGATCAGGGCGGTGGCCAGACCGGTGGCGAGCATGACCGGCATGACCGCTCCGGCCAGCCGGTTCGCCCGGGCCTTGGCGTTGAGGATGGCCAGTTGTCCGGAGAAGCCGGTGACCGCGCGCAGCGGCCAGCGCAGCAGGGCCGTCATCAGCCTGCTCAGGGTGGGGCCCAGCAGGCCGAAGCCGGCGGTCCACAGCATCGCGGCCGGCGTGGCCGTGCTGCCCGCAATCGTGCCGTCGACGTTCATCGTGACGATCGCGAGGGTGGTGCCGCCCGCCAGGCAGAGTACGGCGAAGAGCAGCCGGATCCAGTTGAGTCGGCCACGCTGCAGGCTCGCCTCGGCCAGCGCCTCGGTCGGGCGGGTCCGGGCGGCGGCGCGAGCCGCGATCCAGGCGGCCCCGAGCGCGGTCAACAGCCCCGCCCCGGCGCCCACGATCATCGGGACCCCGCCCGAGCGGTGGATCATCACGTCGGGCACCACACCCGCGTCCACGAACCGGCCGAGCAGCCAGTGCCCCAGACGCGGCCCGGGCACGCAGGCCAGTGCGGTGGCGAACACGGCGATGGTGAACGTCTCGGCAAGCACCATCCGCCGGACCTGGCCGGGCGTCGAGCCGATCGCGCGCAGCAGTGCCATCTGCCGCTGCCGCTGCTGCAGTGACAGACCGAGGGTGCTGGCCACCACGAACACCGTGACCATGATGGACATACCGCCGAACACGGCCGACAGGGACACCAGGTTCTTGCCGTCGGTCACGACGGCGGGGAACTCGGCACGGCCTCGTTCGTCGCCGGTCAGCACCGAGACCGGAGCGCCCGCGAAGGCGTCGGCGAGCGCGGCCCGCACCTGGCCGGTGTCGGTGCCGGGGCGAGTGAGGATGCCGATGGAGTCGACCTTGTCCCGCTGAGGGGCGTGACGCGCCGCGTCGCTGTCCGCGAGGAACAGCGTCTCGGCCGCGCCCGGTCCGCTCACCAGCCCGGACACCCGGTACGTGGCCATGGTGCCGCGCAGGCCGAGAGTGACCCGGTCGCCCGCCTTCGCACCCGCCCGGGCGGCGAGCCGCGAGTCGAGCGCGACCTGGCCCGCGGCGCCCGGTGCGCTGCCCTGGACCAGGCGGTACGACCCGAGGCGAGCGGAGTCCCAGCCGTGACCGGTGGCGGTGACACCGCCCTTGACACCGCCCTTGCCGTCGGCCGGGGCGACCATGGCGGGGATGGAGACATCCGGAACGGCCGCCTGGACGCCGGACACGGCCGCGGCCTTGGACACGTCGGCGGAGTCGAGCCGGACCCGCTCCCGGAAGACCTTGTTGGATTCGGGGTAGCCCTGGTCCCCGGTGAGGACGATCGGTGCGGTTCGGAGCCGTTGCGGCTCGGCCAGTCCGCGCACCCCGGTCTCCAGCAGCCCGCCGCAGGCGATCACGATGGTGGCGCCGAAGAAGAGCGCGATGAACGAGGCGACGAAGCCGCCCTTGTGGAACTTCAGGGAGCGCAGCGCGAGTCCGATCACCGGGTCGCTCCGTACTGTCGGTCGTGTGCCGTGCGCTCCTCGGCCCAGGCACCGAGATGGGTCATGCGCTCGGCGACCATGTCGGCGGTCGGGCGCTCCAGTGCGTCGACGATTCTGCCGTCGGCGAGGAAGAGGGTGCGGTCCGCGTGCGCGGCGGCCACCGGGTCGTGGGTGACCATCACGATGGTCTGCCCGGCCCACTGGACGGCCTCGCGCAGCAGTCCGAGGACCTCGCGAGCGGTTCGGGTGTCCAGGGCTCCGGTCGGCTCGTCACCGAAGACCACTGCGGGCCGGGTGACGAGCGCGCGGGCGATCGCCACCCGTTGCTGCTGGCCGCCGGAGAGTTCGCCGGGGCGGTGCTTCTGCCGCGAAGCGAGGCCGACGCGTTCGATGACCTCGTCGACCTCGCTGGCTTTGGGGCGGCTTCCCGCCAGGCGCAAGGGCAGGGTGACGTTGTCCCGTACGTTCAGCGCGGGCATCAGGTTGAACGCCTGGAAGACGAAACCGACGCGCTCGCGTCGCAGTTTGGTCAGCTCTTTTTCCTTGAGCCCGGACAGGTCCACGCCGTCCAACCGGACGGAACCGGACGTCGGCCGGTCCAGCCCCGCGGCGCAGTGGAGGAAGGTGCTCTTGCCCGATCCGGACGGGCCCATCACTGCGGTGAAGGTGCCCCTTGGCAGGTCGATGCTGACACCATCGAGAGCGGCCACCTTGTTCTTGCCGCCGCCGTAGACCTTGTGGACGGTGTCTAAGTGGACGACGGCGTCAGCTAACCCGCCCGGTGTTCGGCTCATGAGTATCCCTGTTCTCTGTCGGTTCTGTGGATGTGCCGGTGCGGCGGCAGCCCGGCACGGTGGAGAGCGGACCGGGGCCGTTGAGCACGCCCTTGGCCTGTGCGAGCGGGTCGCGGGGCGGGCGGAGTACCACTTGGGCCACAGTCAGGTGCAGGCGGGCGGTGGCCATGAGAAGCCGGGCGGCGAAGGGAAGCAGGACGAGCGCGACGAGCGCGAGGGCCAGCGCCCCGGGCAGGGTATGGACCCAGCTGAGCGCGCCGTGCGGGCCTGCGGGGCCGCCGGAGACGTCCACGGCTCGGTACCACAGGGGCAGCGTGACGCAGCCGAGAGACACCAGCCAGACGACCAGCGCGAAGAGGTCCACGATCAGCAGCGGCGGGAAGAGGGCTATGAGGTAGGCGCAGTCGCGGGCGATCGCCGGATCGGTGCAGCGAGTCTTGAGGTGGGCAGGCAGACCGGTCTCGGTGACCTCGCTGTACCGGTACGGAATCGGCCGGTCGATGAGTGTGGCGCGGCCCCGCTCGACCTGCGCGCAGCTCCTGATCACCCACACCGAGCCGATGATCAGCGGCACGGTGACCGTGAACTGGCTCAGCACCACGCCGCTCACGAAGGCGGCCGTCGCCACGGCGAACAGGGCGCCCCCGACCAGGGGATAGCTTGCGAGGTAGCCGGCGGCGAGCCAGGGGGCGGCGGATAACGGAAGTCTGATCAGGGAGGCCGGAGGGCGCAGGCGCCCGGTTTCCGGCCTGCTCACTCGATCCTCCGCAGCATGTCGTCGATCGAGCTCACCCGGGCCTTCAGATCGGCCAGTTCGGCCTGTATGGCCTCCTGCCGGGTGACCGCCTCTTCGGCGAGCTTGCGGTACGAGGCCATGGCCACGGCGTCGGCGCGGTGGCGCTGCAGTCTGAAGTGCGAGACCACCGCCGCCGTGATACCCCCGACGACGATCAAGACGATGGCGATGGCGACAACGGCGCCGGTCATGTCCGGGTCCCCCTCATAACGTTCTAACCTTCCTCATCCGCAGGCCCATCCGCTGTACCCGCCTGCTGCTCGTCCGCGCGCAGGGCGTCCAGAATCGTCTGCACGTTGAGGTGCAGGTCGAACGGCACCAGCTCGAAGTACTTCAAAGCCTTGCCGTCGTCGGAGAGTTCCAGGTGGCCGACGACCAGGCCGGCCTTCTCCAGGCGCTCCAGATGCATGTACAGCAGGGGGCGGGACATGCCCAGTTGCCGGGCCAGTTCACTGACGTACATACGGCCGTCGGCAAGGCCTGCGATGGCCCGGAGCCTTTGGGTATGGCCAACGGCGGAGAGGAAGGCCAGGAGCTCCTCGCTGGTCAACGCCCCCACCTCTCAGCGAGCCGGACTGTATGTGTCAGTCGAATCTTACACGTGCCAGAAGCGCAGTCAAACAAGGGCCAGGGACACCACGCACGCCAGCAGAAGGCCGTCCCGAACCAGCCACCTTCCGTCGAACTCCCGTGGCGCGGCAACCTGTTGCGGGGGCGCCGGAGCCAGGACGCGCGCGTGGAAGGTGCCGTCGGGCGCCGGTGAGATCACAGCCCCGTCGAAGCCCAGTCAGGTGTGCGTCGCGGGGAACCATGCCTTGCAGACGGCTTCCTTGGCGCAGAACAGCAGCCGGTCCCAGTGGACTTCGGGGCTGTGGCGGGCGAGCCGGGCGACATGCGACGACTCCTCGGGCAGCGCGATGAACTCCAGTACGCCGTCCGGCAGGGGCGCATGGGGCTCCGCGTCGATGCCGAGGGTGCGCAGGTCGGACCGGTGTGCGGCGGCCTCGGCCCGGTATCCCGCACAGTGGGTCATGCTGCCGACGACATCAGCCGGCGCTGCCGATGCCAGGATTCCCCTCCTATCGCGCCGATCAGACGGTTCCGCAGTACCGGACGGACGGTCCGGTACAGGAAGTTCTCCTTGTCATAGTTTTCCCTGTTCTCGACCAGGACCCGGTGCACGTGGTCGGGATGGTTCAGCATCACCAGCGGGTTGCCCAGCAACCGCATCCGGAATACGTCGCCGTGTGTCTGGACGGCCTTGCTGAGGAAAGCTATGTGGTTACGCCGGACCGCGGACAGCCCGCTGAGTGTCTCCGCCAGGCTCAGGCCGGGGATGGGACGCCCGCCTCGATCAGAATCGTGGGTCGGGCGATGTCCTGCTTGGATGGGAGCGGATCCAGATTCCCTCAGTCTTGCGAACATCTCATCTCCTTGGCGTCGCCGCTGAGTTTCTGGACGCGAGATCGGCCGCGGTCGAGTAATCCTGCGTCGTACATGACTCTCTTCCGTCGTGCTGACGGGGCGCTGACGGTGGGGCCGTGCAAGCATCAGAGCGACTCGAAGTCGCGTGTGATCGGACGCGATTGTGGTTCCCTGGTAACCGCCGGACATCGAGGAGATCGCATGGACGCCGAACTCGTGGCGCTCGCAGCGGGTGGCGCGAGCGCCCTGGTCGGAGCGATGGTGACCGATGCCTGGGCACAGGCCAAGGAGCAGATCGTCGAGCTGTGGCGCCGCCACCGGCCGGTGCAGGCGGAAGCAGTCGAAGGCGAACTGGACGTTTCGCAAGGGGAGTTGAGCGCTCGGTCGGCTGCGGACGAGCTTCTGCGGGCGCGCATCGAGGGGCGGTGGCAGGGGCGGCTGGAGCGGCTGTTGGAGGAGTCCTCGGAGGCTGCGGCGGATCTCCGGCAGGCGACAGACCTCATGGTCCGGTTGGCCTCCGAATCCGGCTCACGCCCCGTCGTGCAGAATGTGCGGGCCGGCAGGGACGCGTATACCGCTGCGCGAGACCTGAATGTGAACGTCAAGCGTCATGACGCGGGCGGCGGCTCCTGATCTCACTGATCTCACTGATCTCGCGACGGATCGTCTCGGTCAGCGGAGCCGCGGCGAGCCCCGCGTCTTCCATGTCGCGCTGGAGCGCCTCAAGGCCGATCCCATAGGCGCTTTGATCGAGCTCGCCGAGTTCGTGTTCGAGGGTGGCTACCTGGTAGCGGAGTTCGAAGGCCTTGAGGTGCTGCCCCCGGCCCCCGCTGTCCCACACCGCAGCAACCTGTCTGGCGAGGCGCAGCCCGTCTGCGTAGCGTTCCTGGGCGCGCCGAAGCCGGGACAGCTCGAGAGTGATGGCGGCGGTGAAGGGATGTTCGGCACCCAACTTGTTGAGTTGGTGCGTATAGATTTCCACCAGGTAAGTCTCTGCCTCCGTCAGTCGGCCGACCGCCATCAAGACGCTGCCGAGGGTTCTGACGGACTCCAGAGTGGACGGGTGGGTAGGGCCGAGTTGTCGGCGCCGCGATTCCAGCACATCTCGCGCTTCTCCGAGAATCTCGGCCGCACGGCCTTGCAGTGTGCGGAGAATGATCAAGCCGTTACGTGGGATGAGTGTCGCCGTGTGATCCCCACCCCGGGTTTCCGTTCGGGCGTCGATCACCTGCCGGAAGAGTAAGTCCGCCTCGCTCAAGTGGCCCGTATCGCGCAGGAGGACCGCAAGGTTGGACATGGCTACCAGCGTCAGGGGATGTTCAGGACCCAGGAGCTGACGCCGAGCCTCGAGGTTGGTGCGGTACTCGGCTTCGCCCTCGCGGTATCGACCCATGTGCGCGAGCGTGAAAGCAAGGTTGTTCCGGCTGCGAGTCACCTCCATGTGGGTACTTCCCAGGGTTACCTCGCGGCGGGCCAGTACATGTCGATGAAGTTCCACGGACTCCCGGTAGCGGCCGAGTTTGCGTAGCGCGATCGCGTACCGGTTTTCCGCCATGAGCGTCTCTGCGTCATCGGGACCGAGGACGCGCACACAGATGGCAGCGGTTTCCGCCAGATGGCGCTCCGCCTCCGAGTAGTGGCCCTCGACGCAGATGCGGTCCGCGTAGTAGGAACGGCTCGCAAGCGTCTCGGGATGCTCGCCACCGAGAAGTCTTTCCTGCGCTTGCCAAGTGGCGCGGATCTCAGCTGTGGCCTCCGGGCCGCGGCTGTCGATTCCCAACGCGCGCGCGTAAGTGAAACGGCACAGGAGGGTTTCCCTGTCGTCCGCTCCCAAGGTCCGGACGGCCAGCTCATAGCAGGCGGTTGCAAGGGCCACGGAACTGCTGAGGGAACCCAGATCTTTGAGGGTGGCGACCGCGGACCGGGCAAGATGGATCAGGGTTGGAACGGCTGCCGTCGGCGTCGGGCATCTTTGCATCAGGCGTAAGCAGTGCGGGGCGGCCATGGTCCACCACAGGGCCTCGCCCTCATGCGTCGGCGCGCTCGATGCCGCTTCTGCCAACAGGTGTACCGCGAGTGACCAGATGTCCGCGTGAGTGCCCTCTTCCGCCGTCTGGGCTGCCACGGTCTCGCCGACGAGCCGGTGCACCTTCAGGCACGTGACGCTGCCCTGGTCGGAATGCAGCAGGGCTTCCTCCACGATGGCGAAGTCGCACAGCGCCTCCAGCGCGTCATCCCGGCGCAGGGCGTCCATGCCCTGCGGGAACAGCGGCGATTGCGACAGGACCTCTGGGTCCAGAGCGCGCAGCGGGATCGGCGTCGATTCGTAGCAGGCAAAGACCTGCAGCAGGATCCTGGCTTCCGGCATGCCGCGGTCTTCCAGCAGCCGCAGCGAGCGCTCCCAAGTGGCCGTCACGCGGACCCTTCCCGAGTTCTCGAAGTGCCTGCGACTGCTGCCCGCACGGCTGTCCGCGCTATCCAGCAAGGCGACGTTCGACCGGACCTGTGCGTCGTATGCGCGGAGGGTCGAAGCCGCGTAGGCGACCGCGTCGGATGCGCTGCCGACCCGCCGGAGTTGGCGGCGGCACTGGACGCCGAGGTACGAGCCGGCCATCTGGAGCGCCAAAGGCAGGCCGCCCAGGGTGTCGGCGAGGCACAGTGCCGCACCCCTCAGGTCATGCGCGTCGTCCGCGGTCTCCAGGCCGACGGCGCTCAGTTGGTCGAGGAGGACGGACGCGGCCTCCCAGGGACGCAGTTCCCGCAGCGAATGGATCACGGCGTGCCGCCAGAGGTCCGGGTTACCGTCCCGTGTCGTGATCAGCACAGCACCGCTGCGACTTCGCCTGAGCCAGCCGTTGCCATCCGCGGGGAGCCCGCCCCGCGCGGACATCGGAGTGGGGTCGTCGGCCTCGTCGATCACCAATAACCACCGACGGTCCTGTGCGTCCAGACTCCGCCACAGCAGATCCGGCGCACTCAGTTCACCCTCCCATGCCGCCCGGACCAGCTTGGGGTCGACGCCGAGTTCGACTGCCAGCTGGCGTAACCCACTGTGGAGCGTGGCTGGATCGGCTGCCGATACCCACCACACCTGGCGTCCCTGTTCCCGTGCGCGGCTCGCGACGCTCAGAGCCACGGTGGATTTCCCGGAGCCGCCCAGACCGTGCACGACCGACAGCCGGGGCTCTGCTGTGGACACTTCCTCCAACAGCAGATCGATCAGTTCCTCCCGGCCGCGTACCTCCGTCGTCAGCCGCCCGTAAGGCGGTCGCACCGAAAACAGCCCTGGGCCCGATCCGCGGGAGGGACCCGCGGTATCGACGCCCTGGTAGATGTTGATGTCTCGCACAGCACCGTAGGAGTTCCCGGACGACCAGACGTTCTGGACGGACTGCGACTCATCGTCGGATCCGTCTTCGGCGATCTCCGGCATGTGACGACCCATCAACTCGGACAGCACATCTCAGCGGTGCGAGAGGGGGTCTGTTCTGCCCATCCCGCCTCCATGGAAGAACTATGACCCATGGCGGGCGTGAGCACAGGGGTATGGACATTGCCGAAGCTTTTCCCGGTTTCCTGCGATCCGGCTCCCCAGATCCGTGTGCCCGTCGTCCTGGCCGTGCCGGCAATTCGTCGTGGCCCTGATCACCGGATCCGACTCAGGGATGGGCCGTGCCACCGCTGTCCGGCCGACCGAAACCGGCATGGACATCGGCATCACCTGGCACCGAGATCATGCGGGGGCGCAGCGGACAGCGGACGAGGTACGCGCGGCGGGGCGTCGCGCCGCGGTCGAGCAGCTGGACCTCACCCGGCTCCCTGAGGCCGCCGGGATCATCGACCTGCTCGCCGAGCAGCTGGGCAGGATCGACGTGCTGGTCATGGTGCCGGGACCGGCACCATGACCTCTTGTGGGCCCAGCGCGCCGCCCACCACATGATCACCCAGGGTGGCGTGCCAGGCGTCGTGGGGCTGGGGTGACGTGGCTGACGCTACGCGATCAGGATGACCGCCATGGCGATCAGCCCGGTCGCTATCAGCGCCACCACCACCATGATCAGGACGAGCGGCATCGGGCCCCATCCCTTGCGCAGCTCGGGCGGCTCCGGGTGGGAGATGCCGAAGGTACTCGCCTCGGCGGGTGGAGTCTCACCGGGCGACACCCCGCCGCCCGGTTCGAGTCCCGGGGTTCGTCTTGGTTCGGGGTCAGGAGTCGTCATGGTGCACGCTCCTCTCGGCTTTCGGCCGGCTACGGCCGGTTGGCCTTGGGTTTGCCGGGCTGTTCAGGCGTGCCGTGAGGCGGTGGGTGCAGGGGCGGAGCGGCGGTGTCGGGGGTGACCTTCGACCCGCCTTGAGGGGGCTCCGGTGTCATGGGTCCGCCGCGCCCGCCGCCCGACGGCGTGGTGGTGCCGGAGAGGAGTCGCTCGAGCCGGGCTCGGGCTCCCCGAGCGGCAAGTGATCGTAGTCAGCGATCGGCAGTTCGTCGTGTTGTCCAGGCACGGGTTTCCCGCCCCTCCGCGACAAAACAGTCGATACCGGTTACTTGTCGGGCCTCGCAGCGCTGATGTCGCCGAGAGCCGCGTCGCCATCAGGTGCCGGTCACTGACCAGCCCGCGCAGAGGGCGTACGGTCCGACGCCCGAATCACCGCCGGTGTCGTCGGTGTCGTCGGCTGCGAGCCATCCATGCGCGCCGCGCCGTGCCCTCGCGCCGCCGAGGCGGGTGGCAGTCGCCCGGGCGGCTCGCTGTCGGCTCCGGGGTCAGCGGCCGAGCGCCTTTTGCAGTTGTTGCTTGTTCATGGAGGAGCGGCCCTCGATGTTGCGCTTCTTCGCCTCCTCGTACAGCTGGTCCTTGGTGGGGCCCGCGGCACCCCGGTGGGAGCGCTCGCCGCCGCGCTGGGACGCGGACTTGGGATCGCGCGTCGAAGTCCTGCTCGACGTGCGGGATTCGCCGGAGCGGGCCCGCTCCTTGTTCACCGTGCGCGCGGCGATCTCCTTCGCCCGGCCGGAGGACTCGCCTCGCTGCTCGGCGCTCTCCTTGATGTGCTCGTACTGCCGCTCGCGCTTTCGGCTCGATCCTGCGGGCATGGCGGAACTCCTCTCTCACGCGCGCCGCGAGTACCCCGCCCTCTACGACCGAACCGCACCGCCGGTGGTGATCTTGGCGAGGCAACGCGGTCGTGGACGGATGGCCACGCCGGGAGCCGCGCCAGGCATCACGCGCCGGGTACTCGGTACTCCCCAGGGGGACGAGCGCACGTACGACGACATGCTGGATGAGGGGCACTTCCCGCCGGAAAGACCGGCTGCCTGGTGACGGCACTCGGTTTCGCGGGGAACGGTTTGAGCCCTCGCGGCGCGGGCAACCGGCCCGGCAGGTGCTTGGGACCACAGGCCCACCGCGGGAGGAGCCGCGAATCGGCTGCCCTCCGGTGTGCGCCGTCGTCCTGGGCCTCCCGCGACTGCCCGACCACAGTGCGACGGGAGGAGAACAGACTCGATGAGCATGCACGCCTCGCGCCCTCGACAGTGACTCGCACGCCCACCAGGTACAGGCC
The DNA here is from genome assembly GCF_005768555.2 of Streptomyces sporangiiformans. GTDB lineage: Bacteria > Actinomycetota > Actinomycetes > Streptomycetales > Streptomycetaceae > Streptomyces > Streptomyces sporangiiformans. Next base: position 48,369 of record NZ_VCHX02000133.1, read on the forward strand.
CCCGCTTGACCGGCCTTACCCCCAGCTTGTGTGAAGGGAGAAACTCCCATGCTCATGGCCCACCCGGTCGTCCTCGTCGACCTGCTCGAGCAGTACAAAACCCTGCACGCTCTCCACGCCGAGGAAGGCAGCGCCCGGGCGCGCCAGCGCCTGGACGACATCGCATACACCCTGTGCATCGCCACCGGCACCCGCGACATCGACGCCGCGCTGATAGCCGCCCACCACCGACTCCCTGGCTCCCGCCCCAAAGACGACTCCCTCATAGCCGACGCCTGACACCCTGCGTCGGGGCGCTGCTCCCGAACCGGGGGCAGCCCACCCGGAGCCGTGGGTGGTGTTCGGCTGCTCGTCGGTGGTGAGCCGGAGCATCAGCCTTCGACGCCGGTGGCGTCATGGGCCGCTCCGACCGGTTTGGACTCCGGAGATCCGCGCTGCACCAGCCAGACGGTCACCGAGACGTAGAGGAAGAACTGCAGGTACTCCGACTGCCAGTTCTCCGCCGTATCGACCGCGAAGTCGGAGGACGTCACGTACTCGCCGAAGCTGACCGGCTGTAGCTGCTCCGCGAGCAGTTGGTTGTTGAAGTCGGCCTGTCCAGCGATCGCCTGCCCGGCCAACGCCAGCAGGAACCCGGTGAGGAAGAACAGCCCGAGCCCGTTGTCCCGCACGAAGCTCCGCAGCCCACCGTCGCCTGCCGCTGTCCGGGACGATCGGTGGGTCATCGCCGCATCAGTCCCAATGCCGCCAGTACGCGAGACCGACGGCGACCAGCATCAGCGTCACGGTGAACATGACTTTCACGGCTCATCCGCCCTTGATCTGGCACTGGTACGGCATTTCAGACCGCGGTCGGCACCCTGCCGCCACCACCTTCCAGCCCTCGCTGAAGCGGGAGAGGAACAGCGTGTCCTTCGTCAGCACCGCCCGCGCCTGGTTGCTGTAGACGTCCACCAGTCGCACCGCACCACCTGGGGTCAACGACTCCTCGCGCAGCGCCTTCCCGCACGGCCGACGGACCGAATGTTCCAGCTCTTCCGCGGTTCCGGGCGCGAGTTCAGCGCACGCGCGCCCGAACTCCCCTTCGGCCAGGGCTCTTTCGAAGGCGGTTGCGGCACCGCGGACCTCGTCACGCCGTTCCGAAACCGTGCCGCACCCCGTCGCCGCGGCAGCCAGCACGACGACAACGGCCACACCCCGGCGGGATCCGACCATTCACCTGCCTCCGCCCTTCAGCCCCGCGACGCAATCGGCCACCGTCAGTACGCAGTCGGTAACGGCTCCCGACCGGCTTCCACGCCCGGAGTTCCCCCACCCAGCTCATGAGCTTGACCTTGGGCCGAATGCTGAAGCGTTCCACGGCGCCGCGCGCTGAGGCACGCTTGTGAGTCCCACGGCACAGCCATGGCCCCGCGCCCGGATACGGCGGGCGCGGGGCCATGTGGCGCGGGTGGGTCACAGAGCGGACGCGGCGCTGTGCAGGTTCTTCGCGGCCAGGGCCAGTCCTTCGGTCTGGGAGTAGGCGGCGTCCTCGTGTTCGATGTTCACGGCCATGTCCGGGTTGATCTCGGCGAGGGCGCGCAGGAACTCGGTCCAGTAGGGGACGTCGTTCCCGAGGCCGACGGCGACGAATTTCCACGCCGGGTTCTCCGGCCAGGCGTTGCACCAGAACCCGTAGCCGGTGGGCACCTTGCCGGGCGCGTCGGCGGGAACGCGGGTGAACGAGGTGTCCAGTACGCCACGGATGTCGGCGCCCGGGCAGAGCGTCGCGTCCTTCGCGGCGGCGTGGAACACCAGCGGGCCCAGCCACTTGATCGAGGCGACGACGTCCATGCCCTGCCACATCAGATGGGAGGGGTCCATCTCCGCGCCTACGTTCGTCGCGCCCGTCTCGTCGACCAGACGCTTGAGCGTGACGGGGGAGAACACGACGTTGTGCGGGTGCATCTCGATGGCGACCCGGACGTCATTCTCCCGGGCCAGCGCGTCGATCTCCTTCCAGAACTCGACGGCCACGCCCCACTGGTAGTCCAGGACGTCCATGTAGACGCCGTCCCACGGGTTCACGACCCATGAGGGGTACTTGGCGTCGGGGTCGGAGCCCGGGGTGCCGGACATGGTGACGACGTGCTTCACACCGAGCAGGCCCGCGAGCCGGATGGTGCGGCGCAGGTCGTCGGCGTGCTTCGGCCCGACTCCGGGGAGCGGGTTGAGCGGGTTGCCGTTGCAGTTGAGGCCGGTCAGTTCCATCCCGCGGTCGGCGAAGGTCGCCAAGTACTCCTCGCGCGCGGTGGCCGAGGACAGCAGAAGGTCGACCGGGCAGTGCGGGGAGGGGATGAAGCCGCCGGTGTTGACCTCCACGGAGGTCAGCCCGTTCCCCTTCAGGATGTCGAGGGCTTCGGGGAGGGTTCGGTCGTGCAGGCAGGCGGTGTAGGCGCCGAGCTTGAGGGCCATCGCAATCTCCTTCGATACGGGGGGTCAGGCGGCGGGCGGAACCGTGACGGCGGCGCCGCCGCCCAGGGAGGAATCGACGACGGCCTTGATGATCTCCATGGTCCGCAGCGCGTCGGCGAACGTGGCGCAGGCCGGCCGCGGGTCGGCGACGCCCGCGACCTGGTCGAGGAAGGCACGGGCCTGGTAGGTGAAGTTGTCGGCGTTGCTCGCGCCCACACCCGGCGCCTCCATCGGGACCCCGCCCGCGAAGTACGGCAGATTCGGGCCGGCGATGATCGTGCGTGCGCCTCGCGTGCGGGCCTCGGGCTGGGCGTCGTCGAAGAGGTACTCGGCCGGCCGGTGCTGGTCGAACGCGGCCCGGCCGCCGAGCCCCAGGACATCGAAGGCGAGACCGTTGGGCAGGCCGAAGGCGGTGCGCGACACCGAGAAGGTGCCGACCAGGCCGGACTCGAAGCGAGCGGTGAAGGACGCGGTGTCCTCGTTCTCGACCTCGCCCACCTCGTCGGACACGGGGGCCGCGTTGTGCCCGACGACCGCGCCCAGCGGCAGCGGCCGCTTGGGGATCTGCGTCGACAGCGAGGCGCCGGAGACCGAGGCGATGGGCCCGGCGACGTACTCGGCGGCGTCGATGATGTGCGAGCCGACGTCCCCGAGCGCACCGGAACCGGGGCCGCCCTTGAACCGCCAGCTCAGCGGCCCGTTCGGGTCGGTCGCGTAGTCGCACCAGTACCGGCCGCTGAACAGCGAGAGGTCGCCCAGCTCGCCGCGCTGCACGTGATCCCGGATCGCGGCGATGCCGGGGGAACGCCGGAAGGTGTACCCGACGGCGGTCACCACGTCGGCGGTGCGCTCCAACTCGGCCATCGCGCGGGCGTCTTCGAGCGAGCCGGCCAGCGGCTTCTCGCACAGCACGTGCTTGCCGGCGGCCACCAGCGCCTCCGCGATCGGCCGGTGCAGCGCGTTGCCCACGACGATGCTGACGGCGTCGATCGTCGGGTCCTCGACGACGGCCTCCCAGCTCGGGAGCGCCTTCTCGTACCCGTAGCGGCGCGCTGCGTCCTCACCGAGTTCGACGTTGGCGTCGGCTATCGCGGCCAGGCGGACCGGCGGCAGGCCGGCGCCGAAGACCGTGTTGACGTTGCGGTAACCGGCGGCGTGGCTGCGGCCGGCCATGCCGGCTCCGATCACCGCGACGGAGATGGGTTTGGCGGACGTGGTCATGCGGGTGCCTTTCGAGGAGCCTTCGAAGAGAAGGAGGACGTGATCAGTCGGCGTACTGCCGGCGGAAGTGGGACTCGATGGCCTCCATCGAGCGGCCCCGGGTCTCGGGAACGGTGCGGACGTAGAAGACGAACGTGGCGGCGTTGATCGCGGCGAAGATCAGGAACGTGGCTCCGCCGATCGCGTCGATCAGGGGCGGGAACACCAGCGTGACCAGGAAGTTGGCCATCCAGGTGCCGAAGACGGCCGTGCCCATGGCGAATCCGCGCAGGCGGAGCGGGAAGATCTCCGAGAGCATCAGCCAGAACACGGTCGCGATGCAGCCCTGCATGAACAGCAGGAACGTCAGCATGGACGCGAGCACGAGGTAACTGCGTGCGGTCGACTCGGGCAGGACCAGGAAGCAGAAGGCGATCAGTACCAGCGAGACGGTGACGCCGACCTGTCCGGTCAGCAGCATCGGGCGCCGGCCGAACCGGCCGAGCAGCCACATGCCGGTCGCGACCGCGAGCACGGCGACGACGCCGTTGGCGATGGTGGCGGTGAGGGCGGCCTGCGTGCCCAGTCCGGTGTCCAGCAGGATCGTCGGCGCGAAGTACATGATCGAGTTGACGCCGGTGAGCTGGGTCAGGGAGGCCAGCCCGAACCCGAAGATCACGAGGCGCCGCACCCACGGCGTGCCCAGGTCCCGCCAGCCCGCCTTCCGCTCGCCGGCGTCGGCGGTGACACGGCGCTTGATCTCGGCGAACTCCTCGTCCACGACCTGCGCGTCGCGGATCCGGCCCAGGGTGCGTTCGGCGTCCTCGAACCGGCCGCGGGAGGCCAGCCACCGGGGCGACTCGGGCACGAACAGCATCCCGAACCACAGCAGCACGGCCGGGACCGTGGCGATCGCGAGCATCCAGCGCCACACGCCACCCTCGCCCACGGTCTCTGCGATCACCGCGTTCGAGGTGTAGGCCAGCAGCTGGCCGGTCACGATCATCAGCTCGTTCTGGGTCACGAGACGGCCGCGGCGGTCGGCGGGCGCCAGCTCGGCGATGAACACCGGCACCGTCGCGGACGCACCGCCCACGGCGAGACCGAGCAGCACGCGGAACAGCACCATCACCACGAGTTCGGGTGCGAGCGCGGTGCCCAGCGCGCCGACGAAGAACAGCACGGCGAGCCCGAGGATCGTCCGCTTGCGTCCATAGCGGTCGCAGAGACGGCCGCCGAACAGGGCCCCGAACGCCGCGCCGAGCACGAGGGACGACGCGACGATCCCCTCGGTGAGCGGGGTGAGCCCCAGCCCGCCCTCCTCGGGCGACAGAGCCATGAAAGGCAGCGCACCGGAGATGACACCGGTGTCGTAGCCGAAGAGGAGTCCGCCGAACGTGGCGATGACGGTGATGGTCCGCAGCCGTCGGTAGACCTTCGCAGAGGCCTTGTCCGTGGCGATGCTGCTTGGTGTGGGGGCCTGGGTGGCGTCGTCCCTGACGTCCATGGCCACCTCCTACCGGTTGATGTGTGTGTGGGGGGACGAGGGCAACCTCAGCTGGAGGTGGGGAAGTTGAAGCCGGCGTTGACTTGTTGTGTGGGTTGGGGCCAGCGGGTGGTGACGACTTTGG
>NZ_VCHX02000144.1 GCF_005768555.2 Streptomyces sporangiiformans
GGCCGGCACCGGCCGCGAGGCGTCCGGGCGCTGGGACCGCGCGGCCGCCGCCGACGCAGGCGCGCTCGAGGCGCCGACGGCCGGCGTCGGAGCCTTGGCGTGCCGGGACACGGGCTGCGCGGGCTCGGTCGCCTTCTTGCCGTCGATACGGATCATCCCGTACCCCGCGACCTGCTGGACCTCGTGCCACATGTCGGTACGACCCGACAGCCACTCGAGCAGCGCGTCGCGGTGCGGCTCCGGGTCACCCCAGGTGCCGTAGAACTTGGTGCCCGTCACGCCGATGGGGCGCAGCCCGTGGGTGGCCACCGCCCCCCAGGTGGCGCAGGCGACGCCCGGGCAGTGCTCGGCGCGGTAGTCGTCGAGCACCACCACGCCGTCCGGCAGCAGGATGTCGCGCACCGCCTCGATGTCCGCGTGCACGTGCTCGTACAGATGCGAGGCGTCGATGTGCGCGAAGCGGCAGCTGTCCTTCTCGACCCGGTCGGCGACCACCGAGGACGGGGCCTGTATGACCTCGGGCAACTTGTCGTGGAACGCCAGGTAGTTGGCCTCGAAGGCCCGCCGGGTCAGCGTCGAGTACGACTTGTTCATCTCTTTGTCGTTGGCGGCGTCCTCAGCGGGCGAGTCGAAGAGGTCGCACACCGTGAAGGCGTCCTCTTCGCGCAGGTAGGAGGCCATGAAAATGGCGCTCTTGCCCATGTAGGCGCCGAGTTCGAGCAGGTTGCCGGGCTGCTGGTGATCGAGCTGACGGGACAGGAACCAGTCGAACAACTGCTGGTCGACAGGACGGAACCAGCCCTTGACCTCCGACAGGGCCTTGGGACGGGGCAGTTCGGTGGTGGCGGTCATGAGTACTCCGTAAAACGGGGACTTATGGATTTCCTGCGCGTGCGTGGGGGGGTTGTGGGGCTCGGGCGTGTTCAGAAACCGTCAACGGTGGGGAGCGAAACGCCGGATGACGAGACGGAGGCGAGCAGTAAGGTGACCGGATCCTCGGTGGACGAGGAGCCGAGGGACCGGGGCGGGCTGTCCGCCGCCGACGGCACCGGATGGCGCTCGTCGAGCGGTACCACGGTCGGCAGCCCGGCGGTTTCACCGAGCACGACATGGCGTACGACACGCTCCGCGGCCCGCCCGTCGTCATACGGGCAGAAGCGCTCCCGGAACGCGGCCCTCAGCTGCGCGGAGCGCGAACCCTGCCAGTGGCCGGTCGCGAAGATGTCGATCAGTTCGTCCTCGTTGCGCGCGACGGCGCCCGGCGGGAACGTGTGCAGGTCGATGTAGGTGCCGTGTGCCGCCTCGTACGTCTCCCAGTCGTCCGCGTGGATCACGATCGGCCGGTCGAGGCCGGCGTAGTCGAACATCAGCGACGAGTAGTCGGTGACCAGCACGTCCGAGGCGAGGCAGAGCGTCTCGATACTCGGATGCTCCGACACATCGATCAGCCGGCCGGCGCTCTGCGGGGTGAGCGGGGGGCCGTACGCGTGATGCGCGCGTGTCAGCAGCACGAAGCGCGGGCCGAGCCGGCGCAGCACCCGCTCCAGGTCGAGGGTGCTGCGCTGGGAGCGGCGGTAGGCGCGGTGCGCCGGTGCGTACAGGACGGCGATCTTGCCCTCGGGGATGCCGAGGGTCTCGCGCAGCCGGGCCACATCCACCGAAGTCGCCCGCTGGAAGACGTCGTTGCGCGGACTGCCGAACTCGAGCGTCGTGTAGTCGGACGGGAAGGCGCGCTCCCAGACGAGCGTGGAGTGGCGGTTGCCGGACAGGCAGTAGTCCCACTGGTCGGCGCCGCGCAGCAGCTCGGCGAAGTCCGTGTCGCGGGCTGTCGCCGGGTGCTCCCGGAGGTCCAGGCCCATGTGTGTGAGCGGGGTGCCGTGCTGCGTCTGGACCATGATCTGCCTCCGGCGCTTGACCAGCCGGCGGTCGAAGGGGACGTTGCCGACCAGGTACCTGGAGCGGGCGAGCGCCGTCCAGTACGCGGCGGTGTCCGGCCGCAGCTTGCGCGTCGGGGTCGGGACCGTGTGGTGGTGCTCGGGCGCCGCGATCCACGCGGTGCGGATGCCCGGCGCGTGGGCCCGGAAGGCGTCCTCCAGCGCACCGGGGTTGCAGCCGTACTCGCGTCCGCCGTGGCTGGAGAACACGGCGCGGTCGGCGCGCACGGGCAGCAGGCGCTGGACCCAGTAGTGCAGCCGGAGCGCGGCGGCCCGAACACCACGGAAGAGTGCCGTACCGAGCGCCGCCGTCCCTCTCCGCACCCGGTCCGCCACCCACAGGGTGCGATAGGCGCGGTGGCTGCCCAGGCGTACGAGCAGGTGCCGCAGCCACTCGCGCGACGGGGCCGGGACGCCGCCCGGCACGTGGTAGCGGCCGTAGTGCGCACGGGACTTGATCAGGAACTCGGGCCGGTCGTCGTGCGACAGCTTTCCGGGCCCTCGGAACACGGCAGAGAGATGGCCGACCATGCGGCGGAACAGGGCCGGGCGCCAGTGCGCCAGTTCGGGGTGGTCGTCGAGATACGTGAAGAGGCGGTCGTACTGGTCGAAGATGTCGAGGCGCGCGCGGCTCTCCGCGCCGGGCATGCTCCCCTGGCGTCGTTGGCGGTTGTGGACACAGACGCGGTCGAGCGTCGCGATGGTCTCGGAGGCCATCAGAACTGGGTACGTCCAGGCGGTGTCCGGACAGTGACCGGAAGGGAAAGTGAAACCCTCCCGCTCGATGAACTCCCGGCGGTACGCCTTGTTCCATCCCACCGTGCGGATCTTGAGCAGCCCCGGCCGGTCGTCGAGCCGGAACGGCTGCTTGCCCTCTTCGGTGAGCTGCGCGGCCCGGACGTCGCGTACGGTCTCACCCGACCAGAACGTGCGCGCGTGGTCGTAGACCAGGATGTCCGGATCCTCGGTCGCCGCCAGCCTGCCGGCGATCGCCCGCAGCGCGTGCGGGGTGAGCTCGTCGTCGCCGTCCAGGAAGATCAGATAGTCGCCGGTCGCGCGCTCCATCCCGGCGTTGCGAGCCCGTCCGAGGCCCCCGTTCTCGTTGAGGTGCACGGGCCGTACGCGCGGGTCGCGGGTCGCGAACTCGTCGATGATCGTGCCGCACGCGTCCGGTGAACAGTCGTCGACCGCGATCAACTCGAGGTCGGTGAAGGACTGTTCGAGGACGGACGACAGACATGTGTGCAGGTATGCCTGCACCTTGTATGCGGGGACGATGACACTGAACCGGGGCAAGGGACATCCTTCGGGCGGCGCGGGCATACTGCCCGGAACGGCCGAAGGAGTGATGTGGTTACGCCAGATGTGGCATATGGGGGACCCCAGGGAGCAGCGAGGGGCGGGCCGATGCCGGTCCGCCCCTCAACTGATGCTCCTGAAGTGCTACTTCACCGCCCCCGCCATCACGCCGGACACGAACTGCCGCTGGAAGGCGAAGAACACGGCCAGCGGGATCACCATGGAGATGAAGGCGCCGGGCGCCAGGATCTCGATGTTGCCGCCGAACTGCCGTGTCTGCGCCTGCAGTGCGACGGTCAACGGCTGCGACTGCGAGTCCGAGAACACCAGGGCCACCAGCATGTCGTTCCACACCCACAGGAACTGGAAGATGCCGAGCGAGGCGATGGCCGGCGCGCCGAGCGGCAGGATCACCGTGGCGAACAGCCGGGTCTCGCCCGCCCCGTCCAGCCGCGCCGCCTCCAGGAGTTCCCGGGGGATCTCCGCGAAGAAGTTCCGCAGGAGGAAGATCGCGAACGGCAGACCGAAGCCCACATGGAAGAGCACCACACCGATGATGTCGCCGAAGATCCCGAGCGTGCCGAACAGCTCGGACAACGGGATCAGAGCCACCTGCACCGGTACCACCAGCAGCGCCACCACCAGCACGAACCACCAGTCACGGCCCTTGAAGTCCATCCAGGCGAACGCGTACCCGGCCATGGCCCCGACGAGCACGACGAGCAAGGTGGCCGGCACGGTGATCCACACGGTGTTGACCAGCGCACTGGTGACGTCGTCGTTCTCGAACAGCGACGCATAGCTCTCGGTGGTGAGCTGGGCCGGCTTGCTGAACACCTCCCACCAGCCGCTGGCCGCGATGTCGGTCGGATCGCGGAACGACGACGCGAGCAGCCCCACCGTCGGTGTCACCCAGAGCAGCGCGACCAGGATCAGGAAGACCCGCAGCACTCCGCCGGCCGCCCCGCTGGAGATCCGGGCGGCGATCGAGCGCTCCGGCGGTCCGGCCGGAGGCGGTGTCTCTTTCGCGGGCGTGGAAGGAGGTACGGAAGAAGGTACGGAGGGTGCGCTCACCGCTGACGCTCCCTTCGCAGTCGGCGGATGTTGACGAACATCACCGGCAGGACGAGCAGCAGCAGGATGATGCCGAGCGCGCTGCCCAGACCGAAGTTGCCGCCGCCGCCGAACGACGCGTTGTACATGATCAGGGCGAGCACGGTGGCGTCGTCCTGAGTGGGCTGCGGGGCGATGATGTAGACCAGGTCGAAGATCTTCATCACGTTGATCATCAACGTGACGAGGACGACGACCAGGACGGGCGCGAGGAGGGGGACGGTGACCCTTCTGAACACCTGCCATTCGTTGGCGCCGTCCACCCGTGCCGCCTCCAGCAGGTTGCGGTCCACACCCGCCAGACCCGCCGCGATGAGCACCATGGCGAAGCCCGCCCACATCCAGGCGTACGCGCCGATGATGGCCGGAGTCACGAGGGTCGGGCCGAGCCACTCGATGCCGTTGTAGGGCGCCGCGAAGTTCGCGGCGGGCAGCCGGAGCTGGGCACCGTCGGCGGACTTCGGGAGCGTGAACGTGCCTTCCGCCCCGGTGGACGCGCTCGCGACCACCTTTCCGTCCCGTACGGCCTCGACCTTGATGCCCTTCAAGGCCTTCTCGCCCGCGTCGACGGCGCCCTTCTCACCGCCGCCGCCCAGCTTGAAGTCCAGCCACACGGTGCCGGAGATGCGGCCGGCCTCCGCCTTGGCCGTCGGCGCCTTGGCGTCCGCCGGATCGTCGGGCAGCTTGTTCGGCGCGATGCCTACCAGCGGCAGCAACGCGGGGGTGCCCGCGCTGACCGTGCCCCGCGAGGTGAAGGCGCCGCCTCCGGACGCCTTGAGGTCACTGACCTGGGAGGGACGGGCGTTCGGATAGACGGACGAGTCGGCGAAGGCGTCGTGGACCCCCACCACCACGGCGTTGGCCACACCCTGGTCCGGGTTCTGCTCGTACACCAGACGGAAGATGATGCCCGCAGCCAGCATCGAGATCGCCATCGGCATGAAGACGATCAGCTTGAACGCCGTGCCCCACCGCACCCGTTCGGTCAGCACGGCGAAGATCAGGCCGAGCGCCGTGACCAGGGCCGGCGCGACCGCCACCCAGATCGCGGTGTTCTTGACGGCGGTGAGGGTGGCGTCGTTGGTGAAGACCTCGCCGTAGTTGTCCAGGCCGACGAAACCGGAGCCGTCCGCGTCGAACAGACTCCGCCACGCCGAGTACCCGATCGGGTAGACCACGAGCGCACCGAGCAGCACCAGCGCGGGCAGCAGGAAAAGGCCTGCCACCCACGGCCGGGTACCCATCACGCTCTTGCGTTTTCCGGCGGGGGGCACCGGACCGGCCGGGCCCCCCGCCATTGCCGCCTGCGACGACATGGCCTGCCGTCAGTCCTTGTAGGCGGCGGCCGCGGAGGTCTCGAGCGCCTTCTGCGCGCCCGCGACGTCCGAGGGGTCCTTCAGGAAGTCCTGCAGCCCCTTCCACTCGCCCTGGCCCTGTGTGCCGCCGAACGCCGCCGGGGCCTGGTCGGACATGTCGAAGCGGAAGTCGTCGCCCGCGGCGAGCAGCGCCTTGGCGATGTCCCGGGTCACGTCGTCCTTGTACGCCTTGAGGTCCATCTCCTTGTTGGGGGAGATGAAGCCGCCCTGCGCCGCCCAGATCTCGGCCGCGTCGGTCGAGGCGAGGAAGGTCAGCAGAGCCTGCGAGCCCTTGTCGTCCTTCAGCGCCACGGCCGCGTCACCGCCACTGACCACCGGTGATTCGTCACCGACCGCAGGGAAGGGGAAGACCTTGGCATCCGTGCCGATCTTGGCCTTCGTGTCGGCGTTGATGTTCGCCGCGACGAAGTCGCCCTCGAAGACCATCGCGGCCGGGGTGTCGCCGCTGAACGTCTGCGTGACGGACTTCGGGAACTCCGCCTGCAGCGCGCCCTTGGTGCCGCCCGCGAGCAGTTCGTCCTTGCCCCACAGCTCGGCGAGGGTGGTCAGGGCTTCCTTGACGGAGGGGTCCGTCCACTTGATCTTGTGCTCGGCCAGCTGGTCGTACTTCTCCGGACCCGCCTGCGAGAGATAGATGTTCTCGAACCAGTCGGTGAGGGTCCAGCCGTCCGCGCCGCCGACGGACACCGCGGGCGAACCGGCGTCGGACAGCGTCTGCGCCGTCTGGACGAACTCGTCCCAGGTCTTCGGTTCCCCGGCTATCCCCGCGGCCTCGAAAGCCGCGGTGTTGTACCAGACCAGGGACTTGTTGGCGGCCTTCGCGTACACGCCGTACTGCTTGCCCTCGTAGGCGCCCAGGTCCTTCCAGCCCGCCGAGAAGTTCTTGTCGAGCTGCGCCTGTGCCTCGCTGCCCAGCGGCTTGATCCAGCCCTTTTCGGCGAACTGGTGCAACACGCCGACCTGCGGCAGGAACGCCACGTTCGGCGGCTTGCCGCCCTGGATCTTCGTGCCCAGGAAAGTGGAGGTGTTGTTGCCGGTCGGCACGAAGCTGACCTCGGCGCCGGTGCGCTTCTCGAACTCGTCCAGCACCTTGGTGAAGTTTTCCTGCTCGGGGCCGGTCCAGACGGCCGCGACCTCCAGTTTCTGACCGTCGAGCTTGGGGAGTTCAACGGTCGGGGCCTTGCTGGTCGCGCCGCCGTCGCTTCCCTTGTCGTCCTTGTTGTCGCCGTCGCCGCCGCAAGCGGTGAGCGTGAGCGCCATCGCCCCCGCGACGACGGCGGCCGCGGCCTTCGCGGCCCTGCTTTTCCTGTGCGGCCTACGTATACGAAATGTGCTGCGCATGACTTGCCCCGTTCTTCGTCGAACGTACGAGCGCTGTCCCGTGCGCTCTTGGTGTACGCCCCACCCGTTGGCGGCGGCAAGAGCGCCTGCGCTGTCAAGAGGGTGATCGTGACCGCGTCGTGACGTTGAGTCATGCTGAGGCCGCGTCAGAATGCCTGCCAAGACTGGCGAGTTGTGCGGACGGGTCCTCAGAGTTCTCAGAGCAGTGACGGCACCTCAGTGGCCGACACGGAGCGGGCGGCTCGCTCCAGGGCGCTGGCGAGGAGCGCGAGGTCCGTCGGCCCATTGCCCAGTTCGCGTACGGGACGGCGGGTGGGCGGGTCGCCCATGCGGTCCCATTCCAGGGGGACGACCGTGGGACGCACCGTGGCCGTGCGCGGGATGCGCCCCGTGACTCGGCCTCCCTGGAAGGGAGTTGGCGGGCCCTGGACACCGGCCCCGGCATCGGCACCGTGACCGGTACGGGTGAGGCGTCCACGGCCGGGCGCGGGCTCCTCGGGGCCGGACGAGGGCGCTTCGAGCACGACCCGCAGCGTGGCCCGCCGGGCCAGCTCCGTATCGGCCGTACGGGCTCCGCCCGCGGTGGCGGCCACCAGATGCACTCCGAGACGCTCGCCGTCCCGCGCCACGGCCTCCAGCGCCCGTACGACCGATCCGGCGGCCGGGCGTCCCGGTGAGCCCAGCGCGGGGGAGAGCAACGCGTCCAGATCGTCGACGATCACGACGAGCCGGGGGAGCGGCGGCCCCGCGTCCGCCGTCCGCTTCCGCTCGGCGGCGGGGCGCAGGCGCAGGGTGGCGCTCGGGGGCGCGTCGAGGTCGGCGGCGCCCGGGGCAGGGGAGGCGGAGCCAGGAGTGGAACTCTTCGCCCCCTTCGCCCCCTTCGAGCCCTTCGAAAGGTTCGAACCGTTCGAACCCTTCGCCGAGCGCTGACTCACGAGGCTGCCGGACAGCTGCTGCTGTGTGTGCCATTCGGCGAAGTCGAGGCGGCCGAGGAGCTCGGTGCGGCGCTTCAGCTCGGCGGCGAGGGACTGGGCGAACTCCCGCATACGAACCGGGTCGTGGGCCGCGAGATGCGTGGTGACATGGGGCAGGTCGGTGCAGACCCGCAGCCCGTCCCCGCGCGCGGCGGCGCTGCCTCCGGTGCTGTCCCGCCCGTCGACGAGCACGATCCCCAGCCGGTCGGGCCGCTCCGCGGCGGCGAGCGACGCGGCGACGGAGCGCAGCAGCTCCGTACGCCCGCTGCCCGAAGGCCCTTCGATCAGCAGATGCGGCCCTTCGCCCGCGAGGTCCACGCAGGCGGGCCCGCGCGGCCCGGCGCCGAGCACGGCGACGGCGCGCCCGCCGAACGCCTGCGTGTCGTCGGCCGCGTCCGCCCAGCGGGCCATCAGCGAGGCCGGCGTGGCGCGTGCCAGCCCCAACTCGTCGAGCAGCCGCGCCGCTTGAGGCAGCGGCGCTGACACGCGCGCGTGCCCCTCACCGGGCAAGCCGTCCGTGCGCAGGGGAGCCAGCGCCCGCGCGAACCGCTCGGCCCAGGCCATGGACACCGCGTCGAGGGTGGCCACGGTGCCGTGACCGACGGGGCCGGCCGGTCCGGTCGGTCCGGCCGGTCCGGCCGGGTCGTCCCGCGTCACCCGCGCCGTCCGCGCCACTCGCATCAGACGCAGCGCCGTGGCCACGTCCCCGCTGAGCAGGGCGACGGCTCCGCAGTCCCGGAACGCCGACGAGACCGCGCAGGCCGCCTCGTACGTCTCCGTCACCGGTGAGGCGGGCGACGCGGCCGCCGTCTCGGCGAGACACACGACGTGGATCCCGGCCCGCGGCCCCTCGACCGCCAGCCGCGACACGGCCTCCCGCACCGTGGCGGGCCCGGGGTCCCCGTCCACCACGACCACGGTGAACGGGCCCGTCCACCCGGTCTCGCCCGGCTCGTCGTCCCGCGCCCAGGAAGGCCGGCGATCCCGCCCACGAGCAGCGGGGCTGCCCGCGGGGAGCTCGCCCTCGGCCGACACGCTGCCGATCGAGATTCCCAGGTGGGTGGAGGAGGAGCTGTCGTGGCCGGCGGCGTACACCCGGGAGCCGTGGCCGTCGGCATGGTCGAGCTCGCCCGACGGGTGGTGGCTTGGGTGGGCGCCTTCGGCGGGCCCACCGGAGATTGGCCCGCCGTGGTCGTCCGACGGGTGCCCCGGTCTGGCGCCGTCGGCGTGGCCGCCGTGGTCAGTGGTGTGCTGGTCGCTGGAGTGCCGGGCTGTCGGGCCGGGGGACCGGTCGGCGTGGGCGCCGGGTCGATCGCTTGCGGTGTTGCCGTTGCCGTTGCCTTGGCCGCTGTCGCTGTGGTCACGCTGCTCGCCGGTCCGGTGTGCACCGGCGGTGGTCGCAGCGGACAGGTGGCCCGTGCCGTCGCCGTCTCCCTCGCCGTAACCATGCCGGCCATTGGCGTGCCGGGTCGGGCCGGTGGGTGCCGCGGAGCGCGCCCGGTCGCGGTCGTCCGACGGGTGTCCCGGGTGGGCGTTGTCGGCGGTCCGCCGGGTGCGGTGGTTCGCGCTGTCGCTGTCTCTGTCGCCGCGCTGGTCACCTGTGTGCTGGGCCGGGCCGGTGGCCTGGTCGGCGGGTGCTGCGGAGTCGGTGCCCGAGGGGGCGGGTTTCTCCGGGCGGGTACTCGTCGCGTCGGCGCCGGTGGTGTCCGGTGAGGTGGCGCCGGGGCCGGGCTCGTGCCCCGCCGTCGTGGTCCCGGGGTATGAGGAACGCCCGGTGGTCCGACGGCCCGCATCGGTCAGGTGGTCCTCCAGCCGGCGGACCAGTTCCTCCGTGCGGGCCGCGGCCTGTTCGCGGTCGTAGGCGAGGAGGAGGCGGCAGTCCTGGCCGTGGGCGGGGCGCAGGTGCGGGAGCCAGCCGAGCCAGGACCACTCGGCGATGCGCTCCTCCACGGGGCGCGAGCGGTCCGTGCTGATCAGAACGATCTCCAGCGCGTCGGGAGAGTGCAGCGCGGCGAGCTGCGCCACCACGGCGCGGGCGAGCCCGGAGAGGCGGGGCCGCGGCCCGGCCAGGCCCAGCGCTCCGACCTCCCGCAACCCCGCGGTCACCGGCACCGCGGGCAGCAGTCCCGACCCGTCGGGCGCACTGCGGTCCGCCGTACCGAGCCGCACGGTGAGCGTCTCGGGGTGCCCGGGATCGCGCTCCCACAGCCGCGGGCCAGGTCCGAGCGCGGCCAGCAGGAGCGCGGCCGGGTCGGGCCACCGCTCCGGCTCCCGTGCGGCAGCCGCGACGGTCTCGGCAGACGGCGCCTCGTGCTCGGCGCCCTCGCCCCTGACGTCGCGGCTCTCGGACTCCGTCGCCGCGGACTGCTCGCCGCGGGCGCCCGCGAGCCGCCGGGCCCAGGCCGAGAGCCCGCCGCGCTTGCGTGGCAGGCGAGGCGCCGTCGTGCCCCTGGTCGGGGTGTCCTTCCTGGTGCCCCCGTCCGTCCGGTCCGTAGTGCCCGTCCCGGTGCTCTCGATCTCGGGCGCCCCGCCCTGGCCGGGTACCACGGGCGGTTCCACGGAGCCGTGCCCGTGTGGCCCGGGCGTGCTGTCTTCCGCGGCTCCCCACCCCGCCGTGCCGTAGCCGTGATGGGTGGCGCCGGGCGGCGAAGAGGCGGGAGCGCCAGGAGTGGTACCAGGGGTGCGGGAGGCGTCCCCGGCTGCCCTTAAGGAGGCGGGGCCGCCCCCACCGCTCCCGCTCCCCTCGCGCGCGTGCGGCAGCACCCGTACATGCCCCTCCCCGTCCGCCGCCGTCTCCCGTATGACCGTCGCGTCTCCCGCGCGCGTGAGCCGCAGTGTCGACTCGCCGACCCGCAGCAGCGCCCCCGGAGCCAAGCGCACCGGGTGCTCGCGCACATGCGCGCCGTCCAGCGTCGTGCCGTTCGTGGAGCCGAGGTCCGCGACGGACACCCGGCCGTCCGCGGCGACCGTCACGGCGCAGTGGAGGCGGGAGACATCCGGGTCGTCCAGGGGAACGTCGGCGTCGGCGGAGCGGCCGATGTCGATACGGCCGCCGTGCAGCAGGTGGACGCCGCCCGCGTCGGGCCCGGTGACCACATGGAGCCGGGCCGCGGCCGCGTCGACCTCGGGGCCGGGCTCCGCCGGGGAGCCCACGGACAGCACGGCGCCGTCGATCAGCGGCGGCTCACCGAGCGTGCAGCGCTGCGCGTCGAGCCGCTCCGCTCCCGCGAACAGCACACCGGGACCCTCGCCCCCGATCGCCGAGACGAGTCCGGAGGCCACCGCGGCGAGCGCGGTCCCGGCGGGCGCCGTCACCAGCACGTCGCAGGACGCGGCGCGCCCCTCGGAGCGCGTCCCCAGCGGGTCTACGACGGTCAGCCGGATCTGCATCGCCGTCAGCGGTCCCTTCTGCGCGGGCGCCCGCGACGAGGCTGCGCTGCGATCCCCACCGCAGACCCCCCACCTCAGTCGGGCACGTCGGCCAGTACTGGAGGCATCCTCGCACCTGCCACTGACAACCCGCCCCTCACCCACCGGCAAGTGATCTTGATTGGTCGGCTCTGCCCGCAAAAGTGCCTGACCGGTGCCCGGTTGAGATCGGTCACGTCGAGGTCCGGCAACCAACCGACCGGGCGTGAGCGTCTTTGCCTGAAACGGACGTGAACGCCCCACGTAATCCACAGGACGGCGAAAGCCCGGTGCCAGGTTCGGCGGCACTACAGTGGGTCGGAACACCCGTAGCAACGGTGGAGACCAGCCAAGCAATCAGCAGGGAGCGCATGACGTGCGGCCGGTAGGGAGCAAGTACCTCCTTGAGGAGCCGCTGGGGCGCGGCGCCACAGGCACCGTCTGGCGGGCCCGCCAGAGGGAGACCGCGGGGGCCGAGGCGGCTGTGCCCGGCCAGCCCGGCGAGACCGTGGCGATCAAGGTCCTCAAGGAGGAGCTCGCCAACGACGCGGACGTCGTGATGCGGTTCCTGCGCGAGCGGTCCGTCCTGCTCCGCCTCACACACCCGAACATCGTCCGGGTACGTGACCTAGTCGTCGAAGGCGACCTGCTCGCGCTCGTCATGGACCTGGTCGAAGGCCCTGACCTGCACCGTTACCTGAGGGAGAACGGGCCCTTCTCGCCCGTCGCCGCCGCCCTCCTCACCGCCCAGGTCGCCGACGCGCTCGCCGCGAGCCACACCGACGGCGTCGTGCACCGCGACCTGAAGCCCGCGAACGTCCTGCTCAAGCAGGACGGCGGGCAGATGCACCCGATGCTGACGGACTTCGGTATCGCCCGGCTCGCCGACTCTCCCGGCCTGACCCGCACCCACGAGTTCGTGGGCACGCCCGCGTACATCGCCCCCGAGTCCGCCGAGGGCCGCCCGCAGACCTCCGCCGTCGACGTCTACGGCGCCGGAATCATGCTGTACGAGCTGGTCACCGGCCGTCCGCCGTTCGGCGGCGGCTCCGCCCTGGAGGTGCTCCACCAGCACCTCAGCGCCGAACCGCGCCGTCCCTCCACGATCCCCGACCCCCTGTGGACGGTCATCGAGCGCTGCCTGCGCAAGAACCCGGACGAACGGCCCAGCGCCGAGAACCTCGCGCGCGGCCTCCGTGCGGTCGCCGAGGGCGTCGGCGTGCACGCGAGTTCCGCGCAGATCGCCGCCGCCGAGGGCGTGGGCGCGCTGCTCGCTCCGGACCCGGCGCCCGCCGCCGTCCCCGGCGATTCCGGCGCCGCCGACCCCACACAGGTGCTGCCGCACAGCGCCGGTTCGTACGACCCGAACGGCGCGACCAGCGTCCTGCCGCACACCGGCGCCGCCGACCCCACCTCCGTACTGCCTCGCCGCGGTGCCTCCGATCCCACCTCGGTGATGCCGCAGCAGCCGCCGCAGCAGCCGCCCGGGGGGCCGGAGGACCCGCACCCCTGGCAGAACCAGCTGCGCGCGGCCCGCGACCGCAATGAGCAGACGCAGGTCCAGTCGTATCTCGACCCGAACGAGGATCCGCTGCGGCGGCGTCCGCAGCGGCAGGTCGCGCGCCCGCAGCAGCAGCCGCAGCCTCAGCAGCAGCCGCGACAGCGGCCTCCGCAGCGGCCCCAGCAGTACGCGCCTCAGCCGCAGCAGCCTCAGCGGTACGCTCCGCCGCCGCAGCCCCAGCAGCCTTCCTCGCGTCCGCCTCGCGAGCCCCGCCCGCCGCGCGAGCCGCGGCAGCGCAGCGCCAACCCGATGAAGATCCCCGGGCTGGGATGCCTCAAGGGATGCCTGTTCACGATCGTCATACTGTTCGTGGCCGGGTGGCTGATCTGGGAGTTCAGCCCACTTCAGGAGTGGATCGGGACGACCAAGGGGTACTGGGACCAGCTCTCGGACCTGTTCAGCACGGTGTCCGGGTGGATCGGGAAACTGGGTGAGGGCTCTGGTTCCGGGTCCCGGCTCGGCCTGTAGGTCCGTTTACTCTTCCTTGCTCCCGCTTGCTCCCTGCCTGTCCCGGCTTGCTCCTTCTTGGCCCTTCTTGGCCCTTCAAATCCCCAGAACCGCAGTGCGGTTCTGGGGATTTGTCGACACCTGGCGGGTGATTTCTGCCTCCGGAGTGAAGCTTGGGTCTGCGTGCGCGTAGCTTTAGCGACAACACGCGTCCGTAGGAGCAGTCTTGGCACGGAAGATCGGCAGCCGGTACACCGCGCACCAGATTCTGGGGCGGGGCAGTGCCGGCACGGTGTGGCTGGGCGAGGGGCCGGAAGGGCCCGTCGCCATCAAGCTGTTGCGTGAGGACCTCGCGTCCGACCAGGAGCTCGTCGGGCGTTTCGTGCAGGAGCGTACGGCGTTGCTGGGTCTCGACCACCCGCACGTCGTCGGCGTGCGCGACCTCGTCGTCGACGGCAACGACCTCGCGCTGGTCATGGACCTCGTACGCGGTACCGATCTGCGGACGCGGCTCGACCGTGATCGGCGGCTGGCACCCGAGGCCGCGGTCGCCATCGTCGCCGATGTCGCGGACGGGCTCGCGGCCGCGCACGCGGCGGGTGTCGTCCACAGGGACGTGAAGCCCGAGAACGTGCTGCTGGACATGCAGGGTCCGCTCGGGCCCGGCGGGGCGCATCCTGCGCTGCTGACGGACTTCGGAGTGGCGAAGCTGATCGACTCGCCGCGGCGGACTCGGGCGACGAAGATCATCGGTACGCCGGACTACTTGGCGCCCGAGATCATCGAGGGGCTGCCTCCTCGGGCCGCCGTCGACATCTACGCGCTCGCGACCGTGCTGTACGAGCTGCTGGCGGGCTTCACGCCGTTCGGTGGCGGTCATCCGGGGGCGGTGCTGCGCCGGCATGTCACGGAGACGGTGGTTCCGCTTCCTGGCATCCCCGAGGAGCTGTGGCAGCTCATCGTGCAGTGTCTGGCCAAGGCGCCGGCGTCGCGGTTGCGGGCGTCCGAGCTGGGGGTGCGGTTGCGGGAGCAGCTGCCGGTGCTGGCGGGGATGCCGCCGCTGGATGTGGACGAGCCGGAGTCGGAGGCGGAGGGGGCGTACGACGCGGCGTCGCAGCCGGAGTCGGAGGCTGCGGGGGTATCGAGCGCTCAGGGCGAGAGCGAGCGTGAGCGGGTGAGGCGGGGGGCCGTGCCGCTGGTGCGGGGGGCTGCGCCCGACTCGAACCGGGACACGCACACGAGCATGCGTGTCCCGGCACCGGACGAGCTGGCCGGCGGCGCTCGCGGCACGGCCCGCGCGCCGCGTGCCTCCGGCGCACCGCGGCCCGGATCGGCTCGGCACCGTGCCATGGCGCGGCGTCGCCGCGTCACTCTCGGTACGGCGGCTGTGGTACTCGCCGCGGCGATCGGCGTCGGCACCTGGGTCGCCACCTCCGGCGACAACGCGGACGCGACACCCCAAGACACGAAAAACTCGGCACCGGCTTCACCGTGACGCGCTGCCGCTCTCGCTGTCGCTGGGTGGGTGGGTCGGGGTCGTGTGCCGATGCGTCCGCCCGTCGCCGCGGGGGCGTACGACCCGGGGTTGGTAAGAGGTGCGGGTTTCCTGAGACAAGCCCTACGCGACGGGCGATGACGCACCGGCACACGACCCCTCCCGTGCGTCGGCGACTGCGGGAGCGTGGGGGTGCGCCCCTCCAGGGTTCGCTGGGTGCCTGAGGGCGAGTGGGGCGCCCCGTCAGGGGCGCGGGGAACTGCGCGACCAGCCACGGCCGGACCGCAGCCGAAGTACGAAACCCACCCACCCCCCTCACGCCCGAGGGCGACTGCGGGTATGGGGGCCTGGGGGCGGAGCCCCCTGTTTCGGGAAGGGGTGGGGTGGGGGAAGGGAACCCCCCGGCCCAGCAGACGCGCAGCCCAGCGCACCGGCCTGACCCGCTTGGCGGAGCCGTTACGCTGGGGGTGTGGCAGTTGTCGATGTATCCGAAGAGCTCAAGTCCCTCTCCTCGACCATGGAGTCGATCGAGGCCGTCCTGGACCTCGACAAGCTGAGGGCAGATATCGCCGTGCTCGAGGAGCAGGCGGCAGCGCCGTCCCTGTGGGACGACCCCGAAGCAGCACAGAAGATCACCAGCAAACTGAGCCACCTCCAGGCGGAGGTCCGCAAGGCCGAGGCCCTGCGCGGCCGGATCGACGATCTCGGCGTGCTCTTCGAGATGGCCGAGGAGGAGGACGACCCGGACACCCGCGCCGAGGCGGAGACCGAGCTCGCCGCCGTCAAGAAGGCGCTGGACGAGATGGAAGTCCGGACGCTGCTGTCGGGGGAGTACGACTCCCGTGAGGCGGTCGTCAACATCCGCGCCGAGGCCGGCGGCGTCGACGCCGCGGACTTCGCCGAGAAGCTCCAGCGCATGTACCTGCGCTGGGCCGAACAGCACGGCTACAAGACCGAGATCTACGAAACCTCGTACGCGGAAGAGGCCGGCATCAAGTCGACCACCTTCGCCGTCCAGATCCCGTACGCATACGGGACGTTGTCGGTGGAACAGGGCACGCATCGGCTCGTGCGTATTTCGCCCTTCGACAACCAGGGGCGTCGGCAGACCTCCTTCGCGGGCGTGGAAGTACTGCCCGTCGTCGAGCAGACCGACCACATCGAGATCGACGAGTCCGAACTGCGTGTCGATGTGTACCGGTCCTCCGGGCCCGGCGGTCAGGGCGTCAACACCACCGACTCCGCCGTGCGGTTGACCCACATCCCCACCGGAATCGTGGTGTCCTGTCAGAACGAGCGGTCGCAGATCCAGAACAAGGCCACCGCCATGAACGTTCTGCAGGCGAAGCTGCTGGAGCGGCGCCGGCAGGAGGAGCAGGCCAAGATGGACGCCCTCAAGGGCGACGGCGGCAACTCCTGGGGCAACCAGATGCGTTCGTACGTCCTGCACCCGTACCAGATGGTCAAGGACCTGCGCACCGAGCACGAAGTCGGTAATCCGGAGTCCGTGTTCAACGGCGAGATCGACGGCTTCCTGGAGGCCGGAATTCGCTGGCGCAAGCAGCAGGAGAAGTAGGCGCACAAAGAAGGAAGAAAAGGCGACGTTCGCACGCGTCGCTTTGTCGACAGGGCAACTGTCCTCCACCGGAGGGCAGTTGCCCTTTGTGTAGCCGGATGTCTGGGTTTTACGTCACACTCACATGTCGTCCCTGCGGTCAAATGGCCTTGATCGGGACATCGCGGTCGCAACGACCTTGACGAGGCTTTGAAAAGTGGGAAGGGTAACGAGCGGCATGCGTATCTCTGGGGCGCATGTGAACCGGGGGGCTTTTCAAAGTCGCTCCGACATCGCGGCCCCGGGCGCTGCTCCATTCACGATTAGCTACTGGGGGTAGCAAGCAGATGACCAAGAAGACGCGGATCCGTGTCGCGCGGATAGCCGCCGGTACGGTGATCGCCGCCGGTGCTTCGCTGACCGCCGCGGGCGCCGCTTCGGCCCTCGATGTCGGCGTCGAGGTGGGCGGTCTGAGCGTCGGCGCGAGTGCCGACGAGAACGGTGTCGGTGTCGGCGTCGGTCTTGACCCGACGGACGAGCCGACGGACGAGCCGACGGACATTCCGACGGATGTGCCGACGGACATTCCGACGGAGGAGCCCACGGACGAGCCCACCGCGGAGCCGACCGAGCCTACGGAGGAGCCGACTGACGAGCCGACCGACGAGCCGACCGACCCGGGTAACGGCAACGGCGGTGGCAACAATGGCGGTGGCAACGGTGGCGGCAACGACACCGACCCCGACGGCGGCTCCAAGCCCGTCGAGCAGGGTGAGGGCAAGGAGAGCCTGACCGACACCGGCTCGGAGCAGCAGGTCTCCAACCCCTCCGCCCAGGGCACCGGCGACGGTGAGCTCGCCGAGACGGGTGCCGCCGAGACCACGTTCCTGGTCATCGGTGCGGCCACGATGATCGCCGGCGGTGTCGGCTTCCGTCTGCTGCCCCGCCTCATGAACGGCCGCGGCGCCGCTGCGTGACGGATGTCATAGCCGTCGCCGTGCGTGGGCGGTAGCACGTACGCGAGAAGGGCCCGGAGCTGAATGCTCCGGGCCCTTCTCGTTGGCTTCTCGTTCGAGTTGCGTCATCTCGTGACGTCGTTCTCGTCACGCTTCGTCGTCATGGATCACGCGCACCTCGTGGGCGGGTGCCGGCGCACGTCCGTCCCCCGGTCCGCATCGCCCTGTACGCCGCTCTCGCCCGTCCTAGGCGGTCTGGTGCGCCAGCAGGGCCACCGCCGCGATCAGCACGGCCAGCAGCGCGATCAGCGCCATGGGCGTCAGACCCGCGAAGGGGCTCTCCTGCTGCAGTCGCTCCCTGTTCGCGCGGCAGACCGGGCAGCGGCCTTCGTTCACGGGCGCGGCACAGTTCGCGCACACCAACCGGTCGTACGTCATGCGCTCGCCCTCCTTGCGCCGGATTCACGTACACAACGCTTCCAGGAACGTGAACGTTCCCCCTCCACTGTGCCAGGTTCCACGGATTTCGGCGCGGCTCGCCTTATCCTGCCCGGTCCTGACGCGTTCGAGCCCTTCCGTTAGGTGACAAAACGCGCAAGCCTCGCGCAACGACGACCGGCGACTGCGCTCTCGCGCCGGGTTCGCGTATGGTCACGCTCACCTACCCCCGGCGACCCGTGGTGCATCCGTGATCCGATTCGACAACGTCTCCAAGGTCTACCCCAAGCAGACCCGCCCAGCCCTCAGGGATGTCTCCCTCGAGGTCGAGAAGGGTGAGTTCGTGTTCCTGGTGGGGTCCTCCGGCTCCGGAAAGTCCACCTTCCTGCGGCTGATCCTCCGCGAGGAGCGGGCCAGCCACGGCCAGGTGCACGTCCTGGGCAAGGACCTCGCGCGCCTTTCCAACTGGAAGGTGCCGCAGATGCGCCGGCAGCTGGGGACGGTGTTCCAGGACTTCCGGCTGCTGCCGAACAAGACGGTCGGCGAGAACGTCGCCTTCGCGCAGGAGGTCATCGGCAAATCGCGCGGCGAGATCCGCAAGTCCGTGCCCCAGGTGCTCGACCTCGTCGGGCTCGGCGGCAAGGACGACCGGATGCCGGGCGAGCTCTCCGGTGGTGAGCAGCAGCGCGTGGCCATCGCCCGCGCCTTCGTCAACCGGCCGAAGCTGCTGATCGCCGACGAGCCGACCGGAAACCTCGACCCGCAGACGTCCGTCGGCATCATGAAGCTGCTCGACCGCATCAACCGGACGGGCACGACCGTCCTGATGGCGACCCACGACCAGAACATCGTGGACCAGATGCGCAAGCGAGTCATCGAGCTGGAGACGGGCCGTCTCGTCCGCGACCAGGCGCGCGGCGTCTACGGCTACCAGCACTGACCGCCATCTCCCCCCAGCTCTCGATCCCGCTCGAGCGGAAGGGACCCTCATGCAGATGTCCCATGGAAAGGCCTGAGTAGACGCCATGCGTGCCCAGTTCGTCCTGTCGGAGATCGGCGTCGGTCTCCGCCGCAACCTGACGATGACCTTCGCGGTCATCGTCTCCGTCGCCCTCTCCCTCGCCCTGTTCGGCGGCTCGCTCCTCATGAGCGATCAGGTGAACACGATGAAGGGCTACTGGTACGACAAGGTCAACGTCTCGATCTTCCTCTGCAACAAGAGCGACGCGGAGTCCGACCCCAACTGTGCCAAGGGGGCGGTCACCACCGAGCAGAAGAAGCAGATCGAGAGCGATCTGGGCAAGATGTCGGTCGTCGAGAACGTCCAGCACGAGTCGGCCGACGCGGCGTACAAGCACTACAAGGAGCAGTTCGGCGACTCCCCGCTGGCCAGCTCGCTCACCCCGGACCAGATGCAGGAGTCCTTCCGCGTCAAGCTGAAGGACCCGGAGAAGTACCAGGTCATCGCGACCGCCTTCGACGGCCGTGACGGCGTTCAGTCCGTGCAGGACCAGAAGGGCATCCTGGACAATCTCTTCGGGCTGCTCAACGGCATGAACTGGGCGGCCCGCGCGGTGATGGCGATGATGCTCGTCGTCGCGCTGATGCTGATCGTCAACACGGTGCGCGTCTCCGCGTTCAGCCGTCGCCGTGAGACCGGCATCATGCGGCTCGTGGGCGCTTCCGGCTTCTACATCCAGGCGCCGTTCATCATGGAGGCCGCCGTCGCCGGACTCATCGGCGGTGGTGTCGCCTGTGGCTTCCTGCTGGTCGCCCGCTACTTCATCATCGACCACGGCCTCGCCCTGTCCGAGAAGCTGAATCTGATCAACTTCATCGGCTGGGACGCGGTCCTGGCGAAGCTGCCGCTCATCCTCGCCACGAGTCTGGTGATGCCCGCGCTGGCCGCGTTCTTCGCGTTGCGCAAGTACCTGAAGGTGTGACGCACGCCAAGAGGGTCGTCCCGCCAACCAGCGGTACGACCCCTTGCGTTGTCCTAGACTCACCGGCATGTCAGGTCGAGACCTGTTCTGTCCGCCCCGCCGCGTTCGCCGCGGGGCCGCCCTGACGTTGGTCGTCGCGAGCGTCCTGGCCACCGGCGCCACGACCGGCTGTCTCGACGGCTTCGACCGGAAGTCCCCTTCCCCCTCCGGCCGTTCGGCATTCGCCGGACACCACGAGGACGTCTCCGACGCCGCGGCCGAGGCGATGGCCGACGGCAAGTCGCCCGTGGAGGCGGCCGAGCGCGCCGTCAGCCGCAGCGGCGACCGCTGGGGCGCGGTGTACTCACCGGGGGAGTACGAGGAGTTCGAGGAAGCCCTCGACGGCCAGTACACGGGCGTCGGCCTCTGGGCCCGGCGTGAGCGCGACGGACGTATCGCGGTGACCCGGGTACGGGCCGGCTCGCCCGCGGCCGAGGCCGGGATCCGCAAGGGCGACCGGCTGCGCAGCGTCGACGGCAAACGTGTCGACGGCCGCCCGGTGACGGAGGTCGTCTCATTACTGCGCGGGGACGCCACCGACGCGCCCGCCGGCACGGCCGTCTCCGTGGGCCTGGAACGCGGCACGCGCGCGTGGAACGAGACTTTGCGCCGGGCGAAGCTGCCCACGGACTCCGTGACGGTGCGCGAGCTCGCCGACAGCGTCACCGTGATCAAGGCCGCCGCCTTCACCAAGGGCTCCGGTGACCTCGTACGGTCCGCCGTGGCCGATGCCGCCGCGGGCGCCCGGATCGTCCTCGACCTGCGCGGCAACCCTGGCGGCCTGGTCACCGAGGCCGTCACCGCCGCCTCCGCCTTCCTCGACGGCGGCCTCGTGGCGACGTACGACGTACGGGGCGAGCAGCGCGCCCTGCACGCCGAGCGGGGCGGCGACACCTCCAGGCCCCTGGTCGTGCTCGTGGACAGCGGCACGATGAGCGCGGCCGAGCTCCTCACCGGCGCCCTGCAGGACCGCGGCCGCGCGGTCGTGGTGGGCTCCAAGACCTTCGGCAAGGGCTCGGTCCAGATGCCGAGACGGCTGCCCG
The DNA here is from genome assembly GCF_005768555.2 of Streptomyces sporangiiformans. Classification (GTDB taxonomy): domain Bacteria; phylum Actinomycetota; class Actinomycetes; order Streptomycetales; family Streptomycetaceae; genus Streptomyces; species Streptomyces sporangiiformans. The sequence continues at coordinate 20,923 of NZ_VCHX02000144.1, forward strand.
ACGGCTCTGTCGCCGAGCTGACCGTCGGCCACTACCGCACTCCCTCCGGGCGCAAGGTCGACGGCCGGGGCATCACCCCCGACCTCGAGGTCGAGGAGAGCGCCCTGAAGCGGGCCGAGGCGGTATTGAGTGGCCTCGGGGGCCCCTCGTAGTGCGAAAATGGCCACACTATGGCTAAGGAAAAAGGGCGCAAGCTGATCGCGCAGAACAAGAAGGCGCGGCACGACTACCACATCCTCGACACCTACGAGGCCGGTCTGGTGCTCATGGGGACCGAGGTGAAGTCCCTGCGCCAGGGACGGGCGTCGCTGGTCGACGGGTTCATCGCGCTGGAAGGGCACGAGGCGTGGCTGTACAACGTGCACGTGCCGGAGTACAGCCAGGGGACGTGGACCAACCACAGCGCCCGACGCAAGCGCAAGCTCCTCATGCACCGTGAGGAGATCGACAAGCTGGAGTCGAAGTCCCAGGAGACGGGTCACACGATCGTGCCCCTCGCGCTGTACTTCAAGGACGGCCGGGCAAAGATCGAGATCGCGCTGGCGAAGGGCAAGAAGGAGTACGACAAGCGGCAGACCCTCCGCGAGAAGCAGGACCGGCGGGAGACGGACCGTGCCGTGGCGGCGGTTCGGCGGCGACAGAGGGCGTAGCCCCTGGGCACCCCGGACGTTCGGACACCCTGGAGGGTTCGGACGCCCCGGGAATACGCTGGCACCTGCCCTCGTTGGTCACGTACGATGGGCCCTGCACCCCACAGCGGGTGCGGGTATTGAAAAATCAACATGGGGATGATCGGTTTCGACAGCGGCTGTCGAAGCAGGGGAAGCGTGTCGAGGAAGCGGCCATGATCTCGTAAACCACAGGCCGAAACAAATAATCGCCAATTCTAAGAGCGATTCTCCCCAGGCTTTCGCCCTCGCTGCCTGATTAAGTAGCGAAGCGAAGCCTCTCTGATGGGAGTGTCAGCCCGGGAGTGTTCCCGACCCGGATCCTGGCATCAGCTAGGGGACTAAACCTCTGAGCCCGGTCACGGGGCCCAGAGGGAAATCAAACAGTGACTGAGCCCGTCGGCGACTTGTTCGCGTGATCGCCGGGGCCGAGAAAAGCGCAGCGAACTGCACACGGAGAAGCCCTCCTTCCGCACCGTTGGACGCGGGTTCGATTCCCGCCATCTCCACGATCCTCATGTGAGACGAAGGCCCGGTGGTCATGACGACCACCGGGCCTTCGTCGTTTTCTCCGTCTCTCACCGGCAGTTGGATCCGCGGCTCACCTCAGCGAGAACGTGGACAGGCGGATGCCGTCGCTCACCACCAGGTACACGTCCTGACGGCCCTTGGCGGCGCTCGACAGCGAGGCGGTCACGGTCTCGTACGTGTACGGCGACCCGGTGCCGCCGGCCTGAGCCGTGCCCACCAGTGTGCCCGTCGGCGATCCGAGCCGGATCTCGACCTTCCCGGCCGCTCCCGCCACCCGCGCACCGAACTTCGACACACCCCCACCGAGGTGGGAATCGGCGAACTTCAGCCAGGCCCCGTCCCCCGAAGCCCCCACCGCGGTGCCCCGCGCCTTCGACTCGTCCACGAGCCGCACGCCCGCGTAGTCGTCGAAGTTCTCGGCCCGGGTGACCCGCGAAAGATCCCGCGCGGGAATGGTCTCCCCACGCACCTGTTGCGACGTACGAGACCGGATGTCCTCGGACGACGCGCCCACGAGAACGTCGTACGTGCCGCTCTCCACCACCCACTTCGACCGCGTGACATCCCAGTGCGCGAGATCCCCGGTCTTCAGCGGCAGCTTCACCGTCTTCGTCTGCCCCGGCTTCAGCGACACCCGCTGAAAGGCCTCCAGCTGCTTCAGCGGCTGCTTGTCTCGCGAGACGCGCTGATGGGTGTAGAGCTGCACGACCTCGTCACCGGCCCGCCGGCCCGTGTTGGTCACCGCGACCTCGTAACCGCCGTCGACGCGCCTCGGCTTCCCGTAGCGGAAGGAGGTGTACGAGAGCCCGTAGCCGAACTCGTACAGCGGGTCGCCCTTGAAGTACTGGTACGTGCGGTCGTACTTGATGGTGTCGTACTCGAGGATCGACGGCAGGTCGGACTCGGACTGGTACCAGGTCTGGGTGAGCCGTCCGGCCGGGTTCACATCGCCGAAGAGGACGTCGGCGAGGGCGTTGCCGGTCTCCTGACCCGCGTGGGTCGTCCACAGCAGGGCCGGGACCTCCTTCCGCAGGTCGCCCAGTGTGGTCGGATAGCTGTTCTCGACGACCACGACAGTGTTCGGGTTGGCCGCACGCACCGCCTTGACCAGGGCCTCCTGCGCGGGGGCCAGGCCCATGTCCGTACGGTCGTTGTTCTCGCGCCCGTTGATGGCGGGCATCGAACCGACCACGACCACGGCCGTGTCCTTGCCCTTCACCGCGGCCACGGCCTCGTCGGCGCCGCTGCGGACGACGTCCTTCGTGTAGTGCGCGGCCTCCGTCTTGGCAACCAGGCCGAGCGTGCCGTCGTCACCGGTCGGGCCGAGGTAGACCGGGTTCGACCACCAGGGCTCCTTGGTCTCGTAGCCCGCGTAGCGCAGCAGGTACGTGCCGTCGTCCTGCCGCTCGGGCGCGAACTGCTGCTGGACGAACCAGCCACCGGGCTGGACCTGGTCGTTGACGAAGTTCGACCAGTTGTAGCCGACGTACTTTCCGTTGGCGGCGGACCTCAGCGTGACGAGGCCGGCACCCCAGTCGAAGATGTCGAACTGGCCGGCCGTGCCCACGGATCCGGCGCTCTCCTTCAGCACCTCGCCGTCGGCGTCCGATCCCGCCGTCACATACTTGCCCGTGTCCACGTTCTTCAGCGTGATCCGGTCCACGCCCTCGCTGCTCGCCACCGGCGTGCCGAGTTTCGCGGCGATGCCCTCCTTCGGCGTGACCGCGTACGGCAGGGTGCCCGAGTACCAGTCCGTGTAGAGGGTGTCGGCGAGCGGGCCGACGACGGCGACGTTCTTGCCGGAAGAGGCCTTCAGGGGAAGGGCGTTGTCGTTCTTCAGCAGCACGGCCGCGTCGGCCGCCGCCTTGCGCGCCAGCTTCTGGTGCGCCGGGCTGTTGACCACGGACTTGTCGATGGAACCGTACTTCCCGCCGCCCGGGTCGAATTCGCCGAGCCGGACGCGGATGCTCAGGATGTGCCGGACCGCCGTGTCGACGTCGGACTCCTTCAACAGTCCTGTGGACAGGGCCGAACTGACCGCGTTCGTCGTCGGCGCGGAGTTCGTGTCGTCCGTGGTGAAGCTGTCGATGCCCGCCTTCAGCGCGGCGGCGTTCCCCTCGGCCAGGGTGCCGAAGTACTTCTGGCTGCCGGTGGAGATCAGGTTGTTGGGCGCGTAGGCGTCGGTGACGTTCAGGAGGTCGTAATCCGACCAGGTGCGCACCTCGTCGTTCAGCGCCGGATCGACCGTGGCGGGGCGGCCGTTGACGAGGTTGTACGCGGACATCACGCCGGTGGCCGCGTCGGCCTCGATCGCGGGCTTGAAGGCCTGCTCCTCGTACTCCTTGAGGACGCGCGGGCGCAGGTCGGAGGACGTGGTCGTGCGGTCGGCCTCGTTGTTGTTGGCCAGGTAGTGCTTCAGCGTCGGGGCCGTCTTGAGGTGGTCGGGGTCGCCGCCGGTCAGGCCGGTGCCGTACGCGGTGGCCATCACGCCCGTCAGATACGCGTCCTCGGAGTAGCCCTCCTCGTTGCGCCCCCAGCGCGGGTCGCGCAGCGGATTCACCACGGGCGCCCAGAGGTTGAGGCCCCAGCCGGCCGGCCGCTCCTGCTGGAAGCCTCGCGTCTCGTCGCCGACCGCCGAGCCGACGCGCTTGATCAGTGACGGATCCCAGGTCGAGGCGAGCCCCAGAGTCTGCGGGAAGACGGTGGCCTCGCCGAGCCAGGCGACCCCGTGCAGGGCCTCGGTGCCGGTCTTGAACGACTTGACGCCGAGGCGTGGAATCGCGGGCTGGTGCTGGTGGAGCAGGGAGATCTTCTCGTCGAGGGTGAGCCGGGCGAGGAGGTCGTCCACGCGCCGGTCCACGGAGAGCTTCGGATCGCGGAAGGCGTACGCGGGGTCGTCCGCCGCGGCCGTCCCGGTGGCCGTGACGCCCAGTCCCGCGACCATCGCGAGGGCCAGGGTCAGGACGGGGGTGGTCCGTCTCACAGTGGTTCTCTGTCTGTGCTGTCTGCGCTCTCTGTGGTGTCTTCTCTTGCCTTTCATGGCACGGCTCCTTCGACTAGGGCCTTGCATGCGTGGCGTGGACAAGTGGGGTAGGCAGGTGTCTCTTCGTGGGGGCTCAGGGCCGCGGTGCCGTGCTGGCCCGCACGGTCAGCCGCGGCGGCAGCAGCGTCGCCTCCGGTACGGTCGCGCCGCCCAGCTTCTTCATCAGCAGCTCCACGGCTGTGGCGCCCACCTCGGCGGACGGTATGGCGATCGAGGTGACGGGCACGCGGGTGCCGTCGGCCAGCTCGTCCGGGCAGATCGCCGTGACGGACAGATCGCCGGGCACCCGCAGACCGAGCTGCTCGAAGGCCTCGATGAGGGGTTCCACGATCGGCTCGTTGTGGACGACGACCCCGGTCAGGGCCGGGCGTTCCCGCAGAAGTTGTTCGGCGACCTGCCGGGCCGCCCCGGGCGCCGCCTCGCACGGGTGCACCGAAGAGGACAGCCCGTGCCGGTCGGCCGCGGCGGTGAAGCCCCGCACGACGCGCTGGGCGAAGCCCGTCTCCCGTACGTACACCTCCGGAGGCGAACCCACGAGCGCGATCACCCGGTGCCCGAGACCCGCCAGATGCTCGACGCACGCCTCGCCCGCCGCCTGGAAGTCCAGGTCGATGCAGGTGAGCCCCTTGGGCTCGGACGGGAACCCGATCAGCACCGACGGCCGGTCGAGGGCGCGCAGCAACGGCAGCCGCCGGTCGTGGAGCTGGACGTCCATCACGATCAGCGCGTCCACGAGCGCGGTGTCCGCGACCCGCCGCAGCCCGTCCTCGCCCTCCTCCTGGGTGAGCAGCAGCACGTCGTGGTCGTGCCGGCGTGCGGTCGTCACCACGGACACCGCGAACTGCATCACCACCGGCACATGGATGCCCGCCCGTAACGGCACCACCAGCGCGAGCACATTGGAGCGGCTGCTCGCCAGTGCTCGCGCGCCCGCGTGCGGCCGGTAGCCCAGCTCGCGGATGCTGGCCTCGATCCGCTGCCGGGTCTCCTCGGAGATCGGGCGTTTGCCGCTCAGCGCGTACGAGACCGTGCTGGGGGACACCCCCGCGTGCCGCGCCACGTCGGTGATCTTCACCATGCTCCGTCCTGTTCCGGCTGATTCCGCTCCGGCTGGTCCCCCTCCAACTGGTTCCGCTTCTGCTCCGGTGAGGCCAGTTCCAGCGACAGGAACCCGGTCCCGGCCTTCGCCCGCGCTGTCCGTCCGCCGGCGGACAGTCCCCAGGGCGCCGAGGGATCGCTCGACGAGGCCCGCAGCGTGTCCCCCTCGCGGACGACGGTGAAGGTCACGCCGCCCACGGGCACCGTGACCTGCGCGCCACGCTCCAGGCCGTACGCGTGCAGGGTGACCCCGTCCGCGTACGGATAGTCGGGCCGGTCCTCGACGGCGCCGACCGGAATCACCGCGCCCGGCCTGACCAGCAGGGGCACGCTCAGGAACCCGTGCCGCTCGCGCACCCAGCGAGGCCCGGTGACCGTCCGCCCGCTCAGGAAGTGGGTCCAGGTGCCTTCGGGGACGTAGTACGAAACGTCGCCCTCGTCGCTGAACACGGGCGCGACCAGCAGATCGGGCCCGAGCATGTACTGCCGCTCCAGATGCGTGCACCCGGGATCGTCCGGGAACTCAAGGACCATCGCCCGCATCATCGGCACCCCCTCGGCGTGCGCGGCGCGCGCGGCCTCGTACAGGTACGGCATGAGGCGCAGCTTCAGCCGGGTGAACAGCCGCAGCACATCCACGGCCTCCTCGTCGAACAGCCACGGGACGCGGTACGACGACGAGCCATGGAGCCGGCTGTGCGAGGACAGCAGCCCGAAGGCGATCCACCGCTTGAACAGCGCGGGCGGCGGCGTCCCCTCGAAGCCGCCGATGTCATGGCTCCAGTAGCCGAAGCCGGACAACCCGAGCGACAGCCCGCCGCGCAGCGACTCGGCCATCGACTCGTACGTCGCCTCGCAGTCGCCGCCCCAGTGCACGGGGAACTGCTGGCTGCCGGCCGTCGCCGAGCGGGCGAAGACGACGGCCTCCTCCTCGCCCCGGTGCTTGCGGAGCACGTCGAAGACGGTGCGGTTGTACAGGTACGTGTAGTAGTTGTGCATGCGCTCCGGGTCGGCGCCGTTCGCGTACGCCACGTCGACCGGGACGCGTTCGCCGAAGTCGGTCTTGAAGCAGTCGACGCCCTGCGCGAGCAGTGCCTCCAGCTTCGAGGCGTACCACTGGCGGGCGGCCTCGCTCGTGAAGTCGACCAGCGCCATCCCCGGCTGCCACAGGTCCCACTGCCATACGCTGCCGTCCGGCTTCTTCAGCAGATGCCCGAGCGCCCGGCCCTCCGCGAACAGCGGTGAGCGCTGCGCGATATAGGGATTGATCCAGACGCAGATGTGCAGGTCGCGTTCCTTGAGCCGCTTGAGCATCCCCTCCGGATCGGGGAAGACCCGCGGGTCCCACTCGAAGTCGCACCAGTTGAACTCGCGCATCCAGAAGCAGTCGAAGTGGAAGACGGACAGCGGCAGTTCGCGCTCCTTCATGCCCTCGATGAAGGACGTGACCGTGGCCTCGTCGTAGGAGGTGGTGAAGGAGGTCGACAGCCACAGTCCGAACGACCAGGCGGGCGGCAGCGCGGGCCGGCCGGTGAGCGCCGTGTACTTGCGCAGGATGTCCTTCGGCGTCGGGCCGTAGATGACGTAGTACGTCAGCTGCTGGCTCTCCACGCTGAACTGCACCCGCGACACGGTCTCCGAGCCGACCTCGAACGACACCCGGCCGGGGTGGTCGACGAAGACGCCGTAGCCGGCGTCGGTCAGATAGAACGGGACGTTCTTGTACGCCTGTTCCGTGGCCGTGCCGCCGTCGGCGTTCCACATGTCGACGACCTGGCCGTTCTTCACGAGCGGCCCGAAGCGCTCGCCCAGCCCGTAGATGTTCGTGCCCACCCCGAGGCCCAGCTGCTCCCGCAGATAGTGGCCGCCCTCGGCGTCCCGCATGATGCCCATGCCCTTGCGGCCGCTGCTGGTGAGGGTGCGGCCGTCCGCGAGGAAGTCGACCTGCCAGGGCCCGCCGCGGGAGACCTTGACGGACAGGGCGCCCGAGGTGAGGGTCGCGAACTCGTCGTCGTACGAAGCCGTCGCCGTGACCTCTTCCTTGCTCACCTCGAACTCGGGGCCGCGCGGCTCCTCGCCCTCGAAGTGCGTGAACGTCACGCCGATGACATCGGGTGCCGGCGCGTGCGCGCTGATCGTCACGACCGGTCCCTTCAACAGGTCACCGCGGTGGCGGATGGGCTGGGTCGGCGCGTGGATCTCCAACGTGCCGTGCTCGGCGCTCACATCGAGGACCTCGACCGGATGGGCCGCGGTCACGCCCTCGCGCAGCAGCCAGTAGCCGTCACTGAACTTCACCGGCACACCCCTTACTTGACGGCACCCACGGCGATGCCGCGGGTGAGCGTCCGCTGGAAGACGAGGAAGAAGACGATCGCCGGGAGCACACCGAGCAGGGCGGCCGCGTTGGTCATCGTGGCGTCCATCAGGCGCTGGCCCTGGAGCACGCCGAGCGCCACCGACACGGTCTGGTTGTCGTTGGAGATCAGCATGACCAGCGGCAGCAGGAACTCGTTCCAGGTCCAGATGAAGAAGAAGACCAGGAGCACGCCGATGGTGGGCCGGCTGACGGGGACCACGATCCGCCACAGCACCTGCCACTTGTTCGCCCCGTCGATGCGGGCCGCCTCGATGATCTCGCGGGGGAACTGCCCCAGGACGGCGGAGAGGAGGTAGGTGCCGAAGGCGGCCTGGATGACCGTGAAGACGATGATCACGCTGAGCCGGGTGTCGTACAGACCGGCTTCCTTGCTCAGGTAGTAGATCGGGTAGACCAGCGCCTCCTGCGGCAGCACGTTCGCCAGCACGAAGAAGGCGAGCACCCAGGTGCGTCCCTTGATGCGGCCGATGCCGATCGCGTACGCGTTGAGGACGGACAGGACGACGGCCAAGGCCGCGACCGCGCCGCTGACCAGGACCGAGTTGAGGAGCTTCTGGCCGAAGTCGACGCGCTCCCAGAAGTCCTTCAGTCCGTCCAGGTAGAGGCCGTCGGGGAGACTGAGCGGGCCGTTCGCTGAGTACTCGGCGGGCGACTTGACCGCGTTCATCGTGACGATCAGGAACGGCAGGACCATGAAGAGGGCCGCGATGACCAGGGCCACGAGAACCGGATAGCGGCGTACGGCTGTCGTCATGTCCTAAGCCCCTCCTCGGCGTCCTCGGCGCGGGTCTGGAGCCTGAGTCCGACCAGGGCCAGCAGCAGGATGATCACGGTGAGGACCGTGGAGATCGCGGCGCCGTACCCCACCTGCGTCTTCTCGAAGAAGGTCGTGAAGGAGAAGTACGAGGGGACGTTCGTGGCGCCGCCCGGACCGCCCTTGGTGAGCACGTACACGGCCCCGAACACCTTGAGCGCGGCGATCGTGCACCAGGTGAGGACGACATGGATCTCCGGACGGATCTGGGGGAGCGTGATGTGCCAGAAACGGCGCCACCATCCCGCCCCGTCCAGCTCGGCGGCCTCGTACAGCTGCGGGTCGACGCGCTGCAGGCCCGCCATGAAGACGACGAGCGGAAAGCCGATCTGCACCCACACCATCACGCCCATGACGCTGTAGAGGGCGATGTCCGGGTCGCCGAGCCAGTCCTGCTGCCAGGAGCCGAGCCCGACGGCCTGGAGCAGCTCGTTGAGCGAGCCGTTGTCCGGGGCGAGGATCCAGCTCCACACGATGCCCGCCACCGCGATCGGCAGCACCTGTGGGAGGTAGAAGCAGGCGCGCAGCACCGCGGCCGTCCTGCTGCCGAAGTGCTTGCCGACGAAGTCGAACAGAGCAGCGGCCAGCACGAGCCCGATGACGGTCGGTACGGCCGCCATGGCGACGACCATGAACAGGCTGTGCCGGAAGGACGCCCAGAACTCCGAGTCGTCGAGCAGCTCCCGGTAGTTGGCGAGCCCGGACCAGTCGGGGGTGCCCACGCCTTGCCAGTCGGTGAAGCTCACCCCGGTGTTCATCGCGAACGGCACGACGATCACGAGCAGGAAGGCGAGCACCCCTGGCAGCAGGAACAGGGCGTACGAGTCGCGGGTACGGGGGCGGCGCGGGCTGCCGTGATGGTGCTTGCCGACCGCCCGCGCCTCCCGTTCGGCGGTCACCGTCACTGCTTCGGCACACCCTTGTCGTACGCCTCCTGCAACGCGTCGAGGTACGCGTCCGGTTCGGTGCCGCCCGTGATCAGTTTCTGGGTCTCGGAGACGAGGACGTCGTAGAAGCCGGTGACGGGCCAGTCGGGATAGAAGGCCAGACCGTCCTTCTCCGCGAGGGCGTTGAAGTCGGCGATCAGCTCCTTGGCCTGCGGGTCGGTGATGGCGGCCGCATCGGCGGCCACCGGGACACCACCCTTGTTGCCCAGCAGGTTCTGGATCTTCTTCGACATGGTGATGTCGATGAAGTCGTAGGCCAGGTCCTTGTTCTTCGCTCCCTTGGGGACCACCCAGAGGTTGCCGCCGGAGCCGAGCGTGAGGTTCGTGTCCGGCCAGAGGAAGGTGCCCCAGTCGAACTTGGCCTCCGCCTTGAAGCGGCCGTACCACCAGCTGCCGGAGAAGAGGATCGGCGCCTTGCCCTGGATGAAGGAGACTCCGGCGTCCTCGGCCTTCGTGCCGCTGGACTTCTTGTCGATGTACCCCTTCTTCACCCAGTCGGCGAAGGTCTCGGCGCCGTACGTCCAGGCCGTGTCGTGGAAGTCGTTCTTGCCCTTGTACAGCTCGTACTTGTCGACCCAGGCGCGATCGGCCTTCATCAGGGCGAGCTGGTACAGGTACTGGTGGGCGATGTACTCGGCGCCCGCGTTGGCGAGCGGGGCGACGCCCTTGTCGACGAACTCGTCCATGGCCGCGGTGAGTTCGGCGAACGTGGTGGGCTCGTCGACGCCGTGCTTCTTGAAGAGGTCCTTGTTGTAGAAGACCATCGTGTACTCGGCGTAGTTCGGCACGCCGAACCATTTGCCGGAGCCCATGACGCCGCCCGTGTCGTACTGGCTGGTGGTACGGACACCGGTGCTGAGCTTCTTGTCCCAGCCGCGCTTCGTCGCCTCCGCGGTGAGGTCGGTGAGGAGGCCCTGCTGCGAGAGCTTGCCCGCCGTCGCGTTGCCCTTGTTGTACTCCATGATGTCGGGGGCGTCGGAGGAGTTGAGGACCATGGAGGCGGTCTTCTGGATCTGTTCGAAGCCCTTCTCCTCGAACTCCACCTTCACACCCGGGTGGGTCTTCTCGAACTCCTTGATGGCCGCGTTCCAGGCCACCCCCATCGCGCTGTTCGGTGCCTCGTAGTGCCACAGCCTCAGCGTCTTGCCGTCGGAAGACCCACTGTCCGAGTCGCCGCAGGAGGCCAGCAGCAGGGCCCCGCTCAGAGCGGCGGCGGCTACCGCCACCACACGCCTTCGTGCCGTCAACATCCAGTGCCTCCAGGGGAGTCGGATGGCTCACTGTCCCGGTGAGTCGTGCTCGTCACGCTCGTGGTGGGGGGCATCACGCAGCGTTCGTCGAATCGTTTCGATGCGTGATGTCGAAGCGCTTCGACGGGCGAAGGTATGTGGGAGCCGGGGGCGCGTCAATGGAATTTGCGGGAATCGCTGTCGAGGACCCCGTCCCGTGTCCGGGACATCTCGTGGACGCGAACCCGTCGAACCGGCTGGTCCGCGCACTCCGGCTGGTGCGCACACTCCGGCCTGTCCGTGCCCTCAACCGGCCCTGCCCGTAGGGCTATCGTGGTTCAGACATGCGTACGGGCCCAGGGGGAGGCGGCGGGACATGGCGACGGCGACCGTGAGCGTACAGGCCCCGATCGTGGCGGGGACGCCACTGTTCGGTTCGATGAGCGACCTCCTGAGGGATCCTCTCGCGACGTATCTGGGGGCGCGGAGCGCGTACGGCGACGTGGTGCGCTTCCGCGCCGGCCCGCCGGGGCTGCGCAGGGACATGTACGCGGTGTTCTCGGCCGACGGCGCCCAGCAGGTCCTGGCGACGCGGTCCGCCGACTTCCGCAAGGACAACGCCTTCTACGAGGTACTGCGGGAGACGATCGGCAACGGCCTGCTCACCAGCCAGGACGACGCCTACCTCCGCCAGCGCCGCCTCGTCCAACCGCTGTTCACCCGCCGCCGCGTGGACGGCTACGCGGACCAGGTCACCCAGGAGGCGGTCGCCCTGGCCGACGCCTGGCGAGGGCGCCCGGACGGAGCCGTCGAACTGGTCGGCGAGATGCACCGGTTCGCGCTCCGCATGGTCGGCCGGGTGTTGTTCGGGACGGACGTGGAGAAGGCGTTCGACGTGATCGAGCGCACGATGCCCGCGCTCCAGAAGTACTCCCTGAAGCGGGGCCTCGCACCTGTCAAGCCGCCCCGCACCTGGCCCACACCCGCCAACCGCCGCGCCGACCGCAACCAGGCCGAACTGTTCGCGCTCTGCGACGGCATCATCGAGAGCCGTCGCGGCGGGCGGGGCACAGGCACGCAGGACACCGGCCCACAGGGCGGCACCGAAGACCTGGCCACCCTCCTCGTCCGGGCCGAGAACGCCGAGGACGGCAGCCTCGACGCCACCGAACTGCGCGAACAGGTACTGATCTTCCTGCTGGCCGGCCACGAGACCACCGCCACCGCGCTCGCCTTCGCCCTGCATCTCCTGGCCCGCCACCCCGAGCAGCAGCGGCGGGTACGGGAGGAGGTGGACCGCCTGCTCGGCGGACCCGGCGGGCGGGCGCCCACGGCGGCGGACATGGGGGAGTTGCGGTATCTGACGATGGTGCTGAAGGAAGCGATGCGGCTGTATCCGTCCGCGCCCGTCATCGGCCGCCGCGCGGTCGCGGACACGGAGATCGACGGCGTCCACATACCGGCCGGCGCCGATGTCCTCGTCAGCCCATGGGTCACCCAACGCCATCCCGACTACTGGCCCGACCCGGACCGCTTCGACCCCGAGCGCTTCACCCCGGAGGCGGAGGCGGGCCGCCCGCGTTACGCCTGGTTCCCGTTCGGGGGCGGACCGCGCGCCTGCATCGGGCAGCACCTGTCGATGCTGGAGTCGGTGCTGGGGCTCGCGGTGCTGCTCCAGACCTATGAGTTCGAGCCCGCGGACGAGGCAGAAGTGCCGCTCGGCGCGGCGATCACCCTGACGGCCAAGGGGCCCGTCCGCTGCCGGATCACGCCCCGCTGAGGGACTTCAGCGGACTCGGCACATCCCGCGGGGCACTTCAGCGGACGCCCGCATCGACTCGGCGGACTCAGCGGGCCTGGGAGACTCAGCGGATCCCGCGGAACCGCGCCCCCGCCGCCAGCGCCGCGATGCTCAGCAGCGCGACCGCGACCAGGTAGTAGCTCGGCGAGACCTGCGAACCCGTCGCCGTGACCAGCGCAGCGGCGATCGTCGGAGTGAAGCCGCCGAAGACCGCGACCGTGGTGTTGTAACTGAAGGAGAGGCCGGTCGCGCGGGCCCGGACCGGGAACGCGTCGGACATCACCGAAGGCAGCGCCCCGAAGTAGGCCGCCTTCAGCAGGCCGAGGATCGTCATGCACAGCACGAGCGTCAGGAACGACGGCGCCCTGGTGAGCCATATGAACAACGGCACGGCGCTCGCGGCGATCAGCAGCGCGGCCGGCACCATGATCCTCAGCCGTCCGAACCGGTCCGCCAACAGGCCCACCACCGGAGTCCCCAGTGTCAGGATCGCACCGGCGACGAACAGCGCCACGAACGACAGCGATTCGTCGAGACCGAGCTCCTTGATCCCGAAGGTCGGCAGGTACTGGAGGACGAAGTTGAGCGCCGTCGACACGATGAGCACGCCGCCGGCGATCAGCAGGCCGCCCCAGTGGTCACGGAAGACGGTGCGGATCGGCGAGGCCTCCGGTCCCGCCGTGCCCTTGGCCGCGCCCGTGCCCTCGGCCGTGCCCGTGCCCGCGCCCTCCGTCGCGGCCGTGATCGCCGGAGACTCGTCCACGTACCGGCGTACGAAGTAACCGACCGGACCGATCAACAGGCCGAACACGAACGGCACCCGCCAGCCCCACGACGTCATCTGCTCCTCGGACAGCACCGCGGTCAGACCCGCCGCGAACCCCGCGGCCATCAGCGTCGAGAGCCCCTGACTCGCGAACTGGAAGCTGCCCAGGAAGCTCTTCCGCCGCTCGTTCCGCTCGACGAGGAACGACGTCGCCGCCCCGAACTCCCCGCCCGCCGCGAAGCCCTGGATCAGCCGCGCGAGGATGATGCCCAGGGGCGCGACGACGCCGAGTGCGGCGTACCCCGGCATGAAGGCCATCATCAGCGTGCCGACCACCATCAGCCGGATCGACAGCATCAACGCCTTCTTGCGGCCGTGCCGGTCGGCGTACGCGCCGATCAGCAGACCGCCGATCGGACGGATCAGATACGTGATGCCGAACACCGCGTAGGTCTGGACGAGTTGGATGCCCGGGTCGCCGGCCGGGAAGAACGTCTTGCCGATGTACGACGCCAGCAGCGCGTACAGCGCGAGGTCGAACCATTCGAGAGCGTTGCCGATGGTGGCGGCGGCGATCGCGCGACGGGCGGACGTCCGCGGCGGCGCCGACTGTGTCTGCCGGCCGGCGACTTCGGTCATCGGGGGTCCTCCGTGTCCGTGGGGTTGCCGAGCGCGTGGAAGAGCGCGGCGGCGAGTACGACGCCCTCGCGGGCGATGGAGCCGAGGAGGTGCTCGTCGGGGGCGTGCTGGAGGCAGCCCGGGTACGAGTGCGGCAGCCACAGGGTCGGCAGGCCGAGGATGTCGGTGAAGACGAAGTTGGGGAGTGAGCCGCCGATGTTGGGGAGGACCGCGACCGGCTGGTCGGTGACCTGCTCCAGCGTCCGCCGGGCCCAGCCGACCCATGGGTCGTCGAGAGGCGTGCGGCTGGCCGCGAAGCGTCCGAGGACGCTCACCTCGACCATGTCGTAGCCGTGCCGGGCGAGGTGCCCGGTCAGCACCTCCTCGATGCCGTCGACGTCCGTGCCGACGACGTACCGCAGTTGCAGAACCGCCCGTGCCCGGCCGGGGATCGCGTTGACGGGGCGGTCGATGTCGGCGGCGCCGAGGGTCAGCACCTCCAGGGTGTTCCAGGCGTAGAGCCGCTCGGCGGCGGTCAGTTCGGGCGCGCCCCACCCCGGGTCCGGGGCCGGGTCGCCGGGGCTGCCCGCGACCGTGACCTCGGCGAGTGACGCGCGGACCGGGTCGGGCAGGTCCGGCGGCAGCAGCTCGGGGACCTGGATACGGCCGTGTCCGTCGACGAGACTCCCGATCGCGCCGGCCAGGGTCGTCGCGGGATTGCGCAGGACCCCGCCCCAGTTGCCGGAGTGGTACGCGTCCGGGCGCAGGTCCACGTCGAGCTGGAGCTGGACGCCGCCGCGCGCGCCGAGGAACAGGGTCGGTGTCGTCGCGTCCAGGCGTGGCCCGTCCGAGGCGATCAGCACGTCCGCCCGCAACAACTCCTGGTGCGCTGCGGCGAATTCGGCCAGCCCGGGGGAGCCGATCTCCTCGCCGGTCTCGAAGAGGAAGGTCAGGTTGAAGCCCAGCTTCTGCTGCTCGGCGAGCAGCAGCCGCAGGGCCGCGATGTTGACCAGGTGCTGCCCCTTGTTGTCGGCGCTGCCGCGGCCGTACCACCGGTCGCCGTCACCGGTCAGCGTCCACGGATCGCGTCCCTCGCTCCACCGCCCGGCATGACCGTCCACGACGTCGGCGTGCCCGTAGCACAGGACGGTCGGCAGGCCGGGGTCCTCGATGCGTCGGCCCACGAGAAATGGGCCGCCGGAGGGGTTGTCGTACTCCGTCACCGAGCAACCGAGACCCTCCAGCGCGGGGGTCAGCACCTCATCCAGGTATGCCTTGACGGCAACGTGACTTTCCGGCCGCGCGCTCTCGGTGGGGTACGAGACCATGGCGGCCAGCTCGGCGAAGAAGGCTCCGGAGTCGACGTACTCCTCGGCCTGATGGATCAGTTTCGCGGGAATCACGGGGACATTTCTCCTGAGGAACGCTGAGGACGGCGCGTATGGAGACATCGCTCGCCGATCAGGGCCGGCGTGCTGGACACCCGCTGGACACCGCGGGGGCACTGCGTTGGCTCAGCAGCGTAGGGCGATTTTCGGTCGGCGACTATTGCCGTTTGTGGCGCCCTGCGTTCTACTTTCGGCAAACCGGTGCCGGCGTGGAGGTCCGATGCAACTCGTCCCGGTGAGCCTCGCGTACTTCCTTGAAGTCGCCCGGACCGGATCGGTGACCGAGGCCGCCCACACACTGAACGTCGCACCGTCGGCGATCAGCAGACAGATCGCCAAACTCGAGTCCGGGATCGGCGTGCCCCTGTTCATCCGGCACCCGCGCGGGATGACCATGACCGACGCCGGGTCCCGGCTGGTGGCCCACGCCCGACGCAGTGAGGCCGAATCGGCCGCGCTGGTCGACGAGTTGCGGACAGGCCGAGGGGCCGACGTCCGCAGCGTCACCGTCGCCTGCTCGGAGGGGTTCGGCCGCCGGTTCGTCCCGGCCGCCATGGCGGCCTTCCGGCGCGACCATCCCGACGTGGCGTTCCAGCTCGACGTCGTCCCCCGCCAGGAGGCGACCCGCCGCGTGGTCGAAGGGATCGCGGACGTCGCGGCCACCTACACGATGGGCCCGCAGCACGACGTACGCGTGGAGAGTGCCGTCGTGATCCCGGTCGCCGCCATCGTCCCCCTCGGCCATGAACTGGCCGGCCGGGACCGTGTCACCCTGGCGGAGCTCTGCTCCCACCCCCTGGCCCTCGCCTCGCCGGGCACCAGCCAACGGGAACTCTTCGACATCGGAGTCCAGTTGGAGGGGCTGGCGGTCCGCCCGGCGCTGGTCTGCGACGCCCTCGCCCCGCAGTACGAGTTCGTCCGCTCGGGCGGCGGCATCGCCCTGGTGGGCGACCTCGGCGACCTGGACCGGGACGGCCGCACCGAAGGCGTCACCCACGTCCACATCGACCACCCGGTCTTCCGCCAGCGCGAGGCCCAGATCCAGACGATGCCGGGCCGCCGGCTGTCCTGGGCGGCCACGCGGTTCACCGAACTGCTGGTCTCGCTGCTGGTCTCGCCGTCGCGAGGGAGATCAGCAGAGCTACCGCGGCCGCGGTGACCGGGACGCCGTAACCGCCCGCGGCCGACCCGTGCTCCACGATCCACCCGCCGACGGCCGACCCGCACGCGATCCCGCCCAGCAGCCCCGTCACCGCCAGTGTCATCCCCTCGTTCAACCGGCCCTCGGGCGTGCGTCGTTGGACGAGTGTCATCCCGATGACCATCGTCGGGGCCGTGGCCATCCCGGCCGACAGCAGCGCACCGGCGAGCACCACCAGCGAATCCGTGAGCGCCGCGGCGAGGAGGGGCCCCGACATGAGGAGGGTCATCGCGGTGATGGCCAACGGGTATCGCCGTTCCGCCGGTCCCGCCGGCTTCAGGGCCCCGTACAGCAGACCGGCCGCACATGAACCGGCCGCTTGCAGCGCCAGGATCACGCCCGCCGCCGACCTGTGCCCTTGTGCGTCCGCGAACGCGATCGTGACGACCTCCATCGAGCCGAAGACGGCGCCGGTGGCGAGGAACCCGATGAGGAGAGGGGGCATACCGGGGGCGCGGAGGAGCGGTTTCGATCTCGTACTCGATCTCGTACCCGCTCCAGCCTCGGCTCTCGCCTTCGCTCTCGTACGTGAACGGCCTTGCGGGGGCGGCTCCGTGGCGCGCTGGGCCGCGAAGATCAGTACGCCCGTCAGCATCAGCAGCGCGCCGACCAGCGTGCCGGCCTCCGGGAAGAACGTCCCGCACAGGAACACGGCCAGCACCGGCCCGAGCATGAAGCACAGCTCGTCCATGGCCTGTTCGAAGGAGTTCGCGGTGTGCAGGCCCGCCGCGTCGCCCTTCAGCAGATGGGCCCAGCGAGCCCGGGACATGCCTCCGGTGTTCGGCGTCGTGGCCGTGGCCGCGTACGCGGCGAAGAGCGTCCAGTCGGGTGCCCCGTAACGCACGCAGAGCAGGAGCGCGAGTGAGCCCAGCGCGGCGATCGCCGTCGCGGGCACGGCGATGCGCGCCTGCCCGTGGCGGTCGACCAGGCGCGCCGTCCAGGGCGCGACGACCGCCGTCGCCGCCAGGCCGGTCGCGGTGACGGCACCGGCGAGGGCGTACGAACCGCGTGTGCCGGCGATCATGATGACGGCGCTGACGCTGAACATGCCCATGGGGAGGCGGGCGATCAGATTCCCGATCGTGAAGGCACGGGTGCCGGGGATCGCGAAGAGGCGGTGGTAGGGGGAGCGTGGCCGTTCGCGTGTTCGTTCGCGTGGCCGTTTCCTGGGCGTCCTCAGGCGTGTACGTGACCACCGAGGTGTGAGATCGACGGCCACCAGGCTGTCGCCGGTGACGGTGAAGAGGGTCGAGGGAGCTTCGCGAGCGGCGCGGGAGGCGCGGGAGGAGGGCTGCGGCATGGAGCAACCGTCGCCCGCCGCCTGATCAACGGTCCAACACCTACTCCGTACCGATTGACGCACCCGCGTTGTAAGTTCGCCGGATGGCTTCTTCCGCCGGCCCAGGAACCATCGACCCCCGCCTGCTGCGCGCCTTCCTCGCCGTAGCCGAGGAACTGCACTTCACGCGAGCCGCCGCAGGTTTGTACGTCGCCCAGCAGGCGCTGAGCCGTGACATCCGGCGCCTGGAGAGGGAGTTGAAGGCGGACCTGTTCGTCCGCACCACCCGGCAGGTGACCCTCACACCCGACGGCGAGCGGCTGTTGCCGTACGCGCGCCGGGTGCTGGAGGCGCAGGACGCGCTGCTGGCGGAGTTCCGGCGGGCGGACGCCGAGCAGCGCCCCCTGCTCGTGGACGTGAACAGCCCGGGACTCGTCTTCGAGCGCATTCTGGCCCGGGCCCGCGAACTCGCCCCCGACTGCGAGCTGATGGCCCGCTTCGAGAGCGGCCTCACCGGTGCGGCGGCCGAGCTGCTCGCGGGGCGGCTGGACGCGTCCTTCGGCCGGTTCGCGGGTCTCGACCCGGCGATCCGCGACCGCCTGGAGCAACAGCCCGTACGGTACGAGCCGATGGCGATCGTCCTGCCCGAGGATCACCACCTGGCGGCGCTGGACGCGGTGCCGCTCGACGCGCTCGCGGGCGAGCACGTGTACGCCGGCGCCGGAAATCCCCGGACCCTGGAGTGGACCGACCTGGCCCGCCGGCTCTTCGAGGGGCGCGGCATCGAGGTCGCGCCGCCCGCGCCGCTCGCCGTCGGCGCCGAGGAGTTCCAACGGATCATGGCCAAGAAACGCAACCCCGTGCTCGCGGTCGTGGATTTTCCAGCCATGCCCGCGTCAGTGCTGCGACCTCTCGTCGACCCCGTTCCCCTGTCGCCCGTGTCCTTGGTATGGCGCCGGGGGCTGGCGCACCCGGGGATCGACGCTCTCCGCGCCGCCGTCGCGGAGCTCGCGGCCGCCGAGGGGTGGCTCCAGCGCCCCGCCGATGGATGGATTCCGGCCATGGATGCACGCTTGATGATGATTCGTAGCTGACACGTGGCAAACACAGATCCCCCACGTGCGCTACATTCAAGGGCCGGGTGCAGTGTGATAAAGGGGGGCGCCCGGATTGGGTGGGGGCTCAATCCGGACAACACCGTACGAAGTGCCCGGGATCGTACGCGCGCCCGATCGATCCCATGGGGGGATGTGCGTGCGCGTGGACAAATGGCGTGAAGATGCTCAACCGGTCTGGAGGGATACCGGCCGGCCGGGCGGGGGTGGAGCCGATCCGTCGGCTCGTGGAGTTGGTCGACATGGTCGAGACGCGGGTGAGTCGTTCCGCGACGGATCGTACGGCGACGGATCGTACGGCGATGGATCGTATGGAGTCGGGTCGTATGGCGATGGATCGTACGGCGACGGGTCGTACGGAAACGGATCGCACGGAAACGGATCATTCCGCGACGGGGCGCTTGGCGGTGACTTCGACGGCATATCCATGCCGAGGCAGCGGGACGACGAACCGTCCATAGCCGGGCCGGAGCCCGACTGGCAGACCCGCCACGACGCCGGCCCGTCATCCTGGGACGACGAACCGTCCTCCTGGCAGGAGGACGACCAGCCGGAGCACACCCACGACCCCCACGAGGTCACGGTCCAGCTCGACAATGTGGGTCCGCACCTGGAGGAGTGGCTGGTCCAGCAGGCCAAGGGGGCGCCGAGGGGCAAGAGCGCCTCGGAGGGCGCGGACGGCCCGGTGTTCGTCGACGAGACGGGCCGCCGCAGCCGTAGATTCCGCCGGATAGGCATGGCCGTCGGCGTCGCCTGCGCGGTCTACGCCGTGGTCATCCTCGCCACGCTCCTGTCGGGCAACTCCAGCGCACCCTGGCTCCCGGTGCAGGGCCAGAAGGACGAGAAGCCGGCCCAGAAGGTCGACTCCCCGCCGCTGCCCGCCGACTCGGCGAAGCCGTCCGGTTCGACGAGTCCCTCGCCCGGGCAGAGCCCGTCGGACAACCCCACCGCGACGTTGTCGCCGGGGGCCGGCACCGCCCCCAACCCCTCGGCCAGCGCCTCGAAGTCGGGCAAGCCCACCGACCCCAAGCCGTCGGCCACCAGCACCAAGCCGGCCCCCGACAATCCGCCGGCGTCACCGGATCCCAGCGACGATCCGCCCGCGTCACCGGATCCCGACCCGGACCCGACCGAGACCGGCGGCGCCACCGACGACCCCACGGATCCCCCGGTCGCCGGTTCCGACAACGTCGCCGACAGCCCCCTCACGCCCGAGCCGACCTTCATCACGCTGAGCCCCACCGTCTCCTCGTCCCCGGAGAGCATCCTCTGATGGCATCCCGTTCCAGCCGTCACCGTTCGGCCTCCGGTACCTCCCGTCACCGTTCGGCCTCCGCGCCGTCACGCCGACGGCTTCCCATGCGCTATCTGCTGCCCTCGCTCATCCTCGTCGCGCTGATGGCGATGCTGATGCTGCGGGGCTTCGTCCACAGCGAGATCCTGGCCGACCACCGCGTCCAGCCGGAGGCCGCCGCCGACCGCGTACCGGAGAAGATTCTGGAGGGCGGCCCGGTCATCGACACGCGTGGCGACAGCCCCACCAGCCTGGAGATGCCGAAGCAGCGTCTCGTCCTCACCTTCGACGACGGCCCGGACCCCAAGTGGACCCCCAAGGTCCTCGACGTGCTCAAGCAGCACAACGCGCACGCCGTCTTCTTCGTCACGGGCACCATGGCCTCGCGCTACCCGGACCTCGTCGAGCGCATGGTCCAGGACGGCCATGAGGTCGGCCTGCACACCTTCAACCACCCCGACCTCTCCCTGCAGTCCCAGCGCCGCATCGACTGGGAGCTCTCCCAGAACCAGCTGGCACTCGCGGGCGCCGCGGGTATCCGTACGTCGCTCTTCCGGCCGCCGTACTCCTCCTTCGCCGACGCCATGGACAACAAGTCCTGGCCGGTGACCGAGTACATCGGCAGCCGCGGCTACATCACCATCGTCAACAACACCGACAGCGAGGACTGGCGCAAGCCCGGCGTCGACGAGATCATCCGGCGTGCCACGCCCAAGGGCAGCGAGGGCGCGATCGTCCTGATGCACGACTCCGGCGGCGACCGTCACCAGACGGTCGAGGCGCTGGACAGCCTGCTGCCCCAGATGAAGAAGCGGGGCTACGAGTTCGACAACCTCACCGAAGCCCTCGGCTCCCCCAGCGCGCACACCCAGGTCACCGGGCTCGACCTGTGGAAGGGCAAGGCGTGGGTGTACGCGGTCCAGGCCTCCGAGAACACGACCAGTGTCCTCGTCGTGGGCCTCGCGGTCATCGGTGTCCTGGTCTTCGCCCGCTTCGGCCTGATGCTCCTGCTCTCCGGCGTCCACGCCCGCCGCGTACGCCGCCGCGACTTCCGCTGGGGCCCGAGGCCGGTCACCGAACCGGTGTCGGTGCTGGTCCCGGCGTACAACGAGGCGAAGTGCATCGAGAACACGGTGCGCTCGCTGATGGCCAGCCGGCATCCCATCGAGGTCATCGTCATCGACGACGGTTCGAGCGACGGCACGGCCCGCATCGTGGAGGGCCTGCGGCTGCCGAACGTACGCGTCGTGCGCCAGCTCAACGCGGGTAAGCCCGCGGCCCTCAACAGGGGCGTGGCGAACGCCCGTTACGACCTCATCGTGATGATGGACGGCGACACGGTCTTCGAACCGGGGACGGTGGGCGAACTCGTCCAGCCCTTCGCCGACCCGAGCGTCGGCGCGGTGGCAGGCAACGCGAAGGTCGGCAACAAGGACTCCCTCATCGGGGCGTGGCAGCACATCGAGTACGTGATGGGCTTCAACCTCGACCGCCGCATGTACGACATCCTGCGCTGCATGCCGACGATCCCGGGCGCCGTCGGTGCCTTCCGCCGCTCCGCCCTGGAACGCGTCGGCGGCATGAGCGACGACACGCTCGCCGAGGACACGGACATCACGATGGCGATGCACCGGGACGGCTGGCGGGTCGTGTACGCGGAGAACGCCCGCGCCTGGACCGAGGCCCCCGAGTCGGTCCAGCAACTCTGGTCCCAGCGCTACCGCTGGTCGTACGGCACGATGCAGGCGATCTGGAAGCACCGGCGGGCACTGATCGAAAAGGGCCCTTCGGGCCGCTTCGGCCGCGTGGGCCTGCCGCTGGTGTCCCTGTTCATGGTGGTCGCCCCGCTCCTGGCCCCCCTGATCGACGTGTTCCTCCTCTACGGGCTCTTCTTCGGCCCCACGGAGAAGACGATCGGCGCATGGCTGGGCGTCCTGGCGATCCAGGCGGTGTGCGCGGCGTACGCCTTCCGCCTGGACCGCGAACGCATGACCCACCTGATCTCCCTCCCCCTGCAACAACTCCTCTACCGCCAGCTCATGTACGTCGTCCTCCTCCAGTCCTGGATCACGGCCCTCACCGGCGGACGCCTGCGCTGGCAGAAGCTGCGGCGCACGGGCGTGGTGGGCTCGGCGCCGGGCTCCGTGCCCGGCGGGGCATCCGGGTCCGTACCCGGCTCGGTGCCGGTGCAGCGGTCGGCGAGTGGCAACGACCGGAGGCCGGTGGGATGACGCACGGATACAGAGACGGATACACGGACGGGCACGCGTCCGGGCCGGGCGGAGCGCCGGATCCGTCCGCCAACCCGTACTGGAACGCGTACGAGGAGACGTACGGGACGCCGCCCGCGACGCAGGGCATGCCCGGCGCACAGGGCATGCCCGGCGCACAGGGCATGCCCGCCACGGCCGCTTTTCCGCAGCAGCAACAACAACAGCAGCCGCAGTGGGCGGACGAGACCCGCCCTCTGCCGCAGGCGTCGGCGCCGACCCCGGCATGGGCGCAGGCGGCGGCACCCCCTGGGCACGCCGCCGGGATCCCGGACTCGGTCCTGGACCCGGCCCTGAACCCGGCCCTGGACACAGCCCTCACCCCCTCCTCCACCCCCGCCCCGGCCGTTCCCAAGAAGCCCAAGAAGCCCGGAGGAGGCGGCGGCCGTGACCGCTATCTCGACCTCCTGCGCTCCCTGGCCCTGGTCCGTGTGGTCGTCTACCACCTCTTCGGCTGGGCCTGGCTGACGGTCCTCTTCCCGTCCATGGGCGTGATGTTCGCACTCGCGGGCTCGCTGATGGCGCGCTCGCTGAACCGCCCGGCATGGGGCGTGATCCGCGGCCGTATCCGCCGGCTCCTGCCTCCACTCTGGGCGTTCAGCGTGGTGGTGCTCGCGATGATGTTCGTGGGCGGCTGGAATCCGTCCAAGGACGACGACGGTCTGGGCTGGCTGGGCCTGATCAACTACATCATCCCGATCGGCGCCCCGCCCTACCCCTGGCAGATCGGCTCCAAGTCCGGCCTCCTGGAGGACACCTGGGCGGTCCAGGCGGCGGGCCCGCTCTGGTACCTGCGCGCGTACCTGTGGTTCGTGATCGCGTCCCCGCTGCTGCTGTGGGCGTTCCGCAGGGTCCCGTGGGCGACGCTCCTCGCACCTCTGGCGCTGACGGCGGTCGTGGGTACGGGCTTGGTGAAGATCCCCGGGGAAACGGGCAACGCGGTAACGGACTTCGCGGTCTACGGCAGCTGCTGGATCCTGGGCATGGCCCACCACGAGGGTCTGCTGCGCCAGATCCCTCGCTACGTGGTGGTCTCCTGCGCGGCACTCGTGATGGCCTTCGGCCTGTGGTGGGCCTCGGGCCACCTCGGCCCCGACGGCTGGGACCTGAACGACATCCCCCTGGCTCAGGCCACTTGGTCCTTCGGGTTTGTCGCCATCCTCCTCCAGTACTCCCCGTCCTGGCAGGAACTCCCCGGCCGTCTCGCCCGCTGGGACAAGCTGGTCACGCTCTCCAACAACCGAGCCGTGACGATCTACCTCTGGCACAACCTCCTCATCATGGCCACGGTCCCCATCCTCGACCGCCTCTACGAACTCCCCTTCATGGACGACCGCCTGACCGGGGCCCTGGACACGACGTACCTGCTCTGGATGTTCGTCCTCGTCTGGCCCCTCATCGCCCTCTCGATCGTCGGAGTGGGCTGGATCGAGGACCTGGCCGCCAAGCGAAGCCCACGGCTGTGGCCGGACGGCTCGAAGAAGCGCGGAAGCAACCGGGCGCGGGCGCGGGGGCGGGGCAGGGCGCGGTAGCTGCGGCGTAGGGGTTGGGTACGGGCACCGCGCAACACAGCGGTGTCATCGCCTCCCTGAGGTCACTCAACTGAGGGTGATGGACTGTCATTTGACGGATCCGTGGATGCTTTGTTGCCGATCTGAAACGGCTCTGGACGTACTTCGGCCTGGTGTCACCACCGCCCCCTCGGTAGCGTTGCTGCGCTCATGTGAACCCTCGCCCCACCGGGAGTCGTCAGTGAACCGCCGCCCCACCCTGCTCGCAGCGATTGCGCTGACCGCCGTAGCGGCCCTGTCGCTGTCCGCTTGCGGTAGCGACGACAGCTCCAAGAAAAAGGACAACGACAAGATCGCGGGCGCCGACACCGGCGACGAGAAGTCGGCTTCGCCGAGCGCGAGCGCGTCGGACTCCGCCAAGCGTCCGACAATCAAACTGCCCTCGGATCTCACCATGAAGTTCGAGGGCGAGAAGACAGGTAACTCTGTCAAGGACGCCGTCCTCGCCGACAGCGCGGAACGGATGCGCGGGGTGAACGCGGCGATCGCTGGGACTGATCCCAAGCAGGAGGCACTTGGCTTCTACAACAGCGGTAAGGCGTTGGAGGCGGCCCTGACGTGGGTCGGCAAGTTCAAGGACGCGAAACTTGGTATCACCGGCTCAATTCGGTACTACAACCGTACGGTGACGCTTGATGGCAGCAAGGTCGCGTCCGTCGTGTTCTGCGCTGATGAGAGTAAGGGCTATGCCAAGAACCTGAAGACGGGCAAGCCTCAAGTCACCACTCCGTCAGACGAGGACTTCATCCTCTACAACACCCGGCTGGAGAAGAACCGTGACGGGGTGTGGCAGACCACGCGCATC
Source organism: Streptomyces sporangiiformans (assembly GCF_005768555.2). Taxonomy (GTDB): domain Bacteria; phylum Actinomycetota; class Actinomycetes; order Streptomycetales; family Streptomycetaceae; genus Streptomyces; species Streptomyces sporangiiformans. The sequence goes on from NZ_VCHX02000144.1 coordinate 45,741, forward strand.
GTTTCGACCGCGGGAGCGAAGCAATGCCTGAACAAGTAACACGGAAGGTACTTGGTTGCTTCGTCATGACGATGGCGCTCATGACGCTGGGGACAACGGCTGCCTGGGCCAAGGTAACGCCGCCCGATGGCAGTCGCGAGACTGACACGGATGTGTCGGCGGACCGGGATGGCGAGACACTCTCGGCCACGGCCGGTGCCGTGGTCTTCGACCGCTCCAAGAACGGCTCCGGTGAATCCGCGGGCCCTGTGACGTCGTCGGCGGCCAACTGGACGCCGCCCGCCTGCTATTACGCTCCCAAGTACACACCCGAGCAGTTCCAGAAATACGTGGAGCCGACTTGGGAGGCTGGTTCGACCGGCTACGAATGGGATGCCAAACAGCGCGATCGGTACGTCAATGGCAAGCCGTACAAGGACTTCAACAAGGACAAGACGGGCGAGGGCTACTTCTGGGACTCGTACGTCACGGAAGGCCGTGAGGGCGACCCGGGCGCTCTCGACTGCACCAAGCCGGTTTTCTGGGTGGACAACGGTGATCCGCCACCTGCGGACATCCCCGAGGCGATCACCCCAGAGATGTTGGCTCAACTCGCATACGCCGAGATCCGCGTGCCCACGACGAAGGTCGAACTCGCCCCGGATGGCACCACGAAGGTGAACCTTCCGACGTGGTCGTGGCTGGACACGGCGAAGTTCAAGCCGGTGTCGGTAACGGCGAGCGTCCCGCTGCTGGACATCGAGGCGACGACCACTGCGGAACCGGTCTCTCTGAAGATCGAGCCGGGTACCAAGGATGCGGAGACGTATCCCGCCTCGGGCGAATGCAAGATCAACGCGGACGGTTCGATCGGCGAGCCCTACGCGAAGGGCAAGGCCGGCGAAACCCCGCCGTGCGGTGTGAAGTACCTCCGTTCCTCGGGTGACGCCTCGTACAAGCTCACGGCAACCGTCACGTGGAAGATCCACTGGACGGGCACGGGCGTCAACGCGGAACAGCCGCTGCCGGATGGTGAATTCGGCGCGCAGCAGGACGTGATCGTGCAGGAGATCCAGTCCATCAACCGCTGACTGCTTCCTTGATGCCGGCAGTGCTCCTCGTTCTACGGGGAGCACTGTGTCCGGCGCCCCGACCGCCGCATCGATAGCGTTACCTCGCTCATGTGAACCCTCGCCCCACGGGAGTTGTCAGTGAACCGCCGCCCCGCACTCCTCGCAGCGGTTGCGCTGTCCGCCGCCGTCTTGTCCTTGTCCGCTTGTGGGGGCAAAGAGAGCTCCGACGACGGCAGCAACGACAAGATTGCGGGCGCCGGCACAGGCGGCGAAAAGTCGGCGTCGCCATCGCAGAGTTCGTCCGAGTCGGCAGCGGCCACCCGCCCGAAGATCGAGCTGCCGGCGGACCTCAAGTACACCTTCGAGTGGTCGACAACCGGCGACAAAGACGAGGACGCGATCCTGTCCGACACAGAGCAGTCCATCCAGGCAGTGGACCTGGCCATCGCCAATCAGGCTCCGCTGGACGAGGCGTACCTCTACTACTACGAGGGTGAGGCTGCTGCCCAGACAGAGCAGTTCATCAAGGCGTACGTCAAGGCCAAGGCACGAACAACCGGGGCCTATCGCTACTACAACGCGACCGTCAACGTGAGCGACGCCGATAATGCCTCGCTTGTGTACTGCGAGGACCAAGGCAAAGGGTACGACATGTACCTGAAGACGAAAAAGGTCAACAAGACGGCTGTCACCAAGAACAGCTATGTGCTCTACATCCTCCAGTTGCGCAAAAACGACAAGGGCGTCTGGGCCGTCGAGGAGCTCGACTCGCAGAGGGGGAGTACAAAGTGCCAGCCCTGACCGTCGGTTCGAGAGTCTTGAGGCGTCGCCCTGTTGGTCAATGCTCTGGGGCGCCACAACCGAGCTGGCCGATAAAGCCGTCGATGGAGGCGCGCTGATAAAATATGTACGTGGAGCAGGAGCACATTCGGTCGTGGCTGGCTGGTCGTGAGCACTGGATCCTCGAGAAGGAAGCGTCCGACGGATTCAACAACTTATTGTGTGTTTTCCCTTGGGTAGCAAGTCATGTGCTATGGAGTGAGGTCCCCCATGTGACCTTGGAGCTACCCGGCAACGATGACTGGGATTCATTCCATTCTGAATTCTCTGCCACTCCGGCCGGGCGACATGAATTCGTGTTTGTCATGTACTCTTGGCGTGAACCAGGTATCGTGTGCCGAACCATCGATGCGGTGAAGGGCATCGATTACCTGTACTCCTCCGCTCCGGGCCCCAGGTATTTCTGCGGCGCCGACGCGGTGGACGGTGCTGTGCATCCGAGGTACAGCGATTTCGCAGAATATGATGGCGCCAACGAGATCACGGCGCACGTCCATTGATCCGATGAGCGCTCATGATCTGGGCATCCCTTTCTTGGGGGATCCGGATAGTATTGATTCCATCCCTCAATGCGTACCTCCCGGCTCGATGGAGCGCGCATGCATGCCGCGCCGAGAAATGACGGCCACCCAACCACAGGGTGGGTCTTGCCATTTGACAGAGTTATGGGCGTTTGAGGTTGATGTGGAGTTGTCCTTCAGGTCAATCGCTCTGGTGTTGTCCCAAGCGACACGGATAACGTACCGATTCGCTTGTGATCACTCACACCCCAACGGGAGTTGACCGTGAACCGCTGCCATCACCTCATGCCCATCGCCGTGTTGACCGTGGCCACAGCCATTCTTGTCACTGCTTGTGGTGGTGGCGATGGTGGTTCGTCCGAAGGTAGCGACAAGATTGCGCGTGCTGATACAGGGGACGAGACGTCGGCGTTGCCGAGTGAGAGTGTGACCGATGCAGTTGATCGTCCCGAGGTCAAGCTGCCGTCGGACGTCACGGACGAGTACGAGGACTGGAAGACAGGCGACGACATCAAGGACGCCGTCCTGGCGGACACGGCCAGGCGCATCGACGCGACAAACGGCGCCATCGTGCGTGGCGATACAGGTGCGCCGGGCCTCTCGTTCTACTACCGGGACAAGGCGTTGACTGATGCGGTGGCGTGGGTGCAGGCCTATGTGGATGCCAACCTTTCCTTCACGGGCACGACTCGTTACTACGCCCCTGACGTCACCTTGACCGGTGACAAGGCGGCGTCCGTCGTCTATTGCTCCGACGAGAGCAAGGGTTTCAACAAGGACCGCAAAACAAAGAAGGTCGATAAGACGCCTTCGGATGAAAGCCCCTACGTGCTGTACAACACCCGCCTTGAGAAGAACAAACAGGGTGTTTGGCAGACCACCAACTTGATCTCGAAGCGGGGAGACAAAAAATGCACCGCGTAGGCAGACGGGGGCGCGCGTTGGCCCTGAGCGCGATCGCTGGTGTGTGCGCCTCTGCGCTACCGGGTACTGCTGTGGTGTACGGGCCGGGAGATGGGCGGGGGTCCGATACTACGCGTCCTTCCGGTAACGCCGACGAGGACGGCAATATCTCGGCCGCCGTAGTCTTCAACCGCTCCAAAAATGGCTCCGGTGAATCCGCGGCCCCTGTGACCTCCTCGGCAGCCAACTGGACGCTACCCGATTGCTATTACGCCCCAAGTACACGCCCGAGCACTTCCAGAAGATCCACTGGAAAGGTACGTGCGTCAACGTGGAGCAGTCGCTGCCCGACGGTGAGTTCGGAGCGCAGCAGGACGTGATCGTGCTTGAGATTCAAGCCGTCAACCGCTGACCGGAATGCAGAATGCCGCAACCCGTTGACCTCAATCACTCACTGGAGCAACTTGAAGGCCATCGATGGCCGGATATTCACGAGGACACGACCCCTATGGTCAAGAACGTCCACGAACTGCGCCGCCGAGCCATCGGGACACTGGCTCCAGACGAGTTGGCTCGGTTGATCGGGCAGAACGTCGGCCTGCCCTGGCTGCTCCCTCTGGCCGTGGAGATCCTGCGGGATACCGCGCCGAACCAGGCAGCAGGCGGCTGGTACGACGATGATCTGCTGTACGCGGTCGCCACCAGGAACCCGGAAGTGTGGGCGGATGCTCCCGAACTCGCCCAGGACCTCAAGGCGGCCGTGGCGGTGCTGACCGACCTTTCGCGTCACATCAAGCGGGAGTTGAGGAATTCCTGGCGTCGTTGCCCGAGGATCGCTGACGGCGCCAGTGTCGACCTCGTGACGGTCGTCACCTGAGATCCACTGATCCGCGGGTGGCTCCCCTCACCCATCGTGCGTCGGCACAGGGCCCGACAAGAAGGAGGAGCCAACTGTGGAGCGGACCATTGAGGAGGTAAGGCGAATCAGGCATGAACGGCTTGCTTCGGACGAACCCGGCATCGCTGTGCAGCGTGGCACCGCCATGGTGGTCTTCTTCAGCATTTGCTTTGCGGTGCCGCTGTCGGTGGCTCTCGTCTGCCTGATCCTTGGTTCGCAGCAATTGCTGAACGTGGCATTGATGGCCGGGCTGGCGGCCGTCGTTGCCGTACGACCTCTGCTGGTGATCATCGTCGATGGCATCCGTGGCAGATCCCTAACGCGTCGGGTACGCAAGACGGTCGGACCCGAACTCCCCGCAGGGGCACATGCTGTGTGCTTCGGTCTCCACTTGCAGAGCCGGTCCGCGGCCTCACCGTGGGACGAGGCACCCCTCAAGGAAGGCGCCATCGCGGTCACTGCCGGCGGGCTCGAACTCCGCAGCTCCTCAGATGCCAGCGTCCTGCCTCTCGCCGAGGTGCTGGGAGTTGTTCTGACGCCCGGCCGAAGGTTCGCGCCGGACCGGCTGGATATCCACCTCCGCTCAGGCGAGGCGATCGAGGTGAGCACGACACAGCCGCGCGCGCTCGGAGCCGACATGTCGGCCGCCGGCATGCGGGTACTGCAGGAGTTTGGCTGAGGCGGGGCCGTAACGGCCGGGCCGGGCGTTCAGGGGTGTGACGGAACTCTGGCCGCGCCCGATCGCTGCAGCCGTTCCACCGCATTCGCCACCCCGGTCCACCTGGGCGGCTTCAAGATGGCCTCCACTGCGCGGCCACCTGGTCTGCCACCGGGAAGACCGTCAGACAGTCCGGGCAATCGGCCTGTCCAAACAGATACGGCAGCCTGCCGGCCAGCGCCGCCTGTCCGTCGGCGAGAGTTCGTTCGTGCAGACGTGCGGCCGGACGATCCAACTCGTCGCGGCTGGCTGGGCGGAGAGGGGCCTTGATGAACATGCTGACGCCGCGCTGAGGGCAGCCGACTTCGTACTCACCGGTGTGCAGACCTTCCAGCCATCGGTCCCAGATCTCGATGCCCTCGAACGACAGCAAGGCCTGCAGCAGGTAAATGTAGTCCTCCGCTTCTCTGGTCTCGCGCAGGCACTGGTCCGCGAACTGGTGCAGGTCCGCGATCGGAGCCGAGAAGACCTCGAACACGTCCTCGCCGCTTGGGGCGCAGCTGGTGATCGCTCCGGCCGCCAACAGCACCCACCGACGGTCCGCTGTGTCACAACTCGACGCGAGCTCGGCCAACCGGGGCAGAGCGGCGAAACTCGCCGTGAAGGCGGTGTCCAACTGCGGACAAAGATGGTCCATCAGTTCCGACCAGCAGCCGCTCGGATCAGCCTCGAACCGGTCGAGCACTGCCGGAACATGCTCTGCGGACCCACATGCATCGCTGAGTGTTGACCAATCCGTCATATGCCGATCCAAGCAGGCCACGACCTGACGTATGGAGCCGTATCCATGAAGCAGCGTGACGACACGGTCGGCGCCACACGACGAGACCTCCTGTGGTGGGCAGTACCTGCGGTTCCCGGGTGTTGGCCCGCACAAGCTGACGGCAACTGACACGCGGAAGATCCGCTGGGAAGGTGCAGGCATCAACGAGGAGCAGCCGCTGTTCCTTGAAGATTCGGGGTTGTAGCAGGACGTGATCTTGCAAGAGATGTAGGCCGTCAACCGCGATCCCGTATCGGATTCAGTCAGTGGCCAGCCGCCCCCGGAAGGCGGTTGGCTGGGCCTGATGAAAAGCGGATAGCGTGGTTCGCCTCTCGGGAACGGCAGACGAGCGGGGAGTGGTGACGGGGCGTGGCGGAGCGGTTGGCGGTCGACGGTGACGAACTCGGGCGTTTCATGAAGATGTTGAACAAGTCGACAGATTCACTCAAGGGCGTCCGTAAGGCGTTATCGGACGCGACCATCACAGGGCTTGGTACGGACGATCTCGACTCCGCATGCGAGGAGTTCCAGGAGGACTGGAAATACGGCTCGGAGGAGATCGGCAAGCAGACCGAGGAACTTGCAAAGATCATCGGCAAGAGCCGGGACAGCTACCGCGAGGTTGACAAGGCGCTTGAAGAGGCACTGGAGAAGGCCGGCAAGGGCGGGGGCAAGAAGTGACGTACACCCCTGGTATCGAATCGCAGCCCGGCGCGCCCCTCGACCCTCAGTACGTGGCCGACCGTGGCAAGCCTCAAGGACTCAAGTCCGCCCCGCACATCCCGAACCCCGACTATCCCCACTTGGGTTTCAATCCCGTGCCGGGCAGCACCGAGACCGTAAGTGGACTGCACAAGAAGCTCGCAAGCTGTGCGCAGGTCCTCGAAGACACGCGTGACCTGGTCACCAAGCTGATGGACGGCAGTTACTGGAAGGGCGATGCGGCCGTCGCGTTCCGGGAGCAGATCGACGGTGGCCCGCTGCCGTTGAACCTGAAGAACGCCGCGCGCTCCCTTCGCAAGGCGGCCAAGCAGCTGAAGCTCTGGGAGGGCGAACTCGATGACTTCCAGCGCCGGGCCAAGCGCTTGGACGACGAGGCGAAGGAGGCGCGCGATGCGGTGGATACCGCCAAGGGCCGGGCGACCACAGCGGGCGACGACCCGGATCTGGACAAGAAGAAGGGCGCCGGGCACGACGACGCGCAAAAGGCACTGACCCGCGCGAACACGGCCGTGGAGGAGGCGGAAGCCGACCTCGAGAAGATCCTGGGCAGGGCTCGGAAGCTCGCCGAGGAGCATGAGAAGCAGGCGCAGCACCGGGCGGCCAAGATCCGCGAAGCGACGAAGAAGCTGGCGCCGCATGAGCCGGGGTGGCTGGAGGATCTCGGGGAGTGGATTGCCGACAACCTTCCGGACATCCTGAGCTTCGCGGCCGGTGTCATCGGCCTGGTGGCGTTGTTTGTCGTCACAGGCGGAACGGCGGCGGCTGTGCTGCTGCTGGCAGCAGCAGCACTGAGCGCTGGAGCGTTCACCCTGCGGCTGTCGGACTCCGAAGTCCTGGCATCGTTGAAGGATGGCTTCACCAAGGGAGAATTTGACTCAGACTTCTGGGGTAACGTCGTCAGCCTCGGGGGAGACCTTCTAGGCGCCTTGCCAGGAGTGGGCGCGGTTGGAATGGCGGTCCGGGGGACCTCGGCCGCCGCCCGTGCGAGTGGTGAGGCGCTCTCGCTGGGGCAGAAGCTGGCCACCTTCGGCACCAAGACAATGGGCGAAGCCCGTGCGATTTCCAATCTCGAGAACCCGGCTCTGGATCTCGTTGTGCGCGGAGCAAGAGATCCCGCGAAGGTGGGAAGGATCGTAGAGATCTCCTCGGCCTCGCTAGGTGTCGCTACCGCGGGGTACGGCCTGGTTTCCAGCGCCGTGGACGCGTTCGACAATGACGGAGTTAAGGACGGCTCTACAGGAATCGACGGGGCTCGATCCATCCTCGATGGTGGAGGTCTCCTTGACCTTGCCCGCTATGTCTCCTGATCACTGCAAAGAGAGCGATCTCATGAACCCGACAGATTACTCCACGGCATGGTCTCATCCGCCCACTCGCCGTGCCTGGATGAAGTACGTGACAATTAGCGTGGCTACCTTTCTCGGCTGGCTCGCAATTTGTTTTGGATTGCTGGCAGCCCTCGTGAGCCTCTCGTTCCCAGGGTTTACCGTTCTCCTTGTCCCGTTCATTATCTATAGCTTCTATCGGGCGTTCATTCAGGTCTTCTCATTTCCGTCGGCGCTGCGTATGAGGCGCATCTTGCGGGTGTATCCGTGGAGCGTGGTCGGAGGCGCCCCGTTCGGGTTGACCAAACATCCTGAGGTTCTTGGTAGGCAGTACGGATGGTTTGAATTCCCCAACCCGGCTCGCTCTGAAGAGCGCCTGCCGGTGGTCTTCCCCAACCACCTGCAGGTGGGCTGGTGGCACCGGCGCATGGCGCCCCGTGCCACTCCCGAACTGAAGGCGCAGATCGACACAGTGTGGTTTGCGGGCGACCCCCGCTTCATCGGTCTCGTTGCTGCCCCCAGGGCAGATGGTGCGATGCCGCGCCGAATGCACGTTCTTCATCAGCAGATGGGAGCTGAGGGAGGCCGACGTTCGCTCGCCGACTGGGGTGCAACCGCTGAAGACATTGAACGAGGCCGACGTGTGGGCATCCGCCCTGCCCGGCCGTGACCTGCGCCTGGGAAATGTGCTCATGCCGACTCCTTTCATCCTCGATGATTCCGTCAAGGACCCCCACGCCAGCATCTGGTTTGCCGTACCTGCTGGCTTCACCGAGTTGCCGATCGAGGCTCTTCTCGCCTCTCCGGAGTCGTCCGAGGCCGACGAATTGCGCGTCGCGCTTGCACCTCTGATCGAAGCCATCCCGGACGGCGTCGCCCGCCAGCAGTTCATCACGCAACTGGCGCAGGGCCAGCAGCTTCTTCTGGCCCTGCGCGAGGTGGGGACCAGTCACTGCTCTCTCGGCCTGCACCGTGACGATACCGAGGGTGGCGAAGGACGGACCTTGCTCTCCCTTTTCACCGTCTCGTGGCGAGAGATCAAAATATCTCCGCCTGCTATGAGCGCTGCTCGTGCGGTGGCGACAGCAGAGCAGCACGCTCACATCGAGTATGCCGAATTGCCCTGTGGGCCAGTGTCGATCAGTGAGACCATTCGTATCCCCACTGTCGAATCCGGGCTTCCGCAAGATCCTCTTCTCCAGGTGTACGCCCATCTTCCCCATCCGGACGGCAAACGCATGGCAATTCTCACCCTGGGCACAACTGCGGTGGCACGCCGAGAGCAGTACCGTTCGCTCCTCCGGCAGATCGCGGAGTTGGTGAGCTTCGACAACCCCCTCGCCCAGGCCGAGGACGAAGGACGCCGACCGTGACCCCACGCCTCTGCCCTGGGCCTCGCAGTCGGCGATCAAGCACCCGCCCACGGGCCGCGTCATCCGGCGACGGCTCCTACGCCAGTGGTTGCTCGTCTTGGTGGTATCGCCCGCGCTTATCCTGATCCCGCTCGGGGGCCGCTTCCGGTAACACAAGCTTCATCCCTGTGCTCGGATTCGTCATGTGCGCCCTCGCCCGTCCTTCTGCCGCTGAACATCTGGTTCGCGATCACTGCCCTCCGTATGAATCGAGTGCTCAGCACGCACTCGTGGCGTCTCGTGGAGTGCGGGGTCATTCCCCTCACCAAGCACGAAGGGCGGCTCAGGGAGGTCGAGGACCAGGCGGACGGCGGGGAGGTACGGGGGCCTGCCGTCTTTCAGATCAATGACCTGGTACTGACGGCGGCGCCGTACCGTCGAAGCGTGAGTACACGGCTCCCCCAATTGTGGTGCGCCGGACGTCCACGCCAAGATGCCGTGGCCTCTGAGCCGACAGACGCGCGCCCGTTCAAGCTCGTGCTCTATAAATGGCCTGTACCAGGGAGAGAAACGGCCGTTGGCTGAGGGCATCGTCGGCGATTGGCAACTTTGGGCCGCGCCGGAGTGTGGTGCCGTTGTTCGCTTCGGAGCGCCGGCCATCGGCAAGTGGCCCAAAGTCTCCAATCGCTCAGGTTTGGTCCACGGCCGGGAGTAGCTTTATGCCGCGTATCAGGGTGCGGAGGCAGTCGGGGGTTGTTGCCAGGGCGACGTCCGGTTCGTCGCTCTCTCGGAGGTAGATGGCTCCGGCGGGGTCGCCGGCGACATAGACGCAATTGGCGGCTTCGGCGCTGTACGTCGACTTCTGCCAGGTGAGTTCGTGCATGCGGGGGCTCCTCAGAGGTCGCGGGCGATGCGCTGAATGAGGTCTCGGGACTTCGCTTCGGGGAGGGCTCTGGACTCCATGCGGTCGATTACGGAGCGGTAGCGGTCCAATTGGGCCTCCGCGTCGAGGAATTCGCAGCCGTGGTCGGTGTCCAGCACGATGGTGTCGAGCTGTGGGACCGGTCCAGCGGCCCAGGTGATGGGCTGGCCCGACGCTGGGAAACCCGACTCCCCGAACGGGATCACCTGGATGGTGATGGTGGGTTGCTCGCCCATCTCCAGCAGATGGTCGAGTTGGGCCCGCGCGACGTCCGGACCGCCGAAGCCCATGCGTAGCGCCGCCTCGTGCACGACGGCCATGTACGGGGTCGGAGTTCCCTCGAAGAGGACTGCCTGACGCTTCACTCGGTACGAGACGCGGTGCTCGATCTCGTACGGACGCAGTGGCGGGACGGCCTCGCGCATGGTGGCGCGGGCGTGCTCCGTCGTCTGGAGCAGGCCGGGCATGTGGATGGAGACGGCCACGCGGAGTGCATGGGCGTGGTGCTCCAGCTCGGCCAGGTCCAGCAGGGCGGAGGGAAGCGTGTCTCGGTACTCCTCCCACCAGCCTCGCTTGCGGCCACCCGTCATCGCGGCGAGAGCGTCGACGTATGCCTCGTCGGAGCAGCTGTAGTTGCGGGTCAGGGTGCGTACGCGGTCGGCACTGACTGCGTACCGGCCGGCCTCGATATTGCTGATGCGTGCCTGAGGGCCGCCGAGGAGCGCGGCGGCCGCGGTCGAGCTGAGCCCTGCACGCTCGCGGAGCTTCCGTAGCTCGACGCCGAGCCGCTGCTGGCGCAGGGTCGCGGTCGGGCTGGGCGGCATGGTTCGTCGCTTCTTTCCGTGATCCGAGCGGAGTGTCACCCACATGAGTGGAGAATGGTAGGTATTCCATCTTCCGATGGAAGAACTTACACCCTTGTCGCTACGTTGAGTGCGCAAGCCGCCCAACGTCCTTGCCGGTAAGCCGGAAGCGCACCAAGTCAGGCACTGCCACCGCGCGGTCCGCCGTTGGGTGATTCAAGTCCCTTCCCTCCAGGAGACGTTCGTGACCACCGTATCCCCGCCCGAGTCCACTCGGTCCGAGTTCTGGTCCTATGTCCTTCGCCTGCCCCATGACCCCTGCGCCCCGCGCGTCGCCCGTATGACGGTGCGGGCCGCGCTCACCGGGCACGGTATGGACGAACTCCTCGACATCACAGAACTGTTGACGTCCGAGCTTGCGACCAACGCCTACCTGCACGCGAAAGGACCTGCTTCTCTGCGGCTGCGTGGGCTCGGGAGAGGAGGGTTGAGGGTGTTCGTCTGGGACACCAACCCATACGTCCCGCCGCCTTTCGACAAGCCGCCGGGTGTCTCCGTGTCGCAGCCCGCACAGGCGGACGCCGTCGGAGGGCGTGGTCTGCTCCTCGTGCAGGAGTACGCGAGTTCGTGGGGAGGCTGGCCGCTTGGGGATGACCGCCTCGGGCGGGGCGCAGGGAAGCTGCTCTGGTTCGAGGTGGGAGGGTATGGGGCGATGCGGCGCGTGGCAGCTTGATGGCTGGCGGCTGGGCGACTGCGCGGGGCGCAGTCACGATGTGCTCGAATCCGTCCACCACCGTTTCGGCCAGCGTGAGCCGGCCGTTCTGCAGATGCTGTATCGCGAACTCGTTCGGATCGTGCGCGAGGTGGGGCGCGGCACCGCGGGCGAAGTGGCAGACGGGAAGGCCGATCTCGGCATCGCCACACTCGGCGGCTCTGTGCCGCTTCCACCGGGTCTGGTCGCGAGAGGACTTCACATGCGCGGCCGCTCGACCAATGCTGGGTCAAAGGGTGGGCCCCTCGGTTCCCCGGTGGTCCGCGTGCGTGAAAGGGTGGGGAAGTTGCTGACGTGAATGCGGGGAGTGGCGGGCAGGCATGAGCAAGCGCCAGGTGCAGAAGATGTTCCAGCTCATGGCGAGTGGAGAGGCCGTTGAGCTCACCAGTGCCATGGCGTCCGTGAAGAAGCTCGCCCGGCTTGCCTTCATTGCCCAGCAGTTCGGGTACGAGTATGCGGATGTGCGGCAGGGGGGCGGGCAGAACTCCTCGCTGAAGATGCTCATCGTTCCCGATCCGAGCCCGGTCGCGCGGCAGCGCGCCGCGCAGAACTGGGCCCAGTTCCCGCAGGCTGCCAGTGGCGGGCCGCTGCCGCCCTTCGTGCCCGACGCCTTGGAACTGCTCAAGGCCAGGATCAACTTCGACCTGACCGGGAAGAACGCCGAGAAGCGGATGCGGTACGCGGCCCTCGGCTTCACCGTCGCGTGCCTGGTTCTGGCGTTGCGGACCGGTGGGGACGGTATCGCCTTCGCCGTTTCTGGGATCTTCTGGCTGCTTCTCCTGGGGTTCCTCGGCATCATGGTCGCCGTCACCCGGAAGCGGAACGCCAAGTTCGCGGCTCGGCTGCAGGCCGCCGGGTTCGCGCCTGTTACGGATGAGACGGGCAGGGTTCGGTATCTGCCGGCGGGCGCGCAGCTTCCTGGGCAGGGGAATCCGTTCGCCGGGCAGCAGGGTGGTCAGTCAGGGCAGCAGTACGGTCAGCCGGGCCAGCAGTACGGGAACCAGCAGTACGGACAGGAGCATTACGGCCCTCAGTACGGCAATCCTTACGGTGGCCCGCAGGGCGGTGCGCCCGCCCCCGGCTCGTACGCACCCCAGCAGCAGGCCCCCGGGCCGTACGGTGGTCAGCCAGGTCCCGGGCCCTACACCCAGCCCCAGTACCAGCCCCAGCAGTACGCCCAGCCCCAGCCGTACCCCCAGCCCAACAATCCCTACGGTGAGCCCCAACCGCCTCAGCGCTGAACCGAGGGCCCGGAATCGAAGCCACTGGCCCCGACTCAAGCGTCCGGCCCTCATATAAGAGCCCGGCCCCATATAAGCGCCCAACCCCCATATAGAAGGGCGGGGCGCTTCTTTCTAATCCCGTTGCGAACGCTGTACGCCAGCCGTACGCTGTTCGCCACCGGCGCGCGCAGCCTACGGTGTGACCTGCGTCGCGATGTTCGTCCTGCGTCCAGAAGAGGGTCAGTCGGCACCGGCCCGCGCTCCCTCTGCCCCGCCAGCTGAACCCAGCCCCACGCGAACCCAGCCCCCACACGAACGCAGCCCCACACGATCACACGATTCACGTACGCTCGCTACTCACGGCGAGCAGTGCGACCGTCAGACCTCACCGGCGCCCCCGCCCGTTCGTGAGAGCAACGTTCCCCGACGGTCACTCGCAGCCACAGACCCGAAACGCGCCATCCCTACCTTCGGGACTCATAACCCCGTACGCATCTGAGCACCGGAGAACCGTGGAGGCGTCATGACAGCCCCTAGCACATCCCCCGCCTCGAGTAGGGGGGGCCGCTGGATCGAGCACTGGGATCCGGAGGACGCGACCTTCTGGCAGGAGACCGGCGAGAAGGTCGCCCGGCGGAACCTCTGGTTCTCCGTGCTCTCCGAGCACATCGGGTTCTCGATCTGGACCCTTTGGTCGGTGATGGTCCTCTTCATGGGCCCCGAGTACGGGCTCACCCCCGCCGACAAGTTCTTCCTCGTCGCCATCGCGACCCTGGTCGGCGCGATCGTGCGCGTGCCATACACCTTCGCCGTCGCCCGCTTCGGCGGACGTAACTGGACGATCATCTCGGCGAGCGCGCTACTTGTCCCGACCATCGCCGCGTACATGGTCATGGAGCCGGGCACCTCGTACTCCACGTTCATGATCTGCGCGGTGCTCGCCGGTGTCGGCGGTGGCAACTTCGCCTCCTCCATGACCAACATCAACACCTTCTTCCCGCTGCGGAAGAAGGGCTGGGCGCTCGGTCTCAACGCGGGCGGCGGCAACATCGGTGTACCGGTGGTCCAGCTGGTCGGGCTCGCGGTCATCGGGGCGAGCGGCGGGCCGCGACTGCTGCTGGGCATCTACATCCCGTTCATCCTCATCTCGGCCGTCTGCGCCGCCGTCTTCATGAACAACATCTCGTCGGTGAAGAACGACACCGGCGCGGCCGTCGAGGCGGTGAAGGACGGGCACACCTGGATCATGTCCTTCCTCTACATCGGCACCTTCGGGTCCTTCATCGGCTACAGCTTCGCGTTCGGCCTCGTGCTGCAGACGCAGTTCGGCCGTACGCCTCTGCAGGCGGCCTCGATCACCTTCATCGGCCCGCTGCTGGGCTCGCTGATCCGGCCCGTGGGCGGCTGGCTCGCCGACCGCTTCGGCGGCGCGAAGATCACCCTCTGGAACTTCGCCGCCATGATGGTGGCCACCGGCGCGATCGTCGCGGCCTCCATGGAGAAGTCGCTGCCGCTGTTCAGCGTGGCCTTCATCGCGCTGTTCGTGCTCACCGGGCTCGGCAACGGTTCCACGTACAAGATGATCCCGGGCATCTTCCAGACCAAGGCCGTCGCCATGGGCCTCACGGGTGAGGAAGCAGCCTCGTACGGGCGCCGGCTGTCCGGTGCCTCCATGGGCCTCATCGGGGCCGTGGGCGCACTCGGCGGGCTCGGCATCAACCTCGCCTTCCGTCAGTCCTTCCTCTCCGCGGGCACCGGGACCGGCGCCTTCGTCGCCTTCCTCGCCTTCTACGCGGTCTGCTTCGCGGTCACCTGGGCCGTATACCTTCGCCGCCCGGCGGGTACTCGGGCGCAGGCCACGGCCACCACGGAGGCGAAGCCGCAGCTCAGCTACGCGGAGGTGTGACGTAACACCACCGACATCAAGCGGAACCGAGCCTGTCATGAGCTGTTGACAGGCTCGGTCGACCGCTGGTGTAGGACGAATCGAACGCGGGACGAGAGCTGATGTACGACGAACTGCAGCCCACAGACCGACACGACCACGGCCCGCTCGCGGGGTTCACCGTAGGCGTGACGGCGGCCCGCCGTGCCGAAGAACTCGGAGCCCTGCTTCAGCGGCGCGGAGCCGCGGTCATCCACGCACCTGCCCTGCGCATCGTTCCTCTCTCCGACGACAGTGAACTGCTCGCGGCGACCAAGGGGCTGCTCGACGTGGCCCCGGACGTCGTGGTCGCCACCACTGCCATCGGGTTCCGGGGATGGATCGAGGCGGCCGACGGGTGGGGTCTCGGCGAGGCCCTGCTCGACCGGCTGCGCGGTGTCGAGCTGCTCGCCCGCGGCCCCAAGGTCAAAGGGGCCGTCCGGGCCGCGGGACTCACCGAGGACTGGTCCCCGTCGTCCGAGTCCATGGCCGAGGTACTCGACCGGCTGCTGGAGGAGGGCGTCGACGGACGCCGGGTCGCGCTGCAGCTGCACGGCGAGCCGCTGCCCGGCTTCGTCGAGGCGCTGCGGGCCGGGGGAGCGGAGGTCGTCGGCGTTCCCGTCTACCGGTGGATGCCGCCGGAGGACATCGCGCCCGTCGACCGGCTCCTCGACGCCACCGTCAGCCGCGGCCTGGACGCGCTGACCTTCACCAGCGCACCGGCCGCCGCCTCGCTGCTGGGCCGGGCCGAGGACCGCGGGCTGCTGCCCGAGTTGCTCGACGCCCTCAACCACGACGTGCTGGCCGCGTGCGTCGGACCGGTCACCGCGCTGCCCCTGCAGGCCCGGGGCGTCGAGACGGTCCAGCCGGAACGCTTCCGGCTCGGCCCCCTCGTACAGCTGCTGTGTCAGGAGCTTCCGTCCAGGGCGCGGACCTTGCCGATCGCGGGGCACCGGGTGGAGATCCGTGGCCACGCGGTGATGGTGGACGACGCGCTGCGGCCTGTGCCGCCCGCCGGGATGTCCCTGCTGCGGGCGCTGTCGCGGCGCCCGGGCTGGGTCGTGGCCCGCGCCGACCTGCTGCGCGCCCTGCCCGGCGCCGGCCGGGACGAACACGCGGTGGAGACGGCGATGGCCCGCCTGCGCACGGCACTTGGGGTGCCCAAGCTGATCCAGACGGTCGTCAAGCGCGGCTACCGTCTCGCCCTCGACCCGGCCGCCGACTCGAAGTACGCGGACGCCTGACGGGCTCACTGCTGTCCGCTTGGCGGGCTCACTGCTGTGCCGCTGGACGGGCTCCCGGCTGCCGCCTGACGGACGTACGGCACGGACCTACGCAAGGGCAGGCGGTACGAGCAGGCGGTACTGGGGGTTCCGGCCGCGCCTGCGGGGAGGCACTGTAGGGGGTACGGACCCTTCGCCGACCCCTCATGGCGGTAACCCCAAGGCGGTGACAGGCACATGGCACTGGGCGCAGCCACGGCCACGGCCTCGTACGAGCTGCGGTTCGACTCCGGGCGGATCTGCCTGGACCTGCTGGCGACGACACATCCCGAGGAACGGCTCGACGCGGTCGAGCCCCTGCGGGCCTGGATCATCGGAGCCGGGCTGGTTCCACCGGATACGCCGCCGACGGCGGCCGACGCCTCCTGGCTCGTAGGCTTTCGCGAACTGCGCGGCCACATCGGGCAGTTGGTGCGCGGGCAGTGCTCGCGGGACTCCCGGCACTTCGGTGTCGCGCTGGCCCGCGTCAACGAACTGGCCCGCGCCGCACCGCCCGCCCCGCGCGCCGTCTGGGGCGACGACGGCTCCCTCGTGCGCGCCCTCGAGGGCCCTCCCGCGTGCGCGGCCCTCCTCGCCGTCGTCGCCCGCGATGCCGTGGAGCTCCTGACCGATCCCGTCGCCCGCGCGAGCATCCGTCAGTGCGAGGGCGACAACTGCCCCATCGTGTACCTCGATACGTCCCGCGGCCGCAGGCGCAGGTGGTGCTCGAGTGAGGTCTGCGGAAACCGGGAAAGGGTGGCCCGGCACCGCCGCCGTGCGGCCCTCGCCCGCGCCTAGGTCAGACTCCGGCCTCACAGGCATGCCCTGAATGTCTCGCACATCCCTTTTGTGTGCTTCCGTCCCCAAGTGATGTTGGTTACATCTAGTTTCCTTCGGTCGTCGCGCGGGCAGCGATCCGTTTTTGCCAGCGTGGCGTGAATGTGAAGCCCTTGTGGCAGGAATGTGCGGCCTTGTCCGGCTGCTCCAGCCCGCCCGAAGAAACAGTGGCCTCTGCTTGAACACAACTCCGCACGCGTCCGTACCTGGTGGAGAGCGACCGACTCGGGGGAACCCCCGGACACCGGAGGTAGGCGTGCGCAAGGATTCCGCCGTGGCCGATGAACGACCTCCGAGGGCCCGACATCGCATGTCCCAGCCCTCGGAACCCGACGAGGAGCTGATGCGTGCGCTGTACAGGGAACACGCGGGGCCCCTGCTCGCCTATGTGCTGCGGCTGGTCGCGGGAGACCGCCAGCGTGCCGAAGACGTCGTGCAGGAGACGCTCATCCGTGCCTGGAAGAACGCCGGTCAGCTCAACCGAGCTACCGGTTCGGTACGACCCTGGCTGGTGACGGTCGCCCGACGCATCGTCATCGACGGCCACCGCAGCCGGCAGGCCCGGCCTCAGGAGGTGGACCCGTCGCCGCTGGAGGTCATCCCCGCGGAGGACGAGATCGACAAGGCGTTGTGGCTGATGACACTGTCGGACGCGCTGGACGACCTGACCCCGGCTCACCGTGAGGTCCTGGTCGAGACGTACTTCAAGGGACGTACCGTCAACGAGGCGGCTGAGACGCTGGGCATACCCAGCGGCACCGTGCGCTCACGGGTGTTCTATGCCCTCCGTTCGATGAAGCTGGCACTGGAAGAGCGTGGGGTGACGGCATGAACACATACGGGGGATACGGAACGGGTACCCCTGGACCTATGCATGGTTCGCAGGGCCAGGGTGATGTGCACGAGACGGTCGGCGCGTACGCCCTCGGCATCCTCGACGACGCCGAGGCGAGTGCCTTCGAGGCGCACCTCGCGACGTGCGACTGGTGTGCCCAGCAACTGGACGAGCTCGCGGGCATGGAACCGATGCTGGCAGCCCTCGCGGACCTGCCGGACAGCCAGGGCACCCCGGCCATCGGCGAGTCGCTGTCCGCCCGCCCGAGTCCGCGCCTCGCGAACCGGCTGGTCGACGAGGTCGCGCAGCGCCGCGCCCAGAAGCGCCGGCGCGGCATGTACCTGGTGGCGGCCGCCGCAGCGCTGATCGTCGGCGGCCCGGTCACCGCGATCGCGGTCACCGGCGGCGAGGACTCGAACAACGTGGCGGAGCCGCTCGCCAGCAGCCCCGCCGAGGACGCCTTCTTCAACCACATGAAGGACAAGATCTCCGCCACCGACCCGGCCACCAAGGTCAGTGCCACGGTCGGCATGGAGGGCAAGGCCTGGGGCACCCACGCCGTCCTTGAGCTCAAGAACCTCAAGGGGCCGGAGAAGTGCTCCCTGGTCGCGGTCGGCAAGAACGGCGACCGCGAGACGGTGAGCTCCTGGTCCGTCCCGAAATGGGGCTACGGCCTCAAGGACAGCACCAACGAGAAGGCGAAGAAGCCGCTGTACGTGCACGGTGGCGCCGCCATGACCCCGAACGAGATCGACCACTTCGAGGTCGTGACGTTCGACGGCACGCGTCTGGTCGAGGTGAACGCGTGACCGAACACAGGTCTCAGACGTAGCCTCCCGGGGTCCCCTTCGCGTACGGTTGACGGCTGCCATGCACGTCAGAAGGGGGCCCGGTGGCCGCTCAGGTTCAGCAGGAAACCGCGCTCGGCTCGGTCCACGACTCCGTACGAGACCGAGAGATCAGCGTCGAACAGGAACACCTGGACCGGGTGTACCGGCGCCTCGAGGAGAAGATCCACGAGGCGGAGTTCCTCATGAACGACGCGGCCAAGCGCGGACAGGTCGGCACGCCGGGCGCGCTGGCCGAGCGTGACGCGCAGGTGTTCCGCGCGGGGGTCCACCTCAATCGTCTGAACAACGAGTTCGAGGACTTCCTCTTCGGACGGATCGACCTGCTGCTCGGCAAGGACGGCAAGAAGGGCCCGGACGGCGCGTACACCGCGGTCGAGCCCGCCGAGGGCGCGGTACGCCCCGACAACACGGCCGACATCGCGGAAACGCTGCACATCGGCCGGATCGGTGTTCTCGACGCGGACTACTCCCCGCTGGTCATCGACTGGCGGGCGCCGGCCGCGGCGCCCTTCTACCGCTCGACGCCGGTCGATCCCGGCCGAGTCGTGCGACGCCGGGTCATCCGCTCCAAGGGCCGCAGGGTCCTCGGCGTCGAGGACGACCTGATGCGCCCGGAGCTGACGGCCCACATCGACGGGCGTGAGCTGCCGGTGATCGGTGACGGCGCGCTGATGGCCGCGCTCGGCCAGGCCCGCAGCCACACCATGCGGGACATCGTCGCCTCCATCCAGGCCGAGCAGGACCTGGTCATCCGGGCGCCCGCCGCGTCGGTGACGTACGTGGAGGGCGGCCCCGGCACCGGCAAGACCGCGGTGGCCCTGCACCGGGCCGCCTACCTCCTCTACCAGGACCGCCGCCGGTACGCGGGCGGCATCCTGATCGTCTCGCCCACGCCGCTGCTGGTGGCGTACACCGAGGGCGTCCTGCCGTCCCTCGGCGAGGAGGGGCAGGTCGCCATCCGCGCGGTCGGTTCCCTCGTCGACGGCGCCGAGGCCACGCTCTACGACTCACCCGCGGTGGCCCGCGCCAAGGGCTCGTACCGGATGCTCAAGGTGCTGCGGAAAGCGGCCCGCGGGGCACTGGAGACGCCGGGCGCTCCGGCTTCTGCTCCGGCTTCCACGGGGCAGCTCGCCTTCGGCGACGACGACGGCGTGCAGACTCCTGCCGCGCCCGCCTTCACTCCCACCCGCCTGCGCGTCGTCGCCTTCGGGCGCCGCCTGGAGCTGGAGGCCGCCGAGCTGGACCGCATCCGGCGCAATGCCCTCTCCGGCACCGCGCCCGTGAACCTGCTGCGCCCGCGCGCCCGCAAGCTGCTGCTCGACGCCCTGTGGGCGCAGTCCGGTGGGGGATCCCGGCACACCGACCCGGAGCTGGCCGCCGAGCTGCGCTCGTCGTTCGACGAGGACATCACCTCCGAGGACAGCTTCATCGCGTTCCTGGACGCCTGGTGGCCCGTGCTGACGCCGCGCGCCGTGCTGAACGCGATGGCCGACGAGAAGCGGCTCGGGCGCTGGGCCAGGCGGATCCTCAACCCCGGCGAGGTGCGCCGCGTCGCCCGCTCGCTGGGGCGTGACGGGCTCTCCGTGCACGATGTGGCGATGCTCGACGAGCTGCAGGCGATCCTCGGGGTCCCGGCCCGCCCCCGCAAGAAGCGCGATCTGGACCCGCTGGACCAGCTCACGGGCCTGGAGGAGCTGATGCCGGTCCGCGAGGAGTCGCAGCGCGAGCGCGCCGAGCGGCTGGCCCAGGAACGTACCGAGTACGCGCATGTCATCGTCGACGAGGCACAGGACCTCACCCCCATGCAGTGGCGCATGATCGGCCGCCGTGGCCGGCACGCCACATGGACGGTTGTCGGCGACCCCGCGCAGTCGTCGTGGTCGGACCCGGACGAGGCCGCCGAGGCCCGTGACGAGGCCCTCGGGACCCGCCCGCGCCGCCGCTTCACGCTCACCGTGAACTACCGCAACCCGGCCGAGATCGCCGAGCTGGCCGCCAAGGTCCTGACCCTGGCCATGCCCGGCTCGACGTCCCCGTCGGCGGTCCGCTCGACGGGCGTCGAGCCGCGTTTTGTGACAACGAACAATGGACACAGCACCGTCGTACGGGACGGACTGGCGAAGACCGTCCGGGGGGAGGCCGCGCGGCTGCTCGACCGGGTCGACGGCACGGTCGGGGTCGTCGTGGCGATGAACCGCCGGGCCGAGGCCGCCCGCTGGCTCGCCGGGCTCGGCGACCGCGTCGTGGCCCTCGGCAGCCTGGAGGCCAAGGGACTGGAGTACGACGCCACGATCGTCGTCTCACCCGCGGAGATCGCCGACGAGTCACCGGCCGGGCTGCGCGTCCTGTACGTGGCCCTCACCCGGGCCACCCAGCAGCTCACGGTGGTCTCGTCGGACCGCGACGAGCCCGACGTGAACGGGGTCCCCGACCTCCTCCGAGACTGATTCGACGGCCCTTCGACGGCCCCTGCGACGGCCCGAGGAATGAACTCTGGGACGGGAATTGCCTTACGGGGATCGTTTGTTACCGTGGATGAGGCACCGGCCCGATCCAAGCCCCCGGGCCCAACCTTCGTCGCTTCGAGCGACCACTTGCCGCGAGGCGAGCATGGCGGGTCGGTGCCACTTAGCGCACAAGAGGTAAGAGGGGTTCACGTCACCAGGTGACGTGAACCCCTTTCTCATGTCCCAAGTAGGCCGGAATCTCCGTGGCACCCCGTGCCACCTGCGCGAACAAAAGGTTCGCAATCCGGGGCGGCTACCGTGTACTCGGCGGTAGGTGCGACGATCGGACGGCATACAAGCGACACGCTAGCGACACACGGTGAAAGCAGAGGAAGTCGGCCATGGCAACGGCGCCCAGCGTCTCCTACTCGATGACGGTCCGGCTGGAGGTACCCGCGAGCGGAACCGCCGTCTCGCAGCTCACCACGGCCGTGGAGTCCTCCGGAGGCTCGGTGACCGGCCTCGACGTCACCGCGTCCGGTCACGAGAAGCTCCGTATCGACGTCACCATCGCGGCGACGTCGACGACGCACGCCGACGAGATCGTCGAGGAGCTGCGGGGCATCGAGGGCGTCACGCTCGGCAAGGTCTCCGACCGTACGTTCCTGATGCACCTCGGCGGCAAGATCGAGATGGCGTCCAAGCACCCCATCCGCAACCGTGACGACCTCTCCATGGTCTACACGCCGGGTGTGGCCCGCGTCTGCATGGCCATCGCCGAGAACCCCGAGGACGCCCGGCGCCTGACCATCAAACGCAACTCGGTTGCGGTCGTGACGGACGGGTCGGCGGTGCTCGGCCTCGGAAACATCGGGCCCAAGGCGGCCCTCCCGGTCATGGAGGGCAAGGCGGCCCTCTTCAAGCGTTTCGCCGGCATCGACGCCTGGCCGATCTGCCTGGACACCCAGGACAGCGACGCGATCGTCGAGATCGTCAAGGCCATCGCCCCCGGCTTCGCGGGCATCAACCTGGAGGACATCTCCGCGCCGCGCTGCTTCGAGATCGAGGCCCGGCTGCGCGAGGCCCTCGACATCCCCGTCTTCCACGACGACCAGCACGGCACCGCCATCGTCGTACTCGCCGCCCTGACCAACGCGCTGCGCGTCACCGGCAAGGCGATCGGCGACATCCGCGTCGTCATGTCGGGCGCCGGCGCGGCCGGTACGGCCATCCTCAAGCTGCTGATCGCCGCCGGCGTCAAGCACGCGGTCGTCGCCGACATCCACGGTGTCGTGCACGCGGGCCGCGAGGACCTGGTGCAGGCCGCCCCCGACTCGCCGCTGCGCTGGATCGCCGACAACACCAACCCCGAGGGCGTCACGGGCACGCTGAAGGAGGCCGTGCGCGGCTCCGACGTGTTCATCGGCGTCTCGGCTCCCAATGTGCTGGACGGCGTCGACGTGGCCGCGATGGCCGACGGCGCCATCGTGTTCGCACTCGCGAACCCGGACCCCGAGGTCGACCCGGCGATCGCCCGCCAGACGGCGGCGGTCGTGGCCACGGGCCGCTCCGACTTCCCCAACCAGATCAACAACGTCCTGGTCTTCCCGGGCGTCTTCCGCGGCCTCCTCGACGCCCAGTCGCGCACGGTCAACACGGAGATGATGCTGGCCGCCGCGACCGCCCTCGCGGACGTGGTGAGCGAGGACGAGCTCAACCCGAACTACATCATCCCCAGCGTCTTCAACGACAAGGTCGCGGGCGCGGTGGCGGGCGCGGTCCGCAACGCCGCGAAGGCTGCCGGCGTGGCGGCCACGGGCAATACGACGGCCTGAGCCCGCGCCGGCCCCTGGGGGCTGCGCCCCCAGACCCCCGCTATCGGCCTGAACGGCCTCGTCCTCAAACGCCGGACGGGCTGAGTTCAGCCTCTCCGGCGTTTGAGGAGCGGGGGTCGCGAAGCCGAGAGCTTGGGGGCGGGGGCGAAAAAACCCGCGCAGTGTCCGCTGTGACGGTTGCCACGCCGCCCCCGTACCGGCGCGTCGCCGGACACGGGGCCTGGGGCCGCCTCTAGGGTGGCGGCCAAGGCTCAGATCCTGAAGGCCACCAGGCATCTCAGGCCCTGCGGTCCGCTGCCGGGAGCGGACGGAGCGTCACCATTTCGAGGCTGTGGCGCTTTTCGTGTGACTCCCAGGGGTGCCGGATTGGCTTTCCCGCAGCAGGTGGGGGCAGGATGCGTCTCTGGGCGCGAGGGTCTGGCTACGGACCCGGTCCGGGGACCGACCGAGGACCCTGGCAGCATCGGCTTAGCTGTGCCCAACATGCGGCTCCGCCGCGTGGCACGCCACAACGGCAAGAAGAACACGGGAGTAACAACATGAACCGCAGTGAGCTGGTGGCCGCGCTGGCCGACCGCGCCGAGGTGACCCGCAAGGACGCCGACGCCGTTCTGGCCGCGTTCGCCGAGACCGTCGGCGAGATCGTCGCCAAGGGCGACGAGAAGGTCACCATCCCCGGCTTCCTGACCTTCGAGCGCACCCACCGTGCCGCTCGCACCGCGCGCAACCCGCAGACCGGCGACCCGATCCAGATCCCGGCCGGCTACAGCGTCAAGGTCTCGGCGGGCTCGAAGCTCAAGGAAGCCGCCAAGGGCAAGTAAGCCTGTTGTGCGCCTCGCCCGGCGCACGGCACGGACAACGCCGATACGCCGATGGGGCGGTCACCCGAATCCGGGTGACCGCCCCATCGCGTGCGCGTACGTCCCGTACTGACGTGCTGACGTACTGACGTACTGGCCGAGCGGCTAGCCGAGCGCCTTGCCCGGCAGCTCCACCTTCGCCCCGAACTGCATGAGCTTCTCCATGAAGTTCTCGTAGCCGCGGTTGATCAGGTCGATGCCGTGCACCCGGGACGTGCCCTGGGCCGCCAGCGCCGCGATGAGGTACGAGAAGCCGCCGCGGAGGTCCGGGATCACGAGGTCGGCGCCCTGGAGCTTCGTCGGGCCCGAGACGACCGCGGAGTGGAGGAAGTTGCGCTGGCCGAAGCGGCAGTTCGAGCCGCCGAGGCACTCGCGGTAGAGCTGGATGTGGGCGCCCATCTGGTTCAGGGCCGATGTGAAGCCGAGGCGGGACTCGTACACCGTCTCGTGGATGATCGACAGGCCCGTGGCCTGGGTCAGGGCCACCACCAGCGGCTGCTGCCAGTCCGTCTGGAAGCCGGGGTGGACGTCCGTCTCCAGGGCGATCGACTTGAGCTGGCCGCCGGGGTGCCAGAAGCGGATGCCCTCGTCGTCGATCTCGAAGGCGCCGCCGACCTTCCGGTAGGTGTTCAGGAACGTCATCATCGAGCGCTGCTGGGCGCCGCGGACGTAGATGTTGCCTTCGGTCGCCAGGGCCGCGGACGCCCAGGAGGCGGCCTCCAGGCGGTCCGGGAGCGCCGCGTGCGTGTAGCCGCCGAGCTTGTCCACGCCCGTGACGCGGATCGTGCGGTCGGTGTCCATCGCGATGATCGCGCCCATTTTCTGCAGAACGCAGATCAGGTCCTCGATCTCCGGCTCGACGGCGGCGTTCGACAGCTCGGTCACGCCTTCCGCCAGGACGGCCGTCAGCAGCACCTGCTCGGTCGCGCCCACGGACGGGTACGGCAGCCGGATCTTGGTGCCGCGCAGCCGCTGCGGGGCCTCCAGGTACTGGCCGTCCGCCCGCTTCTCGATCTTCGCGCCGAACTGCCGCAGCACCTCGAAGTGGAAGTCGATCGGCCGGCCGCCGATGTCGCAGCCGCCCAGGCCGGGGATGAACGCGTGGCCGAGCCGGTGCAGCAAGGGGCCGCAGAACAGGATCGGAATGCGCGAGGAACCGGCGTGCGCGTCGATGTCGGCGACGTTCGCGCTCTCCACGTGCGAGGGGTCGAGGACCAGCTCGCCGGGATCCTCACCCGGACGAACGGTCACTCCGTGCAGCTGCAGCAGCCCCCGCACGACGCGTACGTCACGGATGTCGGGGACGTTGCGCAGCCGACTCGGAGCGCTGCCGAGCAGGGCGGCGACCATGGCCTTCGGTACGAGGTTCTTCGCACCGCGGACACGGATCTCACCCTCCAGCGGGGTTCCGCCGTGGACAAGCAGGACGTCATCTGAGCCGTTGACGGTCATGAATCTCGCGTTCCGATAGTTGGACAGGGGCGAAGAGGCAAGGGTAATGGCCGCCTACCCCCCTTCTGGAAGCCCAAGTACGGCCCGGCTCCGTCATAGCTTCGACACAACACGAGACGTTTCCGGACGGGCACGCCGGGTTACGGGCAGGGGTGTGCGCTCCACCTGCTTCCTTACGCCGTGAGCTGCATTCACGTCCGTACACGCATTGCCTCCCCGCACGCGGGGAAGATGCGGGATCATGTCAGGCATGACCGAGGTGTCCTCGCTCACAGGGCGGCTGCTCGTGGCCACTCCCGCTCTGGCGGACCCGAACTTCGACCGCGCTGTGGTGCTGCTTCTCGACCACGACGAGGAGGGCTCCCTGGGTGTCGTCCTCAACCGCCCCACACCGGTGGACGTCGGCGACATCCTCGAGGGCTGGGCGGATCTCGCCGGTGAGCCCGGCGTCGTCTTCCAGGGTGGTCCGGTCTCGCTCGACTCGGCGCTCGGGGTCGCGGTCATCCCCGGCGGCGCGTCCGGCGAGCGGACCCCGCTGGGCTGGCGCCGCGTGCACGGGGCGATCGGCCTCGTGGACCTGGAGGCCCCGCCGGAGCTGCTGGCCTCCGCCCTCGGCTCGCTGCGGATCTTCGCGGGGTACGCCGGCTGGGGGCCGGGGCAACTGGAGGACGAACTCGTCGAGGGTGCCTGGTACGTCGTCGAGTCGGAGCCCGGCGACGTCTCCTCCCCGTCCCCGGAACGGCTGTGGCGTGAGGTGCTCCGCCGCCAGCGCAACGAACTGGCGATGGTGGCCACTTATCCGGACGATCCGTCGCTGAACTGATCTGTGATCCGCCGCTGAACTGATCTGTGGTCCGTGGCTGGAACCCACCCGCGATCCGTCCCGGAACCCGTCCTTCGATTTCGTGGAGGCGAAGGGTGACAGGGTCCTGCACCGATGGCGGCGGGCTTCAGTACCCTTGGCTGTTATGAGCACTCTTGAGCCCGAGCGCGGGACTGGTACGGGGACCCTGGTCGAGCCGACGCCGCAGACCTCGCACGGTGACGGTGACCACGAGCGCTTCGCCCACTACGTCCAGAAGGACAAGATCATGGCGAGCGCGCTGGACGGCACGCCTGTTGTCGCGCTCTGCGGCAAGGTGTGGGTCCCGGGTCGCGATCCGAAGAAGTACCCCGTATGCCCCATGTGCAAGGAGATCTACGAGTCCATGGGCTCAGGCGGCGACCAGGGCAAGGGTGGCGGCGACAAGTAACGCCCTCTTTGTTCTTCGGCACGGTGGTTCGGCGTAGTACGCGGCGCTGTGGGTTCAGCACTCCGTCGCACGGCTCGGCATTACGTCGAGCGCGTCATGCGGACCGGCGCACCGGCCATGGCCGCGGCACCCCCGACGGGGGGTGCCGCGGCTTTGTCGTGTGCGGGGTGAGGCGCGGCGAGCGGGCCCGCCGCTGAACAGAGCACTTTCAGCCGTCTCGGTCACAGAGTGGTAGAGACCTCTGGGNCCGCCGCTGAACAGAGCACTTTCAGCCGTCTCGGTCACAGAGTGGTAGAGACCTCTGGGAGGGCCTTGTTTGCATGTTCATGAGCTCCTAGCCTCCGTGGTGTTGTGCAGAGCGAAACACCCATTGCGCATGTTGCAACGCGCGCTCCCTCGGAGGATGCCCGATGAAGTTCCCCACCAGACTCTCAGCCCGGTTCTCTGCCCGAACAGCCGCCCCGGTAGCCGCACTTGTGGTCGCCGCTCTCACCGCGACCGCCTGTGCCCCTGAGTCCTCCGACAACTCCGGCGGCAAGGACGAGAAGAGCGGGACGCTGCGCGTGTGGCTCTTCCAGGAGGTCAACAACGGGCCGAAGAAGAAGGTCGTCGACGCCACCGTGGCCGCCTTCGAGAAGGCCCACGAGGGCACGAAGGTCAACGTCGAGTACATCCCCATCGAGACCCGCGCCGAGAAGGTCAAGGCCGCCTTCAACGACCCGAAGAGCGCGCCGGACCTCATGGAGTACGGCAACACCGACACCGCCGGTTACGTCAAGGACGGCGGACTCGCCGACGTCACCAAGGAGTTCACGGACTGGAGCGAGGCGAAGGACACCGACCCGACCGCCAAGCAGTCCGTGACGGTCGACGGAAAGATCTATGGCGCCCCGTTCTTCGTCGGTGTGCGCGCCCTGTACTACCGCACCGACGTCTTCAAGGAACTCGGTCTCGATGTTCCCAAGACGCAGAGCGAGTTGATCGAGACCGCCGAGCAGATCCGGCAGGCGAAGCCTGACCTGTACGGGCTCGCGGTCGGCGGCGCGTTCACCTACGGCGCGATGCCGTTCGTCTGGTCCAACGGCGGTGAGATCGCTGAGGGGAAGGACGGTTCGTACTCCGCGACGATCGACAGCCCGCAGGCGCAGAAGGGCATCAAGGCGTACACCTCGCTCTTCGGTGACGACAACTGTCCGGCCGCCAAGTGCGCGAGCATGGGCGGCAACGACACGATCACGGCCTTCGCCTCGGGCAAGGCGGGCATGGCGATCGGCGGTGACTTCAACCACGCGGCGGTCGAGGCCGGGAAGGTGAAGGGCAAGTACGCGGTCGTACCGCTGCCGGGTCTGAAGGAGGGCTCGATAGCGCCTGCCTTCGCGGGTGGCAACAACCTCGGCGTCCTGAACAGCACTTCGCACCGCACGCTCGCCGTCGATCTGATGGAGGAACTCGCGTCGAAGAAGACGCAGGGTGAACTCTTCGACGCGATGGGCTTCCTGCCGACGTTTTCGGACGTGCGCCAGGACGTCGCGCAGAAGGAACCGTTCGTCGAGCCCTTCGTGAAGACGCTCGCCTCGGGCACCAAGTTCGTGCCCGCCTCGCCGGCCTGGGCGCAGATCGACGCGTCGCTCGTGCTGCCGACGATGTTCCAGGAGATCGCCAGCGGCAAGAAGGACGTGGCGACGGCTTCGAAGGACGCGGCGAAGAAGATGGACGACGCGTTCAGCTCCGCAGGATGAAACGGGTGACGAACGGCGCGTCCCCGGCACCCGCTCCGCCGCTCGACGGGAGCCGCGCCGCGGTTCGGCGGCGCGGGGGCCTGGTGGCGGCCCGAAAGGCCGCGCTGCGCGGTGATCCCGCCGCGGAGGCGTCCGGCGAGGCTTCGGCCTCGTCCGGGCGCGCCGCGGGGGGTCCGGTGCGCGGTGGCGCGGGCGCGGCACGGAAGTTCCGGCGTACGGGCGGTGGATGGACGCCCTGGCTCTATCTCGCGCCCGCCCTCGTCGTCCTCGGTGGGCTGCTTGTCTACCCCGTCTACCAGCTTGGCCTGATTTCGTTTCTGGAGTACACACAGGCCCAGGTCAGCGGGGGCCAACCGACGACCTTTCAGGGGTTCGGCAACTACGCGACGCTCTTCGCGGACGACCAGTTCTGGCAAGTACTGCTGGCGACCGTGGTGTTCGCGGCGGCCTGTGTCGTGTCGACGCTCGCGGTCGGCTGTGCGCTCGCCGTGCTGCTGACGCGCGTACGGGCCGTGCCGCGGCTCGCGCTGATGCTGGCCGCGCTGGGTGCCTGGGCCACGCCCGCGATCACCGGCTCGACGGTGTGGCTGCTCCTGTTCGACCCCGACTTCGGGCCCGTCAACCGCATCATGGGCCTCGGCGACTACTCGTGGACGTACGGCCGCTACAGCGCCTTCGCCCTCGTACTGCTCGAAGTCGTCTGGTGCTCCTTCCCGTTCGTGATGGTCACGGTGTACGCGGGCATTCGCGCCGTACCGGACGAGGTGCTGGAGGCGGCTGCCCTGGACGGCGCCTCGCAGTGGCGCATCTGGCGTTCCGTGCTCGCGCCGATGCTCCGGCCCATCCTCGTGGTCGTCACCATTCAGTCGATCATCTGGGATTTCAAGGTCTTCACGCAGATCTACGTGATGACGAACGGCGGCGGTATCGCCGGACAGAACCTCGTGCTGAACGTGTACGCGTATCAGAAGGCGTTCGCCTCCTCGCAGTACAGCCTCGGCTCGGCGATCGGAGTGGTGATGCTGCTGATTCTGCTGGCGGTCACGCTCGTCTATCTGCGGCTGCTGCGCAGGCAGGGGGAGGAGCTGTGAGTTCTTCGAATGCTGTGCGTTCCGCGGGGCGTTTCCGGGTGCGTCGGCCCTGGCGGCTGGCCGCCGAGGCGTCGGCCCTGATGATCGCCGCCGTGGTCGCGTTCCCCCTTTACTGGATGGTGCTGAGCGCCTTCAAACCGGCCGGTGAGATCGAGTCGACCGAGCCCCGCCCCTGGACGCTCACCCCGTCCCTGGACTCCTTCCGACGCGTCTTCGGGCAGCAGGAATTCGGCCGTTACTTCCTCAACAGCCTTGTCGTGGCGATCACTGTGGTCGTCGTCTCGGCGCTGATCGCGTTTCTCGCGGCCACCGCCGTGACACGGTTCCGCTTCCGGTTCCGCACGACCCTGCTGATCATGTTCCTCATCGCGCAGATGGTGCCCATCGAGGCCCTGACGATTCCCCTCTTCTTCCAGATGCGGGACTTCGGTCAGCTGAACACCCTGGGCTCGCTGATCCTGCCGCACATCGCGTTCTCCCTGCCGTTCGCGATCTGGATGCTGCGAGGCTTTGTGAAGGCGGTCCCGGAGTCGCTGGAGGAGGCCGCGTACCTCGACGGGGCGAGCCGGACGCGGTTCCTGTGGCAGATCCTTTTCCCGCTGGTCTTTCCCGGGCTCGTCGCCACGAGCGTGTTCTCGTTCATCTCCACCTGGAACGACTTCCTGTTCGCCAAGTCCTTCATCATCAGCGACACCTCGCAGTCGACGCTGCCGATGGCCCTCCTCGTCTTCTACAAGGCCGACGACCCCGACTGGGGCGGGGTGATGGCGGCATCCACCGTGATGACGATTCCCGTACTGATCTTCTTCGTGCTCGTACAGCGACGGCTGGTCTCCGGACTGGGCGGCGCGGTCAAGGACTGAGGGCCGAGGACTGAGGACTGAGGACTGAGCATTGAGGACTGAAGATTGAGGACTGAGGTCAATGTCTGACGATGTGATGGATCTGATCCCCGCGCCCCGCACTGTTGAGGGCACCGGTGCCGAGAGCCCCGCTCGCCGCGGCGTCGCGCTCGACGCGGACACGACGTTGTGGGCAGCACCCGGCACCGGCACGAGCGAACGCTGGCTGCGGGCCACCCTCGGCGCGGCGCTCGGTCTGCCCCTGCCGCCCGGAGGCGAGGACACCGCGGGCGCCGTGCTGTTGCGCCTCGACGACACCCTGGAGCCCGAGGCGTACCGGCTGAGCGTCGTCGCCGAACGGGGCATCGAGATCCGGGGCGGCAGCGCGGCCGGCGTGTTCTGGGGCGCCCAGACGCTGCGTCAGCTCATCGGCCCCGAGGCCTTCCGGCGCGCTCCCCTCCGGACGGACCGCTCGTACGGCATCCCGGACCAGGTCGTCGAGGACGCCCCGCGCTTTGCCTGGCGCGGTCTGATGCTCGACGTCTCACGCCACTTCATGCCCAAGGACGGCGTGCTGCGCTATCTCGACCTGATGGCCGCGCACAAGCTGAACGTCTTCCACTTCCACCTCACCGACGACCAGGGCTGGCGCATCGAGATCAAGCGGCACCCGAAGCTCACGGAGATCGGATCGTGGCGCGAGCGGACGAAATTCGGCCATCGTGCGTCGCCGTTGTGGGAGGAGAAGCCGCACGGCGGCTACTACACCCAGGACGACATCCGCGAGATCGTCGCGTACGCCGCCGAGCGGCATATCGCCGTCGTCCCCGAGATCGACATCCCGGGCCACTCGCAGGCCGCCATCGCCGCATATCCGGAACTCGGCAACACCGACGTCATCGACACGACTTCCCTCTCCGTCTGGGACAGCTGGGGCATTTCCGTCAACGTACTCGCCCCCACTGACAACACCCTTCGCTTCTACGAGGAGGTCTTCGAGGAGGTCCTGGAGCTGTTCCCCTCGGAGTTCATCCACGTCGGCGGCGACGAGTGCGCCAAGGACCAGTGGAAGCGGTCGCCCACCGCGCAGTCGCGCATCAAGGACCTCGGGCTCGCCGACGAGGACGAACTGCAGTCGTGGTTCATCCGCCACTTCGACAACTGGCTGGCCGCGCGCGGGCGTCGGCTGATCGGCTGGGACGAGATCCTGGAAGGCGGCTTGGCGCCGGGCGCCGCCGTGTCGTCGTGGCGGGGTTACCGGGGCGGCATCACGGCCGCCCGCGCGGGCCACGACGTCGTCATGTGTCCCGAGCAGCAGGTGTACTTGGACCACCGCCAGGACGGCGGCGCTGACGAGCCCGTGCCCATCGGGTACGTACGGACGCTGGAGGACGTCTACCGGTTCGAACCCGTACCGCCGGAGTTGACCGCCGATCAGGCGCGGCACGTGCTCGGCACTCAGGCCAACGTGTGGACCGAGGTGATGGAGGACCGCGCGCGCGTCGACTACCAGACGTTCCCGAGGCTCGCGGCCTTCGCCGAGGTCGCCTGGAGTGCGCTGCCGGTCCCCGCGGAACGCGACTTCGCCGGCTTCGAGCGGCGGATGAGCGCCCACTACAAGCGCCTTGACGCCCTGGGGGTGGCCTATCGCCCGCCCGCGGGCCCCCTGCCCTGGCAGCAAAGACCCGGAGTGCTCGGACGCCCGATCGACGGGGCGCCCCCAAACGTGTGAGGTGGCCCCCAAGGGGTGTTCCGCGAACCGGCCGCCTGCGACGGTGACCCCGTAAGGCGAAAGGCACCCAAGAGCCACCGAAGAGTACCCATGCGCGCCGATCGGGGATGTCGTGCGAAAACGGGCCATCTCGCTGATGAGAGGTACGAATGCCTCCTAGCGGACCCCCTCGTCGTGAAGCGGGGAAGATGTGCCAGAGTTGCCACGTCCGCCCTGTCAGCACGTACCGTACGGCAACACAGGTGGGACCAGGTGGGGCAGCGGGAAGGGGCAGCCGGTTTGACCACGCACGCACCGCAGGCGGCGCAGGCCGTGACGCTGCCCGCCTCGCTGGACGAGGCGGTGGCGGCGCTCGCCGCCATGCCGGCCGCCGTTCCCGTGGCCGGCGGCACCGACCTCATGACCGCTGTCAACTCCGGGCAGCTGCGGCCCGCCGCGCTCGTCGGCCTCGGCCGGATCAGCGAGATCCGTGGCTGGCAGTACCTGGACGGCCACGCGCTGCTCGGCGCGGGCCTCACCCACGCGCGTATGGGGCGCCCGGACTTCGCGGCCCTCATTCCGGCTCTCGCGGCCGCCGCGAGGGCCGCGGGACCCCCACAGATCCGCAACGCGGGCACCCTGGGCGGCAACATCGCCTCGGCCGCCCCCATGGGGGACGCGCTTCCGGTGCTCGCCGCCCTGGAGGCGACGCTCATCATCGCGGGCCCGGGCGGCGCCCGCCGTGAGGTCCCCGTCTCGCATCTGCTCGCCGGCGTGGACATGCTGCGCGGCGGCGAACTCATCGGGTACGTGCGCGTGCCCCTGCTGCATGCGCCGCAGGTCTTCCTCAAGGCGACCGGACGGACCGGCCCGGGGCGCGCGATCGCGTCCGTGGCGCTCGTCCTCGACCCCGCCCGGCGCGGAGTGCGGTGCGCCGTGGGCGCCATAGCGCCGATGCCGCTGCGGCCCCTGGAGGCCGAGCAGTGGGTCGCCTCGCTGATCGACTGGGACAACAACCGCGCGGTCGCGCCGGAGGCGCTGGCCGCCTTCGGGGAGTACGTCGCCGCGGCCTGCATCCCCGACCCGGTCCCCGCCGAGGACGGCTCCGTGCAGCCGCTGCCGCCCGCCGTACTGCATCTGCGGCGCACCGTCGCCGCACTGGCCCGACGAGCACTGGGGAGGGCACTGTCGTGACCGACGACCAGCACGGAGAGGACGCACCTCAGGAGGGCACTCCTCAGGCGGGCAGCCGCTGGGACCCGTTGCCCCAGGGCGACTACGACGACGGTGCCACCGCCTTCGTCCAGCTCCCCGAAGGGGGCGTGGACGCGCTGCTGGCCGAGTCCCCGCTCGCCGCTCCCGGCCACGGCTATGTGCCGCCGCACATCACGGCCGACGCCGGGCAGCCCCAGGAGGTGCGGTGGCCGGACCCGAACGCGCTGCCCGAAGAGCACCGTCAGTCCGCCTACGACGGTTTCGCGTACAACCCGGTGACCACCGGCCAGTGGACCTTCGAGGAGCCCACCCAGGAGGACGCGGCCGCGCCCGGCCACGACGTGACCGGGGAGTGGTCCATTCCCGTCGCCGACGGTGACCTGCCCGACGAGTCCGGCGAGTTCACGACGTCGTCCCTGGTCGAGCAGTGGGGCGGCACCCCTCCCGCCACGCTGCCGGGCGGGGCGCCCGCGCCGTGGGCCCAGGACTCCTGGGCGCAGCCCGCCGCGGAACAGCCGGCTCCAGAACACCCGGCTCCGGAACACCCGGCTCCGGAACACCCGGCTCCAGAACACCCGGTTCCGGATCACTCCGCTCCCGAACAGCAGGCGCCCCAGGGTGAGGCCGCTCCTCACGCCGAGAACCCGGCGGCCGACCGCAACGGGCACGAGGCCGCCGAGATCATCGCCGTCTCCGGAGAGCACGCCGACGAAATCGCCGTCTCCGTAGAGCACCACTCCACAGAGCACCACTCCGCAGAGCACCACCCCGCGGATCATCACCCCGTAGAGCACCACTCCGCGGAGCCCGACTCGGCAGAGCGCGAAGAGCCGGTGGAGGCACAGGCGGGCCACGGCGCTCCGGCGCCCGCGGACGAGCGGGCCGCCGAGCGGCACGAAGCCGGCTCACCGAGGGAGCCGGGGGAAGCCCCGGAAGACGCCGCCGAGGAGTCCGCGGCCGACGACTCCCAGGGCGCGGCCCCGCACGTCGATCACCCCCTGGCCTCGTTCGTGCTGCGGGTGAACGGCGCCGACAGGCCCGTGACGGCGGCCTGGATCGGCGAATCGCTGCTCTACGTACTGCGTGAGCGACTCGGACTCGCGGGCGCCAAGGACGGCTGCTCGCAGGGCGAGTGCGGGGCCTGCAACGTGCAGGTGGACGGGCGCCTCGTGGCCTCCTGTCTGGTGCCCGCCGTGACCACCGCCGGCAGCGAGGTGCGCACGGTCGAGGGGCTCGCCGCCGACGGGCAGCCCTCGGACGTGCAGCGGGCGCTCGCCCAGTGCGGCGCCGTGCAGTGCGGGTTCTGCGTGCCGGGCATGGCGATGACCATGCACGACCTCCTCGAGGGCAATCCGGCCCCGACCGAGCTGGAGACCCGCCAGGCGCT
The DNA here is from genome assembly GCF_005768555.2 of Streptomyces sporangiiformans. Taxonomy (GTDB): domain Bacteria; phylum Actinomycetota; class Actinomycetes; order Streptomycetales; family Streptomycetaceae; genus Streptomyces; species Streptomyces sporangiiformans. The sequence continues at coordinate 80,097 of NZ_VCHX02000144.1, forward strand.
GTGCGGCAACCTGTGCCGCTGCTCCGGCTACCGGGGCGTCCTGGACGCCGTGCGCGAGGTCGTCGCCGAGCGTGCGGCGCACGCCGCCGCCGAGTCCGCCCCGGACGCCGAGGAGGCCCGTATCCCGCGCCAGGCGGGCCCCGGCGCGGGAAGCGTCAACCCCAGCGCGTACGAGTCCTCAGAGCCGCGTGAGCAGCCCTACGGCCAGGACGGAGGCCAGGCGTGAGCAAGGAAACCGCCACCGCGACCACCGTGGACGCCGGTCCCGCTCCGGACCAATTGACGCACGGCATCGGCGCGTCCCTGCCGTCCGCTGAGGCGAGCGCCAAGACGGAGGGCACCTTCCCGTACGCGGCGGACCTGTGGGCCGAGGGCCTGCTGTGGGCCGCCGTGCTCCGCTCGCCGCACCCGCACGCGCGCATCGTGTCGATCGACACCACCCACGCGCGCGAGATGGCCGGCGTACGGGCCGTCGTCACGCACGAGGACGTGCCGGGCGCCGCGCTGTACGGCCGCGGAACGGCCGACCGCCCGGTGTTCGCCTCCGAGGTCGTACGCCACCACGGGGAGCCCATCGCGGCCGTCGCCGCCGACCACCCGGACACCGCGCGGATGGCCGCGGCCGCCGTCATCGTCGAGTACGAAGTACTCGACCCGGTGACCGACCCGGAGCAGGCCTTCGAGGCCGAACCCCTGCACCCCGACGGCAACTTGATCCGCCACATCCCGCTGCGGCACGGCGACTCCGAGGCGGGCGGCGAGATCGTCGTCGAGGGGCTGTACCGCATCGGCCGCCAGGATCCCGCCCCGATCGGCGCGGAGGCGGGCCTCGCCGTGCCCCGCCCGGACGGCGGGGTCGAGCTCTATCTGGCCTCCACCGACCCGCACGCCGACCGCGACACGGCCGCCGCCTGCTACGGCCTGGAGCCGGAGCGCGTGAAGGTCGTCGTCACCGGCGTGCCCGGCGCCGCCGCCGACCGCGAGGACCAGGGCTTCCAACTCCCCCTGGGGCTGCTCGCCCTGAAGACCGGATGCCCGGTCAAGTTCACGGCGACCCGCGAAGAATCCTTCCTGGGACACGTCCACCGCCACCCCACCCTCCTGCGCTACCGCCACCACGCGGACGCCGAGGGCAAGCTGGTGAAGGTCGAGGCGCAGATCCTGCTCGACGCCGGCGCGTACGCGGACACGTCGTCGGACGCGCTGGCCGCCGCGGTCTCCTTCGCCTGCGGCCCGTACGTCGTCCCGAACGCCTTCATCGAGGGCTGGGCCGTCCGCACGAACAACCCGCCCTCCGGTCATGTACGCGGCGAGGGCGCCCTGCAGGTGTGCGCCGCCTACGAGGCGCAGATGGACAAGCTGGCGAAGAAGCTGGGCATGGACCCGGCGGAGCTGCGCCTGCGCAACGTGATGGCCACAGGAGACGTCCTGCCCACCGGTCAGACGGTGACGTGCCCGGCTCCCGTGGCCGAACTGCTGGAGGCCGTACGGGACTTCCCGCTGCCCGCCCTCCCCAAGGACACCCCCGAGGAGGAGTGGCTGCTCCCCGGCGGCCCCGAGGGCGCGGGCGAGCCGGGTGCGGTGCGCCGCGGCGTCGGCTACGGCGTGGGCATGGTCCACATGCTCGGCGCCGAGGGCGCGGACGAGGTGTCGACGGCCACCGTGAAGGTCCACGACGGTGTCGCCACGGTGCTGTGCGCGGCCGTGGAGACCGGTCAGGGCTTCACCACGCTGGCCCGGCAGATCGTCCAGGAGACGCTCGGCATCGAAGAGGTGCACGTCGCCTCCGTGGACACCGATCAGCCCACGGCGGGACCGAGCTGCCGAGGCCGCCACACCTGGGTGTCCGGCGGCGCGGTCGAACGGGCCGCCAAGATGGTCCGTACGCAACTGCTGCAGCCCCTCGCGCACAAGTTCGGGATGTCCACCGAGCTGCTCCAGATCACCGACGGCAAGATCACCTCGTACGACGGCGTGCTGTCGACCACCGTCACGGAGGCGATGGACGGCAAGGAGCTGTGGGCCACCGCGCAATGCCGCCCGCACCCCACGGAGCCGCTGGACGCCGAGGGACAGGGCGACGCCTTCGTGGGGCTCGCCTTCTGCGCGATCCGCGCGGTCGTCGACGTCGACATCGAGCTGGGCTCCGTACGCGTCGTGGAGCTGGCTCTCGCCCAGGACGTGGGGCGCGTACTGAACCCCGCGCAGCTCACCGCCCGTATCGAGGCCGGTGTCACGCAGGGCGTCGGCGCCGCCCTCACGGAGAACCTCCGCACCGCGCGCGGACTGGTCCGTCATCCCGACCTCACCGGCTACGCGCTGCCCACCGCCCTCGACGCCCCCGCCATCCGCATCGTCAAGCTCGTCGAGGAACGCGACGTGGTCGCACCGTTCGGGGCGAAGGCCGTCAGCGCGGTGCCGGTGGTGACTTCCCCGGCGGCGATCGCGTCCGCGGTGCGGGCGGCGACGGGGCGGCCGGTCAACCGCCTGCCGATCCGGCCGCAGGCCGCGGTGGTGACGACAGGGCAGTGACGGGCCGGAAGCCCGTGGTCACCAGGCAGGCCCGGCCGCCAAAGAATCATGCCGCGACCTGCGCAACCTTCCTCGCTCTCGTGAGTCATGTGAGCTAGCAAGCACTGCCGTGCCTGCAATTGAGGCTTCCATGCCTATTTGGTGCGAATTCGGAGCATTCAAATTGATAACTCTCTACAAGACCAGGCGTGTTCGCCGAGGGATGGATACACGAAGATCCGGCGCGATGACGGTGCGCAAGGCCGCAGGTGTCGCCGTGACCGTGGGTACGGTACTTGGGGTCGTACCCATGGCCTCGCCCGCGCAGGCGGCCACCGCGCCCACAGTCAGCGCCAAGGGCGCCTTCCTGCTGGACAACGCGACCGGCACCAGGCTGTACAGCAAGTACGCCGACACCAAGCGGCCGATGGCCAGCACGACAAAGATCATGACGGCCCGCGTGGTCCTCAGCCAGACCAATCTTGATCTCGACCGCAAGGTCACCGTCCGGCAGGCCTACCGCGACTACGTCGCCGCCAAGGGCGCCAGCACCGCCGACCTGAGGACCGGCGACCGTGTGACGGTCCGCCAGTTGCTGTACGCGATGATGCTGCCCTCGGGCTGCGACGCCGCGTACGCCCTCGCCGACACCTTCGGCACCGGTGACACCCGCGCAGCGCGTGTGAAGTCGTTCATCGGCAAGATGAACAAAAAGGCGGTCGACCTGGGCCTGACCAACACCCACTTCGACGCGTTCGACGGCATCTCGACGACCGGTGCGAACTACACCACCCCGCGCGACCTGGCGAAGCTCGCCCGCAGCGCGATGAAGTACTCGACGTTCCGCTCCGTCGTCAAGACGCAGAAGACCGTGCGCTACGCGACCACGAGCACCGGTGGCACGCGCACCTACACCTGGTACAACACCAACAAGCTGCTCGGCTCCTACACCGGCGCCACCGGCATCAAGACCGGCACCAGCACCCCGGCGGGGCCGTGCCTGGTCTTCTCCGCCACCCGCGGCGACAGGACCCTCATCGGCGTCGTCCTCAACGACGCCTACCGCTACACCGACGCCGCGAAGATGCTGGATTACGGCTTCGGCACCAGCACCGCGTCGACCATGCAGCTTCGCACGCTGCCGGCAGGCGCCCAGCAGGACTGACCACGGCAGATCAGAAGACCCACACCCCAGGGTGCGGGTCTTCTGGTGGACGCCAGGCCGGCGCTTGCACTGGGCTTGGGGTTTCGGGGCGTTGTCAGTGGGGCGGCGTAAGGTCTTCGATCAGTGGGGAGCTGCCGCTGAGCGCAGGGCTGTTCCCCGCTGGGGAAGCACTATGCGATCACATGCGCGGGGGAGCCATGAGAACGACTGACGCTGGTACGGGGACGCTGACGCCGACCGACGACGAGCTGGATCCGACGGTCACGCACGCGGGCACAGGTCTGCTTCTCGACCTGCCCGGGCGGCTGCTCGACGAGGAGTTCGGGGCGGGCGGGATCATGCGCTTCGAGGACGTCGACTTCCCGGGCACGCTCACGCACGAGCCGACCCGCCGCTTCCTGAGGGAAACGGGCCTTCCGGAGGACGGCGTCATCTTCCAACTGGAGATGGACGTACCGCTGTCGACCCTCGCCGAGCACTACGCGGCCGAGTGGACGGAACAGGTGGTCCCCGAGGGACAGCGGGGGCAACTCCCCGACGGAGCCGACCGGTTGATCCGCCTGGGGAGCCTCGGTCACCGCGCCGAGGGCATGGACCTCCTCATCGACGGCAGGACCGGCATGCTTCACGAGTGGTCCGCCCCGGACGCCCTGCTGCGGCCGCTCAACGCCGACATATCCATGCTCGCCTTCACGCTCTGGCTGCTGCACCGCGCGAAGACACCAGAGGCCGTGACCGGAATCGAACCGGCGTAAACCGCTTTGCAGGCGGTTCCCTCAACCACTCGGGCACACGGCCGGGTTGGGAACAACGCGCTCGCTTCGAATCGCTTGTTCCGAACTCGATGACATCGACCGTAGGCCGCGTGGGGCAGGGGCTCAAGGAATCGGCCGGGGCTGCAATGAGGCTGCCATGCCGCGTTCACATGGGAAGGAGCGTACGAGGAAGGACGTACGACCAAGGTCGCAGACGATCACCGTCTCGCGACAGGGGCCAAGAGCGATCATGCCCCTTACGCTGACGAGCATGTCCGCCCTGGAACCGAGCGACGCCGACTCCGCGGCCAACTCGCCTTCGACCGCCCCGTCCGCGCCGGCCGCACCCGCCACCCACGACGAACCCGGCACCGACGACAGCGTGCTCGGTCGCCCCTACCGGGCGCTGAGCATCGGGATCGTCTCCGTCGTACTGCTGATCGCCTTCGAGGCGACGGCGGTCGGGACCGCGATGCCGGTGGCGGCACGGGAGCTCGACGGAGTCGCGTTGTACGCGTTCGCGTTCTCGGCGTACTTCACGACGAGTCTGTTCGGGATGGTGCTGGCCGGGCAGTGGTCGGACCGTCGCGGACCGCTGGCGTCGCTGGCCGTGGGGATCGCGTCGTTCGCGGCGGGGCTGATGCTGTCCGGGACGGCGGGCGCGATGTGGCTGTTCGTCCTCGGACGAGCGGTACAGGGGCTGGGCGGCGGGCTGGTGATCGTCGCGCTGTACGTGGTCGTGGGGCGGGCGTATCCGGAGCGGTTGCGGCCGTCGATCCTGGCGGCGTTCGCGGCGAGTTGGGTGATCCCCTCCGTGGTCGGGCCGCTCGCCGCCGGTTCGGTGACCGAACACCTCGGCTGGCGGTGGGTGTTCGTCGGAATCCCGGTCCTGGTGGTGTTCCCGCTGGCGCTCGCCCTGCCACAGATACGGCGGCGGGCGTCCGGGCCGACGAAGGGCGCCGTGGCCGCGCCCTTCGACCGACGACGGATCCGGCTGGCGCTGGGGATCTCGCTGGGCGCGGGGCTGCTGCAGTACGCCGCGCAGGCTGTGTCCGATGACAGCGTGCGGTGGCTCTCGGTCCTGCCGGCCGGTGCGGGTGCCGCCCTGCTGGTTCCGGCGGTGCTGGGACTTCTGCCGCGCGGGACGTACCGGGCGGCGCGCGGGTTACCGTCCGTGGTGCTGCTGCGGGGGATCGCGGCCGGGTCCTTCGTCGCGGCGGAGTCCTTCGTGCCGCTGATGCTGGTGACTCAGCGAGGGCTCTCACCGACGCTCGCCGGGTTCTCGCTCGCGGCGGGCGGGGCCACCTGGGCGCTGGGTTCCTTCGCGCAGTCCAGGGCGCGGGCGGAGCCGTACCGGGAGCGGTTGATGCTCATCGGGATGGTGCTCGTCGCGCTGGCGATCGCCGCCGCGCCGAGCGTGCTGATCGATGCGGTGCCGGTGTGGACCCTGGCCGTGGCGTGGGGGTTCGGCTGCTTCGGGATGGGGCTGGTGATCTCCGCCACCAGCGTGCTCCTGCTCCACCTCTCCGCGCCGGAGGAGGCCGGCACCAACTCCGCCGCGCTCCAGATCTCCGACGGCCTGTCGAACGTCCTTCTGCTGGCGGCGGGCGGGGCGGCGTTCGCGGCCCTGGGCGGCGGCACGGTCACGCACACGGCCACGGCGGCCTCTGGCTCGCATCCGGCGGCTTTCACGGCGGTGTTCCTGCCGATGGCGGGGGTGGCGCTGGTGGGGGCGTGGGTGACTACGCGGGTGAGGGGCAATTCCAAGTAACACCGCGTGGTACCGCGTAGTACGTCGGAGCATGGCTGGACTGAACCTGCGGTTTACGGACGACGAGCTCGACGCGCTGCGCGAGCGTGCGGCAGCGGAGGGACGCAGTATGCAGGCCTTCGCTCACGACGCCGTGATCTCGGCCGTAAACGAGCATTCGCGGCTGTTCAACGAAGCGGCCGAGCATGTGCTGAAGGCGAGCGGCGAGCTTAACCGGAGGCTCGCCTGATGCACTACCTGACGCTGCCCGAGCTGCTGAACCTTGCGAAGCGGCTCGGGGCGGACGAGGTGCGCGACTACGGGCTAATGGACTCGGCGCAGGTCAGGCCGCAGTCGAGCGTGTTCGGACAGGACGCCTATCCGGACGTCTGGGAGAAGGCGGCTGCGCTGATGGAGTCGCTCGCCCGCAATCACGCCCTCGTCGATGGGAACAAGCGCATCGCCTGGTATGCCACCTGGGTCTATCTGCACATGAACGGCCACCCCCTGGACGCGGACTTCGACGTGGACGAGGCCGAGGCATTCGTACTCGACGTCTGCCAGGGTGCCTTGGACGTTCCGAAGATCGCCGCCCAGCTGCCGCGCTTCGCGCGCTGATCCCTGGCGCTCTCTGTGAGCTCGATCCCATCCGCGGATGACCCGGTGGAGTCCGCGCGTTGACGGGATCGGGCCGCCGGTAGGGTGGCCCGGTTGTCATACGGAGACGAGCCGCTCAACCCCACCCGGAGATCGTGACTACCACCGCCGCCAACACCCACTCCTCGCATCATCTCTCTCCCGCCTTCCCCGGCCGTGCCCCCTGGGGTACGGCCAGCAAGCTGCGTGCCTGGCAGCAGGGGGCGATGGAGAAATACATCCAGGAGCAGCCGCGTGACTTTCTCGCCGTCGCCACGCCCGGCGCCGGAAAGACGACCTTCGCGCTGACACTCGCGTCGTGGCTGCTGCACCACCATGTCGTGCAGCAGGTGACGGTGGTCGCGCCGACCGAGCATCTGAAGAAGCAGTGGGCCGAGGCGGCGGCGCGGATAGGGATCAAGCTGGACCCGGAGTACAGCGCGGGGCCGCTCGGCAAGGAGTACCACGGGGTCGCGGTCACCTACGCGGGCGTCGGCGTACGGCCCATGCTGCACCGCAACCGCGTCGAGCAGCGCAAGACCCTGGTCATCCTCGACGAGATCCACCACGCCGGCGACTCGAAATCCTGGGGCGAGGCCTGCCTCGAGGCCTTCGAGCCGGCCACCCGCCGCCTCGCGCTCACCGGTACGCCGTTCCGCTCCGACACCAACCCCATCCCCTTCGTCACGTACGAGGAAGGCAACGACGGGATTCGGCGGTCCGCCGCCGACTACACGTACGGATACGGCAGCGCGCTCGGGGACGGCGTCGTCCGCCCCGTCATCTTCCTCTCCTACAGCGGCAATATGCGGTGGCGTACGAAGGCGGGCGACGAGATCGCCGCGCGCCTCGGTGAGCCGATGACCAAGGACGCCGTCAGCCAGGCCTGGCGCACCGCCCTCGATCCGCGCGGCGAGTGGATGCCGAGCGTGCTGCGCGCCGCCGACCAGCGGCTGACCGAGGTCAGGAAGGCCATCCCGGACGCGGGTGCCCTCGTCATCGCCTCCGACCAGGACTCGGCACGCTCGTACGCCAAGCTGATCCGCGAGATCACCGGTTCGAAGGCGACCCTCGTTCTCTCCGACGACTCCGGAGCCTCCGAGAGGATCGACGAGTTCAGCCACAACACCGACCGCTGGATGGTCGCCGTCCGCATGGTGTCCGAAGGCGTGGACGTGCCCCGGCTGGCCGTGGGCGTGTACGCGACCACCATCTCCACGCCGCTCTTCTTCGCGCAGGCCGTCGGGCGCTTCGTACGGTCCCGGCGGCGCGGTGAGACCGCCTCCGTCTTCCTCCCGACCGTCCCCGACCTCCTCACCTTCGCCAACGAGATGGAGGTCGAGCGCGACCACGCCCTCGACAAGCCCAAGAAGGAGGGCGAGGAGGACCCGTACGCCGAGTCCGAGAAGGAGATGGAGGAGGCGAACCGGGAGCAGGACGAGGACACCGGTGAGCAGGAGACGCTGCCGTTCGAGGCGCTGGAGTCCGACGCCGTCTTCGACCGGGTGCTGTACGACGGCGCCGAGTTCGGGATGCAGGCACATCCGGGGAGCGAGGAGGAACAGGACTACCTCGGCATCCCGGGCCTCCTCGAACCCGACCAGGTCCAACTCCTGCTCCAGAAGCGGCAGGCGCGCCAGATATCCCACAGCCGCAAGAAGCCCGACGACGAGGCGGATCTGCTCGAACTGCCCGCGGAACGGCGGCCGGTCGTCACGCACAAGGAACTGCTGGAACTGCGCAAGCAGCTCAACACCATGGTCGGCGCGTACGTCCACCAGAGCGGCAAGCCCCACGGTGTGATCCACACCGAGCTGCGGCGCGTGTGCGGCGGCCCGCCGAGCGCCGAGGCGACGGCGGGCCAACTGCGTCAGCGGATCGCCAAGGTGCAGGAGTGGGCCACCCGCATGCGGTGATGTCCGTGCGGTGATGTCCGTGCGGTGATGCCCGTGCGGTGATGTTCGTACGGGATCGAGGGCGCCGGTGTCGCGACGAGGGTTGCGGCGCCGGCGCTCGCGTAGTGCGTGAACGGCGTGCGGTCTGGGGCCTGCACGGGGCGTACCCGGACAAACGAAGCGCCTCGCGTCGGCCACTGCCCGGATTCTGGACGGAGTCTTCCGCTCAGCGAACCTGGTCGCTACTGTCCCGCTACGCACACGCCCCGTGGCATCGCCGCCGCGGAGCGCAGCCGGTGCCCGCCCGGGAGTGACCCGGGACGCCAGCCGACCGGCGGCTTCTGACGCGCGTCGCCGGTGGGACAGGTGACGCATCCGCCGCAGAGGGGGCCGTCGACTCTCACCACTAAGGAGTGGGCGTCGTGACCGCGGAGACCTCTCAGACGCTCGACCGGGGACTTCGTGTCCTCAAGCTGCTCGCCGACACCGACCACGGACTGACCGTCACCGAGCTGTCCAACAAGCTCGGGGTGAACCGGACCGTCGTGTACCGCCTGCTCGCCACCTTGGAGCAGCACGCCCTCGTACGCCGTGACGTGGGCGGCCGTGCCCGGGTCGGGCTCGGGGTGCTGCGGCTCGGCAGGCAGGTGCATCCGCTGGTACGTGAGGCCGCGTTGCCCGCGTTGCGGTCGCTGGCCGAGGACATCGGGGCGACGGCCCATCTCACCCTCGTCGACGGGACGGAAGCGCTGGCCGTCGCCGTGGTCGAACCCACGTGGACCGATTACCACGTGGCGTACCGCACCGGGTTCCGGCATCCGCTGGACCGGGGTGCCGCGGGCCGGGCGATCCTTGCCGCGCGGGCCGCGACCGGGTCCGTGGAGGATCCCGGATACACGCTCACGCACGGCGAGCTGGAGGCCGGCGCCAGCGGGGCGGCCGCGCCGCTCCTCGGGGTGACCGGGGTGGAGGGGAGCGTGGGTGTGGTCATGCTCGCGGATTCCGTCCCGGAGCGGGTGGGGCCGCGGGTGGTGGACGCGGCGAAGGAGGTTGCGGAGGCGTTGCGTTGACGTCTTGTATTGACGCCTTGCGCTGACTGCGGGCCGTGTGGGGCTGGTCGCGCCCGCGCGGCGGAGCCGCAAGCCGCATATGTGACAGTCCCGCGCCCCTGACGGGGCGCAGGCCAGGGCGCGGCCGGAAGTCGTCGTCGCGTTAGATTGATTTCGTGCTCTTTCGTTTCTCGCGTTCACAGGCCCTTGCCGTGCGTGCTCTGCCTGTCGTGGCTCTGCTGGCCACGGCGGTGTTCGCGCCGCTGCCGTTCTCGGTGGCGCAGCCCGGGATGACGGCGAACGTCCTGGGGGAGAACAAGGGGGATCCGGTCATCACGATCTCCGGCGCGGCCACCCGGGAGACGACGGGACAGCTGCGGATGACCACCATCGAGGCGACCGGCCCGGACGCGGACGTGAGGCTGACCGACGTGATCGACGGCTGGTTCGACACCGACCGGGCCGTGATGCCGCGCGACTCGGTCTACCCGACCGGCGACAACGTCAAGGAGATCGAGGAGCACAACGCCGAGGAGATGCGGAAGTCCCAGAACACGGCCACGGAGGCCGCTCTGAACTACCTCGGCAAGGACTCAGGCGACATCAAGGTGACCTTGAAGCTCGCCGATGTCGGCGGCCCCAGCGCCGGGCTTCTCTTCTCGCTCGGCATCGTCGACAAACTGAACGGCGACGGCAGCGGCGGCAACCTGACCGGCGGCCGCACCATCGCGGGCACCGGCACCATCGACGCCGACGGCACGGTGGGCCCGGTCGGTGGTGTCGCCCTCAAGACCCAGGCCGCCAAGCGCGACGGCGCCACCGTCTTCCTCGTACCGAAGGCCGAGTGCTCGGACGCGAAGTCGGAGCTGCCGAAGGGGCTGCGGCTGATTCCGGTGACGACGTTGAAGGCGACAGTCGACTCCCTCCGGGCGCTGGAGAAGGGCACCGGCTCCGTCCCCAGTTGCTGACCCACCCCAGCTGCTGACCCCCTGCACGGCGGCCCGACGGGCACTCCCGTCAGTCGTTGTCGTCCTCCGCCGCCTGCCGCACCAGCGGGATGATCCGCAGCGGGACGGGGTTCTCCATGACGATCGCCGTGGACGCCCGGACAATGCCCTCGAAACCGACGACCAGGTCGATCACCCGCTGGAGATCGGCGTTGGAGCGGGCGACGAGACGGCACATCATGTCGCCGCTGCCGGTCGTGGTGTGCAGTTCGAGCACCTCGGGGACGGTCGCCAGGTGCGTGCGCACGTCCGAGCCCTGCCCCTGCCGGATCTGGAGGGTCGCGAACGCCGTGACGGGGTACCCGAGCGCCGCGGGGTCCACCTGGGGACCGAATCCGCGGATGACGCCGTTCGACTGAAGGCGGTCGAGCCGGGCCTGGACTGTCCCGCGCGCGACGCCGAGCCGCCGGGACGCCTCCAGCACGCCGATCCGAGGCTCCTCGGCGAGCAGCACGATGAGCCGGCCATCCAGATGATCGATCGCCATGCGGACCTCCGAGATGGTCATCCTGTACAGAAAGCCCGATCGTACGCGTCACTCACTGAGCACATTGTTCAGTGAACACGCGAACTGTTGCGCATCTTGCGGAACGGAGGGAGCCTGCCGCCATGACTGAGACCATCCATCACACCCCTGAAACCGTGCGCGAGGCAGACCCCTTCCCGGTCAAGGGAATGGACGCGGTCGTCTTCGCCGTGGGCAACGCCAAGCAGGCGGCGCACTACTACTCCACCGCCTTCGGCATGCGCCTCGTCGCCTACTCCGGGCCGGAGACCGGCAGCCGCGAGACGGCCTCGTACGTCCTCGAGAACGGCTCGGCGCGCTTCGTCCTCACCTCCGTCATCAAGGCCGCCACGACCTGGGGCCACTTCCTCGCCGAGCATGTGGCCGAGCACGGTGACGGCGTCGTCGACCTCGCCATCGAGGTCCCCGACGCACGCGCCGCGTACGCGTACGCGATCGAGCACGGCGCGCGCTCGGTCGCCGAGCCGTACGAGACGAAGGACGAGCACGGCACGGTGGTCCTCGCCGCGATCGCCACGTACGGCCAGACCCGGCACACCCTCGTCGAGCGGAGGGGTTACGACGGCCCGTACCTGCCCGGCTACGTGGCCGCCGACCCGATCGTCGAGCCGCCCGCCCGCCGCACCTTCCAGGCCATCGACCACTGCGTCGGCAACGTCGAGCTCGGCCGGATGAACGAGTGGGTCGGCTTCTACAACAAGGTCATGGGCTTCACGAACATGAAGGAGTTCGTGGGCGACGACATCGCGACGGAGTACAGCGCGCTGATGTCGAAGGTCGTCGCGGACGGGACCCTGAAGGTCAAGTTCCCGATCAACGAGCCCGCCATCGCCAAGAAGAAGTCCCAGATCGACGAGTACCTGGAGTTCTACGGCGGCGCCGGCGTCCAGCACATCGCCCTCAACACGAACGACATCGTCGAGACCGTACGCATCATGCGCGCGGCCGGAGTCCGGTTCCTGGACACGCCCGACTCGTACTACGACACGCTGGGGGAGTGGGTCGGCGACACCCGTGTGCCCCTCGAGACCCTGCGTGAGCTGAAGATCCTCGCCGACCGCGACGAGGACGGCTATCTGCTGCAGATCTTCACCAAGCCGGTCCAGGACCGTCCGACGGTGTTCTTCGAGATCATCGAACGTCATGGCTCGATGGGCTTCGGCAAGGGCAACTTCAAGGCGCTGTTCGAGGCGATCGAGCGGGAGCAGGAGAAGCGGGGGAATCTGTAGGACCGCCCCGGCACCGCCCAGGTCCGCGGCACCGCGGCACCGCCCAGGTCCGCAGGACGCGGGTTACCCGTAGACGTCCTGCGGACCCCCCGCAGACGGCTCTCCCATCGCCTGAAGCGCCTTCTTCGCCGCCGGGGCCAGAAGCGGCGAGAAGTGCGGGTTGATGCGGAGGGACTTGGCGAGGTGGCTGCGGGCCGCGTAGTTCTGGCGCAGTGCGCGTTCGATGACGCCCCGGTGATACGTGTGAAGAGCCACGCGCATGCCGCCTCCGTCGTGCTCGGCCGTCGCCTTCGACGCGAAGCTGATCGCCTCGTCGTTCCTGCCGGAACGGTGCAGCGCCCAGCCCAGGGCGTCGGCCACCTGGGCGGAGGGGTGGCGTTCCCACTCGGCGCGTAGGAGACGGAGGGCGGAGGCGGGGGCGCCGTGGTCCGCCTCCAAGCGGCCGAGGACCAGGTTGTGGTTGATGCCGCCCGCGGCTGCCTTGCGCACCTGGACACGGATCGCGTTGTACTGGGTGCGGGCGGCATTGTCCAGCCCCAGCGACTCGTACAACTCGCCCAGTTCCAGCGCGTATTGGGGAAGCGGCCGTTTCGTGAGCGCCGTCCGGTAGGCGCGCAGGGCCTCCGAGGTCCGGCCCAGGGCCGCCAGCGCCCGGCCCCGCCCGGCGAGTGCGGCGTGCTCGCCGGGGGCGGCCCGCAGCGCCGCCTCGTAGTAGCGGAGCGACGTCGCCGCCTCGCCGCGCTCCCAGGCGAGCTCCCCGCCCCGTAGGAGAACGGCCGCCTCCTCCGCGGGCGTGGCGGCGAGGGCCACCGCGTCGGAGAGCGCGGCGGCGGCGTCCTCGGGCCGGCCGCTGTCCCGGTACACCAGCCCGGTCTGCGCAAACACCTCCGCCCCGGAGCGCAGGCCGGTCAGCTTGCGCAGCGCCCGCTGTGCGGACGAGTGGTCACCGAGACCTCGGTACGCGTCGATGAGCAGCGGATACGTCGTCCACCGCTTCGGTGAGGCCGCCACCGCCGCCTCGCCCCACTTCCGCGCCGCCCGGAAATCGTGCCGCGCCTCGGCGAGCGCGGCCAGCCCGTGGAACGCCTCGACGTTTCCCTTCGGCTTCGCCTTCAACGACGTACGCAACGCCTTCTCGGCCATGGGGAAGTACGTCGCCTCGTCGGCCCGCTCACCTCGCTCGACATACGCCGACCCGAGTACCGCCCACGCCCGCACATCGTCCGGATGGGCCCGCAGATGCGCCTCGCGGTCGGTGATCACCGCCGCCAGATCGCGCAGACGCACGGTGGTGGGCGCCCCGGCGGCCTTCACCGCCGCCGTCGCCCGCGCTTCCGTGGCGCGCGCGGCCGGCGACTCGTCCGGCTCCCGCAGGGTCGCCGTGCACACACCGCCGACCACGGCACAGAGCACGACGGAGGCGATCACCCCGCGCTTGGCGCCCCCGCGGCGTGTCGACGCAGGCTGCGGCCAAGGCCGGGGCTGAGAGGCGGGCCTTGGATCGGGCCGCGCTTCGGGCTTGGGCACAGGCCGTGCGTCGGGCTTGGACTCGGGCACAGGCTGTGCGTCGGGCTTGGACTCGGGCATGGGCTGTGCGTCGGGCTTGGACTCGGGCATGGGCTGTGCGTCGGGCTTGGACTCGGGCACGGGCACGGGCTGTCCGTGGGACTTGGACTCGGGCTGCGCTTCGGGCTCGGACTCGGGCTGAGGCACGCCCTTGGACTCGGGCTGAGGCGCGCCCTTGGACTCGGGCTGCTCGGACTCGGGCTGCTCAGACTTGGGCTGAGATGCGGGCTGAGTCGCCGACTGAGGCACGATGTGAGGCTCTGGCCGCGGGCCAGGCGCGCCGGGAAGGGGCAGCTGTTCGATCTCCATGGTGCTTACTGTGCGTCAATATGAAAAGCTGATCGGGTCACCACCTCGACACACGAAGGAGTCGCGGGCGGGGTTCACACCGATGGCCCCGGGTGCGACGCTGTGATCATGAGCCGTATCGAAGCCCGACCCGACGAAGACACGGCAGTCCCGGGCAGTCTCCTGGACCGGCTCCGCGCGGGCCTGCCGGCCGAGGCGGTCCTCACCGACCCGGACATCACGGCCTCCTACGCCAACGACATGGCCAGCTTCTGCGAGGCCGGTGTCCCCGCCGTGGTCGTGCTGCCGCGGACCGTCGAAGAGGTCCAGCACATCATGCGCACCGCCACCGAGCTGCGCGTCCCCGTCGTCCCGCAGGGCGCCCGCACCGGCCTGTCCGGCGGCGCCAACGCCTCCGACGGCTGCATCGTGCTGTCCCTCGTCAAGATGGACCGGATCCTCGAGATCAGCCCCGTCGACCGGATCGCCGTCGTCGAGCCCGGCGTCATCAACGCCACGCTGTCCCGCGCCGTGGGCGAACACGGCCTCGCCTACCCGCCGGACCCCTCCAGCTGGGAGATGTGCACGATCGGCGGCAACATCGGCACGGCCTCCGGCGGCCTGTGCTGCGTGAAGTACGGGGTCACGGCCGAGTACGTCCTCGGCCTGGACGTCGTCCTCGCCGACGGCCGCCTCATGCACACCGGCCGTCGCACGGCCAAAGGCGTCGCCGGGTACGACCTGACGCGCCTCTTCGTCGGCTCCGAGGGCTCGCTGGGCATCGTCGTACGGGCCGTCCTGGCGCTCAAACCCCAGCCGCCCCAGCAACTGGTGCTGGCCGCCGAGTTCGCTTCCGCGTCCGCCGCCTGTGACGCCGTATGCCGGATCATGGAGGGCGGCCATGTGCCGTCCCTGCTCGAGCTGATGGACCGTACGACGGTGAAGGCCGTCAACGACCTGGCGCACATGGGCCTGCCGGAGACCACGGAGGCCCTGCTGCTCGCCGCCTTCGACACCGCGGACCCCGCCGCCGACCTCGCCGCGCTCGGCGCGCTGTGCGAGGCCGCGGGCGCCACGCAGGTCGTCCCGGCCGAGGACGTGGCCGAGTCCGAACTCCTTCTCCAGGCGCGGCGGTTGTCGCTCAGCGCGCTCGAAGCGGTCAAGGGCACGACGATGATCGACGACGTGTGCGTACCGCGCTCCAAACTCGGCGACCTGCTCGAAGGGGTCGAGCGCATCGCGCAGAAGTACGGCCTGACCATCGGCGTCTGCGCGCACGCGGGCGACGGCAACACCCACCCGACCGTCTGCTTCGACGCGAGCGACGCCGACGAGTCCCGGCGGGCCCGCGAGTCCTTCGACGAGATCATGGCCCTCGGCCTGGAGCTCGGCGGCACGATCACCGGCGAACACGGCGTGGGCATCCTGAAGAAGGAGTGGCTGGCGCGCGAGATCGGCCCGGTGGGCATGGAGATGCAGCGCGCGATCAAGGCGGCCTTCGACCCGCTGGGCATCCTCAACCCCGGCAAGCTGTTCTGACCCGGCTCTCGAGACGCCCGCGCTCACTCACCGTCCTTCATCGTCCTTCACCGTCCTTCGACGAGGGCAGCAGTGCGGTGAGGCCGTCCTCGACGCACAGCTGTTCGGTCTCCGAGCCCGGCGGGACCGCCCGCAAGGTGCGCTCCAGCCAGAGGGAGACCTGCGCGGCCGATGCCGCGACCAGGGCGTCCCCGTCGGGTGAACGCAGCGCCATCAGGACGACGGCGCGGCCGCCCGCCTTCGTCGGCCACACCCGCACGTCACCGTGCCCGCACGGCCGGAACACCCCCTCGACGAGGAGTTCGCGCGCGCACGTCCACCGCACGGGGTGGTCGGAGCCGATGTGGAAGGTGATGTGGGCGGCGTACGGATCGTCGGTGCGATAGCTGAGCCGCGCCGGGACGGGGACGCTGCGCTCGGGCGAGAGGACGAGTCGGATCTCGATCTCGCGTTCCACCACGGCGGGGGTGGGGGTGGGGGCGTGGTGTGCGGGGATGTGCGTGTGGGGGTGCCGGGACCTGTGCATGGTGTGCCTTTCCGCTCGTTCGGGGACCTGTGGGGCAGTCCTGTACGAGGGGAGAGGGCGCGGGGCTCGAAGCATTACGCGGGTTCGTGGAATTTCTGGCAGAACCTTGCTCGAAGGGGGTAGGTACGGCGGGAGACGTCATGGCCCGCGCGCGGGTCTGATAGATGTGGATGCCCAACACGACCCCCGAGCAGATACGGGACGACGGACATGAGCGCCCCAACCCCGGCCCCCGGCGACGACAGGCCCCGCGAAGGGTATTACCCGGACCCGTCCATTCCTGGATATGTCCGGTACTGGAACGGCGCCGCCTGGGTGCCGGGCACCAGCCGCCCGGCGCCGTCCGACGGCGAACCGCTCCCGGCACCTTCGGGCACGCGGCCCGCGCCCGCCACCACCGAGGAGACGGGGCCGCACTTCTTCGACGAGGATCCGCCGGCGAGTACGCCGTCGCCCGCCGACGCACAGCACGGCAGCCGGCCCGAGCCCGCGACCGCGTGGGGCGCCGACCGCTCCCGGCAGTCCGGCTTCGGCGGTGACCAGGACCGCCGGGTGTCCTGGGGTTCCCCCGACCCCCGCGTGCCGTCCGCTCCGTCCCAGCCGGAGGGCAGGTCGGACCACGCCGACGGCACGGTCACGTTCCGCGCGCCCAAGTCCCCCAAGTCCGGCGAGGACGCCGGAAACTCCAGGAACTCCAGGAACTCCGGGAACACGGGGAATGCCGGGAACACCGGGAACACCGGGAACACCGGGGACGACCAACCGCCGGCCTCCGGCGGCACGGTGGTCTTCCGCAGACCGTCGGGGCCTGTGCGGCCCACCACGGGATCGGAGGAGGGGGCACCCGGGAACGCCGGCGGTGCGGCTACGGGCAGTGTGGGCCCTTCCGGTGCGGGCGGCGCGGGCGCCTCCGGTACGACGTCCGGCTCGGCCCGGTCCGCAGGAGCGCCGGGTGTCCCCGGCAGCCGTAACCCCCACGCCTCCGAGGGCACCATGGCCTTCCGCGCTCTCCCGCGCCCGGGACGGCAGCGCGGGGAACAGGGCGCGGGCGGTTCCACCACGGGCGACTCGACGACCGGCGGCTCGGCCCAGGCAGGCTCGTCCGCCGGCGGAGCCGCCGGTCGCGCGGGCCTGTCCCAGGGAGCCGCCGCGGCGGCATCCGGCCCGCAAACCCCCTCCGTACCCGCCCAGTCCACGAACTCCCCGGCTTTCCCGTCGTCCCCGAACTCGCCTGCCTCCCCGTCCTCCCCCGCCCCAGCCCCCGCATCCGCCGCCTCCTCCTCCAACCCCCAGCAGTCCACCCCCATGTCCCCGGGCGACGGCGGCGGACAGCCCTCGTGGGCCCAGCAGGTGCACCGCCTTGCCGGGCCCGAGAGCGAACAGCCCGTCGTCCCGTGGAAGCCGGTGTCGGAGGACCCCTTCCAGGCCGCCGCGCGAGCGCAGGCGTCCGCGCGTCCCGCGGGGCTGGGAAAGCGGCTGGCCGCGCGGTTCGTGGACACGCTCGTGCTGGGCGCCGTCACCGGCGTGGCCGCCGTGCCGCTGGGCACCAAGGCGATCGACCACATCAACGACAAGATCGACGCGGCCAAGCAGTCCGGCGAGACCGTCACGGTCTGGCTGCTGGACGGCACCACGGCCGGCTACCTCGGCATCGTCCTCGCCGTCCTGCTCGTCTTCGGCGTCCTCTACGAGGCGCTGCCCACGGCCAAATGGGGCCGCACCCTGGGCAAGAAGCTGTGCGGTCTGCAGGTGCGCGACATCGAGGGCGGTGAACCCCCGTCGTTCGGCGCGGCCCTGCGCCGCTGGCTCGTCTACAGCGTCCCCGGTGTGCTCGTCATCGGCGTCCTGGGTGTCCTGTGGTGCCTGTTCGACCGCCCGTGGCACCAGTGCTGGCACGACAAGGCGGCCCACACCTTCGTCGCCGGCTGAGGGGTTGGCCGGCCGATGCCCCGGACGGCCGCCCGCCCATTGCGCTGACGGAGCCTTCGCGGTCGACTCGGTGTATGACGACCGAGCCGCCGCCTCCTTCGGAAGACGACCCGTTCAAGAAGAAGCCGCAGCCGCCACCCGACGAGGGGGGCGGCTCTCCGTACGACACCCCGCCCCCGGGCGGCGCCACGCCCCCGCCCTACGCCGGTGATCCCTACGGCGGCGGCCCGTACGGCAACGACCCGCTGGCCGGGATGCCGCCCCTCGCCGACAGCGGCAAGCGCATCCTGGCGCGACTCATCGACATGCTCCTCGTGGGTGTCGTGGTGTGGCTGGTGGCGTGGGGCTTCAACGTCAACGAGTACGACGTGGACGGGGAGAACATCGAGTACGGCAAGTCCTTCGGCCAGTCCGTGATCGCCGCGGTCCTCTACGTCGCGTACGACACCTTCATGACCACCCAGACCGGGCAGACCCTCGGCAAGAAGCTGCTCAACCTGCGCGTGGCGAACCTCGACAACGGTGCCACGCCCTCCGCGCAGACCTCGCTGGTCCGCGCGCTGGTCCTGTGGGTGCCGTTCGCTTTCTGCTGCGCCTGTATCTGGACCGCGATCGCGGGCGGTTGGAGCTTCTTCGACAAGCCCTATAAGCAGGGCATTCACGACAAGGCGGCCAAAACGGTTGTGGTCAGTACGAGTTGAGCGAGTCAAGCAGGTTGGGCGAGCCGAGCGGGTTGAGCGAGTCGGGCAAGGCAGTCAGTGGTGGGAAGCAGCTCCGCGTCTCACGGACCCGCCGGTTCGCGCACCGGCTCGGGCGTGCTGGACGCGGCGGCCGACGCGGCGACGGTCTGGCGCCGCGCGGGAACAGGTTCGGCGAAGCGCTCTTCGGCGAAACGCGCTTCGGCGCCACGCTCCTTGGCGACGGGAGCGGCTGCCGAGGCGGGCTTCTGGGCCGGGACCGTCATGGCCACGAGGAGGCCGAGAGCGAGGGCGGCGAATACGATCACCACGATCCCCGGGCCCGAATTCGTCTGTGACAGCAGCAACATGGCGAGCGTGCAGAAGATCACTGTGCAGGAGCCGTAGGCGATCTGTGCGGCGGTCGGACGAGGCATGACCATTCCTCGGGTCGGGGGTCTCCCCCCGCGCCTCTCGCCTTGGGGGGAGGTTGTGGATAAGAAACAGGGGTGCGACAACGGTGTCGACTTGGCGATTCACTGACTTCCAGCACTCCGCCAAACGACCCTATTCGCCTGTCTGCCCGAGCGGAACGAGCGATAAGCGTGACCTAACCCACGGCGCCGGTGCACAGGGGGCGCACGGAGTCATGGCGTCCACTACCTGGACAGTCGAGCGCGCCCGCTGAGCGGGAGACCGTCCATTCGGTCGCGGGCGAGCGCCTCATGTCACGTTCCGTCAGATCGCCGTACCGTACTTGAGCTGCTCAAGTCAAGATCTGTCTTTTCAGACGAGACTCCGGTCAAATGTCGTCACTTGTGACGCGCATAGAGCGCGCGCGGAATCCATGACCAGGACCCCCCTCGCTTCCGCGCGCCCGGGCGCAGGGAAGGACTGCCTCAAGTGACCAGCAGACCATGGACGTTCAGAGCGACCGCGGTGGGTGTCGCGCTCGCGGCGGCCGCGGCCACGTTCTCGACCTTCGCGGTGGCGCAGGCCGATTCCGGCGACAGGCCGACGGCCGCCGCGAACCGGCAGGACCCGGCACAGGCCGAGGACCACGCCGAGCACGATCTCAAGGGACCCCTGACGGAGCGTCAGGAAGCCCAGCGCGAAGAGGCGCTGCAGCGAGTCATATCCGGCGACGCCACGGTCAAGAGCCGGGGCGGTTCGCAGGTCGTGAAGCTCGGCAACGACAAGTACGTCGAGCTCGGCCGGGAGAAGACCGACCAGATCTTCACGATCCTGGTGGAGTTCGGCGACAAGGTCGACAGCCGTTACGGGGGCACGGCGGGTCCGGCCCACAACCAGATCGCCAAGCCGGACCGCACCAAGGACAACAGCACGGCCTGGCAGGCGGACTACAACCAGAAGCATTTCCAGGAGCTCTACTTCGGCACCGGCAAGGGTGTCGAGTCGATGAAGAAGTACTACGAGAAGCAGTCCTCGGGCCGCTACTCGATCGACGGCACGGTCTCCGACTGGGTCAAGGTGCCCTACAACGAGGCCCGCTACGGCAACAACGCGTGCGGCCAGACCAACTGCTCCAGCGTGTGGAACGTCGTCAGCGACGGCGTCTCCGCCTGGGTCGACGCGCAGAAGGCCGCGGGCAAGTCGGACGCCGAGATCAAGGCCCAGCTGGCCGGCTACGACAAGTGGGACCGCTACGACTTCGACGGCGACGGCGACTTCAACGAATCCGACGGCTACATCGACCACTTCCAGGTCGTGCACGCCGGTGAGGACGAGTCCGCGGGCGGCGGCGCGCAGGGCGAGGACGCCATCTGGGCCCACCGCTGGTACGCGTTCGGCACCGACGCGGGTTCCACGGGCCCGGGCAACAACAAGCTGGGCGGCGCCCAGATCGGTGACACCGGCATCTGGGTCGGCGACTACACCATCCAGCCGGAGAACGGCGGACTCGGCGTCTTCGCCCACGAGTACGGCCACGACCTCGGTCTGCCGGACCACTACGACACCACCAACAAGGGCGAGAACTCCACCGCCTTCTGGACGTTGATGTCCGCCGGCTCCTGGCTCGGCACCGGCAAGGACAGCATCGGAGACCTGCCCGGCGACATGACCGCCTGGGACAAGCTGCAGCTCGGCTGGCTGAAGTACGACACGGCCAAGGCAGCGACGCGGTCCACCCACACGCTGGGCGTGGCCGAGTACAACACCAAGAACGCGCAGGCCCTCGTGGTCGAGCTGCCCCAGAAGCCCGTCACCACCGAGGTCGTCGCCCCGGCTCAGGGCGCCACGCAGTGGTGGAGCGGCATGGGCGACGACCTGCGCAACACCCTCTCCCGCTCCGTCGACCTGACCGGCAAGTCCTCCGCCACCCTCACCCTCGACGGCTGGTGGGACATCGAGAAGGACTTCGACTACCTCTACACCGAGGTCTCCACCGACGGCGGCGCCAACTGGACGCCGATCGACGGCACCGCGAACGGCACCGCCATCCCGCGTGACGCCGGCGACAAGCCCGCGCTGACCGGCACGGTGGAGGCGTACCAGAAGCTCTCGTACCCGCTGAACGCCTACGCGGGCAAGAAGATCGACATCCGCTTCCGCTACGCCACGGACGGCGGTGTGGCCCAGAAGGGCTTCGCGGCCGACTCGATCGCGGTCACCGCGGACGGCGCCCCGGTCTTCTCCGACGACGCGGAGAGCGCGGACAGCGCCTGGACGGCGAACGGCTTCTCGCGCATCGGCGCCTCGTTCACCAAGGACTACGCGCAGTACTACATCGCCGAGAACCGCCAGTACGTGTCGTACGACAAGACCCTCGAGGTCGGCCCGTACAACTTCGGCTTCTCGACGACCCGTCCGTCCTGGGTCGAGCACTTCCCGTACCAGAACGGCCTGTTGATCTGGAAGTGGGACACCTCCCAGGCGGACAACAACACCAGCGTGCACCCCGGCACGGGTCTGGTGCTGCCGGTGGACGCCCACCCGGCGCCGCTGAAGTGGTCCGACGGCACGCTGATGCGCAACCGCGTCCAGTCCTACGACTCGCCGTTCAGCTCGTTCCGGACGGACGCCATCACGCTGCACAAGGCGGACGTCGCCACGAAGATCAAGTCGCTCCCGGGCAACCGGATCTTCAACGACCGCAAGAACACGTACTACGACGTGAGCAACCCGACCGGTGGTGTCAAGATCACTGACACCAACACCAAGATCGCGATCGTGAAGGAGTCCCGCTGGGGCTCGACGATCACGGTGAAGGTCTCCGCCGCGACGAAGTAAGGCGCGTTTACGCAGGTCAGAGCATGATCGGCCGTGACCCCCTGGCGGGTTGCGGCCGATCGTGTTTAGGTGCGTCCTGTGGCTCTCTTATTGACACCAGTTCTCACGGGGGTGTGACCGCATGGCCGCAGGAGGTTTCTGCAAGCTGCCGAACGGGACGGTGGTGGTGGCGTTGAACCTGCCCAGCCCGACCGCCGGCGGCGCCGGTGCGGTACGGGTGCTCGTGCACGCCCAGAACCGGGCCCGCGCCCTGACGCGGCTGCGCAACCTCGGGATGCGCGCGGTGTACCTGCGGGGCAACGGGCAGCCGCCCACACCGGACGAGATCACCGCGGTCCTGCACCACCCCGACGGTCTCGTATGGCGCACGGCGCCCGACAGCGGTGTCACCGCCGAGCTGTGGCACCCGATCCGCACCCTGATGCGCCGCAGCGCGACGCCTCAGGGCTTCTAGAGCCCGATCCGCCGGTCCGGCCCGGCCAGGTCCTAGACCACCGGTTTCCCGGAAAGCTCCACGCCCGCCTCGCGCAGCTCCTCCAGGGTCCGCTCGGTGGTGTCCTCGGCCACTCCGGCGGTGAGGTCGAGCAGCACGTGCGTATGGAAGCCCTCGCGGGCCGCGTCCAGGGCGGTGGCGCGGACGCAGTAGTCGGTGGCGATGCCCACCACGTCGACCTCGGTGATCCCGCGGGCGCGCAGCCAGTCCGCCAGCGGGACGCCGTTCTCGTCGGAGCCCTCGAAGCCGCTGTACGCCGCCGTGTACGCGCCCTTGTCGAAGACGGCGTCGACCGCGCCGGAGGCGACCGCCGGCGCGAAGTTCGGGTGGAAGCCCACTCCCTCCGTGCCCGCCACGCAGTGCGCGGGCCAGGAGTGGACGTAGTCGGGGTGGTCGGCGAAGTGGTCTCCGGGGGCGACGTGGTGGTCGCGGGTGGCCACGACGTGGCGGTAGCCGGCGGTCGACTGACCGACCAGCTCCGTGATCGCGGCGGCCACGTCGGCACCCCCGGTCACCGCGAGACTGCCCCCCTCGCAGAAGTCGTTCTGCACGTCTACGACGATCAGTGCGCGGCGCATGTCGGTGTCCTTCGGTTCGGCAGGCGGTCGGCGAGAGATGCGGGCCCGGCCGGTGGTACCGAGCCTAGAGAGTGCGCGGGCACAGCGGGAGGGTGCATTCGGCTTCCGAAGGCGAGGGGCCGACGCTGCCGTTGCATTCCCACTCACCTCCTGTTCATTCCCGTTCGAGTCGAGGATGGCCGGAGCTGTGTCCCGGATACCCCCGTGTCCGCAGCTTCGCCCCCTCGGGTCCGAGCGGGCGTACTCGGGCTTCTTCCGCGGGCGCACCCGGGCGTACGAGTCGGCGTACGCGGGGCGTACTCAGACGTATTCCGTCGGAATCACCGCTTCCCCGCGGGACAGCTGGAGCGCCGACATCGGCAGGTTCGCGCGGACCGCGGCGTGCCGGTCGCGTACGGCGTCGAGGGGCTCCCGGGCGATGACCTGGCCGCCTTTTATGAGCTCGACCAGCAGCTGACGGTCGGCGAGCTCCGCGGGGACGGCTCCCGTGCCGATCACCTCGGCCTGAGCGGTCCCGTCCTCGTCGAGCCGCCGGGCGGCCCACTTGCGGCCGCCGATGGACGTCTTGCCGCCCGTCGACTTCTTCGCCACCGGCACGAGCGGAGCCTTCGGGTCCGCCGACTCGGCACGGGCCACGAGCTTGTAGACCATCGAGCACGTCGGATGGCCGGATCCCGTCACCAGCTGGGTGCCCACGCCGTACGCGTCCACGGGCGCCGCGGCCAGCGAGGCGATCGCGTACTCGTCGAGGTCCGAGGTCACGATGATCTTCGTGTCAGTGGCGCCCAGCTCGTCCAGCTGCTGCCGCACCCGGTGCGCCACGAGCAGCAGGTCACCGGAGTCGATGCGCACCGCTCCGAGTTCGGGCCCGGCGATCTCGACGGCGCTCCGGACCGCTTCGGCGACGTCGTACGTGTCGACGAGCAGCGTCGTGCCGCGGCCGAGCGAGTTCACCTGGGCCTGGAAGGCGTCCCGCTCGCTGTCGTGCAGCAACGTGAAGGCGTGGGCGCTGGTGCCGACGGTCGGGATGCCGTAGCGGAAGCCCGCGGCCAGGTCCGAGGTGGTCGTGAAGCCGCCGACGTACGCCGCGCGCGAGGCTGCCACGGCGGCCAGCTCGTGTGTGCGGCGGGCGCCCATCTCGATCAGCGGCCGGGTGCCGGCGGCCGAGGCCATCCGGGAGGCGGCGGCCGCGATCGCCGAGTCGTGGTTGAGGATCGAAAGGATCACGGTCTCCAGGAGCACGCACTCCGCGAACGAGCCCTCCACGCGCAGGATCGGCGACCCCGGGAAGTAGACCTCACCCTCCGGGTAGCCCCAGACGTCGCCGCTGAAGCGGTACGAGGCCAGCCACTCGAGGGTGGGCTCGTCCACGACGGCGCGCTGACGCAGGAAGCCGAGCACGCCCGAGTCGAACCGGAAGTTCTCGACGGCGTCCAGCACCCGTCCGGTCCCCGCGACCACTCCGTAGCGGCGGCCCTCCGGCAGCCGGCGCGTGAAGACCTCGAAGACCGAGCGCCGGTCGGCGGTCCCGCCCTTCAGGGCGGCCTGCAGCATGGTCAGCTCGTAGTGGTCCGTGAAGAGCGCTGTCGACGGGACGTCCACGGGCAGTCCCAGGTCCGTTGCGTTCACTCAAGGTCTCCTAGCGATCACGCGTGGGGCGCCCCCGCTGTCGGCGGAGGCCCGGGGAGTCGGCCCCGGGGATGGCAGCATGGCAAGAATGCTACCCCCCATCTCGTCACTCTGACGATAGTGGGTCCGTTTGGCCGGGTACCCCTCACAGGTGGCAGCATGGGCCTTGTGACGGCTCCCGCACCCCTAGAGATCGAAAAGACCGAGTCGGCCGAGGAGGTCTCCGCCGTACCTGAGCCGGATGTCCCTTGGGTGACCATCGTCCACAACGACCCGGTCAACCTCATGAGCTACGTGACGTACGTCTTCCAGACGTACTTCGGCTACTCCAAGGACAAGGCCACCAAGCTCATGCTCGACGTCCACCACAAGGGCCGTGCGGTCGTCTCCAGTGGGACCCGCGAGGAGATGGAGCGAGACGTGCAGGCCATGCACGGCTACGGTCTGTGGGCCACCCTCCAGCAGGACCGGAAATAGCGGGCGACGGCCCGCAGGACCGGAAAACAACCGGCAACCGCGAGCAGTACCGGAAGTAGCGAACTCACTCCATGCCAGGACAATTCGAACCGCTCCCCGGCGGCGGCGCGGCCGTCGCTCTCGACGAGGTCGAGATCTCGATCATCCGCTCGCTCGCCGTCCAGCTCCTGGAGCTGATCGGCCCGGGGCCCGCGGAGGACGCCGGCGACGATCCGCTCGCCGAACTGTTCGCGGAGGGGCCGAGCGAGCCGCCCTCCGACCCCGTACTGCAGCGCCTCTTCCCGGACGCCTACAGCGGCCCCGAGGTCGAGGCCACCTCGCCCGAACAGGTGGAGGAGCAGCGCGCCTACTCCGCGGAGTTCCGCCGCTTCACCGAGAACGATCTGCGCGCGGGCAAGCGTGAGAACGCCCTCGCCGTGATCCGCTCCCTGGACGCGCTGACCGTCGAGGGCGGGGGAGGGGGCGAGGGCGGGGCCAGTGCCGTCCTCAAGCTGTCCGAGGAGGACGCGAAGCAGTGGCTCGGTGCCCTCAACGACCTGCGCCTGGCGATCGGCTCCCGGCTCGACGTCGTCGACGAGGAGGACACCGACCTCCTTTACCGGCTGCCGGACGAGGATCCGCGCAAGCCGATGGTGATGGCGTACCTGTGGCTGGGCGGACTCCAGGAGACGCTCGTCGAGACAATCATGCAGTGAGGGCGGCCGGCGTCCGTCACCGGGCGCGTTCATCACACGACATGCGGAGCGGGCCCCGTCGCAGAGTGCGACGGGGCCCGCTCGGTGCGTACGGTCCGCTCAGTTGACCAGAGCGGTGATGCAGCCGGTCGCCCCCGCGCCGACAGCCTGCTTGGAGACCTTGCTCGCCAGCTCCTTGTTGAAGCGGCCGACGACGAGCTGGATTGCGGCAGCAACGGAAGCGTTGACGAGGCACTTCTTGGTCTTCTTGCTCATCTTGAGGCCCTTGATGAGCAGTTCGCAGGATTCCTTGTCGCCGTAGTAGCACTTGCCGGCGGCGATGTCCTGCCAGGTGTCGATCTTCGGAGTGTTTATCGCCTTCGAGGACGCCGGACCGCTCTCCTGCGCCTGCGTCTGGGCAACTGCCGGTGTGGCGCCCAGGGCGAGCGAGCCGAGAACGGCGACGGAAACGAGCTTGAGCCTCATTGATTCCCCTTGAGTTGCTTGCTCTGCGCGAGCGCCCCGGTGGTTGGTCGGCCACCGCATCGCGGGCTCTCACGGGGAAGAACGCTATAGATCTTGGAGGGGCGGAGGCCATCGAATTGATCAAGATCTGAGCTTTTCGTTCGCGCTCGCGAACGAATCGCCTGTGTTCGCTCATGTCGGGCACGTTCGCTCAGGAGGCGCTCAAATCCGAATAACGATCATGTCACCGCCGTGGTCGGCTTCGAGGGCTGAAGGGAACTTTGTCCTCTCCTCCTCGTGTCGTGCGTCACGTTTCCCGTGTCCGACCGCCGATGCTGCCGTGATAGATCTTCACGACCGCCCGACGGGACACCACCCATGTCCGGTCGGGTGCGCCACCGGAGCCGGCGGATCGCCGGTCAGGCACACGCTCCATCTATCCGGGGGGATCGCGACCCGATCCGAAGTCGCACGGACGGCTCGGATCGGCATGGAGAAAGGCGTACCAACATGACCTCGTCGCAGGTCGACGAGCAGCACGACGGCAGTGAGGCCCTGGGTGGCGACGCCCCCGCAGAGGGGTACCAGCGCGGACTCAACGGTCGTCAGGTCCAGATGATCGCCATCGGCGGCGCCATCGGTACCGGTCTGTTCTACGGATCCAGCACCAGCATCGCGAACATCGGCCCCAGTCTGATCGCCTGCTACGCGATCGCTGGCGTCGTGATCTTCTTCATCATGCGGGCCCTGGGTGAACTGCTCACCTACCGTCCGACCTCGGGCAGCTTCGCCGACTACGCCCGTGAGTTCTTCGGCCCCTTCGCGGGCTTCGTCACGGGCTGGTCGTACTGGGCGCTGTGGGTCACCGCGTGCATGTCCGAGGTGACCGCGGCCGGCCACTACATCAACTACTGGTGGCCCTCCGTGCCCGTCTGGACGACCGCCGCCGTCGCGCTGGTCGTGCTCTTCGCCGCGAACCTGGTCTCGGTCAAGATCTTCGGCGAGCTGGAGTTCTGGTTCTCGACGATCAAGGTCACCGCGATCATCGCGATGATCGTCATCGGGATCGGCATCCTCACCTTCGGCTTCTCCTCCGTCGGTGACACCGCCTCCGTCAGCCACCTGTGGGCGGACGGCGGCTTCGCGCCCAACGGGGCCTGGCAGGCCATGCTCGCCATGCAGGGCGTCATCTTCGCCTACCTCGGCGTCGAGCTGGTCGGTATCACCGCGGGAGAGGCCGAGAACCCCAAGCAGACCCTCCGCAAGGCGATCAACACGCTCCCGGTCCGCATCGGCATCTTCTACGTCGGCTCGCTGATCGTCATCCTGTCCGTCTACAGCTGGACGAAGTACTCCCCGGGTGTCAGCCCCTTCGTGCAGGTCTTCGCGGCGGTCGGCATCCCCGGCGCCGCGGGGATCATGAACTTCGTGATCCTGACCGCGGCGCTGTCCTCCTGCAACTCGGGCATCTACTCCACCGGCCGCATGCTGCGCGGCCTGGCCGTCAACGGCGAGGCCCCCAAGGCGGCCGCGAGGCTCAGCGGCCGTCGGCTTCCCCTGCCCGCGCTGGTCGCCTCCGCGCTCGTCATGGGCATCGGCGTGATCGTCAACATCGTCTCGCCGGACAAGGCGTTCCTGTACATCACCTCGGTCGCCACCTGCGCCGGACTGTGGACCTGGGCCATGATCCTCTCCGCCCACCTGCGCTACCGCGCCAAGGTCCGCGACGGACTCCTCCCGGCTGCGGACTTCCGGATGCCCGGCGCCCCGGTCACGAACTGGATCGCCCTCGCCGCGCTCGCCTCCGTCGTCGGCCTGATGGCGTCCGACGGCGACACCCGGCTCGGCCTGTATGTGTTCGCCGTCTGGCTCGTGGTCCTCGCCATCGGCTACCGGCTGTCCCACCGCAAGGCTCCGTCGGACAGGGACCTGGCGCTCGACCGCAAGTAAGCACCTGCGGAGGGCCCGCACAGGTTCCTGTGGAGGGCCCGCACCGGAACGGGAGACCGCCGGGCGGGCCCTTCGCATGGCCTTTCGTATCCTTGCCGCATGTCGCTCACCATCACCCGGGCCCTGCACGACCAGATCGTCGCCCACGCCCGCCAGGACCACCCCGACGAAGCGTGCGGTGTCATCGCGGGCCCGGCCGGCTCCGGCCGTCCCGAGCGCTTCATTCCGATGCTGAACGCCGCCCGCTCGCCCACGTTCTACGAGTTCGACTCGGGCGATCTCCTCAAGCTCTACCGGGAGATGGACGACCGCGACGAGGAACCGGTCGTCATCTACCACTCCCACACGGCGACCGAGGCGTACCCGTCCCGCACGGACATCTCGTACGCGAACGAGCCGGGCGCCCACTACGTACTGGTGTCGACGGCGGACACGGACGGGCTGGGCGACTTCCAGTTCCGCTCGTACCGGATCGTGGAGGGAGAGGTGACGGAGGAGGAGGTCAAGGTTGTGGAGACCTACTGAATCTCACCTGTCGGTCGAAACGCGTCCACCATGTGGAATCACACTCCGGGGGGCCCAGGGGGAATCGATACGATGACCCCATGGTTTCCCATGACGTGAGCGAGAAGACGCCGGGCATGCTGCTCGTGGCGCGGCTGCACGTCGACCTGTGCAGGCTGAACAGCGCCCTCTGTCCGTGCTGACCCCTGCCGCCGTACGGCCGTGAGCCGCGGCGCAGACCCGCGTAACACCACCACGCAATTCCGCGCTGCCGCGCGCCCACTGACTGACTTCTCCCGACAGGAGCCCGCAACCATGGCCATCGAGGTCCGCATCCCCACCATCCTCCGCACCTACACCGGCGGCCAGAAGGCCGTCGAGGGTGGCGGGAAGACCCTCGCCGAGCTCTTCGCCGACCTCGACACCCGCCACACGGGCATCCAGTCCCGCATCGTGGACGAGGCCGCCGGGGGCGAGCTGCGCCGCTTCGTGAACGTGTACCTCAACGACGAAGACGTCCGCTTCCTCGACGGCATCAACACCAAGCTCACCGACGGTGACAACGTGACGATCCTGCCGGCCGTGGCCGGCGGGATGGCCTGATCGGGCCGCTGATCTCTGATGCGCTATGACTCCCCGCTCGCAGCGGTCGGCAACACGCCCCTGGTGCGCCTGCCGCGGCTCTCGCCGTCCGCCGACGTACGGATCTGGGCGAAGCTCGAGGACCGCAACCCGACCGGCTCGGTCAAGGACCGCCCCGCGCT
Organism: Streptomyces sporangiiformans; assembly: GCF_005768555.2. Taxonomy (GTDB): domain Bacteria; phylum Actinomycetota; class Actinomycetes; order Streptomycetales; family Streptomycetaceae; genus Streptomyces; species Streptomyces sporangiiformans. Next base: position 109,931 of record NZ_VCHX02000144.1, read on the forward strand.
GTACATGATCGAGCAGGCGGAGAAGGACGGCCGTCTGACGCCGGGCTGCACGATCCTGGAGCCGACGAGCGGCAACACGGGCATCTCCCTGGCGATGGCGGCCAAGCTCAAGGGCTACCGCATCGTCTGCGTCATGCCCGAGAACACCTCGCAGGAGCGCCGGGACCTGCTCGCCATGTGGGGCGCCGAGATCATCTCGTCCCCGGCGGCGGGCGGCTCCAACACGGCCGTACGGGTCGCCAAGGAGATCTCCGCCGAGCACCCGGACTGGGTGATGCTCTACCAGTACGGCAACCCGGACAACGCGGGCGCCCACTACGCCACGACGGGTCCCGAGATCCTCGCCGACCTCCCCTCGATCACCCACTTCGTGGCGGGTCTGGGCACGACGGGCACGCTGATGGGCGTCGGCCGGTACCTGCGCGAGCACAAGCCCGACGTGAAGATCGTCGCGGCCGAACCGCGGTACGACGATCTGGTGTACGGCCTGCGCAACCTGGACGAGGGCTTCGTACCCGAGCTGTACGACGCCTCCGTCCTGACCACCCGCTTCTCCGTCGGCTCCGCCGACGCGGTGACGCGCACGCGTGAGCTGCTGCAGCAGGAGGGGATCTTCGCGGGCGTCTCCACGGGGGCGGCGCTGCACGCCGCGATCGGGGTGGGCAGGAAGGCGGTCCAGGCCGGCGAGCCGGCCGACATTGTCTTCGTCGTCGCCGACGGCGGCTGGAAGTATCTGTCGACGGGTGTCTACACGGCACAGACGACGGAGGCGGCCATCGAGACGCTGCAGGGCCAACTCTGGGCCTAGGGGGCTTTTCTTCGCCCCCGCCGCCCCTACCCATTCCCATCCCGTTCCTGGGGGCTGCGCCCCCAGACCCCCGCTATCGGCCTTGCGGCCTCGTCCTCAAACGCCGGGCGGGCTGAAAATCAGCCCCTCCGGCGTTTGAGGAGCGGGGGTCCGGGGGCTGGCCCCCGGGGACGGGGTCTGGGGCGGAGCCCCAGGGATGGGTATGGGTAGGGGCGGCGGGGGCGAAAAAATGTCGCCCCCCTCCCACACACCCCCGAACCGGTGACACCGCAGGTGAGTTCCCCCACAACGACCTCTCCCCGAGGAGCGACCCACCCTTTTGCGCCTTACGCTCGACGGACCGCACGACCCCCGTCTACTTTTCCGCCAGCGGAGGTTTCTGCTCTATGAAGCTCACCGTCGTCGGCTGCTCGGGGTCGTTCCCGTCCGCGGAATCGGCCTGCTCGAGCTACCTCGTCGAGGCCGACGGCTTCCGGCTGCTCCTCGACATGGGCAACGGCGCCCTTGGCGAGCTGCAGCGCCACTGCGGTCTCTACGACCTCGACGCGATCTACCTCAGCCACCTGCACGCCGACCACTGCATCGACATGTGCGCTTATTTCGTGGCGCGTTACTACCGACACGAGGGCGGCCGCTGTCCCCCCATCCCGGTCTACGGACCCGAGGGCACCGAGCACCGCCTGACCACCGCGTACGCCGACACCCCCAGCGCCTCCTCCATGAGCGAGGTCTTCGACTTCCACACGGTCAAGCCCGGCTCCTTCGAGATCGGCCCGTTCTCCGTGCACACGGAGAAGGTGAGCCACCCCGTGGAGGCGTACGGCATCCGCCTCGAGCACGGCGGCCGGGTACTGACGTACTCCGGGGACACGGGCGTGTGCGACGCGCTCGACGAACTCGCCCGGGACGCGGACCTGTTCCTGTGTGAGGCCGCGTTCACGTACGGCAAGGAGAACATCCCCGACCTGCACCTCAACGGCCGCGAGGCGGGCGAGACCGCCACCCGTGCCGGTGCCCGCCGCCTCGTCCTCACCCACATCCCGCCGTGGACGGACCCTCAGGCGAACCTGACGGACGCGCGCGAGACGTTCGCGGGACCGGTGGACGTGGCGGCGCCCCGGCAGACGTACGAGATCTAGGCCCGAAGGTCGGCACGAAGGCCGGCCCGACGGCCGGTGGTACGCACGCGAAGGCCCCCTCAGCCGAGTGGCTGAGGGGGCCTTTACCGCGGGGAGGGCGGGATCACGCCTTGGTCAGGTCCTCGACCTCCTCCTCGGGCTCGCGGCCCGGGGTGGTGAGGTTGAACTTGACGATGGCGAACCGGAAGAGGGTGTAGTAGATCGCGCCGAAGACCAGGCCTATCGGGATGATCATCCATGGCTTGGTCGCGAGGTTCCAGTTCAGGAAGTAGTCGATCGCGCCGGCCGAGAAGGTGAAGCCCGCGTGCACGCCGAGCGCCCAGGTGATGGCCATGGACAGGGCGGTGAGCACCGCGTGGATCGCGTACAGCACCGGGGCGATGAACATGAACGCGAACTCGATCGGCTCGGTCACACCGGTGACGAACGAGGTCAGTGCGACGGAGAGCATGAGACCGGTCACGGCCTTGCGGCGCTCGGGGCGGGCGGTGTGCGCGATGGCCAGGGCGGCGGCCGGCAGACCGAACATCATGATCGGGAAGAAGCCCGACATGAACTGTCCGGCGGTCGGGTCACCGGCGAAGAAGCGGTTCAGGTCGCCGTGCACGATCTCGCCCGCGGAGTTCTTGAAGTCGCCGATCTGGAACCACGAGACGGAGTTCACGAACTGGTGCATGCCGACCGGGATCAGCGCACGGTTGATCAGACCGAACAGGCCCGCGCCGACGGCACCCAGGCCGGTGACCCATGTGCCGAGGTCGGAGATGACCTCACCGATCGGCTCCCAGACCAGACCGAAGAAGACGCCCATGAAGGTGCCGACGAAGGCCATCAGGATCGGGACCAGACGGCGGCCGTTGAAGAAGCCGAGCCAGTCGACCAGCTTGGTGCGGTGGAACTTCTGCCACAGCACCGCGGACAGCAGACCCATGACGATGCCGCCGAGGACACCGGGGTTGTTGTAGGTCGCGGCTATGTCCGCGCCGTTCTGGACCTTGGCCTCGGTGACCGGGAAGGCCTTCAGTACATTGCTGTAGACAAGGAAGCCGACCAGGGCGGCGAGTGCGGTGGAGCCGTCCGACTTCTTGGCGAAGCCGATCGCGACGCCGACGCAGAAGAGCAGCGGCAGGTTGTCGAATACGGCGCCGCCGGCGGTGGCGAAGACGGACGCGACCTTGGGCCAGCCGAGTCCGTCGGCGCCGAACACGTCGGCTTGACCGAGGCGCAGCAGGATGCCCGCCGCCGGAAGCACGGCGATGGGGAGCTGCAGGCTGCGGCCGATCTTCTGCAGGCCCTGGAACAGGCCGGATCCCCACTTCTTTGCGGGGACCGCCGTGGCTGTGGCGGTGCTCATGGTGCCTCCAATGGGCGGGCATGGTCTAAACCACTCAGTGGTGTAGACCATGTTGTAGCACGGTGAAGGCCAGATAAGGAACCCGTCAATTTGTCGCCTGGATATACAGGGCAAATTGCTAACTTCCCACCCAAATCCACCTATCGCACAGGACGACCTGAGTACCCGTTACCGTCATAAACGCGTCAACTTCCTTGCCGGGGTGGCTCCTTGTGCCGCGCGCCGGTCCACCCGCCCCCGCGGTTCGCGCCGACCGGATTGTCCTGTAGTGGTCTGCGGGTTTCGCACTCGGCGCTGTGTGGTGTAGACCAGTGTCGTGAGGATGTGCTGTCGCGGACCCGCGGTCAGCCGCGTCCCGGCCCCGAGAACGCGTCCTTTGGCATCAGGGAGAAGAAATGGCCACCAAGGCTGAGAAGATCGTCGCCGGACTCGGCGGCATTGACAACATCGAAGAGGTCGAAGGCTGCATCACGCGCCTGCGTACCGAGGTCGTCGATGCGGCTCTGGTCGACGAGGCCGCCCTGAAGGCCGCCGGCGCCCACGGCGTCGTCAAGATGGGCAATGCGATCCAGGTCGTCATCGGCACGGACGCCGACCCGATCGCGGCAGACATCGAGGACATGATGTGAGCGCCTGACCTCGCACAACGGGTCGGGGCCCCGGGGGCTCCCGACCTCCCGGGCTCACTGCCGGGCGGCCGCTTCCGTCACCGGAGGCGGCCCCTCCCCTCTGTGCGGCTAGGCTCGTCGGCATGTCTCGAATCGACGGCCGCACGCCCGAACAGCTCCGCCCCCTCACCATCGAGCGCGGCTGGAGCAAGCACGCCGAGGGCTCCGTCCTCATCTCCTTCGGCGACACGAAGGTCTTCTGCACCGCCTCCGTCACCGAGGGCGTCCCGCGCTGGCGCAAGGGCAGCGGTGAGGGCTGGGTCACCGCCGAATACTCCATGCTGCCCCGCGCCACCAACACCCGCGGCGACCGCGAGTCCGTCCGCGGCAAGATCGGCGGCCGCACCCACGAGATCAGCCGCCTCATCGGCCGCTCCCTGCGCGCGGTCATCGACTACAAGGCGCTGGGTGAGAACACCATCGTCCTCGACTGCGACGTCCTCCAGGCCGACGGCGGCACCCGCACCGCCGCGATCACCGGCGCGTACGTGGCACTCGCCGACGCCGTCTCCTGGGCCCGCGGCAAGAAGCTCATCAAGGCCGGCCGCCAGCCGCTCACCGGCACGGTCTCGGCCGTCTCCGTGGGCATCGTCGACGGCGTTCCCCTGCTCGATCTCTGTTACGAGGAAGACGTGCGCGCCGAGACCGACATGAACGTCGTCTGCACCGGTGACGGACGCTTCGTCGAGGTCCAGGGCACGGCGGAGGCCGAGCCCTTCTCCCGCGAGGAGCTCAACTCCCTGCTCGACCTCGCCGTTTCGGGCTGCGCGGAACTCGCTGTCGCGCAGGCCAAGGCCCTTGATACCGTCCTCGAAAGGTAAAGGGAGCACCAAGAGGAGCCGCTCTACCGCGGGCAACCAAGGCACCGGTCCTCGCGTCCCTAGCAGTACGGGCGTACAGCACACCGCTGTGCGCCCTCCGTACCAAACGGGGCCCTTGGGGCCTGAGCAACGGGAGGACCGTTCCATGGCCACGAGCCGCCGCCGACTCGGACGCCGCAGTACCGCCATCGCCGCCACCGCGGCCGCCGTCGCTCTGACGGCCGGGCTGACCACTGGCTGCGATGCCGTCAACAAGGCGCTGGACTGCGTCCAGACCGCCGACGCCATCGCCGACAGCGTCACCGAGCTCCAGCAGGCCGTCGAGAACGCGTCGAACGACCCGACGCAGGCCGACGAAGCCCTCGACTCCATCGACAAGAACCTCGACAAGATCGGTGACAAGACCGACGACACGGACGTCAACAAGGCGGTCGACGACCTCCAGAGTGCCGTCACCAACGTCCGCGAAGCCATCAAGAACGGCGACAAGACGCCCGACATCAGCCCGGTGACGGACGCGGCGGGCGAACTGACGAAGGTCTGCACGCCCTGAGCACGCCCTGACGGTGGCTGATCCGTCCGCGCGGGCGGCCAGTGGGGGCGGGGCGCTGGATGCTGAGGTACTGGGAGCGCTGATCAGGAGCCGCGCTCCCTTCCGGTGACTAGGGTGAGAACCATGACCCGCCTGATCCTCGCCACCCGCAACCACGGAAAGATCACAGAGCTGAAGGCGATCCTCGCCGCCGCAGGTCTCAGCCACGACCTCGTCGGCGCGGACGCCTACCCAGACGCTCCCGACGTCAAGGAAACCGGCGTCACCTTCGCCGAGAACGCCCTGCTGAAGGCCCACGCCCTCGCCCAGGTCACCGGCCTGCCGGCCGTCGCCGACGACTCGGGCCTCTGTGTCGACGTCCTCGGCGGCGCCCCCGGCATCTTCTCCGCCCGCTGGTCCGGCTCCCACGGCGACGACCGAGCGAACCTCGCGCTCCTTCTCGACCAGCTGAGCGACGTCCCCGACGAACACCGCGCCGCCCACTTCGCCTGCGCCGCCGCCCTCGCCCTCCCGGACGGCACGGAACGCGTCGTCGAGGGCCGTCTGCGCGGCACCCTCCGCAGTGAACCCGCCGGCGCCAACGGCTTCGGCTACGACCCGATCCTCCAGCCCGACGGCGACACCCGCACCTGCGCGGAGATGACACCGGAGGAGAAGAACGCGATCAGTCACCGGGGCAAGGCGTTCCGGGAGCTGGTGCCGGTGGTGCGGGAACTGCTGGGCTGAGGCCCGGACTTGGGATGCCTCGCCGGGTACGCCGAAGGCCCGCCTCGGCGCTGTGGGCGAGACGGGCCCTGGACGGTGCTCACAAGTGCGGCCGGGGGGATTCGAACCCCCACGGGTGTTACCCCACTGGGACCTAAACCCAGCGTGACTGCCAATTCCACCACGGCCGCCTGCCGTCCGGTCATGCTACTGGCCGGACGGTCCGTGGCGGACCTCAGATTCCGAGATCCTTGATGATCTTGGCGACATGGCCGGTCGCCTTCACGTTGTAGAGCGCCCGTTCCACCTTGCCCTCCTCGTCCACGACCACCGTGGAGCGGATGACGCCCACGACCGTCTTGCCGTAGAGCTTCTTCTCGCCGAAGGCACCGTAGGACTCCAGGACCGTCTTGTCGGGGTCGCCAAGCAACGTGACCTTGAGGGACTCCTTCTCACGGAACTTGGCGAGTTTCTCCGGCTTGTCGGGGGAGATGCCGATGACGTCGTAACCGGCGCCCGCCAGGAGATCCAGGTTGTCCGTGAAGTCGCAGGCCTGCTTGGTGCAGCCGGGGGTCAGGGCGGCCGGGTAGAAGTAGACGATGACCTTGCGGCCCTTGTGGCCGGCCAGGGAGACCTCGTTGCCGTCGGCGTCGGGCAGGGTGAAGGCGGGGGCGGTGTCGCCGGGCTGGAGTCGCTCGCTCATCTCGGTTCGGTCTCCTCGCGGGGTTTGTGGATACGACCCGAGCGTAATGGGGGTGCCGGGCGGTGTGCGCCGAGCTGAGCTGACAGACTGTCGACCAGAGAAAACGACCACGATCACCACGACCACGGAGGCAGCGCGTGTCGGATACGTCGAGCACGCCGGACACCAGGACTCCGGCGCAGATCGAGGCGGACATAAAGCGCCGTCGCGAGACTCTCGCCGAGACGCTCGACGAGATCGGGGTGCGGGTGCACCCGAAGACGATCGTCGGCGATGCGAAGGCCAGGGTCGTCTCCAACATCGACCACACGCTCGGCCGCGCCTACGTCGGCGTGAACCGGGCGGTCAGCGATGTGAAGCGGCAGCTGGTGACCGAGGAGGGCGCGCCGCGGCTGGAGCGCATCGTGCCCGTGGCCGTCGTGGTGGTCGGGCTCGTGGGACTGCTGGCCCTCGGCTCCCGGCGGCGCAAGGGCTGACTGACCTCACCCCGACCCCGCCCGCGTACGTTTCGCGCAAAGCCAGGTAGGTTCAATGACGTGAGTGAGAACACCCATCACGACAAGCTGCCCATCCGGATGCTGCACGACCGCGTACTCGTGCGCCAGGACACCAATGAGGGCGAGCGCCGTTCCGGCGGTGGCATCCTGATCCCCGCGACGGCCGCCGTCGGCCGGCGCCTCGCGTGGGCCGAGGTCGTCGCGGTCGGGCAGAACGTACGAACCGTGGAGCCGGGCGACCGCGTCCTGTACGACCCGGAGGACCGCGCCGAGGTCGAGGTCCGGGGAGTCCCGTACGTGCTCATGCGCGAACGTGACCTGCACGCCGTGGCGGCGGACCGGTTCGAGGGCTCCGAGGACTCGACGGGCCTGTATCTGTAGCCGCACGTAGACGTAGACGTAGTCCTGGACGTGATCGTAGACGTCGTGAGAGGGGCCGGTGACGGCAGTCGCCGGCCCCTCTCGTCCGCTGTCGTCCGGCCCGTCCGCCGTAGACCGGGCCCGGCTATCTGACGGGCCCGCCTCCCTCCGCCATGTCCGCGGTTCCGCCGCCGTCCGCCGTGCCGCCGCCCGTGGCCGTCGTGTCGTCGCCGCCCGTGGTCGACGTACCTCCGTCGGTCGTGCCGCCGCCCGTCGTGGTCCCCCCGTCCGCCGTGCCGCCGGTCGTGGTCCCGTCATCGGGCTGCCCCGGCGTCTGCCCCGGTGTCTGTCCCGGCGTCTGCTCCGGAGGCAGGCCCGGGGTCTCCTCGGCGCCGGTGGTCGCGCCGTCGTCGGGCGTCTCGTCGGTCGCACCGCCGTCGTCCTGGCCGCCCATGTCCGGCGGAGCAAAGGAGGGTACGTCCGTCGGGAGCTCGGGTACCTCCGCGCCCTCCTGCAGCAACAGGTCGAAGTCCTGGACCTCGGTGCCCTCGAGGGCCTCCCTGGTGTACTGGGCCCAGATCTGCGCCGGGTAGCCGCCGCCGTTGATGCGGGGCTGGCCGAGCGCGTTGTACAGCGGGGTGTGGGCGCCCGATTCCGGGTCCTGGCCCATGATGGCGACGACGGTGGCGAGGTTCGGGGTGTAGCCGGCGAACCAGGCCGCCTTGTCCTCCTCCGCGGTGCCGGTCTTGCCCGCCGCGGGCCGGCCCGCGGCCTGCGCCGCCGTGCCAGTGCCGCCGTCCACGACGCTCTGGAGGATGGACGTCGTGGTGTCGGCGGCCTCGCGGCTGACGGCCTGCCTGACGTTGGTGTCCCGCGAGGGCAGCGTGACGGCGTCCCGTGTGCCGTCCTTGGTGATCTCCGAGACGAGCGTGTACGCACCGTGCTTGCCGTGGTTCGCGAGCGTCGCGTACGCCTTCGCCATGTCGAGGACGCTGGCGGTGGCCGGACCGAGCGCGATGGAGGGGGAGGCGTTCAGGTCGGGAGTGGCGGACGGGATGCCCAGGTTCAGCGCCGTCTGCCTGACGTTCTCGGCGCCGACGTCCACGGCCATCTGCGCGTACACCGAGTTCACGGAGCTGTCGGTGGCGGCGCGGACCGAGATCGGGCCGTACGAGGTGTTGTCCTCGTTCTCGGGTGCGTACGCGCCGCCGTCCCAGCCCTCCACGGGCCGCTTGTTCGTGCCGTCGTAGACGGTGTTCGGCGTGATGGGGCGGCCGTCCTGCGTGGTCGAGCCGTTCTGCACGGCGGAGGTGAACACGAACGGCTTGAAGGTGGAGCCGACCTGGTAGTCGCGGCGCGTGGCGTTGTTGACGTACTGCTTCGTGTAGTCGATGCCGCCGTACATCGCGACGACCTTGCCGGTGGCCGGGTCGATGGAGACGCCGCCCGCGCGGACGTTCCGGTCGATCTTGCGGTTCTTCTTGTCGAGCTGGTCCATCACCTGGTCGTCTACGGCCTTGATGAAGGCGTCCTGCTTGTCCTTCTGGATCGTCGTGGTGATGCGGTAGCCGCCGGTGGCGAGGGTGTCCTCGTCGATGATCTCGTTGCCGGTCAGATAGTCCTTGACGGCCTGCACGAGATAGCCGCGCTGCCCGGACATCCCCGCCGAGCCCTTGGCCTCGTCGGGCGTAGGGAACTTGAGGCCCGCCCGCTCCGAGGGGCTCAGCCACTTCTTCTTGACCATGCCGTCGAGTACGTAGTTCCAGCGGTCCATCGCCGCGGGCTTGTTCTCGGGGTGCGCGATCACGTCGTACTCGCTCGGGGCGTTGAGCAGCGCCGCGAGGTACGCGCCCTGGGCGGCCGTGAGGTCCTTGGCGTCGGTGCCGTAGTAGGCCTGGGCGGCGGACTGGATGCCGTAGGCGTTGCGCCCGAAGTAGCTGGTGTTCAGATAGCCCTCGAGGATGTGGCCCTTGCTCACTTCGCGGTCGAGCTTGATGGAGATGAAGAACTCCTTCACCTTCCGCGTGACCGTCTGCTCCTGCGCCAGGTAGTAGTTCTTCACATACTGCTGGGTGATCGTCGAACCGGACTGCTTGCCCTTGCCGGTGGCGGTGTTCCACGCGGCGCGGATCATCGCCTTCGGGTCGACGGCCGACTCGGAGTAGAAGTCCCGGTCCTCGGCGGCGAGCACGGCGTGCTGGGTGGCCTTGTCGATCTGGGCGAGCGTCACGTTCTCCCGGTTGACCTCCCCGTCGCGGGCGAGCTGGCTGCCGTCCGCGTACAGGTAGACGTTGCTCTGCTTGGTCGCGGCCGCGTTCGCCGCCGGGATCTCGACGAGGAAATAGCCGAGCGCGAAGAGGCCGATCAGCAGCAGGAGCCCGCAGAGGAAACTGCCGAGCACCATCCGCCAGGTCGGGACGAGACGGCGCCAGCCGGTGCGCTTGGGGCGCTTGGGGTTCTTGGGATTCACGGGCCCGTCGTCCGGCTCGCCCAGCGTGCCCCGCTCGTCCGGTGTCGCCGTGAGCGTCACCGTGAGTTCCGGTCGGGGGCCGGGTTCCGGTCCAGGTTCCCGCGGTGCCCAGCCCTCGCTCGGCTGCTGCGGCTGCGGCTGGTCGTTCATGTCGTGCCGGACTCCCGTTTCGCCTCATACGTTGCCGTACGTCTCGTACGCGTTCTGCGTCCCCCTTGAAGACTGTCGCATTCCACGTTCCGTTCCCGACATGTGGCACGCGTCGCGCGGAAAAATGCCTGGCACATGGCATGCCCGCATGGCTAGGCTCCTGCGCTTTGGCTCGGAACGGCTGAAGGGAGCCTGTCGTGGGGACAGGGCGGTTGTACGCGGCCGTCGCGGTTCGGGCGTTCAGGCGGTACGCGACCTATCGAGTGGCCACCGCGGCAGGGGTGTTCACCAACACCGTCTTCGGGCTGATCCTGGCGTATACGTACATCGCGCTGTGGGACGAGAAGCCGCACCTCGGCGGGTACGACCAGGCGCAGGCGCTGACGTATGTGTGGCTCGCGCAGGGGCTGCACGCGGCGGTCGCGGCGATGGGCGGCGGCTTCGAGGACGAGCTGATCGAGCGGATCCGTACCGGCGACATCGCGATCGACCTGTACCGGCCCGCGGATCTGCAGGCGTGGTGGCTGGCGACGGACGTCGGGCGAGCCGCCTTCCAGCTGGTGGGGCGTGGCGTGGTGCCGATGGCGTTCGGGGCGCTCGTCTTCGAGTTGGCGCTCCCGGCGGACCCGGCGACCTGGCTGGCGTTCCTGGTCGCCGTCGCGCTCGGCGTTGCCGTGAGCTTCGCGATCCGCTACATCGTGGCGATGATGACGTTCTGGTTCCTGGACGGAGCGGGCGTGCAGCAACTCGCCACTCTGGTGGGGATCTTCTTCTCCGGGATGCTGCTGCCGCTGAACATCTTCCCGGGAGCGCTCGGCGAACTGGGCCGTGTGCTGCCCTGGTCGGCACTGATCCAGGCACCCGCGGACGTGCTGCTCGGCGAGCGCACGGGATCCGGCCTGCTGAGTACGTACGCCTTCCAGGCCGCGTGGGCCGTCGGGCTGCTCGCGGTGGGACGCCTGGTCCAGCTGGCGGCGACACGCAGGGTGGTGGTCCAGGGTGGTTGAGACCTCGCGCGCCGGTGAGACATCCCGTGTCGGTGAGACCTCACGCGTGGCTGAGCCCTCGCGCCTGGCGGACGGGCTGCGCGCCTACCGGCTGATCGCCGCCATGTGGATCCGCTCCACGATGGCGTACCGCGCCTCCTTCGCGATGACGGTCGTCGGGCAGTTCGTGGGGACCGGGCTCGACTTCGCGGCGATTCTGCTGATGTTCTCGCAGGTCGACGCGCTCGGCGGCTACACGCTGCCCGAGGTGGCTTTCCTGTACGGCCTCTCGGGCGCCGCGTTCGGGCTCGCCGACCTCGTGATCGGTTCGACGGACAAGCTCGGACGGCGGGTGCGCGACGGCACGCTCGACACGCTGCTCGTGCGGCCCGCGCCGGTGCTGGCGCAGGTCGCGGCGGACCGGTTCGCGCTGCGCCGCGTGGGCCGGATCACCCAGGGGCTGCTCGTCCTCGGCTACGCGCTCGTCTCGCTCGACATCTCCTGGACCCCGCTCAAGGCGCTGATGATCCCGGCGATGATGCTCAGCGGGGCCGGGATCTTCGCGGCCGTGTTCGTGGCGGGGGCCGCCTTTCAGTTCGTGGCGCAGGACGCGTCCGAGGTACAGAACTCCTTCACGTTCGGCGGTACCACGCTGCTCCAGTACCCGCCGAGCATCTTCGCGCAGGACCTGGTGCGAGGGGTGACCTTCGTGCTGCCGCTGGCCTTCGTCAACTGGCTGCCCGCGCTGTATGTGCTGGGGCGGCCGTATCCGCTCGACCTGCCGGAGTGGGTCGCCTTCCTGCCGCCGCTGGTGGCGGTGGCCTGCTGCGCGCTCGCGGGAATGGCGTGGCGTGTGGGTCTTCGTTCGTACCGGAGTACGGGTAGTTAGGGGAGTTGGTTCGTGGACACCGAACTGGATGCCGAGACGGACAGCGCGTCGGACAGGGAGTTCATTCGTCTCGACCGGGTCGAGAAGGTCTTCGACGTACGGAAGAAGACCGGCTTCCTGCGCAGTGAGCGGCACGAGGTGCGGGCGGTCGACTCGATCTCCTTCACCGTGCCGCGCGGCGAGATGGTCGGCTACATCGGGCCGAACGGCGCGGGCAAGTCCACCACCATCAAGATGCTGACGGGCATTCTGACGCCGAGCGGCGGCCGGCTGCGGGTGGCGGGCATCGACCCCTCCCGCGAGCGCACACGCCTCGCGCGGCGGATCGGGGTGGTGTTCGGGCAGCGTACGACGCTGTGGTGGGACCTTCCGCTGATCGACTCGTACCGGCTGATGCACCGCATGTACCGGATCCCGGACGCCCGTTACCGCGAGAACCTCGACCGGTGTGTCGAACTCCTCGAACTGGGCCCCCTGTTGGACGTTCCCGTCCGCCAGCTCTCGCTCGGGCAGCGGATGCGCGGGGACATCGCGGCGGCGCTGCTGCACGATCCGGAGGTGCTGTACCTCGACGAGCCGACGATCGGGCTCGATGTGATCTCGAAGGTCAAGGTGCGGGAGTTCCTACGGGACCTGAACGCGGAGCGTTCGACGACGGTGCTGCTCACCACCCACGACCTCTCGGACATCGAGCAGCTGTGCCGCCGTGTGATGGTCATCGACCACGGGCGGCTGGTGTACGACGGCCCGCTCTCCGGGCTGCACGAGATCGGCGCCGGCGAGCGGACGCTGGTGGTGGACCTGGAGCGGGAACTTCCACCCATCGACGTCGACCTGGCGCGCGTGGTGAAGGTGGAGGGGCCGCGGCAGTGGCTCGCCTTCCCGGCCTCGGACTCGGCGGCGCCGCTCGTGGCGCGGATCGCGGCCGAGTATCCGCTGGTGGACCTGTCGGTGCGAGAACCGGACATCGAGGCGGTCATCAGTCGCATGTACGCGGAGAAGGCAACCTCGTAGGCTTCATGACATGACGGATCCTGAGCCTTCCCGGGGGACGCCTCCCGGATCCCCGAGCCCGGAACTGCGGGCTTCGGACGCCGACCGTGAGCAAGTCGCCGAGGTGCTGAGGGACGCCCTCGCGGAGGGACGCCTCGACATGGAGGAGTTCGGGGAACGGCTCGACGCGACGTACAAGGCCCGTACGTACGGGGAGCTGGTGCCGATCACCCGCGATCTGCCCGTGGCCGGCGCCCCGGCGCCCGCCGTGTCGATGATCAAAGGGCCTGCCGAGACCCGCGGCGACTGGGCGGGCCGGATCGTCGGCGGGGAGCCCTCGTCCCAGTGGGGCGTCGCGATCATGTCGGGGTTCGAGCGCAAGGGGCGCTGGAGGGTGCCCAGGCGGTTCAACTCCTTCGCGTTCTGGGGCGGCGGCGTCATCGACCTGCGTGAGGCGGACTTCGTGGACCACGAGGTCGTCATCAACTGCGTCGCGATCATGGGCGGCATGCAGGTCGTCGTACCGCCCGGCGTCGAGGTCGTCGTGCGCGGCCTCGGCGTCATGGGCGGCTTCGACCACCGTGAGGAGGGCGTGCGCGGCGAGCCCGGCGCCCCCCGCGTGATCGTGACGGGCTTCGCCTTCTGGGGCGGCGTCGGTGTGGAACGCAAGCTGACCAGGGCCGAGCGGCAGCGCCAGAAGGAGGAGCGCCGCCAGGAGAAGCTGGAGCGCAGGGCGGCCCGCCAGGAGGAACTGGAGGCCTCCCGGCGCGAGGCCCTGGAGGGCCGCTCTCCCCACCAGGACGCCCTGGGCCAGGCGCACGACATTCACCGTGACGCCATGGAGCAGCACCGGGAGCTGCTCCGGAAGCAGCGGGAGGACCGCGACGCACGCCGCCAGGCGCGGCACGAGGAACGCGACGAGCGGCGCGACGAACGCGAGGAGCGCCGGCAGAACCGCCGCCACCGGGACTAGGGCCTGTCCGGCGGATCATGCCGGGGCCGCGGGGTCTGGCACGCACATCTGCGGCGTTGTCGTCAGTCGCCGACTCCCC
>NZ_VCHX02000135.1 GCF_005768555.2 Streptomyces sporangiiformans
GTCGGCCGCCCCCGGTGTGGGGGCGGCCGACGCCATCAGTGCGGTGATGAGGAGGTGGCGAGGACCCGGCGTCGGTCGGGCGCCGGCTCGCCGGCCGTCGGACGGCCGAGCCTTGCTCAGACGGCCGAGCCTTCCTTCCAGGCGGCCCAGTCCATGTTCCAGCCGTTGAGGCCGTTGTCCGGGGCGATGGTCTTGTCGCCGGTGTTCCGGACGTCCACGACGTCACCGATGATCGAGTTGTTGTAGAACCAGGCGCCCTCGGTGTTCGGGTCCTTGGCGCCCTTGGTGTCGTTCAGGCCGACGCAGCCGTGGCTCGTGTTGACGCTGCCGAAGATGGAATCGGCGGCCCAGTAGTTGCCGTGGATGAACGTGCCGGAGGTCGACAGACGCATGGCGTGCGGTACGTCCTTGATGTCGTACTCGCCCTTGCCGTCGTCGTCCGTGAAGCCGACCGTCGCGCCGTTCATCCGGGTCTCCGTGAACTTCTCGGAGATCACCATCCGGCCCTGGTACGTCTTGTTCTCGGGCGCACCGGCGGAGATCGGGATGGTCTTGATCGTCTTGCCGTCCTGAGTGACCTTCATGGTCTTGCTCTTCGCGTCGACGATCGAGACCTGGTTACGGCCGATCTTGAAGGTGACCGTCTTCTGCTGCACGCCGTACACGCCGCTCGCGCCCTCGACGCCGTCGAGGTTCAGCTTGAGGGTGACGGTGGAGCCGCCCTTCCAGTAGTCCTCGGGGCGGAAGTCCAGACGGTTGGCGTTGAACCAGTGGCCGACGACTTCCTGGCCGCTGCTGGAGGAGACGGTGATGCCCTTCTGCACCGCGGCCTTGTTGGTGATCGCCTTGTCGAAGTTGATCGACACCGGCATGCCGACGCCGACGGTGGAGCCGTCCTCGGGCGTGAAGTTGCCTATGAAGCTGTTGGCCGGGGAGACCGTCGTGAACGACGCGTTCTCGTGGGCCGCGCGACCGTCGGCGTCCTTGGCGGTGGCCGTGATCTTGTAGTTGGTGGACCGCTCCAGCTGGACGCTGGGCGCCCAGCTCTTCTTGTCGGCGGATATCTCGCCGTCGACAGCGGCGCCGCTCGCGG
Organism: Streptomyces sporangiiformans; assembly: GCF_005768555.2. Taxonomy (GTDB): domain Bacteria; phylum Actinomycetota; class Actinomycetes; order Streptomycetales; family Streptomycetaceae; genus Streptomyces; species Streptomyces sporangiiformans. Next base: position 1,094 of record NZ_VCHX02000135.1, read on the forward strand.
TCTCCATGCTGACGTCGGTGAGCGTGCCCTTGCTGACCGTGACCTTGGCGGCGTTGTTGATGGAGGCGTTGTCCGAGCCGTCCTTGGGCGTGATCTTGATCTGGGCCTCGGAGGCCTTCTCGGCTGCCGCCTCGTCGGCCTTGGCCTGCGAGGTGTTGTCGCCACCACCCTTGGCACCGTCGTCACCCCCGCCGCACGCCGAGAGCAACAACACACCGCCGAGCAGTGCGGACGCGGCCCTGAGACCCTTGCGCCGCTTACTGTCCGTCATCACACGCTTCTCCATCGTTTCCGAATCCCCAGAACCCCAAGAATCCCCGTAACAGCTTCAAACGCTACGACCGGTTCGTCCCGTTCCCCATCCGTCACAGGTGTGGGGCACACCACGTCGGTACTTTCCTCGTACTACTGGTGCGGGTGTCGGTCACTGCGCCTCATGAGACGAGAGAACCCCGGGTGGCGGTTGCCGCCCGGGGTCACGATTATCCCAAGCAGCGTCAGCCAACCTCTTTTTCATCTTCTTCGTCCAACGCATCATCATCCTCGCCGAGGTCCCACTCCGGCGCATCGGGGTCGTAGTCGATCCGCTCGCTGCTCCACGAGGCCTGCGCGATCTCGACCCCCGGCACCTTGCTGACCAGGTCGAACGGGTCGACGAGGTACGCGAGGGCCTCCGCTGTGTCTTCCGTCACCGCGCTCTCGGTGTGTGCCCGCTCGTCGGCCGGCATCTCCGTTTCGCCGGCGAGGCGCCCCAACGCGGCCTTGGTGACGCCGTCTTCGTCGCCGATCTCCAGCACCAGTTCCACATGCAACCGCACAAAGCGGGATGTCTCCGAAGAATTCATACCCCGGAGCGTACGGCTCACAGCCACCGTGACTTTCCCGAGACCCGCGACTTTCATTAACATCGCCCACACGGCCAATTCGCCAGCACCGCAAGGGGATCGATATTCCGTGTCCGCCGCACGTCGATCGTTGCTGACCGCTACCGCCGCGGGGGCCCTTCTGGGCGCCCTGTGGTTCGTCCCCTCCGCCAACGCGACGGCGGACAAATCCATGGCGGACCACAGAGCACAGACGTCGACCACCACGATCACACAGGCCCGGGCGGACTCCTCCGGCACTTCGGACTCCTCCGACTCCCCCGCCGACTCCCCTTCCGGCACCCAGTCCACCGAACTGGCGGACACGGGAAGCGTCGACACGACCCCGTATGTCGTCGGCGGCACGCTGTGCCTGGGCCTGGGGGCGGGCTTCGTCGTGTATTCCGTACGGCGGGAGCGCAGCGGGGCATACTGAGAGGCGCTGAGAGAGGGAGTCGCCTCCTTGAAGTTATGTTTCCTGCTGCACAACGCCTACGCCATCGGGGGCACGGTCCGTGCAACGCTCAACCTGGCCAACGCACTTGCCGCTCGGCACGAGGTTGAGATCGTTTCGGTCTTCCGCACCGCGGAGCGGCCGCTGCTCGAGTTGAGTCGTCAGGTCCGCCTCGTCCCCCTGGTCGACGAGCGCCCGGACTCCCCGGCCCACGACGGCGGCCACCCGCTCATGGGGAGGCCCTCCGCGGTCGTACCGCCCTCCGAGGTCCTCGCCCACCGCTACAGCGCGCTCACGGACGAACGGCTCAGAGACTTCCTCAAGGAGACCGACGCCGACGTGGTCGTGGCGACCCGCCCGGCGCTGGTGGTCTTCCTCGCCCGACACGGCTCGCGCCGCTATCTGCGCATCGGGCAGGAACACCTGTCCTACGACAATCACTTAGTCGGCGTCCGTGCGGCGCAGAACGACGCGATCCCGCGCCTGGACGCCTTCGTCACCGTCTCCGGCCAGGACGCGGCCGACCATCGCGCGCGGCTGCCCGGGCTGAGGACGCGGATCGCCAACATCCCGAACGCCGCGCCGAGGCCGCGGGCCGAGCTCTCCGACGTACGGGCCCCGTTGGTGGTCGCCGCGGGACGTCTGATGCCGGTCAAGCGCTACGACCTGCTCATCGAGGCCTTCGCCAAGGTCGTCGCCGCACAGCCCGAGTGGCGGCTGCGGATCTACGGTCAGGGGCCGGAGCGCGCCCGCCTCCGCGCCGCCGTCGACACGCTCCGCCTGAACGACCACGTGTTTCTCATGGGACCGCATCCGACCATGGAGACCGAGTGGGCCAAGGCCTCCATCGCCGCCGTGAGTTCCGAGTGGGAGTCCTTCGGCATGACGATCCTGGAGGCCATGCACGCCGGCGTACCGGTCGTCGCGACCGACTGCCCGCACGGTCCCGGTGAAATCATCACCAGCGGTTCCGACGGACTGCTCGTGACCCCGGGCGACCCGGACGCACTCGCCGTCGGGCTGCTGAAGCTGATCGAGGACGCGGACCAGAGACGCGTCATGGGCGAGTCCGCCAGGGAAACCGTCCAGCGGTTCGCGCCCCGCAGGGTCGCCGGCGAGTACGAGCGGTTGATCGACGAGCTGCGCGAGGCCCGGATCCCGGCGGCGGTGAAGCTCACCCGCCGGGTACGCCGTGCCGCCGGCACGCTTCTGCCCCGCCGCACCCGCCTTCGACGTACGCAGGCGCCGCCGTCTTCGGGCCATGAACCGCTGGGCCAGGAATCGCTGGGCAAGGGATCGCCGGCCAAGGGAGCCCCGGGCAAGGGCGCCGCGGCCCCGACGGCGAACGTTCCGGCCACGGACGACCGGCCGCGCGCCCTGCGCCCGAAGGGCCGCTGCACGGCCGACTCGGCGGGCGGGGTACGGATCGCGGTGAACCGCTCCGGCGTGTCCGGGAAGAGCCTCGCACTCGTCCTGCGTCACCGGCACGGCGACGACGAGATCCGCGTCCCGCTGGAGAGACCCGTGGCGGCGCGGTCACCCTGGACGGCGGATCTGACCCACGACCGGCTCTCCTTGGCGGAAGGCCGCTGGGATGTGCACATCGCGCGCGCGGAGGACGGCGCACGGCGTCGTCTCAAGGCCACCCTCGTCGAGCAGCGCGGCCTGCTGAGCGCGTCTCCCGCGGCGGACCAGGCGTTCGCATGGTGGATCCCGTACACCACCAAGGACGGTTTCCTGGCCCTGCGGACCTTCCGCCGCCCCGCCCACGCGGAAGCCACGGCCCTGCGCACCCACGAGGGCTCCCTGGCCGTCGAGGGCCTGCTCCACGGGGCCGAACTCGGCCCAGGCGCGGCGCTGCTGGGCGTCTCCCGCAGCGGAAGGGCGCACGACTTCGAGACCACCGCGACGACGACCACCGGAGCTCGCGCTTTCCGGGCCCGCGTGACCTCTCTGCCGCCTGGTCCGGCCGAGGCGGACAAGGCGCTGTGGGACCTGTTCCTGCGCCCGGCCGAAACCTCGGAGCCCCTCCGTATCGGCCGGCTCGTCGGCGACATCGTGACCCGCAAGGAAACGGACAAGCATCCGAGCACCACCCTGACCGCCGCGGCCCCCGGCGCGGCGGGCGGACAGGTTCAGGCCCGGTTCTTCTTCACCGTCACCAACGATCTGGCGATCAGCGCTTCTTGATCTTCCGTCAGCTCCGCGTGACTCCCGTCAGCTCCGCGTGCTGCGCGCACCGCGCGTGCGCGCCCCGCCCCTGCGCGACCGCGGCCGGGAGTTGGCCTTGGCCTTCGCCGTCCCCTTCGCCTGTGCGGGCTGGGCGACGGCGGGGGCCGGTACCTCGATCGTCACCGGAACACCGGACGGCTCCCGGGCGCCGGTGATGCTGGCCAGCTCCGCGTCGGTGGACTTGACGCGGGCCGTCCGGGGGGTGATGCCCGCGTTCGCCATCAGACGGGACATGTCGCGCTTCTGGTCGGGCAGGACCAGGGTGACGACGCTGCCGGACTCGCCCGCGCGGGCGGTGCGGCCGCCGCGGTGGAGGTAGTCCTTGTGGTCGACCGGGGGGTCGATGTTGACGACCAGGTCGAGGTCGTCGACGTGGATTCCGCGGGCCGCGACGTTGGTGGCGACGAGAGCGGTGACCTGACCGTTCTTGAACTGGTCCAGGGTGCGGTTGCGTTGCGGCTGGGAGCGGCCGCCGTGCAGCGCGGAGGCACGAACGCCGTTGGCGAGCAGACGCTTGGTGAAGCGGTCGGCGCCGCGCTTGGTGTCCACGAAGAGGATCACGCGACCGTCACGGGCCGCGATGCGCATGGCGACGGCCTTCTTGTCGGTCTCGTCGGCGACGTGCAGCACATGGTGCTCCATCGTGGTCACCGCGCCCGCGGAGGGGTCGACGGAGTGCACGACGGGGTCGCTGAGGAACATCCGTACGAGCTTGTCGATGTTCTTGTCCAGCGTCGCCGAGAACAGCATCCGCTGCCCGCCCGGCTCCACCTGCTGGAGCAGCGCCGTGACCTGCGGCATGAACCCCATGTCGGCCATCTGGTCGGCCTCGTCGAGGACCGTGATCGACACACGGCGGAGGGCACATTCACCGCGGTCTATGAGGTCCTTGAGCCGGCCCGGCGTTGCCACGAGCACCTCGGCGCCGCGCCGCAGCGCGCCCGCCTGGCGGGAGATCGAGAGTCCGCCGACCACCGTGGTCAGACGCAGGTTGACGGCCGTGGCGTACGGCGTGAGCGCGTCGGTCACCTGCTGTGCGAGCTCGCGCGTGGGCACCAGGACCAGTGCGAGCGGTGCCTTGGGTTCGGCACGGCGGCCGGCCGTGCGGGCGAGCAGCGCCAGCCCGAAGGCGAGGGTCTTGCCCGAGCCGGTCCGGCCCCGGCCCAGAATGTCGCGCCCCGCAAGGGAGTTGGGCAGCGTCGCGCCCTGGATCGGGAAGGGCTCGATCACGCCCTGGGCCGCGAGGGTCTTCGTCAGCGCGGCCGGCATGTCCAGCGCGTCGAAGGACTCGACGGCGGGCAGTGCGGGCGTGACGGTCTCCGGCAGCGTGAACTCGCGCGGCGCGGTGACCCCGGGCGACGGTTTTTTACGGGCGTTTCGGGCGCCGCCGTTCGCGACGGCTGGGGCTCCGTTGCGGGCGCCCTGAGAACCACGCGCACCACGCGAACCACGAGAATTCACCGGTCGTTTGCCGGCGGGTCGGTCAGGACGTTCGGATCGGGTCATGCTGGATCTGGGATTCCTTCCGTGCGGACAGCACAAGCCGGGACCCGCACCCGAAGGTGCGGGCCCCGGCTCGCGTGGAACGCGTCCCTGGATCAGGCGGGGACGATGTTCTCCGCCTGCGGGCCCTTCTGACCCTGCGTGACGTCGAAGGAGACCTTCTGGCCCTCCTGCAGCTCACGGAAGCCCGAGGTGGCAATGTTGGAGTAGTGGGCGAAGACGTCGGCGCCGCCGCCGTCCTGCTCGATGAAACCGAAGCCCTTTTCCGAGTTGAACCACTTCACGGTGCCAGTTGCCATGCTTTTTTTCTCCTGGATGGATAGCGGACCCACCCGGAGTTGCGCCGGAGAACCGGAGCGGCCGGAAAAACAAAACGCGCCTGAGAGATGATTCCTTTCAGGCGCACAAAGTTAATGGGTACCAAAAACGTAATCGGTAACGACCGTAGCACACATACGGGTGCGGGTGTCGGAAGCGAACGAAACCCGCACCCGTATGTGTCGAATCCGTCGAGACCGGCCGACTGGCTGACCGACCTGCCGACTGGCTGACCGAGTGACCGGTCGCTACGCGAGCGGTCCCGTCACGGGCTCCACCGCCGCGACCAGGTGGCCTCCGCGTACGAAGGCGTCGGCGGCCTCCAGGTCCGGGGAGAGGAAGCGGTCCGGGCCGGGCCCCTGGACGCCGGCGGCGCGGACCGCGTCGATGACCGCGCGGGAGGCGGGAGCCGGGGTGAGCCCCTCGCGGAGCTCGATGGCGCGGGTGGCCGCGTACAGCTCGATGGCGATGATCCGGGTCAGGTCGTCCACGGCGGTACGGAGCTTGCGGGCGGCGGACCAGCCCATCGACACATGGTCCTCCTGCATCGCGGAGGACGGGATCGAGTCGGCCGAGGCCGGGACGGCGAGCCGCTTCATCTCGCTCACCAGGGCGGCCTGCGTGTACTGAGCGATCATCAGTCCGCTGTCCACGCCCGGGTCGTCCGCGAGGAAGGGGGGCAGGCCGTGCGAGCGGTTCTTGTCGAGGAGGCGGTCGGTGCGGCGCTCGGCGATCGAGCCGAGGTCGGCGGCGGCGATGGCGAGGAAGTCCAGGACGTACGCGACCGGGGCGCCGTGGAAGTTGCCGTTCGACTCGACGCGGCCGTCGGGGAGGACGACGGGGTTGTCGACGGCGGAGGCGAGCTCGCGGTCGGCCACCAGGCGGGCGTGCGCCATGGTGTCGCGGCCGGCGCCCGCGACCTGGGGGGCGCAGCGCACCGAGTACGCGTCCTGGACACGCGGGGCGTCGTCCTGGTGGTGACCGGTGAGGCCGGAACCCTTCAGCACGGCGAGCATGTTGGCGGCGCTGGTGCCCTGCCCGGGGTGCGGGCGGATGTCGTGCAGCTCGGGGGCGAGGACCTTGTCGGTCCCGAGAAGGGCTTCGAGGGACAGTGCGGCGGTGATGTCGGCGGACTTGTAGAGGGTGTCGAGGTCGTCCAGGGCCATGACCAGCATGCCGAGCATGCCGTCGGTGCCGTTGAGGAGGGCGAGGCCTTCCTTCTCGCGGAGCTCGACGGGTTCGATGCCGTGCTCGGCGAGGAGTTCACGAGCGGGACGTACGACTCCGTCCGGGCCCTCCGCCTCACCCTCGCCCATCAGCGTGAGGGCGCAGTGGCTGAGCGGTGCGAGATCGCCGGAGCAGCCGAGCGATCCGAACTCGTGCACGACCGGGGTGACACCGGCGTTCAGGAGGGCGGCCATGGTTCGGGCGACGACCGGGCGGACACCGGTCCGGCCCGAGCAGACGGTCTTCAGGCGCAGGAACATCAGAGCGCGGACCACTTCGCGCTCGACGCGCGGTCCCATCCCGGCGGCGTGCGACCGCACGATGTTGCGCTGCAGCTGGGTGCGCAGCTCCTGGCTGATGTGCCGCGTCGCCAGGGCGCCGAAGCCGGTGGAGACCCCGTACACGGGGTCCGGCTTGGCCGCCAGCGCCTCCACGATCTCGCGCGCCGCGCCGAGCGCCGCCACCGCCTCACCGGAAAGCTCAACCCGCGCCCCGCCGCGCGCCACGGCGAGCACGTCGGCCGCGCTGACCCCGGTCGTCCCCACCACCACAGTGTGCATATCCATATTCAGGAGCGTACGCACTGAATGCCGTCGTGTCACTAGCGGGTGCCGGGTTGACCCCTTACGCCGCCGGCAGGCGCCCCTTCAGGGGCGCGGGGAACCGCGCGACCAGCCACGACCGGCCCGCAGTCGAAATGCGAACCCCGGGGGCCTGGGGGCAGGGCCCCGGCGTCAAGGGCGGCCGCGGAAGCGGCGCCGCTCCGGGGCCGCCGGGGTGGGGGCGTCCGCGAGCCGCACAACCGGGTCCTGGGGCCCCTCGCGCCCGGCGACCACAGGCTTGGGGGCGCGAACGGCCTTGGCCCGATACTGCGCGGCGTCGGCAAGACGGAAGAGCCGACGAGCCGACCGGACAGGCCCGATGGGATCCCCGGTGGAGGCGACACCGCAGGCGACCCCCTCGCCGAACTCCAGCCCACTCGCCCGGCGGCAGAGCTCGTCGGCGACGCCGACGACGTCATCGGCGGCCGGCCCCACAGCGAGCAGGCAGAACTCGTCGCCACCGAGCCGCGCGGCAAGCGTGCCGGGGAGCATCGCGCCGCACAGGGAGAGGACCGAGCCGAATCGCTCCAGGAGCCGATCACCCACGGCGTGCCCCTGAGTGTCGTTGACCCGCTTGAGCCCGTTGACGTCACAGATGGCGAGGCTGACGACGACATGCTCGGCACGGTGGCGCTCGACGGCCTCCTCCAGGCCCACGTCGACGGCCCGACGGTTGGCGAGGCCGGTCAGGGAGTCGGTGAAGGCGAGCCGGCGGGCCTCCTCCAGGCGTTCGGTCTGGGCGATCCCGGCGGCGACCACCGAGGCGAGGACGGTCGCGAAGTCGGCGTCCGCGCGCTCGAAGGCCGGGGCTCCCACGGGACGCGCCACATACAGCTCGCCCCACGCCCTGCCGTGCAGCACGAGCGGCGCCACGACACAGCAGCCGCGCCCGCGCCTACGCAGCGCGGCGACCCTCTGGTGGCAGTACTCGGCGTGTCGCCCGGCCGGCCTCTCGGGTCCCTCCGCCGTCTCCACCCACGCGTTGGGCTCGCCGCCGGCCACCCAGCGCTCGTGCAGGAACTCCGTGATCTCCGGGAACTGATGCACGGGATACGCCTCGTTCTCGGGGTACTCCTCCTCGCCCGGCGCCCGCTCCCCCACGTTCGCGAGCACCCGTAGCCGGCCGAGCTCCCGCTCCCAGACGGACAGCGCGGCGAAACTCCCCGCCAGCGCATGGCAGGCTCCCGTCGCAGCCGCCCGCCAGCACTCCCGCGGGGTGTGCGCGGCAGCCATGCCCTGCGCCAGCGCCACCACGGCCCTCAGCCGCCCATCGTCACCGCCCATCACTCCAGGTTAAGTAGATTTGCAACGTTTTGAGACGTTGGGCAACGTAGGCGGGGGCGGCGGACGGGGGCGACAGAGAACCACGGCCGCGGCCACCGTCGCCTTTGACTCCCTACTCGCCCGGCCACTCCGGCTTGCGCTTCTCGTTGAACGCCGCGACCCCCTCCGCGCGGTCGCCCGAGAAGGCGACCGAACGCCAGGCCGCGTCCTCGACCTCCAGGCCGGCGCGCAGGTCGAGACCGTGCCCCAGACGGAGCGCGCGCTTGGCGGCACGCAGGCCCACGGGCGAGTTCGCGGCGATGCGCCCGGCCAGCGCGAGCGCCTCCTCCCGGTCCCGCCCCTCCTCCACCAGCTCGTCCACGAGCCCCAGCTCCCTCGCCTCGGCCGCCTCCAGACGCCGCGCCGAGAAGATCAGCTCGGCCGCGCGGGCCGCCCCGACCCGGCGCGGCAGCAGCTGCGTACCGCCCCCGCCGGGGATCACACCGACGGACACCTCCGGGAGCCCCACCACGGCCGTACGGTCCGCGACGATCAGGTCGCAGGACAGCGCGAGCTCGAAACCACCGCCCAGCGCGAACCCGTGCACGGCGGCGACGGTGGGCATCGGCAGCTCCAGCACGCCGGTGTACGCGGCGCGCGCGACCGGCCGCTGGCGGACCAGGTCGGCGTCCGTGAACGAGTTCCGCTCCTTCAGATCGGCGCCGACACAGAAGGCCCGTTCGTGGGTCGAGGTCAGGACGACCACGCGTACGTCCCGGTCGGCGGCCAGCGCGTCGCAGGCGGCGGCGATCGACCGGGCCATCTGTGTCGACACGGCGTTCATGGCCTTGGGCCGGTCGAGCGCGAGCTCCGCGACGTACGCGTGGCGGCGCACGGCCACGTGCTCCCCGAACCGCCGCTCAGCGCCCTGACGCCCGCCCTGCCCCTCGCCCTGTTCCGCCATGACACCCTCCCGGTTAACGATGGTTAACTAAAGTCACGGCCGATCATCTCAGCCGGAGCCCATCCGGGGAAGGGCAGCCGGGGTGTTCCCGCCACGTTCGAGTGACACCCGCCGTCAACCCCGACGTACCGCCCCAGAGGCCGCATAACCTGCGCACCGCGACAGCGCGTCGGCGGGCGCCTTCGCGTCGGGAAAGGATCTGCATGCGGGACACGGCGACGGAGCAACAGGTACTCGACGTGGGCCCCGGCCCGGTGCCCCGGCCGCCCCGTGGACGTCACCGCAAGCCCCGCCCCCGGCGGGCCCTGTTCGCCGTGGGAGGGCTCGCGCTGGCGGCGGGAGCGCTGACCCTGCTGCGGCCCGCGGCGGAGCCGCCGGGCGGGGGCGTCACGGCCGCGGACAGCGATCCCACAGGGGCCGACTTCACAGCGACGGCGGATCCGGCCGCCGCGGACAGCGAGGCGGCAGCGGTCAGCGGCGCACCGACGGCGCATACGCCCCCGTCCCCCACGACGGCTCCGAGCGGCGGCGACGCGGCCGCACCACCCCCCGACGCGGGCAGGCCGCCCACGGCACCCAAGCCTTCCGGTGCCGCCCCGCGCCGCCCCACGACCGGCCCAGCGACGACGGCGGACGGACCGAAGTCACCCGTCACCGAGCCCGGCCCCGCAGCGCCGCCCCTCACGCCCCCGCGCCAGACCTCGCGCCCGCCGGGGCCCGCGAAGCCGGTCCCCGCCCCGAACCCGGATGACGAGAACGTGTGCGTGCCGATCGTGGGCCTCTGCGTCGGCGGCACGCCCAGGTGAGACTCGGCAGCCTCAGGAATCCCTGCGGTTCAGCAGCCACGGCTCGATCACGCCCAGCCCTCGCACCGGCCGCTGCCACATCGGCTGGAGCGCGAAGCGGTACACCGGCGGCTCCTCGCCCTCCTTCTCCGCGGCGGCGGCCGCCTCCGCGGCCTCGCTCTCGGACGCGGGAGCGTCCCCCGTGCGGGTCAGCTCCTCCGCGAGTGCGCTGTCCACCAGAACGGCGTCCCGTGGCGCTATCGAGGTGAGGCGCGACGCGAGGTTCACGGTCGCGCCGAAGACGTCGCCCATACGCGTCGTGACCGTGCCGAAGGCGATGCCGACGCGCAGTTCAGGCATCGTCTCGTCGTTGGCCATGGTCTCGATGAGGCGCAGGGCGATCTCGGCGGCGACGCCCGGGTCGTCGGCGGCGTACAGCACCTCGTCGCCCAGCGTCTTGATCAGGCGCCCCCCGTGCGCGGCCACCAGATCCGCGGACGTGGTCTCGAAGGCCTCGACGAGTTCGCCGAGTTCCTCCTCCTCCATGCGGCGTGTCAGCCGCGTGAAGCCGACGAGGTCCGCGAAGCCGACAGCGAGGCGGCGGTCGACCATCTCCTCGTCGTCCGCGGCCTGGACGACGCGGCCGGTCGCGGCGGCGAGCTGGCGCCGCCAGACGTAGACGAGGAACTCCTCCAGCTCGGGCAGGAGCAGTTCCACCAGGGGGTACGTCACTTCGGTGCGCGTCATCCCCGGCTCGGGCGGCTCGGTCAGCCCCTCCAGGAACGAGTCGATCTGCCACTCGGCCAGCCGGGCTGTGGTCTGACCGGTGGAACGCGCGACCTGGATCGCCATGGCCTCGCTGAGCAGTCCCGCCTCCACCAGACCGGCCAGACGCCGCAGCGCCAGTACGTCCGCCTCCGTGAGCGCCTTGGCCTGGCCGATGTCGGCGAAGCCCATGGCCCGCCAGAAACGGGACGCCAGATCCATGGAGACACCGGCGCTGCGGGCCGCCTGGAAGGGGGTGTAGCGCCGCTCGGCACCGAGGATGAGCTGCTCGAGGCGGAGGGCGAGCGGGTCGTCGCCGGGGTCGGCCTCATGCGCGTCCACCCGAGGGTGCACCTCGGCCCGGTCGACGCGCGCGGCCGGCGTGTCGGCGGCAGACCCGGCGGCAGACCCGGCAGTACGCCCCGGCTCACCGTCGGAGGCGGGGTGTGCACCCGTGCCGGAGCCCGTGTCGTCGACGGTCACGCCTGCTGCCCTTCCGATCTGCCACGGTCACTTTCGACCGGCCTCAACTCTACGGCAGGTGTGCTGTGGCTCACTCCCGATGAGCGTGCCCGGGAGACCCGAGGCCCACTCCAGAGTCGTACGGCACGGTCGCGCCCATGTCTCAACATCCGTGGTCGAGTACCCCTCTCGTACATCCTGTACAGCCAGGCCCGGGTACCCCACGAGTCGCTCCGCTCACTCCTTCACCGGCACCGCACTCGCACCCGCACCCACACCCACACCCGAGCCTCCGACGGGGACGACGCGCCCGCGAACCCGAGGAGCTCGGGTCAGGCCTCACCCGCCGGCCGCAGGTGCACGATGTCCCCCGCCCCCACGGGCTGCTGCACCCCCTCCATGGTGGCCAGGATCAATCGGCCGTCCCCGTCCACCGCGACCGCTTCCCCCTCCAGCGACTCCCCGCCGGGCAGCTCCGCCCGCACGGTGCGGCCGAGTGTCGAGCACCCGGCGGCGTACGTCTCCTGCAGGCCACAGGCGGAGGGATCGCCGTCGGCGGCGCGCCAGTCGGTGTACCACTGCTCCAGCGAGCGCAGCACGGCCCGCAGCAGGGGGTCGCGGTCGGTGACGGAGGCTCCCGCGAGCGCGAGCGATGCCGCCGTGGGCACGGGCAGCTCGTCCTCGCGGAGCGTCACGTTGAGGCCGATGCCGACCACGACGCCGTCGCTGCCGGCGCGCTCGGCGAGGATGCCGCCGGTCTTGCGCTCCTCGCCGCCCACGGTGACGAGCAGGTCGTTCGGCCACTTGAGTGCCGTGTCCACGCCGGCGGTACGGGACAGCGCGGTGGCTGTGGCGACCCCGGCGAGCAGGGGCAGCCAGCCCCAGCGTGCGACGGGGACCTCGGAGGGCTTGAGCAGAACGGAGAAGAAGAGGCCCGAGCGGGCCGGGGCCGTCCACTGGCGGTCCAGGCGGCCGCGCCCCGCGTTCTGCTCCTCGGCCACGAGGACGGCGCCCTCCTCGGCCTTGCCGTCGGCGGCGAGGGCGACAAGGTCGGAGTTGGTGGATCCGGTACGGGCCACGACCTCGACGTCGCTCCAGAGCCCCGCGTCCCGTACGAGGGCCCGGCGCAGCGCGGCGCCATTGAGCGGCGGGCGTTCCAGGTCGGACCAACGACTGTCGTCTGAGTCATCTCGCGGCGTCATGCAACCCACCCTAGGTGTGGTAAACGCCGCACTGCTGATCGGTAGCCGCCGCACTACCCTACGAGTCAGTAGCACTGTGTCATCTGTACAGCCGAGGAGCAGCCCAGAGGACCCACCCGAGGTCCGCCAACCCCGAGATCAAGCCCTCAGCAGCCCTCAGCACATCCCCTCATGTCCCCTTTGAGCAGGCAGGGAGCCGCATCCCGATGTCCGAGCCGGAACAGTCGCAAGAGATCGACATCCACACCACCGCGGGCAAGCTCGCGGATCTGCGGCGCCGCATCGAGGAAGCGACGCACGCCGGCTCGGCGCGCGCCGTCGAAAAGCAGCACGCCAAGGGCAAGTTGACGGCCCGCGAGCGGATCGAGCTGCTCATGGACGAGGGCTCCTTCGTGGAGCTGGACGAGTTCGCGCAGCACCGCTCGACCGACTTCGGCCTGGAGAAGAACCGCCCGTACGGCGACGGTGTCGTCACCGGTTACGGCACGGTCGACGGACGCCCGGTGGCCGTGTTCTCGCAGGACTTCACCGTCTTCGGGGGCGCTCTCGGCGAGGTCTTCGGCCAGAAGATCATGAAGGTGATGGACTTCGCCCTGAAGACCGGCTGTCCGGTCATCGGCATCAACGACTCGGGCGGCGCCCGCATCCAGGAGGGCGTCTCGGCCCTTGGCATGTACGGCGAGATCTTCCGCCGCAACACCCACGCCTCCGGGGTCATCCCGCAGATCTCGCTGGTCGTGGGCCCGTGCGCCGGCGGTGCGGTCTACTCCCCCGCGATCACCGACTTCACGGTGATGGTCGACCAGACCTCGCACATGTTCATCACGGGCCCGGACGTCATCAAGACGGTGACGGGCGAGGACGTCGGCTTCGAGGAGCTCGGCGGCGCCCGCACCCACAACTCCACCTCCGGCGTGGCCCATCACATGGCGGGCGACGAGAAGGACGCGATCGAGTACGTCAAGTCGCTGCTGTCGTACCTGCCGTCGAACAACCTCAGTGAGCCGCCCGCGTTCCCGGAGGAGGCGGACCTGGCGCTCACGGACGAGGACCGCGAGCTGGACACCCTGGTCCCGGACAGCGCGAACCAGCCGTACGACGTGCACACGGTCATCGAGCACGTCCTGGACGACGCCGAGTTCTTCGAGACGCAGCCGCTGTTCGCGCCGAACATCGTCACCGGCTTCGGCCGGGTCGAGGGCCACCCGGTGGGCATCGTGGCCAACCAGCCGATGCAGTTCGCGGGGTGCCTGGACATCAGGGCGAGCGAGAAGGCGGCGCGCTTCGTGCGCACCTGCGACGCCTTCAACGTCCCGGTCATCACCTTCGTCGACGTGCCGGGCTTCCTGCCGGGCGTGGACCAGGAGCACGACGGCATCATCCGCCGCGGCGCCAAGCTGATCTACGCGTACGCGGAGGCGACGGTCCCGCTCATCACGATCATCACCCGCAAGGCGTTCGGCGGCGCCTACGACGTCATGGGCTCCAAGCATCTGGGCGCCGACCTCAACCTCGCCTGGCCGACGGCCCAGATCGCCGTGATGGGCGCGCAGGGCGCGGTGAACATCCTGCACCGCCGCACCATCGCGGCCACGCCCGAGGCGGAGCGCGAGGAGGTGCGGACGCGTCTGATCCAGGAGTACGAGGACAGGCTCCTCAACCCCTACGCGGCAGCCGAGCGCGGCTACATCGACGGCGTGATCATGCCGTCCGAAACCCGCTCCCACGTGGTACGCGGCCTGCGTCAGCTGCGGACGAAGCGGGAATCCCTGCCTCCGAAGAAGCACGGCAACATCCCCCTTTAGGACGCCAGTTGGGAGCGGTCATGATCAAGGTCGTACGGGGCAACCCGACTCCGGAGGAGCTGGCCGCCGCACTGGCGGTGGTTCAGGCACGCGCCGCGGCGGTGGCCATCACCCCGTCCGGCGCGGCCCGTGAACCCGACGCGTGGGCGGACCCGGGGCGGGTGGCCGCGAGCCGCCTGCCCGCTCCCGGCCCCAAGGCGTGGGGCCGCACGTACTGGCCCGGTTAGCCCGGTCGGCCGGGCACGCCCGGTCAGAGCTGTTCGGCGGTGACTTCGGCCATCACCTCGTATCCCGCGTCGTTCGGGTGCAGGTGGTCGCCGAAGTCGTACGCCGGGTTCAGCGCGTCCGGATCGGCGGGGTCGGCGAGCGCACGGTGCAGGTCGGCCACCGCGTCGTACTCGCCGGAGCGTCGGATCCATTCGTTCACCTCGTGGCTCACCTTCGCCGCGTGCTCGCCCCAGTGGTCGGAGCCGCCGAAGGGAAGCAGGGTCGCACCGATCACGCGCAGGCCAGAGGCGCGCGCCTGGCGGATCAATTCCCGGTGGCCCGCGATGAGTTCGTCCGTTTCGACGACCGGCGCCGGCTTGTACGTGGGCTGTTCGCCCGTCTCGCTGAAGCCGATGTCGTTGAGGCCCTGGAGGACGACGAGGGTGCTCACACCGGCCTGCGCGAGGACATCGCGCCCGAGCCGGTGGACGCCCTTCTCGCCGTACCAGGCCGAGTCGTTGAGGACGAGATTGCCGCCGATGCCGGCGTTGATCACGGGCCGTCCGGTGCGCTCGGCGAGGACGTCCGACCAGCGGCGGTCGGCGCCCGGCGTGGAGCCGAAGCCGTCGGTGATCGAGTCGCCGAAGAGGGCCACCGCGTCCGTACGGCCCGCGGTGACGTCGACGGCCGACAGGAAGTACCAGGACTCGCTCGACTCGTCGAAGCCCGCGCCTGCCGTGTCCTCCAGGAGGTCCCCGGCTCCTCGGTAGCTGGTCGCGAAGGCCTGGGCGTGGAAGGTCGCGGGCCCGGTGGTCGCGTCGAGGCGGAGGGTGACGGTGACCGATTCCCTTGCTTCCAGGGCGAGTTCGACGGCGTCACTGGCCGCCCGCCCGCGCGCCGGGATCTCCACCGACCGCGCTCCTGCGAAGGTGAGCCGCCTGAGTGAGCCGGGCTCGACGGCGGCTCCCCGGTCCGTGCGGGCGATGGTGGCGCCCGCGACCTTCAGCGGCGAGGTGCCGTAGGCGTTCGAGAGGTGGATGCGGACCCGGTCACCGCCCGCCGTGAGGCGCACGATCTGACGCAGGGAGTGACGCCAGAAGCCCTCCTGCGACCAGTTGAGGGTGAAGCCCGCGCTGGGCAGTTGGGGCGAGGCGGTCCAGACGGTGGTGAACACGGCAGCCGTCCTCCAAATGGGATTGATGTTCCATTAGCAGTCGGGCAGGACGGTAGCAGGGTCGCGCTCACTAATGGAACTCCAGAACCTTTTACTCAAGATGAGTACGCGTACTCAGGCGCCCCAGCCCTCACAGCCTCACGATCGTTGACATGCTGTGGTCCGACCCGGAGAACGAGCCGCCGAAGGAACTCCGCGACATGCAGGTCATGTTGCGGCGGCTGGGCGTCCTCATGGCGCTGGCCATGGTGCTCGCGATGATCGTGCTCGGCGTCATGTGATCCATGACGGCACGAGCCGTCCCGCCGGCCACGTCGATACCCTGGGCGGCATGACTGATCAGCGCCGTCGGCTCATCCTCGCCTCCAAGTCCCCCGCCCGGCTCGGACTGCTGCGGCAGGCCGGACTCGACCCCGAGGTCATCGTCAGCGGGGTCGACGAGGACGCCGTGTCCGCCCCGACCCCCGCCGAGCTGGCGCTCGCGCTCGCCGAGGCGAAGGCGTCCGTCGTCGCGGCGAAGCCCGAGGTCAAGGGTGCCCTGGTGATCGGCTGCGACTCGGTGCTCGACCTGGACGGCGAGGCGCTCGGCAAGCCCGCGGACGCCGAGGAGGCCACCGCGCGCTGGAAGGCGATGCGCGGCCGCACGGGCACGCTGCAGACCGGGCACTGCGTCTACGACACGACGACCGGGCGGTACCGGTCGGCGATCGCGTCCACCGTGGTCCGCTTCGGCGAACCGACCGACGCCGAGATCGCCGCGTATGTCGCCTCGGGCGAACCCCTCTACGTCGCCGGGGCGTTCACGCTGGACGGCCGTTCCGCCCCGTTCATCGACGGCATCGACGGGGACCACGGGAACGTCATCGGCATCTCACTGCCGCTGCTGCGCCGCCTGCTGGCCCAACTGGGCGTCGGCATCACGGAGTTGTGGGCCGGGCAGGACAACTGACGACGCGATTCGGGCAGATGGTCGAGCGGAGATTGTCGGGCAGAGATGGTCGGGCGAGGTCAGGGCGCCGAAGGCGTCGGCGGCGCCGTGGGTGCGACCGGGGCTCCCCCGTTACTTCCGTCGCCCGGAGCTCCTCCGTTCGGCGCGCCGTCGACCGGCTCGGCGTCGGAGACCGCGCCCTCCCGGCCGTCGTACGCCATCAGGATGAGCACGACCAACCCGAGCACCACCATCATGAAGGCGAACGCGCCCCAGCCCACCAGGCCGACCGTGAAGGCGCCGAGCAGGCCGTGTACGACGGCGACGCTGATGAGCAGGACGCGGCCGAGGCCGGCGGGGGCACGGTCGCGCAGGGCGACGCGCAGGGCGACGAAACCGCACAGCGCGAAGTAGAGGCCGAAGACCAGACCCGCGACCTTCGAGGACACGGACATCGCGGCCGGGTCCAGTCCAGCGAGGGACATGTCCTGCCGGTCGACGACGACCCCCAGGAACCAGTTGACCAGCGCGATGCCGAACGCCTCCACGAAGAGCACGATCGCGGCCACCCACGCCACCGGTCTGCGTACCACCGGTCCCACCCACCTTCGACGACTGTTACCCCAAGTAGTGCTCGGGAGCATCCCGAACGCTACTAACGGGTAAAGCCCCGGACAAGGGATCTGACCGGAGCAAAGATTCGTTAGGCCATTCGTAGGGACTCCACAAAGAAACCGAGTGGGCCGCAGCACGCTCTCACAGAGACCTTGACCACATGAGAGGGCTAGGGTTCATGGGAAGCCCCATGCGTACCACGGTGCGACAAGGGATTTCGCGGACGAGCAGGCCTGGGATAACGCTCCGTGTGGGCAAGCTCACCATCGGGGATGGGTCGAAACGACGTGTCGGCAGTCCCTAAACTCGGCTTGTTTCAAGGAGAGGGAGCCAACGTGCGCAAGGTGTTGATCGCCAACCGTGGCGAAATCGCTGTCCGTGTCGCCCGGGCGTGCCGAGACGCCGGGATCGCGAGCGTGGCCGTGTACGCCGACCCGGACCGGGACGCCCTGCATGTGCGGGCCGCGGACGAGGCATTCGCGCTGGGCGGTGACACCCCGGCCACCAGCTACCTGGACATGACCAAGGTGCTCCAGGCGGCCGCCGACTCCGGCGCCGACGCCATCCACCCCGGCTACGGCTTCCTCTCGGAGAACGCCGACTTCGCCCAGGCCGTCCTGGACGCGGGCCTGATCTGGATCGGCCCGCCCCCGCAGGCGATCCGCGACCTCGGCGACAAGGTCGCCGCCCGCCACATCGCCCAACGCGCGGGCGCCCCCCTCGTCGCCGGCACCCCCGACCCCGTCAGCGGCGCGGAAGAGGTTGTCACGTTCGCCGAGCAGCACGGCCTGCCCATCGCCATCAAGGCCGCCTTCGGCGGCGGCGGACGCGGCCTGAAAGTCGCCCGCACCCTCGAAGAAGTCCCCGAGCTGTACGACTCCGCCGTCCGCGAGGCGGTCGCCGCCTTCGGCCGCGGCGAATGCTTCGTCGAGCGCTACCTGGACAAGCCGCGGCACGTGGAGACCCAGTGCCTGGCCGACACCCACGGCAACGTGGTCGTCGTCTCCACCCGTGACTGCTCCCTGCAGCGCCGCCACCAGAAACTCGTCGAGGAGGCCCCCGCGCCGTTCCTGTCCGACGAGCAGAACGCGCAGCTCTACAACGCCTCCAAGGCCATCCTCAAGGAAGCCGGCTACGTCGGCGCCGGCACCGTGGAATTCCTCGTCGGCGCGGACGGCACCATCTCCTTCCTCGAGGTGAACACCCGCCTTCAGGTCGAGCACCCGGTCACCGAGGAAGTCACCGGCATCGACCTGGTCCGCGAGATGTTCCGCATCGCCGACGGCGAGGTCCTCGGTTACGACGACCCGGCGATCCGCGGCCACTCCTTCGAGTTCCGCATCAACGGCGAGGACCCCGGCCGCAACTTCCTGCCCGCCCCCGGCACCGTCACCACCTTCGCCCCGCCCACCGGACCCGGCGTGCGCCTGGACGCCGGTGTCGAGTCCGGCAGCGTGATCGGCCCCGCCTGGGACTCCCTGCTGGCCAAGCTGATCGTCACCGGCGCCACCCGGGAGCAGGCGTTGCAGCGCGCCGCCCGCGCCCTCGCGGAGTTCACGGTGGAGGGCATGGCCACCGCCATCCCCTTCCACCGCGCCGTCGTCACCGACCCGGCCTTCACCAGCAACCCCTTCCAGGTCCACACCCGCTGGATCGAGACCGAGTTCGTCAACGACATCACGCCCTTCGCCGCGCCCGCCGAGGCAGACACCGACGACGAGCCGGGCCGCGAGACCGTCGTCGTCGAGGTCGGCGGCAAACGCCTGGAAGTCTCCCTGCCGTCCTCGCTGGGCATGTCGCTGGCCCGCACCGGCCTGGCCGCCGGGGCGAAGCCCAAGCGCCGGGCGGCGAAGAAGTCCGGCCCGGCCGCCTCCGGCGACACCCTCGCCTCCCCCATGCAGGGCACCATCGTCAAGATCGCTGTCGAGGAAGGCCAACAGGTCCAGGAAGGCGACCTCGTCGTCGTCCTGGAGGCGATGAAGATGGAGCAGCCGCTCAACGCCCACCGCGCCGGCACCATCAAGGGCCTGTCCGCCGACATCGGCGCCTCGGTCACCTCCGGCGCCGTCATCTGCGAGATCAAGGACTGACGCCCCCGTACGGATCCTCCGTACGGACTCCCGTACGTACGCCAGGAGCGCCCGGTGGACCGTGTACAGGTCCACCGGGCGCTCTCACGCCAAGCGCGCGCAAGCCTGCTCGGTCTGCTCCGACGAATGTCTGACGTACGGACTGGACCGCCGCCCGTCAGTGACTGGCCGTCAGTGACCGTCCGTCTGCGCCGGTGCGTCAGCGGCGGCGCAGATCCGCGACCCGCGCGCGCTCGCTCTGCGGCTGCTCCCCGAGCACCGCGGAGGTACTGCGCAGCTGAGGACCGCCGCCCGGCATTTGGCTCCGCCGTGGGCCGGGAAGGGCAACGTCCCGGCGTGGCGGCTGGCGCCCTGCCGGGGCCGTGTCGTCTCCCGCGTCGCCGGAGCCGGCGACGGCGATCTGCACACCCTGGTCGGCCAGGGCCTGCAACTCGGTGGCCGCACGGTCGTCGTGTGCGGGCGGCTGGTCCGTCACCAACCGCGTGATCACATCCGTCGGTACCGTCTGGAACATCGTGTCGGTACCGAGCTTCGTGTGGTCGGCGAGGACGACGACCTCCGCGGCCGCCTGCACCAGCGCCCTGTCGACGCTGGCCGACAGCATGTTGGAGGTGGACAGGCCGCGCTCGGCGGTCAGCCCACTGCCCGACAGGAAGGCCCGGGACACCCGCAGACCCTGGAGGGACTGCTCGGCACCGCTGCCGACCAGGGCGTAGTTGGAACCGCGCAGAGTACCGCCGGTCATCACGACCTCGACACGGTTGGCGTGGGCCAACGCCTGGGCCACCAGAAGGGAGTTGGTGACGACGGTCAGCCCGGGGACCCGGGCGAGCCGACGGGCCAGCTCCTGCGTGGTGGTCCCCGCCCCGACCACGATGGCCTCGCCCTCTTCGACGAGACCCGCGGCGAGATCGGCGATGGCCGTCTTCTCGGCGGTCGCGAGATGTGACTTCTGCGGAAAGCCGGACTCCCGCGTGAACCCGCCCGGCAATACCGCACCGCCGTGCCGGCGGTCGAGGAGTCCTTCTGCCTCCAGCGCGCGCACGTCCCGCCGTACGGTCACTTCGGAGGTCTGGACGACGCGGGCGAGCTCACGGAGCGACACGGCCCCATTCGCTCGCACCATTTCGAGGATCAATTGGCGACGTTCTGCAGCGAACACGAAACTGACAGTAACCCCAACGACCGTCTGCTTTCAGCAGTTTGCGCCGAATAACAGAAGTTGTTCGCACGGCAGCACGGGAAGTGGTATACGCACCCATACCCGCCCACCCCCGCTGCCCATGCCGCACACAGGGGCCGACAAGGCCTGCCAACTCCCCCTGACCAGCGAGGAGTTGCAGCCCGTCGTCAGACGTCGCCGTCCGTCTTGCGGGTGTGCAGCTGCCGGGCCACCTCGGCGATCGAGCCCGACAGAGACGGGTACACGGTGAAGGCGTTCGCGATCTGTTCGACGGTCAGGTTGTTGTCGACCGCGATCGAGATCGGATGGATCAGTTCCGAGGCGCGCGGCGAGACGACGACACCGCCGACGACGATCCCGGTGCCCGGCCGGCAGAAGATCTTCACGAAGCCGTCCCGGATGCCCTGCATCTTGGCGCGCGGGTTGCGCAGCAGCGGCAGCTTCACGACCCGGGCGTCGATGACGCCGCCGTCGACGTCGGCCTGTGAGTAGCCGACGGTCGCGATCTCGGGGTCGGTGAAGACGTTCGAGGAGACGGTCTTGAGGTTGAGCGGGGTGACCGCGTCACCGAGGAAGTGGTACATGGCGATACGTCCCTGCATCGCCGCCACGGAGGCGAGCGCGAAGACCCCGGTGACGTCACCGGCCGCGTACACGCCCGGGGCCGACGTCCTGGACACCCTGTCGGTCCAGATGTGCCCGGACTCCTTGACCTTCACCCCGGCTTCTTCGAGACCCATGCCGTGACTGTTGGGGATGGCACCGACGGCCATGAGGCAGTGCGATCCGGTGATGACGCGGCCGTCGGCGAGCGTGACCTCGACGCGGTCGCCCACGCGCTTGGCGGACTGGGCACGGGAGCGCGCCATGACGTTCATGCCGCGCCGCCGGAACACGTCCTCCAGTACGGCCGCGGCGTCCGGGTCCTCGCCCGGCAGCACGCGATCACGACTGGACACCAGGGTGACCCGGGAGCCGAGCGCCTGGTAGGCACCGGCGAACTCGGCGCCGGTGACACCGGACCCGACCACGATGAGCTCGTCCGGCAGCTCGTCGAGGTCGTAGACCTGGGTCCAGTTCAGGATCCGCTCGCCGTCGGGCTGGGCGTCGGGGAGCTCACGGGGATGCCCACCGGTGGCGATGAGCACGGCGTCGGCGACGAGGGTCTCCTCCGTACCGTCCGCGGCCCGCACGACGACCTTCCGGGACCCGTCCAGGGCCTGCTGGCCGTCCAGACGGCCGCGGCCCCGCATGACCCGGGCGCCCGCGCGCGTCACGGACGCCGTGATGTCGTGCGACTGCGCGAGCGCGAGGCGCTTCACACGCCGGTTGACCTTGCCGAGATCGACTCCGACGACCCGCGCGGGCGTGTCGATGTGAGGAGTGTCATCGGCCACGATGATGCCGAGCTCCTCATACGAGGAGTCGAAGGTGGTCATCACCTCGGCGGTGGCGATCAGGGTCTTGGACGGCACGCAGTCGGTGAGGACCGAGGCGCCGCCCAGGCCGTCGCAGTCGACGACGGTTACCTCCGCGCCGAGTTGGGCGGCCACCAGGGCCGCCTCGTATCCGCCGGGTCCGCCACCGATGATCACGATCCGAGTCACGTACTCCATTGTCCCGCACGCCCCACGGTGCTTCGCTCCGGGGGGCCACCCGCGGGTGCCCTGTTACAGGAGGGGTGTGCGTCGTCGCTGCCGTACCCTCTCCCTCATGTCGCTCTACGCCGCGTACGCCGGCAATCTCGACTCGCGGCTCATGACACGCCGCGCCCCGCACTCGCCGCTGCGTGCCACCGGGTGGCTGAACGGCTGGCGGCTCACCTTCGGCGGCGAGCACATGGGCTGGGAGGGCGCGCTCGCGACCATCGTCGAGGCACCTCGCTCGCAGGTGTTCGTGGCGCTGTACGACGTCGCTCCGCTCGACGAGGACTCCCTGGACCGCTGGGAGGGGGTCGGGCTCGACATATACCGGCGTATGCGCGTACGGGTGCACACCCTGGAGGGTGAGGAGCCGGCGTGGGTGTATGTGCTGAACGGGTACGAAGGGGGCCTGCCGTCGGCCCGGTACCTGGGGGAGCTCGCGGACGCGGCGGAGTCGGCGGGAGCGCCGCACGACTATGTGATGGAACTGCGCAAGCGTCCTTGTTGACCTCGTCGGCCCTTGCGGCCCTTGCGGCCCTTGCGGCCCTTGTTGAGGGCCCTCACCCGTGGTCCTCGTCGGAAACAACCAGACAACGATCGCAAACGCGTGACCGCCATCATCTACGCGCGTAGGCTCAGACCGGCTACGCTCGTGCGCGTGAACGCATCTCTTCTTCCGGACGACCCCCAGGGCAACCCGTATGCCGCCGCCGACGACGCCGCCGCGCGCCTGCGGGAGCTCACGGGTGCCGAGACCCACGACGTCGCCCTTGTGATGGGCTCCGGCTGGGCACCGGCCGTGGACGCCCTCGGTGCCCCCGAGGCCGAGTTCCAGGTCACCGAACTGCCCGGGTTTCCCCCGCCGGCGGTCGAGGGCCACGGCGGCAAGGTCCGCAGTTACGAGATCGGTGACAAACGGGCCCTGGTCTTTCTGGGCCGCACCCACTTCTACGAGGGCCGCGGGGTCGCCGCCGTCGCACACGGAGTCCGTACCGCTGTCGCCGCCGGCTGCAAGACGGTCGTGCTGACCAACGGCTGCGGCGGGCTGCGCGAGGGGATGCGCCCCGGTCAGCCGGTCCTGATCAGCGACCACATCAACCTCACGGCCACGTCGCCGATCGTCGGTGCGAACTTCGTCGACCTGACGGATCTCTACTCGCCGCGGCTGCGCGCGGTGTGCAGGGAGATCGACCCGACCCTCGAAGAGGGCGTCTACGCACAGTTCCCCGGCCCGCACTACGAGACGCCGGCCGAGATTCGCATGGCTCGCGTCATCGGCGCGGACCTGGTG
This sequence comes from Streptomyces sporangiiformans, assembly GCF_005768555.2. GTDB lineage: Bacteria > Actinomycetota > Actinomycetes > Streptomycetales > Streptomycetaceae > Streptomyces > Streptomyces sporangiiformans. The sequence continues at coordinate 24,670 of NZ_VCHX02000135.1, forward strand.
GGCATGTCCACGGTGCTGGAGGCCATCGCCGCGCGTGAGGCCGGGGCGGAGGTCCTCGGCATCTCCCTCGTCACCAACCTCGCCGCGGGCATGACGGGCGAGCCCCTCAACCACGAGGAGGTCCTCCAGGCGGGCCGCGACTCCGCGACGCGCATGGGGTCGCTGCTGACGCAGGTGCTGGACCGCATCTGACGCGCGTCGCGCCTGCGGTTTCGCTGCCGCTGGGTGGGTCGGTCGGTGGGGTGGTGGGTGGGTCGGGGTCGTGTGCCGGTGCGTCCGCCCGTCGCCGCGGGGGCGTACGGCCCGGTGTTGGTACAGCGTGCGGGTTGCCTGAGACAAGCCCTACGCGACGGGCGATGACGCACCGGCACACGCCCCCTCCCGCCGGTGACCAACTGCGGGTGCGCCCCTTTAGGGGCGCGGGGAACTGCNGACAAGCCCTACGCGACGGGCGATGACGCACCGGCACACGCCCCCTCCCGCCGGTGACCAACTGCGGGTGCGCCCCTTTAGGGGCGCGGGGAACTGCGCGACCAGCCACGACCGGCCCGCAGCCGAAAGACGAACCCCCGGGGGCTTGGGGGCGAAGCCCCAGTTTCGGGAAGGGGTGGGGTTGGGGAAAGAACCTCCCCCACCGGCGTTACGGACGGCCCCGGCGAGAAACAAAGAGAGAGGTTTGACCCGACGTGCAGGACGAACTCATCGCACGGGCCAAGACATGGCTGGCCGAAGACCCCGACACGGAAACCCGTGAGGAACTCGCCAAGCTCATCGACGCCGGCGACATCGCGGAGCTCACCGCACGCTTCAGCGGCACCCTCCAGTTCGGCACCGCCGGCCTGCGAGGCGAACTCGGCGCCGGCCCCATGCGAATGAACCGCGCGGTGGTGATCCGAGCCGCCGCCGGCCTCGCCGCGTACCTCAAGGGCAAGGGTCAGGAGAACGGCCTCGTCGTCATCGGCTACGACGCCCGCCACAAGTCCGCGGACTTCGCCCGCGACACGGCTGCCGTGATGACGGGCGCGGGCCTGCGCGCCGCCCTGCTCCCCCGCCCCCTTCCCACCCCCGTCCTCGCCTTCGCCATACGGCACCTGGGCGCGGTCGCCGGTGTGGAGGTGACCGCCAGCCACAATCCGCCCCGCGACAACGGCTACAAGGTCTACCTCGGCGACGGCTCGCAGATCGTCCCCCCGGCGGACGCCGAGATCGCCGCGGAGATCGAAGCGATCGCCGGCCTGGACGACGTACCGCGCCCGGCCGATGGCTGGGAAACCCTCGAGGACGGCGACCACGGCGTTCTGAGCGCCTACCTCGCCCGCACGGACGCCGTCCTCGCCGAGCACTCCCCCCGCACCGCCCGCACCGTCTACACGGCGATGCACGGCGTGGGCAAGGACACTCTCCTCGCCGCCTTCGCCCGTGCGGGCTTCCCGGAACCCGTCCTCGTCGCCGAACAGGCGGACCCGGACCCGGACTTCCCGACCGTCGCCTTCCCGAACCCGGAAGAGCCGGGCGCGATGGACCTGGCCTTCGCGAAGGCCCGTGAGACGAACCCGGACCTGATCATCGCGAACGACCCGGACGCCGACCGCTGCGCCGTGGCCGTACAGGACGGCGCCCAGTGGCGCATGCTGCGCGGCGACGAGGTCGGCGCGCTCCTCGCCGCCCATCTCGTCGAGCGCGGCGCCCGCGGCACCTTCGCGGAGTCGATCGTCTCGTCCTCCCTGCTCGGCCGTATCGCTCAGAAGGCGGACCTCCCGTACGAGGAGACCCTGACCGGCTTCAAGTGGATCGCCCGGGTGGACGGCCTGCGCTACGGCTACGAGGAGGCGCTGGGCTACTGCGTGGACCCCGAGGGCGTACGGGACAAGGACGGCATCACGGCGGCACTGCTGATCACGGAGCTCGCCTCAGAGCTGAAGGAACACAGGCGCACGCTCCTCGACCTGCTCGACGACCTCGCGGTCGAACACGGTCTGCACGCCACCGACCAGCTCTCCGTCCGCGTGGACGACCTCTCGCTGATCGCGGACGCGATGCGCCGCCTGCGCGAACAGCCGCCCACCCGGCTCGCGGGCCTGGCCATCACGAAGTCCGAGGACCTGACGAAGGGCACGGACAGGCTCCCGCCCACGGACGGCCTGCGGTACACGCTCGACGGTGCCCGCGTCATCGTCCGCCCCAGCGGCACGGAGCCGAAGCTGAAGTGCTACCTGGAGGTCGTGGTCCCGGTCGCCTCGCACGCCGGCCTGCCCGCGGCCCGCGCGAAGGCGGCGGACCTCCTGTCGGCCATCAAGCGGGATCTCTCCGCGGCGGCGGGTATCTGACACCGCCGGCCGATGACCCGCGCCCGGCCCGGTGGTGCTCCCGAAGAGCACCACCGGGGGTCTCATGGGCCACCTCAGGGTCATCTCCTGGGCGCCTCATGGGCGCCTCACGAGCACCTCATCGCGTGGTCACCTCCACGCCATCACCACCACGACCCACCCCAGCGCCAGCACCACGGCGAGCGGCCACAGCGGACGGCCACGTTCGGGTGCGGTGCTCTCCCCCGTGGGCCGCAGTGCGGGGTCCGTACGCATGGCGGTGAGTTCGGCGGCCAGCGCGTCGTACGGATGGATCAGGCCCCTGCTGTGCTGGAGCCGGGTCCAGCGGGGCGCGGCGATCGCCCAGTCGTCGTCCCGCCAGCGCAGCTTCAGCTCGAACGACCGGCAGCGCGCGGAGCGGAGGTCCTCCCAGGGGACGTGCCGGGGACCGCGCAGCCCGGTGACCCACAGGCCCGTACGGTCGGCGGTGATGCGCCAGGCGAGCTTCACGGGCACGCGGACCGCGCCGTAGAGGCCGAGCACGACGACGAGGGCCAGCTGCCACAGGGGGGTGCCGGAATCGGTGAACCAGACCCAGCAGAGCCAGCCGCCCCACGCCACCAGCAGCACGGCCGACACCCAGTCCAGCCATCCCGCGCGCCAGCGCCGCACCCCGGCCGGGGCCAGTTCCTCCGCCAGCTCCCGCGCCTGCTCCTCCAGGTGGCGGCTCTGCGCCTCCCGGGCCTTCTCCCGTTCGATGCGCCGCCGCCCCGCACTCGGCGACAACGGGCGTACGGGGCCCGTCGACCACTCCGTCAGCGGGGGCTGGTCCGGGTCCTCGTCGGCGCTGACGACGAGGACCTCGGCGCCGTCGAAGGGGGCGCCGTAGAGGACGGCTTCGCGGACCGGTCCGGGAGTGTCGTCGTCCACGACGGCGAGGAGCCGCTCGAGCTCCTCCGCCGCCTCGTCCTCGTCCTCGTCCTCGTCCCCCTCCGCCCCGTCGTCCTCCTCGTCGCTGTCGCCGTCGAAGGACGTCAGATCGACGGTGAACAGCGGGCGGAGCGCCGCGGGGTCGTCCGCCGCGTACACCTCCGTGCTGCCCTGCGCGTCGTCTCGCACGAGGACGTGCAACACCGGCGCGGGCGTCCGGCGCAGTGCGACGGCGCGGCGCCTGCCGAACCAGGCCGAGGCCAGCGCGGTGGCACCGAGCCCCGCGACGAAGAAGGCGGCGACCCAGGCGCCCCGGCGGTCATCGGCCGTGCCCCAGAGGCCGGAGGTGGCGCCGGTCAGCACGCCGAGCGCGAGCACCACGAGGCCGAGCGGGTACAGGAACCTGCCGCGCAGCACCGGCTGGTCCGCGACCGGCAGCGTCGCCGTGACACCGCCGGTGGCCTCCAGCGCCCGGTCGAACTGCGTGCTCCGCGCGCGCAGGCGTACGGCGACGACCGCCCAGGAGGCCAGCACGACGAGCGCTGCGAAGGCGGTCACCACCCAGGGCTGCGAGGACGCCTCGACGGCGAGCGCGAGCAGCAGCGCGGGCGCACCGGCCCAGACGAGCTCGGGGCGGGCGAGCACCCACAGGACGTACACCGCGAAAGCGGCCGCGAGGAACGGCCACAGCCCGCCGAGCAGCACGGCCCAGCCGCCCGCACACAGCGCGAGGGTGGTCAGCCCGGCCGCGACCGACCTGCGCAAGCGGACGAACGTCCAGCGCGGCGGCACCGCGGCCGACCAGCCCGCCGCCTGCCCGGCCGTCCAGTCCCGGCAGCCATCCGGTATCGCGGCGGCCGGCAGCCGCATCGGCTCGTCGTACGACACATCTACTCCCTCGGTGCGTGGCTTCGCCGGTGGCGACGGGGCCGGTGGTGACTGGGCGCCCGGACGGCGGAGGCAGTTACCGCCTTCTCGTACGGGCGAGCGCGCCCTTTTCCTCAAGAGCCGGAGCGCGCAGCATCAACCGGCCGCGGGCCACGGAGGTCACCCCACCGTCAGCAGAATCACCAGCAGCACCGCACCGGCGAGCGCCGGCGCCACGATCTCGTAGGCCCAGCGCACCGAAGGCTCCCCCTGTGCCTGCTCGGCCGGCCCTCTGGCCTCCACCAGCTCGCGCAGCTCGTCCATGATCTGGTCGGCCTGGGCGCGCACGGGCCCGGTCGGCTCCGTCGGCAGACCACCCCCGCGGCCGTCGGCCCCGCGGGCCTGCTGCCGGGCCGCTTTCTTGCGGGCGCGCAGCGAGACGGGTATGGCCCACAGCTGGTAGGTGGTGCCGGACTTGTCGCGCACCTCGTTGGAGTAGCCGGAGCGCAGCGAGTCGACCGCGCCCAAGGGGAGGACGATCAGCCGGAGGGGATTGCGGATGCGCAGCCGCTCCTCGTTCGCGAAGACGGCGGGGCGCAGCGTGAAGGCGCCGATCAGCGGCACGACGAGGAGGAGCCCGGCGAGCGCCAGCCACGGCGTGCGGCCCTCGCCCACGACCAGCGCGTCCGTGCCGAGCCAGACCGAGATGCCGAGCAGCAGCACACCGCCCGCGATGCCCGCGGGCGACCGGTAGATCCGGTCCCTGGACACGGGCGCCGGGGGGCCTGAGGGTTCGGGGCGGGCCGAGGGTTCCGGCGAGTCCGAGGGGTCCAGGGAATCCGAGGGTCCTGGGGAGTCCGAGGGGCCCGGCGAGTCCGGTGCTGGTGACTGGTGGTCCGGGGGCGTCATGCTCCCGATTCTGCCCGACGCCTCCGGCAGCGCTCATCCGCGGTCGCCGAGCTCGTTGTGAGCGGCGGGATCCATCGGGGGCTGTACAGCCGCTACGCGCGTAGATATGCTCCCCTCGTGACCATGCCCACCACAGCAACCTCCCCCACTGCCAAACACGTGGGAGGTACTCCCACACATGCCCTCGGCGACGTGACCGCGTCCGACAGCACGCTGCGCCGCTTCCTCCACGGGCTGCCCGGAGTCGACGCGGTCGGCCTGGAGGCGCGCGCCGCCTCGCTCGGCACCCGTTCCATCAAGACCACGGCGAAGGCGTACGCCATCGACCTGGCCATCTCGATGGTCGACCTGACGACGCTGGAAGGCGCGGACACCCCGGGCAAGGTCCGGGCGCTCGGCGCCAAGGCCGTCCACCCCGACCCCACGGACCGTACGACCCCCACGACGGCGGCCGTCTGCGTCTATCCCGACATGGTGGCCACCGCCAAGGAGGCCGTCGCCGGTTCCGGCGTCAAGGTCGCCTCCGTCGCCACCGCCTTCCCGGCCGGCCGGGCCGCGCTCGACGTGAAGCTGGCCGACGTCCGCGACGCCGTCGCGGCCGGGGCGGACGAGGTCGACATGGTCATCGACCGCGGTGCGTTCCTCGCGGGGAACTACATGAAGGTGTACGACGAGATCGTCGCCGTGAAGGGGACCTGCGGCACGAAGGCCCGCCTGAAGGTCATCTTCGAGACCGGCGAGCTCTCGACGTACGACAACATCAGGCGCGCCAGCTGGCTCGGCATGCTGGCCGGGGCCGACTTCATCAAGACCTCGACGGGCAAGGTGGCGGTGAACGCGACGCCCGCGAACACCCTGCTCATGCTGGAGGCCGTGCGTGACTTCCGGGCGCAGACCGGGGTACAGGTCGGGGTGAAGCCCGCGGGCGGCATCCGCACCAGCAAGGACGCGATCAAGTTCCTGGTCCTGGTCAACGAGACGGCCGGCGCGGACTGGCTGGACAACCACTGGTTCCGCTTCGGCGCCTCCTCGCTGCTGAACGACCTGCTGATGCAGCGCCAGAAGCTGGCCACCGGCCGTTACTCCGGCCCCGACTACGTGACGGTGGATTGATCATCATGGCTTCCGTGTTCGAGTACGCACCGGCTCCCGAGTCCCGGTCCGTCGTCGATATCGCGCCCTCGTACGGCCTGTTCATCGACGGCGAATTCACCGATGCCGCCGACGGCAAGGTCTTCAAGAGCATCTCGCCGTCGACCGAGGAGGTCCTCTCCGAGGTCGCCCGGGCAGGTACCGAGGACGTCGACCGCGCGGTGAAGGCCGCCCGCCGCGCCTTCGAGAAGTGGTCGGCACTGCCCGGCTCCGAGCGCGCCAAATACCTCTTCCGTATCGCGCGCATCATCCAGGAGCGCAGCCGCGAACTGGCCGTCCTGGAGACGCTGGACAACGGAAAGCCCATCAAGGAGACGCGCGACGCGGACCTGCCCCTGGTCGCCGCGCACTTCTTCTACTACGCGGGGTGGGCGGACAAGCTCGACCACGCCGGCTTCGGTGCCGACCCGAAGCCGTTGGGCGTCGCGGGCCAGGTCATCCCCTGGAACTTCCCCCTCCTCATGCTCGCGTGGAAGATCGCTCCGGCGCTGGCGACCGGCAACACCGTGGTCCTGAAGCCCGCCGAGACGACGCCCCTTTCGGCGTTGTTCTTCGCGGACATCTGCCGCCAGGCGGGCCTTCCCAAGGGCGTCGTCAACATCCTTCCCGGATACGGCGACACGGGCGCCGCCCTGGTCGCGCACGAGGACGTGAACAAGGTCGCGTTCACGGGCTCGACGGCGGTCGGCAAGGAGATCGCGCGGACCGTCGCGGGCACCGCCAAGAAGCTCACCCTCGAACTCGGCGGCAAGGGCGCCAACATCGTCTTCGACGACGCCCCCATCGACCAGGCCGTCGAAGGCATCGTCACGGGCATCTTCTTCAACCAGGGCCAGGTCTGCTGCGCGGGCTCCCGTCTCCTCGTGCAGGAGTCGATCCAGGACGAGCTGCTGGACTCCCTGAAGCGCCGCCTGTCGACCCTGCGTCTGGGCGATCCCCTCGACAAGAACACGGACATCGGCGCGATCAACTCCGCCGAGCAGCTCGCGCGCATCACCGCGCTCGCCGAACAGGGCGAGGCCGAGGGCGCCGAGCGCTGGTCCCCGGCCTGCGAACTCCCGTCCTCCGGCTACTGGTTCGCCCCGACGCTCTTCACGAACGTCACCCAGGCGCACACGATCGCCCGCGACGAGATCTTCGGCCCGGTCCTGTCCGTCCTCACCTTCCGCACCCCGGACGAGGCGGTCGCCAAGGCCAACAACACGCAGTACGGCCTCTCCGCCGGCGTCTGGACGGAGAAGGGCTCCCGCATCCTCGCGGTGGCGAACAAGCTCCGCGCGGGCGTCGTCTGGTCCAACACGTTCAACAAGTTCGACCCGACCTCGCCGTTCGGCGGCTACAAGGAGTCGGGCTTCGGCCGCGAGGGCGGTCGTCACGGCCTGGAGGCGTACCTCGATGTCTGAGAAGACCGAGAAGACCGGACAGCGACTGCCCGTCTTCAAGACCTACAAGCTGTACGTCGGCGGGAAGTTCCCGCGTTCCGAGAGCGGCCGGGTGTACGAGGTGACGGACTCGAAGGACAAGTGGCTGGCGAACGCCCCCCTCTCCTCCCGCAAGGACGCCCGTGACGCGGTGGTCGCCGCCCGCAAGGCGTTCGGCGGCTGGTCGGGCGCGACGGCGTACAACCGCGGCCAGATCCTCTACCGCGTCGCGGAGATGCTGGAGGGCCGCAAGGACCAGTTCGTGCGCGAGGTCGCGGACGCGGAGGGCCTGTCCAAGTCGAAGGCCGCCGCTCAGGTCGACGCGGCGATCGACCGCTGGGTCTGGTACGCGGGCTGGACCGACAAGATCGCCCAGGTCGTGGGCGGCGGCAACCCGGTGGCGGGACCGTTCTTCAACCTCTCCACTCCCGAGCCGACGGGTGTCGTGGTCGTGCTCGCGCCGCAGAAGTCGTCCTTCCTCGGCCTGGTCTCGGTGATCGCCCCGGTGATCGCGACCGGGAACACGGTGATCGTCGCCGCGAGCGAGAAGTCCCCGCTCCCGGCCCTCTCCCTCGGCGAGGTCCTGGCCACCTCCGACGTCCCCGGCGGCGTGGTCAACGTCCTGTCCGGCCGTACGGCGGAGATCGCCACGCCCCTGGCGGCCCATCAGGACGTCAACGCGATCGACCTCGCGGGCGCCGACGAGGTGCTGGCCAAGGAACTGGAGATCGCGGCGGCCGACAACCTCAAGCGAGTCATCCGTCCACAGGCTGTGGATTACACGGAGACACCGGGCATCGAGCGCCTCACCGCCTTCCTGGAGACGAAGACGGTCTGGCACCCGACGGGCGCGCTGGGCGCGTCCGGCTCCTCGTACTGAGGCCGCGGACCCGCAGGACTGTCCCGTACGGCACGAAGCCCCGGCCCTCCTCCGTCAAGGATCCAGGAGGAGGGCCGGGGCCTCGCTGTTCGTGGACGTCACAGACCCAGGCGGGTCGCGATGCCGTCGAGCAGGCAGTCCAGGCCGGTCTCGAATTCCCAGGCCGCGTCGTCCTTGCGGGCCGCGTGCTGCGCGTATTTCCGGTACGTCGGGTAGCGGCCGGTGTCCATCAAGTACCGCATCTGCGGCGCCAGGCCGCGCCTGGTCTCGTCGGGGCTCTCCCAGCCCTGCTCCTCCATGTACTGCCGCAGGGCGACCTCGGACCGGGCCGCGCCGTGCACGTAGGCGGTGACCGCGCGGAAGGCCGCCATCATCACGTCGATGTCGAGGCCGAGCCCGTCGAGCGCGGCCAACTGCCGCTCCGCCACGCCCAGTCGCCTCGGCGTGAGCGCGAAGAGCGGCGACGGCATCGACCCCAGCCAGGGATGCCGCAGCGTCATCTCCCGCGTCTGCACCGCGAAGGCCCGCAGCACCTCACGCCAGTCGGTCACCTCCTCGGGAACCGACAGCTCGGCGGAGACCCGGTCGACCATCAGCGCCCACAGGTCGTCCTTGCCCGACACATGCCGGTAGGCGGCCATGGGCGCGACCCCCAGCTCCTTGGCGAGACGGCGCATCGTGACGGCACCGAAGCCCTCGGCGTCCGCGATCTCCACTGCGACGGCGGCGATCTTCTGGGGGGACAGGGAGGCACGAGCCGCCGGGGCGGGGCGGTCCATGCGCTCCCAGATGGTCACCTCCGCCGCCTTCGCGTCCTTCTTCTGGGCTGTCACAGCCGGAACACCTCTCCCTCGCAGTGGCGTACATCGTATCTCTCGGTAGACGGCGTACACATCGATGTGTACGTTGTACGCGAAGCGATACGCCGTACACACAAACGAGGGTTTCCATGACCGACACGATGACCGACACCACCGCACCGCTCCGCATCGCCGTTCTCGTGGGGAGCACCCGCGAAGGCCGTTTCGCCCCCGTCGTCACCAACTGGCTCACCGCCCACCTGGCCCGGCGCGACGACATGACCGCCGACTTCGTGGATCTGGCCGAGACCCAACTGCCCACCGCGCTCCCGGCGTTCGGCCAGGACCTGCCGCCCGGCAGCGCCGGACTGCTCGCCGAGGTGTCACCGCGCCTGGCCGCGGCGGACGCCTTCATCTTCGTCACGCCCGAGTACAACCACAGCTTCCCGGCGTCCCTGAAGAACGCCATCGACTGGCACAACGAGCAATGGCACGGCAAGCCGGTCGCCTTCGTCTCGTACGGGGGCCTGTCGGGCGGCCTGCGTGCCGTGGCGCATCTGCGGCCGGTGATGGCCGAGGTGAACGCCATGACCATCCGCAACACGGTCAGCTTCCACGATGCCTGGAGCCGCTTCGAGGAGTCCGGCGCCGTCAAGGACCCGGCCGCCGACACCGCCGCGAAGGCGCTGCTCGATCAGCTGGCCTGGTGGGGGCACGCCCTGCGCGACGCCAAGGCCGTTCGCTCGTACGTCGCCTGAGCCGGCGCCGGAACCCCTGGGGGGAACCATGGAACAACGTACGGACGAGAAGCCGCCCGGAGCGGCCGCGCGGGAGGAGACCGGCGCCCCGCCCTCCCGGCTCGTCATCCTCGGCCTGCTGCTCGGCATCGTGCTCGCCACACTCGACGGCACCATCGTGGGGACCGCGCTGCCGACGATCGTCGGCGATCTCGGCGGACTCGAACATCTCTCGTGGGTGGTGACGGCGTACCTGCTCACCACCGCCGTCTCCACTCCGATCTGGGGCAAGGCCGGCGATCTGTACGGCCGCAAGGGCGCCTACCTCGCCTCCATCGCCCTGTTCCTCGGCGGCTCGGTGCTCTGCGGACTCGCCCAGGACATGGGGCAGTTGATCGCCTTCCGGGCCGTTCAGGGGCTCGGCGCCGGCGGCCTCTTCGTGGGCGCGCTCTCCCTCATCGGAACCCTGCTCACCCCCGCCGAGGCCGGCCGCGCGCAGTCGCTCATCGGCGTGCTGCTGCCCGCGGCCATGATCGGCGGGCCACTGCTCGGCGGATTCCTCACCGATCAGCTCGACTGGCGCTGGGTGTTCTACGTCAACGTGCCGGTCGGCGCCGTGGCGCTCGCGATCATCGCGCTCGGCGTCCACCTGGACAGCACCCCGCGCACCAAGGCGCGGATCGACATCGCGGGGGTCGGACTGCTCACGGCCGGCATCCTCGCCCTCACCCTCCTGTCGAGTTGGGGCGGGACGACGTACGCCTGGATCTCGCCACAGATCGTCACCCTCGCCGTGATCGGCGCGGCCGCACTCGCCGCGTTCGTCCGTGTGGAGCGGCGCGCGCCCGAACCGGTCATCCCGCCCCGCCTCTTCCGCGACCGCAACTTCACGCTGGCGCAGGTGCTGAGCTTCGCGACGGGCGCGGCGATGCTGGCGGCGGCGAGCTATCTGCCGCTGTACATGCAGTTCGTGCAGGGCATGTCGTCGACCACGAGCGGACTGTTCCTGCTCCCGCTGATGCTCGGCATGATCGGGGCCCAGCTGACCATCGGGCGGCGGGTGAGCAACGGCGGCCGGTACCGGATGTACCCGATCGCCGGCGGCGCCCTCGCGACCGTGGGCTCGCTAGCGCTGCTGACGCTCGACGTCAGCACATCGGCGTGGGCGACCTCCGCGGTGACCCTCGTCCTGGGCGTGGGGGTCGGCTGCCTGATGCAGCCGTCGATGCTGATCACCATGAACAGCGCCGAGCCCCGCGACATGGGCGCGGCCAGCGCCACGACGACCCTGCTGCGCACCATCGGCGGCTCCCTCGGCGTCGCGGTCCTCGGCTCCGTCTACGCGGGCCGGATGGCCGCCGTCCTCTCCGACCGACTGGGCAGGGACGGCGAGCGCCTGACCGGCGGTTCCGTCACTCCGGAGCTGCTCCAGGACCTGCCGGCCACGACCCGGGACACGTTCCGCGCCGCGGTCACGAACGGCCTGCACGGCGTCGCCCTCGGCACGGCGGCCCTGTGCGCCGTCGTCTTCGTGGCGTCGTGGCTGATCCGGGAGGTGCCGCTACGCGGCCGGGCGGAGTAACCACCCCACGGAAACCGCCCCACGGGAAACACGGGAAACCGCCCCACCGCATTCCACGCACGGGAAAGGCCCCCGCCACCGCGAGGGCCTTTTCCGCCGCACGCCGTCTCACCCGGCCAGCAGCCCCGTCGCCTGCCCCACCGCCGGAACGCTCCCCACCGACTCGGCCTGTGCCACCGGCCCCGTCACCATCTGGGTCGACACCGGCTTGAAGTCGGCCACCTGCGTACCGACGCTGTTGTCGAGCGGGTCGACGCCCGTGCCCGCGAGCGGGTTGGGCTTGAGTTCCGCGACCGCGCCCGTGACCTGCCGGACGCCCTCGACCGGCGCCTGGAGGGCCGTGCGGGAGTCGACGTCGCCCGGCGAGGTGGACGGGGCTCGGACCACGTCGGCCATGGGCGCGGTGTCCGCGGCGGCCGTGGCCGCGCCCGCCCCCAGGGCTGCCCCTGCGGTGGTGAGGGCGAGGCCCGCGCGCAGCAGTGCGCGCTGAGCGGTCGGGGTCCGGGGAGCCGCATGTCGTGCCATGTTGGTGATGCCACCTTTACTGCGCAGAGTAATCGGTCAGAGTCACAGGGTAGTTGAGGTGTGACGCGGGTTCCAAAGACGACCCGCGGGGTCGGCCGGGGGCTGTTGATGCCTCACACTGGTATCTCGTGAGTTCTCAATCTCCGTCATCTGCCCGGGTCGTGCTGTTGTGTGGGCCGTCCGGTTCCGGCAAGTCCCTCCTCGCGGCGCGCTCCGGCCTCCCGGTGCTGCGGCTCGACGACTTCTACAAGGAGGGCACGGACCCGACGCTGCCGCGGGTGGCGGGGAGTTCGGACATCGACTGGGACCACCCGCTGTCGTGGGACGCGGAGTCGGCCGTCGCGGCGATCGCCGAACTGTGCCGTACGGGGCGTACGCACGTACCCGTGTACGACATCTCCCTGAGCGCCCGTACCGGCGAGGCGGCCGTCGACATCGGGCGGACACCGTTGTTCATCGCGGAGGGCATCTTCGCCGCCGAGATCATCGAGCGGTGTCGGGAGACAGGAGTGCTGGGGGACGCGCTGTGCCTGAGCCGCGGGCCGGTGAAGACCTTCCGCCGCCGCTTCCTGCGGGACCTCAAGGAGGGCCGCAAGTCCATCCCGTTCCTGCTCCGCCGCGGCTGGCGCCTGATGCGCGCCGAACGCTCCATCGTGTCCCACCAGACGGCACTGGGCGCCCACCCGTGCGACCGGGACGAGGCGCTGGTGCGCCTCGCGGCGACCGCCGTGGGACGGGACGTGAAGGCGCGTACGGCGGCATAGTCACGCGGACGGACAGGACCGGGCACACAAGACCGAACACACAAGACCGGACAAGGAAGAAGCGGGACTGGAAGGACCCCCCGGCCCTCCAGCCCCGCTCCCCTTTTCCCCCGTGATCCCCGTGATCCCCCCGGTAGTGCTCCCCCGTTGGTCTCTGTCCGCCTCCCCCCAGAGTGACGAACAGCCCCCTACTGTTTCCCCCGCGCCTTCGGGCCGCTGTCAGGCGACAAGCTCCCCGAAGGACTCCTCCTCGTCACGGCCGAAGCTGAGGACCTCGTCCTCGCGCAGCCGGCGGAGCGACCGCCAGATGCTGGACTTCACCGTGCCGACACTGATGTCGAGGATCTCCGCGATCTCCGGGTCCGTGCGGCCCTCGTAGTAGCGCAGGACCAGCATGGTGCGCTGGAGTTCGGGCAGCCGGGCGAGCGCCTGCCACAGGACTGCGCGCAGTTCGGTGCCACGCATCGCGTCCGTGTCGCCGGCGGTCTCCGGCAGCTCCTCGGTCGGGTACTCGTTCAGCTTGCGGCGGCGCCACGCGCTGATGTGCAGGTTGGTCATGGTGCGGCGGAGGTATCCGCCGACCGCGGCCTTGTCGCTGATCCGGTCCCACGCCCGGTACGTCGAGAACAGCGCGCTCTGCAGCAGGTCCTCGGCCTCGAAGCGGTCACCGGTCAGGTGGTAGGCGGTGGCGTACAGGGAGGCGCGACGCTCCTGGACGTAGGCGGTGAACTCCGCCTCCGACACGGAACGACGTTCCCCCGTGGCCTCCCCGTGCGCTGCTCCCCCGACGGTGCCGAGAGCGGCTGCCGCCGCGGGCCCCGTGGATCCCCCCACCAGATGTGCGTCAACCACCGTCATGTACGACCCGGTGTGCTGACGCCCGGTGCCGCGAGCGCACCCCCGCCCGCTCACGGCACCGGACTTCTCGGTGTTTCGCGTAACGTCGTGGAGACGCGTGACAACTGCGACTGCGCTAGAGCTGGTGCTGTGCAGCGTGTTCATCTCGCGCCCCCCGTCGTGGAGTTCCGGTTCCCGGTACTTCTCTTGTGGTGCTTCCTTGCCTGTGCCGAGAAGCTTGCCGAAGCGACTTCATGACGGTGTCCGCCGACTGTCACAGGCGTGCAACAGGGGTGGGGCCCAGGCGCACCACAGGCTGATCACAGAGAAGCGTCGTACGGCTACTCATCCGGCACCGCGGCCCGTACTCACGTGCCCAAGATGTGTGGGAGCGCTCCAACGGTCGATTCGTCGCCATGTCATGGGACAGAATGACGTCCGTGCCTTCCCTGTTGCTGATCGAGGACGACGACGCCATCCGTACGGCCCTGGAGCTGTCGCTGACGCGCCAGGGGCACCGTGTGGCCACCGCTGCCACCGGCGAGGACGGTCTGAAGCTGCTGCGCGAGCAGCGGCCGGACCTGATCGTGCTGGATGTGATGCTGCCCGGCATCGACGGGTTCGAGGTGTGCCGGCGCATCCGGCGCACGGACCAGCTGCCGATCATCCTGCTCACCGCCCGCAGCGACGACATCGACGTCGTGGTCGGGCTGGAGTCCGGGGCCGACGACTATGTCGTCAAGCCAGTGCAGGGGCGGGTCCTCGACGCCCGGATCCGGGCCGTGCTGCGGCGCGGCGAGCGCGAGGCCAACGACGCGGCGACGTTCGGCAGTCTGGTGATCGACCGAGCGGCGATGACGGTCACCAAGAACGGCGAGGATCTGCAGCTGACGCCCACCGAGCTGCGGCTGCTGCTGGAGCTCAGCCGCCGCCCCGGACAGGCCCTGTCCCGCCAGCAGCTGCTGCGGCTTGTGTGGGAGCACGACTACCTCGGTGACTCGCGGCTCGTCGACGCCTGTGTGCAGCGGCTGCGCGCGAAGGTGGAGGACGTGCCGTCCTCGCCGACACTGATCCGTACGGTGCGGGGCGTGGGATACCGGCTGGACACTCCTCAGTGACGAAGACGCAGGGCAAGCTCCGCGGCTGGGCCGCGGCGCGCAAGGCGATATTGGCGGGCCTGCGGTTCACGAGCCTGCGACTGCGTCTGGTCGTCGTGTTCGGGCTGGTCGCGCTCACCGCCGCGGTGTCGGCCTCCGGCATCGCGTACTGGCTCAACCGTGAGGCCGTGCTGACCCGGGCACAGGACGCGGTGCTGCGCGACTTCCAGCAGGAGATGCAGAGCCGCGCGAGCATGCTGGCGATGCACCCGACGCAGGACGAACTGGAAGGCGCCGCACGTCAGATGGCGAACAGCAGCCAGGGCTTCAGTGTGCTGCTGATCGCCGAGGACGAGAACGGCAAGCCCCTCCGCGCCAACTCCGACCTGGACACCTTCACGCTGGCGGACGTGCCGGCGTCCCTCCAGAAGGCGGTCAACAAAGAGCAGAAGCTCTCCGCCGGCAACAAGCACGCGTACCACCTGTACTGGCAGCGGACCGTCGACGGCGACAAGCCGTATCTCGTGGGCGGCGCGAAGGTCATCGGCGGCGGGCCGACCGGCTACATGCTCAAGTCGCTGGAGCCGGAGGCCAAGGACCTCAACTCCCTCGCCTGGTCGCTGGGTATCGCCACCGGGCTCGCGCTGATCGGCTCGGCGCTGCTCGCGCAGGCCGCCGCGACGACGGTCCTCAAGCCGGTGCACCGGCTGGGCACGGCGGCCCGCCGGCTCGGCGAGGGCAAACTGGACACGCGGCTGCGGGTGTCGGGCACGGACGAACTCGCTGATCTGTCACGGACGTTCAACCGCACGGCGGAGGCCCTGGAGAAACGGGTCGCGGACATGAGCGCGCGCGACGAGGCGTCCCGGCGCTTCGTGGCGGACATGTCGCACGAGCTGCGCACCCCGCTGACCGCGATCACAGCCGTGACCGAGGTCCTGGAGGAGGAGCTCGACGCGGAGACCGGCAGCGTCGACCCCATGATCGAGCCCGCGGTACGGCTCGTCGTCAGCGAGACCCGGCGACTGAACGACCTGGTGGAGAACCTCATGGAGGTCACCCGCTTCGACGCGGGCACGGCCCGGCTCGTCCTCGATGACGTCGACATCGCCGACCAGATCACCGCGTGCATCGACGCGCGTGCCTGGCTGGACGCGGTGGAGCTGGATGCCGAGCGCGGCATCACCGCGCGCCTCGATCCGCGCCGTCTGGACGTGATCCTGGCGAACCTGATCGGCAACGCGCTCAAGCACGGTGGTTCCCCGGTACGGGTGTCCGTGCGGGAGGAGGGGGACGACCTGCTCATCGAGGTGCGGGACCACGGCCCGGGCATCCCCGAGGAGGTCCTTCCGCACGTCTTCGACCGCTTCTACAAGGCGAGCGCCTCCCGTCCGCGCTCCGAGGGCAGCGGTCTGGGCCTGTCCATCGCCCTGGAGAACGCGCACATCCACGGTGGTGAGATCACCGCCGCGAACTGGCCCGAGGGAGGCGCGGTGTTCAGCCTGCGTCTGCCGCGCGACGCCTCCGTACTGACCGGCCAGGACCGGGAGGACGGGGCGCGCGGGGGCCCCGGGGAGAACACGGCCGAGTCCCGCGAGGGCAAGGGCTCCGAGGGGGTCTCGCGATGACCTCGCGGAGCATATGGAACGCATGGGGCGTACGGCGGCTGTGTGCCGGACACTCGACGCGGGCCGCCCGCCGGGCGCGGACCGCACGCCGGACGCGTACCGCCCTGCTCGCCGTGCCGTTGCTGGCGGTGGTGCTGGCCGGGTGCGGAATCCGTTCGACCGAGGTGCCGACCGAATTCGGGCCCGCACCCTCCCGGGTGCCGTGCACGCTGTCCGGCCCGGACCTCGGTACGCAGTCCTCGCGCGGGATCCTCGTCCAGGTGTTCCTGCTCTGTTCCTCGCAGCTGGTGCGGGTCGACCGGACCGTGCGGATCGCCGGTGGCACGGCGGACACGGACCGCGTGCGCGCCGCACAGGCGCTTCTCGACGAGCTCACCGAGAACCCGTCGGACATCGAGAAGGAAGCGGGCTACACGACGAACGTGCGGGAGGGTCTGACGGTCACCGGGCCGCGCCCGGACGACCCGGAGGACGCGCTCCGTCTGAGCACCGAGCCGTCCGCCCTGACGTCGTACACGCTGGCCCAGGTCATCTGTACCTTCAGCGTCTCGGCCGCCGCGTCCGACGACGGCACGGTCACCCTCGGTGGCCCCGGGGCGGAACCCGTGCGCCGCTACGAGTGCACGGCGGATGTGCGCTCCCGGCCGGGCACGGAGACCCCGCCGTCGACGGAGGTCGACCGCAGCTGAGGCGGGGCTGAGGCCGGGGCTGAGGCGGGGCTGAGGCCGGGGCTGAGGCCCGGGGCTGAGGCCGGGGCCGGGGGCCTGGATGGCGCCTGGCGGACGCTCGGCGGGTGCCCGCCGTGTGGCATACGCCTCACCCGTGCGGGCCAAGCACTTCGGACACGCGGAACCGATCCTGCCGAAGGCCGCGTCTTGGGTGGCGTGCAGCGTCAAGGCTCAAACGGCGGCAGCGCCGCGATCCGCATCCGTGCGGCGGGAGGTGTTCTTCTCGTCGCACACCTCGCGCTCGTCGCCTGGCTCACGCTGCGTCCCCTGGACGTGCCGTGGGTGAGCGCCGCGAACCTGCGTCCGTTCGCGACCATCAGAGCCGACCTGGCGCTGGGGCCCGAGGCGGCGGCCCGCAGTCTCGGCAAGGGCCTGCTGCTTCTCGCGCCGCTCGGCGCGCTGCTGCCCATGGCGGGCGGCAGGCTGGATGTCTCCCCGCTGCTGTCGCTGCTCCGTACGGTCGCCGCCGGCGCCTTGCTCTCCATGGCCATCGAGCTGCTGCAGACCGGGGTGCCCGGCCAGGTCGTGGACGTCGACTCGCTGCTGCTCAACACCCTGGGCGTGGCCGTGGCCCACCTCGCCGTCGTACCCGCCGCGCGCGCTCGACTGCGCCGCCGGAACGAGACGCGGCGCCGCGCCGCCCTCCGCCCGGAGGAAGCGGCTCAGGGTCGGACCCCGACGATTCCCAGGGTGGGGATCGCCCCCTAGAGTGACGCTTTGCCCCCTTCGTACCCCTAGCGTGGAAGGCAGATGAGGCAGCCGACGGGGCCGCCTCGGACCGACGCTCACGAAGGAGCCGTAATGAGCCGCCTCGCCCGCCCCACCAACGACCGGATGATCGGCGGAGTGTGCGCAGCGCTGGCACGCCGCTTCCACACCTCCGCGACCACGATGCGCGTGATCTTCCTGCTGTCCTGCCTGCTGCCGGGTCCGCAGTTCCTGCTCTACATAGCGCTGTGGATCCTGCTCCCCTCAGAGGGGAAGGCCGCTCGTACGGCCTGGTGACGCACTCGCACACACGCCGATGGGGCGCACCCGAACCAGGGTGCGCCCCATCCGCGCGCACAAGCGCCGACAAGCGCGAACAAGCACCTACAGCGCGTACGACTGCGGTGCTCAGCCCAGCGGGACACCGTTCACCGGCAGACCCTTCGCGGGCAGGCCGCCGAGCAGCCCGGTGGCCGGTACGGCGGGACCGTCGGAGAGGGCGCCCGCCGCGGCCGGCTGGGCGGCACTGAGACCGCCGCCGAGCGCGTCCTGGCCCTGGGCGAGCACGTCGGGAGAACCGGCGGGCAGCGTCGTGGCGCCGTTCACGGGGCTGTTCTGCAGCGTCTGGGTGACGGTGTCCAGGGCCGGGGCGTCCGGGACCGCCGGGGCGGCGTTGGCGGCGCCGGCGCCGACGGCGGCGAAGGCGGCACCGAGAGCGGCAACACCGAGGGTCTTGGCAGCAGACTGCTTCATCTTCGTCCTTGCATGCGGTGACGTGGTTTTCAGCGGTCCAAAACCGTAATCACGTGCCCGCACGCCCCGCAAACATCGAAAAGCGGCCGAGTGACCCCGCACCCGGCCGCTTTCCGTATGGCACGATCAGCGCTCTTCTACCGCAGAACCGCTGGTGGAAGCGGTCTGCTGGAACAGCCATTCGGACTTCAGTTCCGCATAACCGGGCTTGATCACGTCATTGATCATCGCGAGTCGTTCATCGAAAGGAATGAATGCTGATTTCATCGCATTGACTGTGAACCACTGCATGTCGTCGAGCGAATAGCCGAATGCGTCGACCAGGTGCTCGAATTCACGGCTCATGCTGGTGCCGGACATCAGCCGGTTGTCGGTGTTCACGGTCGCCCTGAAGTGCAACCGGCGCAGCAGCCCGATGGGGTGCTCGCCGTACGAGTCGGCGGCGCCCGTCTGGAGGTTGGAGCTGGGGCACAGCTCCAGCGGGATGCGCTTGTCGCGCACGTACGAGGCGAGGCGGCCGAGCTTCACGGAGCCGTCGCCGCCGACCTGGATGTCGTCGATGATGCGCACGCCGTGCCCGAGCCGGTCGGCGCCGCACCACTGGAGGGCCTGCCAGATGGAGGGGAGCCCGAAGGCCTCTCCGGCGTGGATCGTGAAGTGGTTGTTCTCCCGCTTCAGATACTCGAAGGCGTCGAGGTGACGGGTGGGCGGGAAGCCGGCCTCGGCGCCCGCGATGTCGAAGCCGACGACCCCCACATCGCGGTAGCGGTTGGCCAGCTCGGCGATCTCCAGAGCGCGTGCCGCGTGCCGCATGGCGGTCAGGAGCGCGCCGACGCGGATCCGGTGGCCGCTCTCGCGGGCGCGCCGCTCGCCTTCCCGGAAGCCCTCGTTGACGGCCTCGACGACCTCTTCGAGGGTCAGCCCGGCTTCCAGGTGCTGCTCGGGCGCGTACCGCACCTCGGCGTAGACGACCCCGTCCTCGGCGAGGTCCTCGGCGCACTCGGCGGCGACCCGCACCAGCGCCTCGCGGGTCTGCATGACGGCGCAGGTGTGCGCGAAGGTCTCCAGGTACCGTTCCAGCGAACCGGAGTCGGCGGCCTCGCGGAACCAGACGCCGAGCTTGTCGGGATCGGTCTCGGGCAGGTGCTGATACCCGGTCTCGCGCGCGAGGTCGACGATGGTGCCCGGGCGCAGGCCCCCGTCGAGGTGGTCGTGCAGCAGGACCTTGGGGGCCCGGCGGATCTGGTCCGCACCGGGAGTGTGCTGGTGCTGGCTCGTCATCTTCGCACCATAACGCCTACGCGCGTAGAACTCCTCTCCCGGTGATCCGTCGATACCCAACGGTGACCCGGCCGACGGGTGGCGTACACCCTCGCTTCTGACACTGTTCTGTCATGGCACAGCAAGCGACGCCGGTTCGCAGGCCCCGGCTGGGGCGGGCACTTGGTCCGGAGCCGACAGCGGTGAGCGGCGTGGTGCTGCTGCTGCCGGGCGGCGAGGAGACCTCCGCACGCAGACCCTCACCGATGCTGGCGACCGCCTCCGTGCGCGCGCTGGGACGCCACCTCACGCGCGCGGGACGTGCGGAAGGTCTGGTCGCGCACGTGGTGCACTACAGGTTCCGCGGCTGGAACGGCAGCGACGCACACCTGGCGCACGACGCCTCCTGGGCCTGCGACGAGGTCGTACGCCGCTACGGAGACGTCCCCGTGTGCCTCGCCGGAGTGGACATGGGCGGGCGGGCGGCGCTGCACGCGGGCGGGCACACGGCCGTCGGCTCCGTGCTGGCGCAGTCCCCCTGGCTGCCCGAGGATGACGCCGCGGCATCGCCGGAGCCGGTGAAGCAGCTCGCCGGGCGGCGGGTCATGATCGTGCACGGCACGATGGACGCGCGCACCGACCCGGAGCTGTCCTTCCGGTTCGCGGCGCGCGCGAAGAAGACCAACCCCGACATCTGCCGCTTCGAGGTGCACTCCGACGGGCACGGGCTGTCTCAGCACCGGGGAGAAGTCCACGCGCTGGCGGAGGACTTCGTACTGGGGACGCTGTTCGGGCGGGCGTTCTCCCGGCCCGTCGAGGACGCGTTGGCGGCTCCGCCGCCGCTGGGGTTGCGGATGCCGCTCGCCTCCGGCTTCGGGCGGTCGATACGTCGTTAGGGCTTGCGGTCGTTGCCGTTGGGGCCTGCGGTCGTTGCCGTTGGGGCCTGCGGTTACAGCCGTTGAAGCCTGCGGTTGTTGCCGGTCGGGCCCGCGGTCAGTCAGGCAGCAGGTTTCCCCTTCTCGACAGCAGGAACTTCTTGAAGGCCGCCACGGGCGGTGTGTCCGGGTGGCCGTCGAGCCAGGCGACGCCGATCTCGCGGGCCGCGCGCGGGGCGGTGACCGTCAGTTCGACAACTCCCGGGCGGGGTACGGCTGGTGGCGGCAGGAGGGCGACTCCGAGACCGGCGGCCACGAGACCTCGCAGCGTCTCGGCCTCCTCGCCCTCGAAGGCGACGCGTGGCCGGAAGCCGGCCTGCTGGCAGAGGTCGTCGGTGATGCGGCGCAGACCGTAACCGGGTTCGAGGGTCACGAACGTCTCGTCGGCGGCCTCCGCGAGGCGGACGCGCTTGCGTGCGGCGAGGCGGTGATCGGCGGGCACGACCAGGCGCAGCTTCTGCTCGTCGAGGCGGCGGGCCACGAGGTCGGGGGCGTCCGGCACGGGCGAGGTGAGGCAGAGGTCCAGCTCGCCCGCGCGCATCCGCTCGATCATCGCCTCGCCGTAGTTCTGTACGAGGCTGAAGCGGACGCGCGGGTGATCGGCCCGGAAGGCGCGGATGAGGCCGGGCACGGTCTCCGAGCCCATGGTGTGCAGAAAGCCGAAGGCGACCTTGCCGGAGGTGGCGTCCGCGTCGGCCCGTACCGCGTCGGCGGCCCGCTCGATCTCGGCGAGGGCCCGCTCCACGGAGGCGAGGAACGTACGCCCGGCGGGCGTGAGCGAGACGGTACGGCCCCGGCGGGCGAACAGGTCGACGCCCAGGTCCTGTTCGAGGCGGACCATGGCCCGGGACAGGGTCGACTGGGGGACCTGCATCTCCTGCGCGGCCCGCGTGACGTGCTCGGTGC
Organism: Streptomyces sporangiiformans; assembly: GCF_005768555.2. Taxonomy (GTDB): domain Bacteria; phylum Actinomycetota; class Actinomycetes; order Streptomycetales; family Streptomycetaceae; genus Streptomyces; species Streptomyces sporangiiformans. Next base: position 46,395 of record NZ_VCHX02000135.1, read on the forward strand.
GGGCCACCCCCGCGAAGTACGCGAGGCGTGGGGCGAGTAGCGCGACGATGTCTTCTGTGTCACTGGATGGTGACAGGTGAGGCTCTGACCTCTGCTGATGCATCATGGGAACGATTATGGCGATTCCATGCATTGGACGGATGAGAGGCCGGTCTTTAGGTTCGAAGCATGCCTTACGCCAGTACCGAGGCGTCCACCACCGTGGGCGCCGCCTCGACCGTTTCCCCCTCCGCCCTTGCCGCCACCGAAACCCGGATGGCCCCGGGCGGGCCCGGCTACCGCCGGATGAGCTTCGCCCTCTTCCTCGCGGGTGTGGCGACCTTCGCGCTCCTCTACTCCACCCAGGCTCTCCTCCCGCTGATCTCCAGCGACTTCGGGGCGACGGCGAGCGCCGCGAGCTGGACGGTGTCGGCGGCGACCGGTGCGCTGGCGCTGTTCGTCCTCCCGCTGAGCGCGCTGTCGGAGCGGTTCGGACGGCGTACGTTGATGACGGCGTCCCTGGCGATCGCGGTGACCGTCGGGCTGCTGGTTCCCTTCGCTCCGTCGGTCGGCGCGCTGATCGCGCTGCGGGCCGTGCAGGGCGCGGCCCTGGCCGGGCTGCCGGCCTCGGCGACGGCGTATCTCGCGGAGGAAGTACGGCCGAAGGCGCTGTTCACCGCGATCGGCCTGTTCGTCGCGGGCAACAGCGTCGGCGGCATGAGCGGCCGGGTCATCACCGGCTGGGTCGCGCAGGAGTGGGGCTGGCGAGTCGCCCTCGGCACGATCGGGGTCGTCGCGGTGGCGTGCGCGGTGGCCTTCCGGCTGCTGCTCCCGGCACCGAAGCACTTCAAGCCGGGCTCGCTGCGGCCGCGGGTGCTGGCCGGCACGGTCAAGGGGCACCTGTCGAACCCGCTGCTGCGTCGGCTGTACGCGATCGGCGCGCTGTTCATGACGGTCTTCGGTGCGGTCTACACGGTGATCGGCTACCGGCTGACCGACGCCCCGTTCTCCCTCCCCCAGGGCATCATCGGCTCGATCTTCCTGGTCTACCTGGTCGGTACGGTCTCCGCCTCGACTGCGGGCAAGCTGGTGGGCCGGCTGGGGCGCCGGGGTTCCCTCTACCTGGCGGGCGGCACGACGACGACGGGTCTGCTCCTGTCACTGTCGGACGCGCTGCCGCTGGTCCTGCTCGGCCTGGTCCTGATCACCGCGGGCTTCTTCGCGGGCCATTCGGTCGCCTCGTCCTCGGTCAGCCACACCGCCAAGCAGGGCCGCGCCCAGGCTTCCGCCCTCTACCAGTCCGCGTACTACGTCGGCTCCAGCGCCGGCAGCACGCTCGGCGCGGTGGCGTTTCACGCGGGCGGCTGGGACGGGACGGTGGGGCTGGGTCTGCTGGCGGTGCTCGGAGTCGTGGCGATCACGGTGGTCGGGTCCCGCGCGGCGCGGGTCCAGGCGCGTCGGGACGTGGCAGCGGCGCGCTGACGCCGTCCGGCTTTGCAGCGGGGGCGGGGGCGGGCACGGGCCGGGTGCGCCCCCACCGCGCTGGTCGGCGACCGGCCGCGCCTGAAGAACAGGGTTTTCGCCCCCGCCGCCCCTACCCCTTCCCATCCCCTGGGGCTCCGCCCCAGACCCCACCAGGGGGCTCTGCCCCCTGGACCCCCGCTCCTCAAACGCCGGAGAGGCTGGATTTCCGCGGCCCGCGCTGAGCATTCAGCACCGCGCTGAACATTCAGGCCCGGGCTGAACATCGGGGCCCGGACTGCACGTGGCAGGCCCTGGCGGCACCTCTTCAGCCGACTTGCACCCACCCACCCGCGCTTTCTCACCCACCCCGGGCATCCTCAGCCTGTCCGGCGTTTGAGGACGAGGCCGCAAGGCCGATTTACACCCACCGACCCGCACTTTCCCGCCCACCCCAGGCACCCCCCCAGCCCGTCCGGCGCTTGAGGACGAGGCCGTTCAGGCCGATAGCGGGGGTCTGGGGCGGAGCCCCCAGCTACAGGATGGGACGGGTAGGGGCGGCGGGGGCGAGGAAACCCTGACCTGGGCCTTTGTGCTGTCCGGGCGCCATTGTCAGTGGGCTGCGGTAGCTTCCGAAGTGCTGGCGCGCAAAGGCGCGTGCGAGGGAAACAGGCACAGGGGTGGGTGGGCCATGAGCGACGGTACGACGACGACGGAGGACCTCGACGTCCGGCTGGAGAAGCACCGCGTCGAGCTGACGGGATACTGCTACCGGATGCTCGGCTCGTCCTTCGAGGCCGAGGACGCGGTGCAGGACACCCTCGTGCGCGCCTGGCGCAGCTACGACAAGTTCGAGGGCCGCTCCTCGATGCGCTCGTGGCTGTACCGGATCGCGACGAACGTGTGCCTGGACATGCTGACGGCAGGCAACAAACGGGCCCGCCCGATGGACCTGACCGACTCGACGCCCCTGGCGCAGGCGGCCCTGACCCCGCGCCCGGACAACACATGGCTGGAGCCGATGCCGGACGCGCGCGTCCTGCCGACCGTCAGCGACCCGGCCGAGGCCGCGGTGGCGAAGGAGTCGGTGCGCCTCGCCTTCATGGCCGCCCTGCAGCAACTGCCGCCCAAGCAGCGAGCCGTGCTGATTCTGCGCGAGGTCCTGGCCTGGAAGGCGAGCGAGGTCGCCGAGCTGCTCGGCACGACGGTCGCCTCGGTCAACAGCGCGCTCCAGCGGGCCCGCGCGACGCTCGCCGAGAGAGACGGCGCCGCCACGGAGGCCGCCACCTCCGATCCGCTCGACGCGGACCAGCAGAAGCTCCTTGAGCGCTACGTAGCGGCGTTCGAGGGCTACGACATGACGGCGCTGACGGCCCTGCTGCACGAGGACGCCGTCATGACGATGCCGCCGTTCGACCTGTGGCTCAGCGGCCCCGAGGACATCACGGGCTTCATGACGACGCTCGGCGCGCCCTGTGCGAACTCACACCTGGTGCCGGTCGCGGTCAACGGGCTGCCGGGCTTCGCGCAGTACAAGCCGGATCCGGACAAGGGCGGTCACACGGCGTGGGCCGTGCAGGTCCTGGAGATATCAGGCGGCCGGATCGCCGGGTTCCACTGCTTCCTCGACACGGAGCGCTGGTTCCCGCTCTTCGGGCTGCCCCTCCACCTCGAAGCTGAGGCCGACGAGGCCGAGCAGCGCCCGTAGCGCCGGGTCGGGGTCGCGCAGGCGTATTCGGCCTCCGGCGCGGCGGGCGGCGAGCTGGAGTCTGGCCAGTACGTCGACGGTGGTCAGTCCGGGCGGACCGAGACCCGCGACATCGCAGACGACGACGCCCACACCGGTGGCCTCGAGTCTCGTGCGCACGTCCTCGCTCAGTCGCGGCACCTCGTCACGAGCGACGGGGCCGGCCAGCACGATTACGGCGGGTGTCATGGCGTCCACGAACGGTAGACCGCGCGTGGACGCGGAACTCATCGCTGTGCGCTCGCCCAGCGCTCGCGCAACGCGGCTGGGGGCCCGCCCGACCGGAGGCAGGGGCGGCCCACGACGTAACTCAGTCGCCGGGAAACTCACTGGTGTCGATGACCAGGTCGAAGGGAGCGGGGATCTTGATGGCTTCGCCGAACTTCGTGGTGCTCAGGGGGCGGTAGACATCGCCCTTCGGTTCTCCGTAGAGCGTGGCGGTGGGCCCTTCGGGGGCCCAGCGATCGACCAGAAGGTAGAGCGGGATACCTGCGGCGGCGTAGGCGGCCGGTTTGCTGATGCGGTCCTGGCGGGCGTTGGACTTGGAAGTGACCTCGACGACGAGTTCGGCGAGGGCGGCCGGGATGTGGGTGTCCGTGTCCGTGTCCGTGTCCTCCTGCCTCGGGGCAACCACGAGGTCCGGGATGAGCATGCCCAGACGGGACGGCACGGCGATCGCCAGTGTCTGGAAGATCCCCCATTCCTCGGGGATCACGGAGTAGAGGCGACGCTGGATTCGTTCCGCGATCAGGTTGTGACGGTACGCGGGAGCGGGTGACACGGTGATGATCCCCTCGATGATCTCCACCTTGCTGCCCTCAGGCCATTCCATCTCCTCCCAGAACCGGACGAGGTCGTCCCAGCTCTGCTCGGGGTCCTGGCTGACGGTGAGTGCGCTCACGGCGGTCTCCAATCGGTGCGTCACCGAGTCCAGCATGCCGAACGGGACCGGTGCAGGTCCACCGATCCCGTTCACCCGAAAGAGAAAGCAGCAGGTCAGGCGATACGTTCCCGCACCACCGGCGCCGCCGTGAAGACCGTGCCCGCCGCCTCGATGTCGTACGAGCCCTCGACCGCCTCCAGTGCGTAGGCGAAGCGCTCGGGGGTGTCCGTGTGGAGGGTCAGCAGGGGCTGGCCCTCCGTCACCGTGGCGCCCGGCTTGGCGTGCATCTCGACGCCCGCGGCGGCCTGCACCGGGTCCTCCTTGCGGGCGCGGCCGGCGCCCAGGCGCCAGGCGGCGATGCCGATGTCGTAGGCGTCGAGTCGGGTCAGCACGCCCGAGGAGGGCGCCTTGATCACGTGCTGTTCGCGGGAGGCCGGCAGCGGGGCGTCCGGGTCGCCGCCCTGGGCCGCGATCATGCGGCGCCACACGTCCATCGCCGAACCGTCCGCCAGCGCTTTCGCGGGATCGACGTCCCGCACGCCCGCCGCGTCGAGCATCTCGCGGGCCAGGGCCAGCGTCAGCTCGACCACGTCCGACGGACCGCCGCCCGCCAGCACTTCCACCGACTCGCGGACCTCGAGGGCGTTGCCCGCCGTGAGACCGAGCGGGGTGGACATGTCCGTCAGCAGGGCGACGGTCCTCACGCCGTGGTCCGTGCCCAACCCGACCATCGTGGACGCCAGTTCACGCGCGTCCTCGATCGTCTTCATGAAGGCACCCGAGCCCACCTTCACGTCCAGGACCAGCGAGCCCGTGCCCTCGGCGATCTTCTTCGACATGATCGACGAGGCGATCAGCGGGATCGCCTCAACAGTCCCGGTGACGTCCCGGAGCGCGTACAGCTTCTTGTCCGCCGGCGCCAGACCGTCACCGGCCGCGCAGATCACCGCGCCCACGCCGTCCAGCACGGACAGCATCTCCTCGTTCGACAGCAGCGCGCGCCAGCCGGGGATCGACTCAAGCTTGTCGAGGGTGCCGCCGGTGTGGCCGAGGCCGCGCCCGGACAGCTGCGGCACGGCGGCGCCGCACGCGGCGACCAGTGGCGCGAGCGGCAGCGTGATCTTGTCGCCGACGCCGCCCGTGGAGTGCTTGTCGGCGGTCGGCCGGGACAGGGACGAGAAGTCCATGCGCTCGCCGGAGGCGATCATCGCGGCGGTCCAGCGGGCGATCTCGCGGCGGTTCATGCCGTTCAGGAGGATCGCCATCGCGAGCGCGGACATCTGCTCGTCGGCGACCTCGCCCCGGGTGTACGCGTCGATGACCCAGTCGATCTGCTCGTCGCCGAGCTCACCGCGGTCCCGCTTGGTGCGGATGACGGAGATGGCGTCCATGGACAAGGCTTTCCTTCCGAAGAGCAGCGGCCCCTCCCGGTGAGCGGGAGGGGCCACCGGTGCGTTACTTGGGGAGATGCCCCGGCCCGAAGGGCTGCGGCAGCATCTCGGAGAGCGGCAGGAACCCGGCCGGGGTCTCCAGGATCAGCTCGGGACCACCGAACTCGAAGAGGAGCTGACGGCAGCGCCCGCACGGCATCAGGATCTCCCCCTCGCCGTCGACGCACGTGAAGTGCGTCAGCCGCCCGCCCCCGCTGAGCTGGAGCGCCGAGACCAGTCCGCACTCCGCGCACAGGCCGAGCCCGTACGAGGCGTTCTCGACGTTGCAGCCCGAGACCAGCCGGCCGTCGTCGACCAGGGCCGCGGCGCCGACCGGGAAACCCGAGTACGGGGCGTACGCGCGGGACATGGCCTCGCGAGCCGCGGCGCGCAGGGCCTCCCAGTCGACGGTCGGGGAACCGGCCTCGGACGAGGTCATCCGCCCTGCCCCCTCCGATAGGGCTGGCCGTCCGCCTTCGGCATGCGCAGGCGCTGCGCGGAGAGCGCGAGGACCAGCAGCGTGACGACGTACGGGGTCGCGGTGACGACCTGGTTGGGGACCTCGTTGGTCGAGGTGAACCAGACGAAGAAGAGCACCGAGACGGCGGCGGTGATCGCCGACTGGATGTACTTCTTCTTCCACAGCAGGTAGATGGCGCCGATCACCAGCAGGATCGCCAGGAGCAGCAGCAGCGCGTGGACGTTGGTGCCGCCGCCGCGCAGCTTGAGGCTGTCGGTGTAGCCGAACAGGCCCGCGCCGAGGGCGAGTCCGCCCGGCATCCAGTTGCCGAAGATCATCGCGGCGAGACCGATGTAGCCGCGGCCGCCGGTCTGGCCCTCCAGGTAGATGTTGGCGGCGACGAGCGACAGGAAGGCGCCGCCGAGGCCGGCGAAGCCACCGGAGATGATCACGGCCAGGTACTTGTACTTGTAGACGTTGACGCCCAGGGACTCGGCGGCGACCGGATTCTCGCCACAGGAGCGCAGCCGCAGGCCGAAGGCGGTGCGCCACAGCACCCACCAGGTCAGCGGGACCAGTGCGACGGCGATCACGGTCAGCGGGGAGAGGCCGGTGATCAGACCGCCGAGGAGCCCGGCGACGTCGGAGACCAGGAACCAGTGCTTGCCGTTGAGGGTCTCCAGCCAGGAGGACAGGCCGGGGACGTCGAAGGAGCCGAGCGATTCGACGGGCGGCGACTGCTTGGACGTACCGCCTTCCTGCCCCTCGAAGGCGAAGGTCGACAGATAGCGGGTGACGCCGAGCGCGAGGATGTTGATGGCCACACCGGAGACGATGTGGTTGACGTTGAAGGTGACGGTCACGATCGCGTGCAGCAGGCCGCCGAGGGCGCCGCCGATGATGCCGAACGCGACACCGACCCACGGCCCCCACTGGAAGCCGGCCCAGGCACCGAACCAGGTGCCGAGGATCATCATGCCCTCGAGCCCGATGTTGACGACGCCGGAACGCTCGGCCCACAGGCCGCCGAGGCCGGCGAGGCCGATCGGCACGGCGAGGCGCAGGGCGGTGGACATCTGGCCGGTGGAGGTGATGCCGTTCGCGTCGGTGATGAGGCGGACGACGGAGACCAGCACCAGCAGGCCCGCGATGAGCAGCAGGAGGACCGGGAGCGTGATACGGCGGCGGCCCTGGGCGGGCTTCGGCGCCTGCGGCTTGGCGACGGTTGCGGTACTCATCGGGCAGCCACCTCCTTCTTCGTGGAGTTGTCGTGGTCGGCAACGGCAACGGCCGCGGCCAGCTCCTCGCCGACCCGCCGCTGCTGGCGCCGCAGGCCCCAGACGCGTACGGCCTCGTAGGAGACAACTACCGCGATCACGATGAGACCCTGCATGATCACCGCGATCTCCTTGTCGTATGCCACCGGGAGCGCGTAGTCGAGGGCGGGCGAGGCCTTGTCGAGGAAGGCGATCAGGAGCGCCGCGAAGGCGATGCCGACCGGGTTGTTGCGGCCGAGCAGCGCGATGGTGATGCCGGTGAAGCCGAGGCCCGCCGGGAAGGACAGGCTGTAGGTGTGGGCGTCGCCGAGCAGGATCGGCATGCCGGCGAGGCCGGCGACCCCGCCGGAGATCAGCATCGCGGTGAGGACCATGCGCCCCGCGTCCACACCGGAGGCCGCGGCCGCGGACTCGGAGGCGCCAGTGGCGCGCAGGTCGAAGCCGAAGCGGGTGCGGTTGAGGATCAGCCAGTACAGGACGCCCGCGAGAACGGCGACGATGGTGAAGCCGTAGATCTCGCCCGCCTTGCCCATGCTGATGGCGGGGAACCAGCCGGACTCCTTCATCACTCCGGTGGTCTGGTTGTTGCCGAGCGGCACGCCCCAGACCTCGGTGAGCGTGAGGTAGCCGATGAGGCTGGTGGCGATCGCGTTGAGCATGATCGTCGCGACGACCTCGCTCACCCCGCGGGTGACCTTGAGCAGGCCCGCGATGCCGGCCCAGAAGGCACCGGTGAGCATGGCGACCAGCATCAGGAACGGGATCTGCAGCGCGGCGGGCAGCCCCACGTGCGCGCCGACCACCGCGGTCATCATCGCGGCGAGGCGGTACTGGCCGTCGACGCCGATGTTGAAGAGGTTCATCCGGAAGCCGACGGACACCGCGAGCGCGGCCAGGTAGTACATGCCGGCCTGGTTGATGATCAGGACCTGGACGTCGGAGAACCCGGCCTGCTCGAGCATCAGGAGGTACGGCTCGATCGGGTTCTTGCCCGAGGCGATCAGCACGACCGAGGTGAGCACCACGGCCGCGACGAGCGCGATGACAGGGCCTGCCACCGCGAGGAGCACCCGCTCCTTGTCGAACTTCTTCATCGGGCCTCGTCCTCCGGGGCGGCGGGGTCGTCGTCCTCTGTGTGCTCGTCGTCCTCTGTGTGCTCGTCGTCCTCTACGTGCTCCAGATGACCGGAGGCGGCTCCGGTCATGGCCGAGCCGAGTTCCTCCGGGGTGATCGTGGCGGGGTCGGCGTCCGCGACCAGCTTGCCGTTGTAGATCACGCGGAGGGTGTCGGACAGGCCGATCAGCTCGTCCAGGTCGGCGGAGATCAGCAGCACGGCGAGGCCCTCGCGGCGCGCCTCGCGGATGTGGTCCCAGATCGCGGCCTGCGCGCCGACGTCCACACCGCGGGTGGGGTGGGCGGCTATCAGGAAGCGCGGCTTGTGGGTCATCTCGCGGCCGACGATCAGCTTCTGCTGGTTGCCGCCGGACAGTGAGGCGGCGGTGACGTCGATGCCGGGGGTGCGGACGTCGTACTGCTCGACGATCCGGCGGGTGTCGTCCTGGGCGCCCTTGATGTCGAGCCAGAAGCCCTTGCTGTTGGGCTTCTCGGTGACATGGCCGAGGATGCGGTTCTCCCACAGCGGGGCTTCGAGGAGCAGGCCGTGGCGGTGGCGGTCCTCGGGGATGTAGCCGATGCCGTCCTCGCGGCGCCTGCGGGTGGGCCAGGTGGTGATGTCCTCGCCGGCCATCCGGATCACACCGGAGTCGGCGCCCTTGAGGCCGATGAGCGCGTCGATCAGCTCGGTCTGCCCGTTGCCCTCGACACCGGCGATGCCCAGGACCTCTCCCTCGTGGATGGTGAAGGAGATGTCGTCCAGGACCGCTCGGCCGCCCTCGGCCTCCAGGCGCAGTCGCTCGACCTGGATGATCGGGCGGTCGGTGACCGTGGACTCGCTGGTCTCGGGCGTGGGCAGCTCGCTGCCCACCATCAGCTCGGCGAGCTGGCGCGGAGTGGTCTCGGACGGGACGGCCGTACCGACCGTGGTGCCGCGGCGTATGACGGTGATGTCGTCGGCGACCGACAGGACCTCGCCCAGCTTGTGGGAGATGAAGATGACGGACAGGCCCTCGGCCTTGAGCTCGCGGAGGTTGCCGAAGAGCGCGTCGACCTCCTGCGGCACGAGGACGGCGGTGGGCTCGTCCAGGATCAGGATGCGGGCGCCCCGGTAGAGGACCTTGAGGATCTCCACGCGCTGGCGGTCGGCGACACCGAGGTTCTCGACCAGGGCGTCCGGGCGGACCCCGAGGCCGTAGCGCTCGGAGATCTCCTTGATCTTCCGCCGGGCGCCGCCGCCGATGCCGTGGAGCTTCTCGCTGCCCAGGACGACGTTCTCGAGGACGGTGAGATTGTCGGCCAGCATGAAGTGCTGGTGGACCATGCCGATGCCGCGCGCGATGGCGTCGGCGGGACTGGAGAAGCTCACCTGTTCGCCGTCGACGGCGATGGTGCCCTCGTCCGGCTTCTGCATGCCGTAGAGGATCTTCATCAGGGTCGACTTGCCGGCACCGTTCTCGCCGACGAGGGCGTGCACGGTGCCCTTGTGGACGGACAGGTGGATGTCGTGGTTGGCGACGACACCGGGGAATCGCTTGGTGATCCCCGCCAGTTCGACCGCGACGGTCGACTGTGCGGCGAGCGGAGGGCTGCTGGACGCGTCGATGGCGCACTCTCCTTGGGAAAGGGGCCGGTCTACGCGTAGCGCCCCTGCTTCAACTGCTTCTGCGGAGTTGAGCGTTGTGGATGTATCCCGACTTCTCGGATACGGCCGGCTCATCCGCCGCGCGAACGGGGCGCGGGAAGGCCATCCCCCCACACCCCGTTTTCGCGACCGTAACGCTGCCATTACAGCGTCGGATTGACCATGCCTACGGCGTGGTCTTGACCTTGATCGTGCCGTTGTTGATGCCGTCGGAGGCCTTCTTCAGGGCCTCCTGCAGCTTGGCGTTGTTCTTGAACTCGGGGTTGGAGTCGGCGAGGCTCACACCACCGGTCTTCAGGGAGGCGCGCACGACACCGGTCTCGGGCTTGCCGTCCTGGACCGACTTGGCGAGGTTGTAGACCGCGCCGGCGACGTCCTTCATGGCCGAGGTGAGGATGTACTTCTTGTACGCAGCGAGGGCCTGCTGCTGGTACTGGTCGGAGTCGACGCCGATGGCCCACACCTTCGCGGCGGCCGCGGCCTCGATCACGCCCTGACCGGACAGGCCCGCAGCGTGGTACACCACGTCGGCGCCGTCCTCGATCTGCCCCTGGGCGGCGGTCTTGCCCTTGTCGGGGCTGGCGAAGCCGCCGTCCTCGGCCTTCTCGGTCAGGTACTGCGAGAGGACCTTGACCTTCGGGTTCGTGGCCGCGACACCCTGCTTGAAGCCGGCCTCGAACTTGTGGATGAGCGGGTTGTCCACGCCGCCGATGAAGCCGACGGTCTTGGACTTGGTGCTCAGGGCCGCGGTGACGCCGGCCAGGTAGGAGGCCTGCTCCTCGTGGAAGACGAGGTCGGCGACGTTCTTCTTGCTCACCTGCTCGTCGTCGACGATGCCGAAGGTGACCTTCGGGAACTTGTCGGCGACCTCCTTGACCGCCGGGGCGTACGCGTAGCCGACGCCTATCACCGGGTTGTAGCCGGCCTTGGCCAGCGTCTCCAGACGCTGCACCTTGTCGGCGTCCGATTCGCCGTCGGTGGGCTCGACGGCCTTGGAGCCGTACTTGAACTCCGCGGCCGCCTTCTCCATACCGGCGGTCGCGGCGTCGTTGAAGGACTGGTCGCCCTTGCCACCGACGTCGTAGGCGAGGGCGAGGCCCTTGCTCTTGCCGTCGCCGCTGCCGGCGGATTCGCTGGACGTGCCGCCACAGGCGGCGACGGAAACGGCGAGGGTAGCGGTAGCAACGCCCGCAACCGCGATTCGGGACACCCGGCGCATGGAAGGAAACTCCTTAGTGCAAGCGCCTGTACAGACGCTGGTTCCGGCGCAGCGTAACGCGCGTAGACCAGCCAGAAAAACCCTTCTGTCCCGTCCGTTATCGAGCTGTGGCCGCACAGAACCCGAAGACTACGGAACGTCGTACGCCCCTTGCGACCGGCAAGGGGCGTACGACCTGCGAAGCTGTCTACTGAGGCGTCATCAGACGGCTGGACGCCGAGTGGTCACTCTGTGTCGACCGTCACCTTGCCGCTGACGATGTCCTCCTTGGCCTTGTCCACGGCCGCCACGACTTCGGTCATCGCCTTGTACTTCGGGTTGGAGTCGGCGAAGCCCACGCCGCCGGACTTCAGGTCGCCGCGCTGCTCGCCGGAGAGCGGCTTGCCCTCGACGACCGACTTGGTGAGGTCGTAGACGGCGCCGCCGACGTCCTTGAGCGCGGAGCCCAGGATGTAGTCCTTGGACTTGGCGAGGGCCTTCTGCTGGTACTGGTCGGAGTCGACGCCGATCGCCCAGACCTTGTTGGCCGCGGCCTCCTGGATGACGCCCTGACCGGACAGGCCCGCGGCGTGGTAGATCACGTCGGCGCCGTCCTCGATCTGGCCGCTGGTGGCCTCCTTGCCCATGCTCGGGCTGGCGAACCCGCCCTCCTCGGGCTTCTCGGTGAGGTAGCGCTTCTCGATCTTGATCTTCGGGTTGATCGAGTGCACCCCCTGGACGAAGCCCGCCTCGAACTTGTGGATGAGGGGGATGTCCACACCGCCGATGAAGCCGACGTGGTTGACCTTGGTGGTCTTGGCGGCGGCCACGCCCGCGAGGTAGGAGGCCTGCTCCTCGGCGAACAGCATGTCGGCCACGTTGTCGGCCTTGACGGTGCCGTCGTCGATGATGCCGAAGGTGACCTTCGGGAACTTGGCGGCGACCTCCTTGACCGCCGGCGCGTAGATGTAGCCGACGCCGATCACGGGGTTGTAGCCGGCCTTGGCCATCTGCTCCAGGCGCTGCACCTTGTCGGCGCTGGACTCGGAGTCGCCCGGCTCGATGTCGTTGCCGCCGATCTTGAAGTCCTTCTTGGCCTTCTCGAACCCGGAGAAGGCCGCGTCGTTGAAGGACTGGTCGCCCCGGCCGCCGATGTCGTAGGCGAGGCCGATGCCCTTGCCCGAGTAGCCGCTCTTCGAGTCACCTTCACTCTGCGACGACTCGCTGCTGGTCTCGCCGCACCCGGCGGCAGCGACGACGACCACCGCGACGGCGACGGCCGCCTGGGAAAGTCTCGTCTTCCGAGAGATCCGAGAAATCCGACGCATGAGAGTACCCCTTACATTCCCCAAAGCGCCGTGAGTCGCCGACGCTGACTGCGGCGCACAGTAACGCGCGTAGACGACGAGGGGAACGGGGTTCATCGCGGCCGTTATCGATTCGTGCCGACGGCTCGTTACGTTTGCCCGCCGCCGGTTACGTCCGAGTGACGCGAGCGGACGAAGGGGAACCGAAGGGGCACTCCGGGGCGGCGGGCTTTCGACCTGCGATGTGGCTGAACCAGGACCTGTCCGGCCTGATCCGCCGGACAGGCCCTAACGATCGGCGTCCAACAAGGCGGCCGCGGTGAAGAGTTCGACGCCCACGGTGATCGCCGACTCGTCCGCGTCGAAGTCGCCCTGGTGCAGATCCCGGACGGCCCACTCGCCGGGCGTACGCACCCCGAGGCGGGCCATGGCGCCGGGGACCTGCTCCAGGTACCAGGAGAAGTCCTCGCCGCCCAGGCTCTGTTCGGTGTCCTCGACGGAGTGCACGCCGCAGCGGATGGCCATCGCGTCGCGCAACAGGTCGGTCGTCTCCAGGTCGTTGACGACCGGTGGAACCCCGCGGATGTAGTTGATCTCCGACTTGGCCCGGTGGAGGTTGGCGATCTCGTCGATGGCGGCGTGCACGAGGTCGGGCGCGGCCCGCCAGGAGGCGAGGTCGAGGCAGCGTACGGTCCCGGAGAGCTCGGCGTGCTGCGGGATGACGTTGCAGGCGTGCCCGGACTCGATACGGCCCCAGGTCACCGCGAGCCCGGCGCGGGCGTCGACGCGCCGGGCGACCAGGGCCGGCACGTCGGTGACGACGCGGGCGACGGCGGTGACCAGGTCGGTGGTGAGGTGGGGGCGCGCGGTGTGGCCGCCCGGACCGTTCAGCGCGACCTCCAGCCGGTCGCAGGCGGAGGTGATGGGGCCGTGCCGCAGCCCGATGCGTCCCGCGTCGACCTTCGGATCACAGTGCACGCCGACGATCCGCCCGACGCCTTCCAGCGCTCCGGACTCGATGGCGTCCGACGCACCGCCGGGCAGTACTTCCTCGGCGGGCTGGAAGATCAGCCGCACGGCCCGCTTGAGCCGTCCTTGCCGGTGCAGATCGGCCAGGACGAGCCCGGCGCCCAGCACCACGGCCGTGTGGACGTCGTGGCCACAGGCGTGTGCGCGGTCGGGCACGGTCGACCGGTAGGCGCAGTCGACCTTGGTGTCCGGGATCGGCAGCGCGTCGATGTCCGCGCGCAGGGCGAGCATGGGGCGGGCCGGGTCCGGCTCGCCGATGTCACAGATGAGGCCGGTGCCGACGGCGAGCACCTGGGGCTGGAGCCCGGCGCGCTCCAGGCGCGCCTTGATCGCCGCGGTGGTGCGGAACTCCTGGTTGCCCAGCTCCGGGTGCATGTGCAGGTCGCGGCGGAACGCCACGAGTTCGGCGCGCAGGCCCTCCGGGAGCGTACCGGGGAGCACGGCTTGCCCGGTCGTATCGGCCTCGGACTCTCTGGACATCAATTGGTTCACCCTCTGAAGGGTAGGACGATGCGACCGCTCTCTGACCCACGATCTACAAAATTTCAGCCCGTTAGGGTAAGAAAACCTGGCCGCGTAACGCATAGGTATCGACTGGGATGGGTACACTCGCCCGGCTTTCCGACCGACTGGATCTTCCATCGGCACGCCGGAACCGGCGCCGGAAGCCCCGTACGGAACTCGGCGCCGACTGATCCCTTTCCCGGGTTGCCGGGAACGGGCTCTCTACGCATACCACGCATACGCACCGCCGGCCGGTTCTGTTCACCTACCGGACTTACGTCACCTCAGGTCGCCTCAGGTCGCCGGGACCACAGGAAGGGCGGGAAGCGCGGGGACCGCAGACAGGCGGTGTACGTCGCGGGCCGTTCCCGTCACGCCCGACAGGAAGCCCTGGGCGCGGGGGGAGGCTGTCTCCGTGAGCCAGGCCGGGTCGATGTCGCAGACGGCGACCCGGACCTCGGTACCGACGAGCGCCAGCGGGAGGGTGTGGACGACGGTCGAGGGAAAACTCAGGATCGTACGGCCGATGGGGCCACGGCGGGCGATCAGTTCGAGGGGGAGCTCGGGGCGGACGATCTCCAGGCCGGTCTCGCCGGCCAGCCGGCGGAGTTTGTCGGTGCTCTCGCGGCGGTGGGCGAAGTAGCGGGTCGCGCCGTAGGTCTTGGTGAGCCCCTTCACGGCTTCCAGGTAGCGGTCGCCGTCCACGACTCCCGTCTCCACCAGGGACGTGCCCACCAGGTCCGCGCCCTTGGTGAGGCGCGGCGGGCCGAAGCGGGCGCGGGTCCAGGAGAAGTCGTTGACGGTGATGTGGACGCCCTCGGGCGTCTCGGTGATCGGCATGGAGGAGAAGACCTCCACGCGGCGCCCGGAGCGGGGCGTGAGGCGGCGGCGCGCCGAGGCGGAGACCGGCGCGAACACCAGGTCACGTGCGCCGGGGCGACCGCCCCGCCGGTGCCAGCGCACCAGGCGCTCACCGCGGGCGAGTTGGGAGACGAACTCCATCGTCGCGGTGCCGTCGTCCACGACGACGAGGTCGCGGGCGCGGGTGATGGTCAGGAGGAGCTGGACGTAGCGGGAGAACGGGTCGCCCATGACGATCCGCTTCGCCCGGCGCAGCAGCGGAGCCAGGCCGCCGATCGTCTGGAAGGGCGCCGCCGGCCCGCCGCGCGCCTCCTCCCAGCGGACCTCGTACCCCTCGCCGCGCGCCAGCTCGGACATACGGCGCAGCTGACCGCGGGTCATCGGGTCGTTGGGAGAGAGGACGACGAGGGTGAGCCCCGCGCCGGGATCCTGGAGCGCGTTCGCATGGGCCCACTCCAGGACATTGAGGAGCTGGACCGGGCTCTCCACGAAGGCGAGCGTCTGTGAGACAGGCGTCTTCGTGGAGGCCGTGCGGGAGCCGGTGGATCCGGCGCGGGGACTCATCGACGTACAACCGTCGCTTCCGTGAGTACGGACTGGGGATCCGTGAGTACGGACTGGGTGAGGGCCGAGGTCAGACCGCGACCGGCTCGCCCGCGGCCGTGGCGATCTCGGCCTCGGCGACGACGCCCTGGACGCGGCGCAGCTTCTTCATCGGGCCGAGCTCGGAGTCGTACACCTTCTTGACGCCGTCGCCGAGGGAGGCCTCGATGGTGCGGATGTCGCGGACCAGGCGGGTCAGGCCCTGCGGCTCGACCGAGGCGGCCTGGTCGGAGCCCCACATGGCGCGGTCGAGGGTGATGTGGCGCTCGACGAAGGTGGCGCCGAGGGCGACCGCGGCGAGGGTTGTCTGCAGGCCGGTCTCGTGGCCGGAGTAGCCGATCGGGACGTTCGGGTACTCGGCCTGCAGCGTGTTGATCACGCGGAGGTTCAGCTCCTCGGCCTTCGCCGGGTACGTCGAAGTGGCGTGGCAGAGAAGGATGTTGTCCGAGCCCAGGACCTCCACGGCGTGGCGGATCTGCTTCGGGGTCGACATGCCGGTGGAGAGGATGACCGTGCGGCCCGTCGCGCGCAGGGCGCGCAGCAGCTCGTCGTCCGTGAGGGAGGCGGACGCGACCTTGTGGGCGGGGACGTCGAACTTCTCCAGGAAGGCGACGGCCTCGGTGTCCCACGGGGACGCGAACCAGGCGATGTCCTTCTCCTTGCAGTACGCGTCGATCTGACGGTACTCGTCCTCACCGAACTCCACGCGGTGGCGGTAGTCGATGTAGGTCATACGACCCCAGGGGGTGTCGCGCTCGATGTCCCACTGGTCGCGCGGGGTGCAGATCTCGGGGGTGCGCTTCTGGAACTTCACGGCGTCGCAGCCGGCCTCGGCCGCCACGTCGATCAGCTTGAAGGCGTTCTCGAGGTCGCCGTTGTGGTTGATGCCGATCTCACCGGTGACGTAGACCGGCTGGCCGGGGCCGGCGGTCTTCGAACCGAACGTGCGCAGACGGGAGATGGAGGTCACAGCGCTCATGACAGGAACTTTCCTTACTTGTCGAGGGAGTCGAGAGAAGGGCCGAGGATCCAGCTGGCGATCTCTCGGATCGCGCCGTCGCCACCGGGAACGGTGGTGACCGCGCGTGCGGCGCCGCGCACGACGTCGTGGGCGCTCGCGACCGCCACGGGCCAGCCGACAAGGCCGAAGCACGGGAGGTCGTTGACGTCGTTGCCGACGTAGAGCACGCGCTCAGGCGCGATGCCCTGCTCCTCGCACCAGTGCTTCAGCGCGAGGTCTTTCCGGTCGATGCCGTGGAGGACCGGGATGCGCAGCTTCCGGGCCCGTGCGGCGACGACCGGGTTCTGTTCCGTGGACAGGATCAGCATCGTCAGGCCGCTCTTGCGGAGGGCCGCGATACCGAGTCCGTCCCCGCGGTGCACGGAGACGAACTCCCGTCCGTCGGAGTCGATCAGCACCCTGTCGTCGGTCTGGGTGCCGTCGAAGTCGAGGACGACCGCGTCGATGTCGTCGGCGGTCGGGAGGGCGCCGGGGCGGGCCGCGTCGAAGAGCGGCGCCAACGCCCGTGCGCGGGCGAGGTCGTGCGGGTCGTCGATCTCCAGCACCCGTGCGGGGTCGGTGCGGATGAGTTCCGTACGGCCGAAGAAGCGGTGTTTCGCGGTGCGGAAGCCGACCGCGTCCATGCCGTAGACGGCGCCGGTCTCCAGGAGGTCCTGGGGGCGGTCCTGGCGGCGCGGGCGGAAGGACTTGTCGTGGTTGATGCCGTAACCGCCGCTCGTCGCGGTGCCGGTGACCAGCGTGTCCGTGCCGCCCTCGACGGCGGCCCGCGCGGTGTCGACCGCCACCGGGTCGTCGTCGGCGTCGCGCCACACGAAACCGTGGAAGGGGGCAACGGTCAGCGCCGTGTCCGCACCCTTCTCGACGACCGCGCCCGCGACCCCGTCGACGTCCTCGCGGACGATGAAGGGGCTGGTGCACTGCACGAGGAGTACCGCGTCGACGGCGGAGCCGTGCAGTGCCTCGTGGGCGTCCATGGCGTGCAGGACGGCCGCCTCGGAGGTCGCGGTGTCGCCGGCGATGGCGGCCGGGCGCAGCACGACCTCCGCCCCGGCCTCTCGGGCGGCGGCGGCGATCGCCTGGTCGTCGGTGGAGACCACGACGTCCGTCACCAGCCGGGCCGCGAGACACTCGCGGACCGCACGGGCCACGAGCGGTACGCCGCCGACGGGGAGGAGGTTCTTGGCGGGGACGCCCTTGGAGCCGCCCCGGGCGGGGATCACCGCGAGCACGCGACGTACCGACGTCGCCTGGCCCGCTTCCGAATGGGACATTCGCTGTACTCCTTGGGAAGGGATCGGGGCGCTCACAGCTCACCCATCCGCCGGATGACGGGCGCCACGCGCTGCACGCCGTGCCGGTAGGCGCCGCGCGCCGCCCGGCGCACGATCTGCCGCACCGGACCGGGCTCCCGGTCGGCGTCCGGAGCGCCGGGCAGCGGGCTGCCGTCCGGGCCGAGGTGGTGGCGGGCGAGAACGCCGGGCAGATAGCCGGGCGCGGTGGTGGGCGTGTAGTAGGGGGCCAGGGGCGGGAGTTCACCCTTGGCGAGCAGCTCGGCGATGCGCTCGCGGGCCGCGTCGAAGGCCGTCTCGTACGCCCCGTCGGCGGCGACACCTTGCCGGGCCACCCACTCCTCGTCGGGCGTCGGCCGGTGTCCGGCGTCGAGCTGGTCCCAGGACGCGAGGCATCCGGAGCCGACGAAGTGGTGGTTGCCGAGGGCTTCGCGCACCCCCAGGTCGGTCAGGACGACCGTGGGGATGCGGCGGTGCAGGGACTCCAGGGCGGCCGTGGAGCTGACCGTGACCAGCAGGTCGGTGCGGTCGAGGACCTCGCCCATGTGCCCGTACACGAGGCGGAAGTTGGCGGGCGGGTCCAGCCGCTGCACCAGCTTCTGGTAGGGCTGCTCCTCGATGTGCGTGGTGTGTTCGCCCGGCTTGGAGCGCAGCTTCAGCAGGACCTCGCGGTCCGGGTGCAGCCGCGCGTGCCGGACGAGCCGCTCCAGCAGGTACGTACGGTCCTTGCGGCTCTCGGGCACGGAGGGCTGTGCGGCGAAGACGACCGTGTACGGGTCGTGCCGCTCGTAGGAGGCACCGCCGAGGAAAGGCAGCGCGACCTCCGTCACGGACGAGGCGTCGGCGCCCACTCCCTCGTACACGGCGGTGAAACGCTCCGCGTCCTGGCGGGAGTTGGCGAGGACCAGATCGGCGCCGTGCCGCAGCAGCAGCCCGTCGGCGAGCTTCTCGTAGACGACGCCGACATAGCCGGTGACGACCACGGGCCGCTGTTCGCGCCCCTGCCAGGCGTACGCGAGTCCGTGCAGCATCGCCTGGACGGCGCCGCCGACGAGGGCGAGCACGACGACGTCGTACGTCTCTTCCCGCATGGTCCGCAGGAACTCGGCGGCGGTGACTTCGCGGAGGGAGTCCGCGCGGACACCGACCTCGTCGAGCTGGCGGGCCGTGGGAGTGGCACGGCCGCGCAGGAGACGGCCGTCGAGCCGGATGTCCGATTCGCTCGGCACGAGACGGTTCGCGGTGAGCGCGCCCCATTTCCACCGGGTATCGGAATCCGCGAGAACGGCGACTCGCAGGGAGTTCGAGGTACTTGCTGGCACGTTCTAGACGCTAGGAAGGCATTCCGATGATCGGCCCAACCGGAATACAACAAAGGGTTAACAGCGCATCGACGAATGGCGAATCGGCCCCGGATCGACGTGCAAAAAGGCTGGGTTCACCATTCCGCCACGCGTCGTTCACCTGGTATCTCACCGTGGGTCAAGACGAATGCCGGGCCGCCGCCTAACGTCACTCGGGTGGTCAAGCTCTCCGTCATCGTGCCGTTCTACAACGTGCAGCAATATGCGCCCGACACCCTGAGGAGCCTGCGTGCGAACGCGCGCGAGGACTTCGAATTCATTCTCGTCGACGACTGCTCGCGCGACGAGACTCCGGACATCCTCGCGCGCGCCGAGCGCGAGCTCCAGGGTGCCGTCCTCGTCAGACACGAGGAGAACGGAGGACTGGCGACCGCCCGCAACACCGGCCTCGACTCGGCGCGTGGCGAGTACCTCACCTTCCTCGACGGCGACGACTGGCTGGCGCCCGGCTACTACGAGAAACTCCTGGCGTTCATCGAGAACCTGGGGTGCGACTTCGTCCGTACGGACCATGTCCAGTGCACCGCGCGGGCCCGTTCCGTCCACCGGGTGCCGCACGGCCGGCGGGGTGTCGTGCTGAACCCGCGCGAGGCGATACTGCCCGCCGACCGCTCCACCTCCGTCGACTACGCGTACGCCTGGGCGGGCATCTACCACCGCCGGCTGGCCGACCGGGGGCTGCTGCACTTCACCGACGGGCTGCGCACGGCCGAGGACCGGCCGTGGATCTGGCGGCTGCACCGCGAGGCGGAGTCGTTCGCCGTGGCGGGGCTGCTCGGCGTGTTCTACCGGCGCGGAGTGTCGTCCTCGCTGACGCAGATCGGGGACGTACGGCAGCTGGATTTCCTGCGCGCCTTTGACCAGGTCATACGGGAAACGGCTGAGGACCGGGAGGCCGATAAACTTCTCCCGAAGGCCGTACGGACTTATTGCGCGATTATTTCCCATCACCTGGGTTCCATCGAAAGGTTCGAGCCTCCCGTGGCACGGAAACTGAAGTCGATGAGTGCCGTCGCATTGCGGCGCATGCCGCAGGGCGTCCTCGACGACGCCCTCGATTCCATGGACGTGGAGCGCGCGACGCGACTGCGCCGGCTGCGCCGCCGTCCCGCCCCGGCGGGGGTGGCCGCGTGACCACCCAGATCTTCATGGCGTCGACGCTGTACGGCACGGCGACACTCGCGGCAGCCGTCGACTCCGACTGCTTCCGCCCCGCCGACCGGCGCATCCTGCTGGTCTCCAACAACGCGGCGACGCCCGAGACATCGCCGGGCATCGACGAGATGCCCGGCTTCGAACGGCTGCGCGGCCGATTCGACGACGTGATCTCGTGGAACGAGACCATCTCGCCCTTCCACCCCGGTGGTTGGTCCCCGCGCCTGAACGACGTCCCGCTGTGGGAGCGGCATCTGCGGCTCGCCTGGGACCTCGGTGACGACGACGTCGAGCTGGTCGTCGAGTCGATCCAGGTCAATCCGGCGCTCGGCGTCGCGCAGATCTTCACGGGCGCGCCCGTCACCGTCTACGCGGACGGTCTGATGAGCTACGGCCCCACCCGCAGCAAGATCGACCCACTGGTCGGCACCCGCATCGACCGCCTGCTCCATCTCGACCTGGTGCCGGGCCTCAAGCCGCTGCTGCTCACGGAGTTCGGCGTCGAGCCCGAGCTGGTTCCGACAGAGGCGTTCACCAAGGTGCTCGCCGAACTCGTGGACACCGGGAGCGAGTTGCCCGACATCGACGAACCGGCGCTGCTGCTCGGCCAGTACCTCTCCGCCCTCGGCATCCTCACCGCCGAGGAGGAGGAGAACCTGCATGTACGGATGCTGAAGGGCGCCGTCCAGCTGGGTCACCGGCGCGTGGTGTTCAAACCGCATCCCAGCGCCCCGGCCCGCTGGTCGCGCGCCCTGGAGAAGGAGGCCGAGAAGATCGGCGCCGACCTCACGGTGCTCGACACGCCGGTCCTCGCCGAGGTGCTCTACCAGCGGATGCGGCCCGCGCTGGTGGCCGGCTGCTTCTCCACCGCACTGCTCACCGCCTCCGCGCTGTACGGCCTGCCGGTCGCCCGGATCGGCACGGAGACGCTCCTCGAGCGCCTCACGCCGTACGAGAACAGCAACCGGGTACCCGTGACGATCGTCGACGCGCTGCTGCCCGAGCTGACGGACCGCACGGCGGTCACCGAACAGCGACAGGGCCTGAGCACGGACGAACTGACCGAGCTCCTGCGGGGCGTGGGCTACGCCATGCAGTCCAAGATCTACCCGGAGCTGCGGCCGGCCGCCGAGCGGTACCTGACGCGGCGTCTGAACAGCCACACCTGGCGCTACTTCAAACGCCGACGCCTCACCTCGCTGGCCCTGCCCGGCGCGGTACCGACGCAGCTCGCCTTCATCCCGCGCAACGCCACCGTCCGCCGCGTGGCCCGCCGCGCCCGATCCCTCAAGAGGGCCACTCTCGGATGAGTGCGGTGGACTCACAGCCCGCCCCGACGCCCTCTCCGGAGGCGGGCACAACCAGTACCCCCAGCTCCACCAGCAGTACAGGCAGCACCAGTAGCTCCCAGAGCCGCATCGTCGTCCGGACACGCGCAACTCGGCTACGTGCCCTCGACGGTCTGCGGCTCATCGCCGCGTTGATGGTCGCCGCGTATCACTACGGCGGCCGGGACGGCGAGGTCGCCGAGGCGTGGGGGTCTTCCGCCAAGCTCCAATTCCCCACACTGCACTCGTGGTTCGCGTACGGCTGTCTGGGCGTACAGATCTTCTTCGTGATCAGCGGCTTCGTGATCTGCATGAGCGGCTGGGGACGTCCCCTACGGTCGTTCTTCGCCTCGCGCGCTTCGCGGCTGCTGCCGTCCTACTGGGCGGCGGTGATCGTCGTGACGGCGGTCTTCGCGCTTCCGGTGGTGGCGTACGAGGCCGTCTCGCCGAGCGACGCGCTGCTGAACCTGACGATGATGCAGCAACCCCTGGGCGTGGACCGGGTGCTGGGGGTCTGCTGGACGCTGTGGGCGGAGGTCCGCTTCTACGCGCTGTTCGCGGTGTGCGTCGTCCTGCCGGGCGCGAACCGTCAGGGCATCATCCTGTTCTGCGCGGGCTGGACCCTGGCCGCCTCGATCGCCCAGGCGGCGAACGAGCCGCTTCTCGACCTCGTCCTCATGCCCGAGTACGCGCCGTTCTTCATCGGCGGCATCGGCCTCTACCTGGTCCACCGCGACCGGCGTGACGCGTACGCCTGGGGCATCGTCGGGGTCAGCTGGCTGCTCGGCCAGCACTACGCGGTGGCCGGGTTGTGGCACGCGCCCGACCCGGACTTCTTCTCGTACCGCACCTCGGCCGGCATCATCCTGGTCGTCACCCTGGGCTTCGCCGCGGTCGCCGCGATCGCCCTGGGCCTGCTGCACCGCGTCAACTGGCGGTGGCTGACCGTCGCGGGCGCGCTGACGTACCCGTTCTACCTGATCCACGAGCACCTCGGCTGGGTGGCGATCAAGGCCTACCACCAGGGCCTGCACATCCCGTCGTACGCGACCTTCCTGCTGACGATCGCGACGATGCTGTTCCTTGCGTGGCTGCTGAACCGCTATGTGGAGGGCTCGCTCACGCCACGGTTGCGCTCGGAGCTGTCCGGACGACGCTGACCGGTCAGGGCGTGTCCCGCTGACGGCTCTCCGCCGCCACCACCCGCTGAACACTGTCGAGGATGTCGCCGAGCGCCTCGTCGGCCTCGTTGATGAGATCGGCGAGTTCCTCCATGCGGCGGGCGAGTTCGGCGCGGGCGGCGGGGTCGGTGACGAAGTCGGTCAGGCCCTCGCCGCCGTCATCGCCACCGCCACCGTC
This sequence comes from Streptomyces sporangiiformans, assembly GCF_005768555.2. Classification (GTDB taxonomy): domain Bacteria; phylum Actinomycetota; class Actinomycetes; order Streptomycetales; family Streptomycetaceae; genus Streptomyces; species Streptomyces sporangiiformans. Next base: position 69,408 of record NZ_VCHX02000135.1, read on the forward strand.
ATCGCCACCGCCACCGTTGTCGTCGCCGCGGCCGTCGTCGCCGACGCCGCCGTCGTCCGTGCTGTGCCGGTCGTCCGTCATGCGCGCTTCCCCCGCATCGTCACGTCGATTCCCGCGATGATCGTCGCGAGACCTTCCTCGAAGCCGCGGTCGTGGTCCTGGAAGATCTCCCAGCCCGCCGCCACCGCCAGCGGGTACCCGGCGAGCCGCTCGGCCCGGGCTGCCAGGTCGTAGCCCTCGGCTCCGCCGGCCGGATCGGGCCCCATGACCTGCTCCTCGATGACGTAGCCGATGGTATAGCTGTACGCGGTGAGCCGGGCGCGGGCGGCCTCGGCCGGCGTGAAGCCCGCATCCGTGAGCACGCGCAGCTGCGCCTCCATGGGAGCCGCGTACGACGTGTCCGTGAAGTGCGTACCGCTGAAGACCTTGGCTCCGTCGCGGTAGCGCAGCAGGTGCGCGCGCAGGCCGCGCATGGACACGGCGAGCGACTCCCGCCAGTCCTCCGGCGGGTGCGTCAGCTCGGCCGCCATGCGCCGGAGCATCTCCGTGGCCATCTCGTCGAGCAGCGCCTGTTTGTCCTTGAAGTGCCAGTACAGGGCAGGGGCCTTGACGTCCAGCTCCTTGGCGATGGCCCGCAGGGTGAGGCCCTCTAGGCCCACCTCGTTCAGCAGGCGCAGCGCGGTGTCGGCCACGCGCGTCCGGTCGATCTTCCCTACAGCCACGTCGGCACCCTATCCGGCGTCGCCTACTGCGTCTTTCGGTGTCCCGTTGACAGCTTAACGCCGTTAAGGGCACCCTGGGTCGCATGGAACTTAACGTCGTTAAGGAAACCGTGGACACCGAGGTGCCCGAGGTGACCGAGGTGCTCATCGTGGGTGCCGGACCCGCCGGGCTCACACTCGCCATCGACCTGGCCCGCCGCGGAGTTCGGGCCCTGGTCGTGGAGCGGGCCGACGCGCTCTTCCCGGGCTCGCGCGGCAAGGGCATCCAGCCGCGCACCATGGAGGTCTTCGACGACCTCGGTGTGCTCGAATCGGTGCGAGAAGCGGGCGGCCACTACCCCGTCGGCATGATCTGGCAGAACGGCGAGCGGCAGGGCGAACATCGGATGTTCGACGAGGTCGCCCCCACCGAGGCGGCTCCGTACGCCGGGATGTGGATGGTCCCGCAGTGGCGCACCCAGGAGATCCTCGCCGCACGCCTGCGGGAGCTCCGCGGGAGCATCGCGTTCGGGCGCGAGCTGACCGGGCTCGCTCAGGACACGGACGGGGTGACGGCGGCCTTCGCGAACGGGGCACCGCCCATCCGTGCCCGGTACGCGGTGGCCGCCGACGGCGGACGCTCCACCGTGCGCCGACTGCTCGGCATCGGCATGACCGGCGAGACGGTGGACCCGAACCCCACCCTGGTGGCGGACGTCCGCATCAGCGGACTCGACCGCGACAACCTGCACGTCTTCCCGCCCTCCGACGGCGAGGGCTTCCTGGCGATCTGGCCGCTCCCGGGCGTCGAGGACTTCCAGTTGGCCGGCCACTTCGAGGACCCGGCAGCCGCGCCGGACCTCTCCCTGGACGGCATCCGCAAACTCGTCGCCACCCGGACACATCTCGCGCCCGACGCCGTGACCGAGGTCCGCTGGGCCTCGGACTTCCGGCCGCGCGCCGCGTTGGCGGACCGGTTCCGCAAGGACCGGGTGTTCCTCGCGGGCGACGCCGCGCACGTCCACTCACCGGCCGGCGGACAGGGGCTCAACACGAGCATCCAGGACGCCTACAACCTGGGCTGGAAGCTCGGGGCCGTCCTGCGGGGCGGTGCGCCGGACGCCCTCCTCGACTCGTACGAGGAGGAGCGGCTGCCCGTCGCCGCTGACATGCTGGGCCTGTCGACCCGGGTCCACCGGGGTGAGGTCCGACGCGGCGAGGCCACGCAACAGCTGGGCCTGGGGTACCGGGGCTGCTCACTGGCGGTGGAGACCCGCACCGGCCTCCCGGAGGGCGCCTTGCACGCGGGCGACCGCGCCCCGGACGGCACGCGGGGCGGCGTACGCCTCTTCGACGCGTTCCGGGGGCCGCACTGGACGCTGCTCGCGGTGGGCACGGACGCTGAACTGCCGTCGTGGGACGAGGACTTGGTGCACACGGCTCGCGTACCGGCGTACGAGGCGTACGGCACGGGGCTGTTCCTGGTCCGGCCCGATGGCTACGTGGGCTGGGCGGGCGAGAGCGCGGCGGGACTGTCCGAGTACTGGGCGCGGTTCGGCGCCCGCCGCTGATCGGACGGTCAGCCGTCGCCGTCGAGGAGGGTGTCCACGGAAAGTTCGAGGGTGACGCCGACGGACTCCGGGACGGGGACGCTCTGGCCCCGCTTGAAGCGCCGGGGCGCTGGGTATTTGCCGTCGACCGGGTCCTGGTGGAGCAGTACCTCGTCGTGCTTGCGGTCGGCGATGAGGTAGACGGGGATGCGGGCCTGGGCATAGCAGTCGGTTTTCAGGCCGAGGTCGTCGGACCAGTTGCAGGCTGTCACCTCCAGCACCAGGCGGAAGGCACGGGGCGCGTAGCAGTTGTGCTGAACGTGCGTGCCCAGAAAGTCCGCTTCGACGATCGAGAGGTCAGGAACCGCGAAGTCGTCAGGCCCCGTGGGTAGCCACAGACCGATGCCCTGCAGGCACTTGAGCCCGCTCCGTCCCTCGGCCTTGTAGAACTCGCGGAAGACCTGCGTAAGGGTCAGCTGATGTGGGCCGTCAGGCCACGGCGTCGCGGTGAGTCTCCCGTAGAGGACCTCACCGCGATAACCCTCCAGTTCACGAGTGAGCCAGGTCTCGGCCTCCAGTACCGTCGTCCGCCGGGTTCGCGCCACGCCCACAACCCCTCTCCAGACACGCCATGTTCACCCAGCGTAGCCGGAGCGGCACACTCAGAAAACGTCGCTCGGCACGTAAGTCCCCCAAACCTCCCGCAACGCGTTGCACACCTCGCCCACCGTCGCGCGAGCCCTCAGCGCGTCCTTCATCGGGTAGAGGACGTTGTCCTC
>NZ_VCHX02000130.1 GCF_005768555.2 Streptomyces sporangiiformans
GGGGCTCCGCCCCCAGACCCCCGGTATCGGCCTGACGGCCTCGTCCTCAAACGCCGGACGGGCTGGGGATGCCTGGGGCGAGTGGGAATGTGCGGGTGGGTGGGTGGAATTGGCCTGACGGCCTCGTCCTCAAACGCCGGACAGGCTGAGAGGGCCTCGTCCTCACGCGCCCGGGCCGACCAGTCGGCGTCAGGTCACGGACGCCGTCTGCGCCAGCACCCGTGCCGCGCGCTCCACGTCGCCGAACCCCACGTACAGCGGGGTGAACCCGAACCGGAGGACGTCCGGGTGCCGGAAGTCCCCGACCACCCCCCGCTCGATCAGCCGCTTCATCACGTCGCCCGCGTCGTCGCAGCGCAACGCCACCTGACTGCCCCGCTCCGCGTGCGCGAGCGGTGTCAGGGGCTCCACCCTGCCCTCGGGGACGTACGCCGAGACGCACTCCAGGAAGAAGTCCGTGAGCGCCAGCGACTTGGCCCTGACCGTCTCGATCGACACCCCTTCCCACACCTCCAGCGCCGCCTCCAGAGCGAGCATCGAGAGGATGTCGGGCGTGCCCACGCGGCCCCGCGGCGCGCCCGTCGCGGGAGCGTACGACGGCCGCATCCCGAAGGGGTCCTCGTGCGAGTTCCAGCCGGGGAGCGGGGAGTCGAAGCGTTCCTGCAGGTCGTGGCGGACGTACAGATAGGCCGGTGAACCCGGGCCACCGTTCAGGTACTTGTACGTACAGCCGACGGCAAGATCCACCCCGTGCTCGTCGAGCCCCACCGGCAGGGCGCCCGCGCTGTGGCACAGGTCCCAGACGGCCACGGCTCCCACCGCGTGGATCGCCTCCGTCAGGGACGGCAGGTCGTGCAGACGGCCCGTGCGGTAGTCCACGTGGTTCAGCAGCACCGCCGCCGTACGCGGGCCGAGCGCCGACGTTACGTCGCCGGGCGCCACCGCACGCAGCGCGCAGCCCGTCATTCGGGCCGCCGACTCGGCGATGTACCCGTCCGTGGGGAAGGTGGTGGCGTCGACGAGGATCTCGTCCCGCCCCTCCCCTGCCATGCGCACCGCGCCCACAAGTGCCTTGAAGACGTTGACACTTGTGGAGTCGCCCACCACGATCTGTCCGGCCGCCGCGCCCACCAGCGGCGCGATCAGGTCGCCGATCCGCTCCGGCGCCGTCCACCAGCCGCTCTCTTCCCAGGACCGGATCCGCAGGGAACCCCACTGCCGGCGCACCACGTCCTCGACCCGTCCGGGCACCGAACGGGGCAGCGCGCCGAGCGAGTTCCCGTCCAGGTACACCGCATCGTCGAGGACGAACTGCGCGCGCAGCCCGGCCAGTTCGTCCGCGGCGTCCAGCGCCGCCGCCTTCCCGGCGTACGGCTCAGACATGGCTGCGCGCCGTCCACAGCTCGGGGAACACGTTCTTCTGGGCCCGCTTCTCCAGCCAGGCCACGCCCGCCGAACCGCCGGTCCCGGTCTTCGCGCCCATCGCCCGCCGGGTGGCCACGAGATGGTCGTTGCGCCAGCGCCACACCAGCTCGGCGACATCGGTCAACGCCTCACCGAGCCGGGCGAGTTCGGCGCTCTCGTCACCGGAGTACAGAGACGTCCACACGGCCTCGACCTCCGCGGACGGCTCGTACCTCAGTGACACGTCCCGCTCCAGTACGGACGAGGGAATCGCATGTCCCCGCCGCGCCAGCAGCCGCAGCACCTCGTCGTACAGGCTCGGTTCGTGCAGCGCCTTCTCCAGCTCGGCATGCACCCGAGGGGCGCCCCGGTGCGGCACGAGCATGGACGAGGACTTCTCGCCGAGCAGGAACTCCATCCGCCGGTACATCGCGGACTGGAAGCCGGAGCCCTCCCCGAGGGCGTTCCGGTACGAGTTGAACTGGGCCGGGGTCAGCTGGCCGAGGGGCTTCCAGGACGCGTTCAGCGCCTCCAGCTCCCGTACCGACCGCTTCAGGGCCGCCACCGCGACCGGCACGTCGTCCTCGCGCACCGCCTTCGCCGCGGTCTCCCACTCGTGGACGATGACGGTGAACCACAGCTCCATGACCTGGGTGGTGACCAGGAAGACCATCTCTCCGGGGTCGTCGGAGAGGGTGTGCTGGAGGTGGGTCAGAACGTCCGCCTGGACGTAGTCCTCGTACGGGGTCGTGCCCTGGAAGTCGAGATGCGGGGTCTCGGGCTCTTGAGTCTCGTGAGAGTGCTGAGCCTGTTGGGACATCGCTGTCTCCTGTGCGTACTCCGGGTAGCGGTCCGCCCCTGCCGATTCGACACGGGGGCCCCGGTCCCCACCCGGCATCTTCCACAATCCTCCCCCGAGACCGCAAGGCCCGCCTGGTCACACCCAGGCGGGCCCGCGCACAACCGGCAAAAGGACCCAGAAGGACCACAGAGATCCAGTAGGGCCTGGAAGGAACTAGCCCAGCGTCTGGGCCGCCGTCGGCGAGGAATCCTTCAGGAACTGCGTGCAGCGCTCGTACTCCTCCTGCTCGCCGATCGCCTGCGCCGCGCGGGCGAGGGCGTGCAGGGCGCGCAGGAAACCGCGGTTCGGCTCGTGCTCCCAGGGCACCGGGCCGTGGCCCTTCCAGCCGCTGCGCCGAAGAGCGTCCAGCCCGCGGTGGTAGCCCGTACGGGCGTACGCGTACGACTCGACGACGCTGCCGCGCTCGAACGCCTCGTCGGCGAGCTGGGCCCAGGCGAGTGAGGAGGTCGGGGTCTTGGCGGCGACATCGGCCGGCGCCGTGCCGTTCGCCAGGAGCTCACGCGGCTCCGGGTCGTCGGGCAGGTGGGTCGGGGGCGGTCCCCCGAGGAGGTTTTCGTGAATGGACATGGGTTCCAGTCTGCGGCATCCCTCCGGGGGTGGCACCGTGGGCTGGGGTTCGTCTTTGTTATTCGCGCGCCCTTCGTCGGTGTGGCCGTCTCGGGGCTGCGCCCCCGGCCCCCCATCCCGGTCGTCGTATCTCGGCTGCGGGCCGTCTGTGGCTGGTCGCGCCCACGCGGCGGAGCCGCACATCGACACAGCCCCGCGCCCCTGACGGGGCGCTCCTTTGACGGGGCGCTCCCTACGGCGCCTCCTCCGGTTCCAAGGGTGGTGTCGTGACGCAGCCGTGGGTCTGGCACTCGGGGTGTGCGCAGTCCGGCGGCGGGCGGCGTACCGTCGCGAAGGCGATCGCCGCGCCCGCGACGAGCACCCCCGCGCACAGCGGCATCGCCCGCTGGAAGGCGTCGTCGAAGGCGTCCGCCGACCGGTACGCCTCGTCCCCCAGCGCCACGAGCAGCGGCAACGCGGCCACCGCCACGAGCCCGGCCGCGCGGGCCGCCGCGTTGTTGATCCCGCTGGCCAGGCCCGCCCGCGAGGTGTCCACGGAGGCGAGCACGGTCGCGGTGAGTGGCGCGACCAGGGTCACCATGCCCAGTCCGAGCACGAGCAGCGCGGGCAGCACGTCCAGGACGTACGACGCGTCCACGCCCACCCGCAGCATCAGCAGCATCCCGGCCGCGCACAGCAACGGGCCGACGGTGAGGGGGATGCGCGGGCCGATGCGCCGGGCGAGATCGCCCGAGCGGGCCGACAGCAGCAACATCAGGACGGTGATGGGCAGCAGCGCCGTACCGGCCCCCAGCGCCGAGTAGCCGGAGACGACCTGCAGCTGGAGCGCTGCGAGGAAGAAGAACCCGCTGAAGGCCGCGTACACGCACAGGGTCACCACGTTGACCGCCGTGAACTGCCGGGACGCGAAGATGTCGAGCGGCATCATCGGATCGGGCCGCCGCCGCTCGACGTACACGAAGGCGATCCCCGCCACGACGCCCGCGACCGCCGTCCCGGCGACGACGAGAGAACTGCCGCGGGCCTCGATGAGGGCGTACGTGATCAGCGCGAGCGCGAGTGCGCCGAGGGCCGCGCCCAGCACGTCGAAGCCACGACCGTGGGCCTGGTTGTCCTTCGACTCCGGTACGTGGCGCATGGCGATCGGCGCGCACAGCAGCGCGAGCGGGACGTTGAGCAGGAACACCCAGCGCCAGCCGGGACCGTCCACCAGCCAGCCGCCCACGAAGGGGCCGACCGCAGCGCCGATGCCGCCGAACCCCGACCACAGGCCGACGGCCTTCGCCCGGTCGTCGGGGTGGAACGACGCCTGGATCAGGGCGAGGGAACCCGGTGTGAGCAGCGCACCGCCGATGCCCTGAAGGGCGCGGGCCGCCACCAGCATCCCCGCGTTCGGCGCGAGCCCGCACAGCAGCGAGGCCACCGCGAACCAGATGACGCCGACGACGAAGACCTTCCGGCGGCCGAAGCGGTCGCCCAGGGCGCCGCCCAGGAGGATCAGGCCGGCGAGGGTGAGCGTGTACGCGTTGACGGTCCACTGGAGGACGGCCAGGTCCGCGTCCAGGTCGCGGCCGATGCGCGGCAGCGCGACGTTCACGACCGTCGAGTCCAGCAACGCCATGCTCGAACCGAGCACCGTGGTCAGCAGGATCCACTTCCCCGTGGGCGTGGCGATCCTGACGGCCGGGTTCTCCTGCGGAGGGGCAGCCATATCCGGAGCATACGGAAGGGCCCGGCACCCGGGAGGGTGCCGGGCCCTTCACGTACGGACCACGGACCACGGACTGCGGACTGCGGACCAGGTGTTACTTGATCTTCGTGCCCGTGGAGCGCAGGTTCGAGCAGGCCTCGGTGACGCGCGCGGCCATCGACGCCTCGGCGAGCTTGCCCCACGTCCGCGGGTCGTAGGTCTTCTTGGAACCGACCTCGCCGTCGACCTTCAGGACGCCGTCGTAGTTCTTGAACATGTGGTCGGCGACGGGACGCGTGAAGGCGTACTGAGTGTCGGTGTCGATGTTCATCTTGACGACGCCGTTCTCCAGGGCGGTCGCGATCTCCTGCGCGGTGGAGCCGGAGCCGCCGTGGAAGACGAAGTCGAACGGCGACGGCTTGCCGAACTTGGCCGCGACACCCTCGTTCAGCTCCTTCAGGAGCTCGGGGCGCAGGACGACGTTGCCCGGCTTGTAGACGCCGTGCACGTTGCCGAAGGACGCGGCCAGCAGGTAGCGGCCCTTCTCGCCCAGGCCCAGGGCCTCGGCCGTACGGATCGCGTCGTCGACCGTCGTGTAGAGGGAGTCGTTGATCTCGTGGGAGACGCCGTCCTCCTCGCCGCCGGTCGGGGTGATCTCCACCTCGAGGATGATCTTCGCGGCGCGGGCGCGCTCCAGGAGCTCCTGGCCGATCGAGAGGTTGTCGGCGAGGGTCTCCGCCGAGCCGTCCCACATGTGGGACTGGAACAGCGGGTTCTGCCCGGCCTTGACGCGCTCCTCGGAGATGGCCAGCAGCGGACGCACGTACCCGTCGAGCTTGTCCTTCGGGCAGTGGTCGGTGTGCAGCGCGACCGTGATGTCGTACTTGGCGGCGACGATGTGCGCGAACTCGGCCAGCGCGGTCGCGCCGATCACCATCTCCTTGTTGTGCTGGCCGCCCAGGAACTCCGCACCACCGGTGGAGATCTGGATGATGCCGTCGCTCTCGGCCTCCGCGAAGCCGCGGAGCGCAGCGTGCAGGGTCTGCGACGAGGTCACGTTGATGGCCGGGTAGGCGAACTTGCCTGCCTTCGCCCGGTCGAGCATCTCGTTGTAGACCTCGGGGGTTGCGATGGGCATCTGTCCGCTCCTTGTATGTGCGGTGGCGTTGTGCTTACTGCCCTGACCTAGGGGGCGACGTCATCGTCGTCCCCATCTTTCCAGACTTGACCCGATGCTCCAGCCCAGGGCGTCAAGGGTCCAGAGGGCCGTACGCCCCGGGGGCGACGGGTCGTACGGACTCAGGTCGGCGGCCTCCGGCCGGTCGAGGCCCAGTTCCCCTCAGTCGAGGCCGAGTTCGTCCTTCGAGTACGCGAAGAGGTAGGGAACTCCGGCCCCCTCGGTGATCTTTTCGGCGGCGCCGGTCGCGCGGTCGACGATCGTCGCGACGGCGACCACCTCGGCCCCGGCCTCGCGCACGGCCTCGACCGCGGCGAGCGGGGAGCCGCCGGTGGTGGAGGTGTCCTCGACGACCAGGACCCGGTGGCCCTCGATGTCCGGGCCCTCCACGCGGCGCTGCATGCCGTGCGCCTTGGCGGCCTTGCGGACGACGAACGCGTCGAGCCGCCGGCCGCGCGCGGCGGCCGCGTGCAGCATCGAGGCGGCCACCGGGTCGGCGCCCATGGTGAGCCCGCCGACGGCGTCGAAGTCGAGCTCGGCCGTCAGGTCGAGCAGCACCTGGCCGACCAGCGGCGCGGCCTCGCCGTCGAGGGTGACCCGGCGCAGGTCCACGTAGTAGTCGGCCTCAAGACCCGAGGAGAGGGTCACCTTGCCGTGCACCACGGCCTTGTCCTTGATCTGCTGCAGCAGCGCGCCGCGTACGTCACTCATGCGAGTCAGCTTAGGCGCGCCCGCCGGCACGTCCAGGTGGCCGTGGTCATAGGCGCCGCCAGGTCCACGTGGTGGACGCTTCCAGGGGCTCGATGGGGGTGACCAGTCGGGGCAGGGTGTTGAGCCCGTTGGGCGGGCCGGTCTGCGGCTCCACGCACACGGCCGCCTCCTGCTCGTCGTACACGACGACCCACTCCTCGCGACCGGCGACCTTGAGCTCCAGCTGCCCCGGCCAGGTCAGCGTCACGTCGACCCCGCCCGGCATCCCGAAGCAGTCGTCCCAGGGGCCGGGCTTCGGGTCGGTCCGCCGGCCGGTGGGCAGGTGGTCCTCGCCGCGCTCCTCCTGCCAGGCGGCGCTGAAGTCGATGCGTACGTCGTCGCCGCCGAGGTTGCGGTTGAACCACGGGTGCCAGCCGATCTGCGCCGGGAAGGAGTCGTCGTACGTCTCCACGGCCATGGTCAGCGTCAGCGCGTCCTCGGTCAGCGTGACGACCTGGGTGACGCGGCCCGCGTAGGGCCAGGGGTCGACGAGGTCGTACGTGATCACGGCCTCGCGCTCGCTCGCGCGTGCCGTGCGCCAGGCCCCGTCACGGGCGGTGCCGTGTATGGCGTGCGGCGGGGAGTTGAGGGGCAGCTGGTGCACGGTGGCGCCGTTCAGGAAACGGCCGTCCCGGATGCGTCCGCACCACGGGACCATCGGGAAGCAGCCGAACTTCTCGCCCTGGCGCAGCAGTTCGAGCCCGCCGACCCGCAGCCCCCCGACCCGCCCGCCGTTCCCCGGCCGCACGGTCACCTCCGCGTCGCCCGCGGTCAGCGTGATGTCTTCGTTACTCACCCGGGAGACCCTACTGGGCAGGGGGAGGGCCGCTTGGAGGGGCTGCCTCGGAGGACGGAATGATCTTTGTGAACCTCGATCAGCGGCGTCGGCGCAGGACGCGGCTCACGACGATGGCCGAGGCCAGGACGAAGGCGGCGGCGGGGGCCGCCCAGCGCAGGGTCGCGCTGTGGGAGACGGCCTCGGGCGCGGGTGTCGGCGCGTACCGGCCGCGCGGTGGCGCGTGGTCGACCTCCTCCGCGCTCCGGCCGATCATCGTCCGCCGGGCGTGCGCCGCTTCGGCGGGCGGTTCCGCTTCCGCCTCCTCCTCGAAGCCGCCTTCGAAGTCGCTCTCGTCGTAGGAGGCGAGGGCCGGGGGCGGAACCTCGGTCTCGGAGAGGGAGGGTTCCTCGGCGGCCGCGGGCTCGGATTCCTGGGCGCCTTCGGGCGGCGCGACAGCCGCTTCTTCTGTCTCTTCTGTCTCTTCTGTCTTTTCTGTCTCTTCCGCCTCTTCCGCCTCTTTCGCTTCCTGATCGGAGGCGGCGGCAAGGTTCTCCGCGAATCGGTGCAGCAACCGCGTACTCGCCGAGGCCACCGCGTCCACGGGCAACTCCGCGATCCGTCCGTCAGCCGTGGCCGTCCCGTCGAAGGCGAGCGTCGAGCCGCCCTCCGCCGGGCGGAGCGACAGCGTGAGGGCGAGCTTCACGGAGCCGCTGCCGCGGGCCTCGGTCGCGTCGGCCGCCACGGAGTAGGACCCGTCGTCCTGCCCGACGACCCGGAGCGTCCCGCGATACGTGATGGTGTGGCCGCTGACGCGCACCTTCAGGCGCCCGGAGACGGGTGCCGTCCCCGCCTCCTGCTGGAGCCCGGGCACCGCTCGGGCCACCCGCGCGGGATCGGCGAGGGCTTCCCGAAGACGTTCGGCGGCAACCGGAACGAACACCTCATGCTCCATGTCTGCCGAGCCTACCCAGCAAGTCCCGACCCGCACCCCCCGTATCAAGGGATTCCCCGTACGGCGGGCAAGCAGCCGCCCTTCAGGGGCACAGGGAACTACAGCGCGCCCCTTCAGGGGCGCGGGGAGCTGCGCGCGACCAGCCACAGACAACCCGCACCCGAGAAACGACCGGCGTCGGGGGTCTGGGGACGGAGCCCTCAGTGATTGGACTGGGTAGGGGCGGCGGGGGTGAGGAACCGCCGGGTCAGCGCCAACCGCCATACCGCGGATGCACCAGCGTGGACGGCGACACCCCCGGCGGACGCGTACGCTCCGCCGACCCCACACCCCCCGGCAGGGACAGCACCGGCGCCGCACGGGCCGCAAGCACGAAGCCCCACTCCGGCGGCACCCGCGACGCACCGCCCGCCGCGTGGTCGGGACCACCCGCGAACCCGGGATCGCGGCCACCGACCCGGTACGGCACGGTCCGCAGCCCGGCCGCCCGCACCGTCGCGTCGACGGTCCAGAAGACCCGCGGCCGCGAAGCCACCGGCCCCGCGTGCACGACGAGCCGGCCGTCCACCGCGAGAGCCCGTTGGGCGAGGCCGTAGAACTCCTGCGAGTACAGCTTCGTACTGGCCGTGATCCCCGGATCCGGCAGATCGGAGACGATGACGTCGTACGTGTCCTGTGTCTGCCGCAGCAGTGCGAAGGCGTCGGCGGTGATGACACGCACCCGCGGATCCCGGTACACGTGCTCGTTCAGCGCGGACAGCGCGGGGTCGCGGCGCGCCAACCGCACGACGGCCGCGTCGAGTTCGACGACGTCCACCCGCTGTACGCCCGGGTGCCGCAGCACTTCGCGCACGGAGAGGCCGTCCCCGCCACCGAGGACGAGCACGCGCGCATGCGGTCCGTTGTCCATCGCCGGGTGCACCAGCGCCTCGTGGAAGCGCCGCTCGTCGCGCCCGCTGACCCGCAGCCGTCCGTCGAGGAAGAGGTGGAAGTGGCCGCCGTCCGCGTCCCCGGTGATGACGATCTCCTGTACGCCCGTCCGCAGCGCCACGCGAACGTCCCCGCCGTACACGGCTTTCCGCGCCGCCCGCTCGAAGTCGTCGACGAGGACGGCGGCCGAGGCGAGGATCCCGAGCACGACGACGTTGGCGACGACCAGCAGCCGCCGCCCTCGCCGGGTCAGGTCATGCCGGAACAGACCGAGGACGAGCGCGCCGCCCGCGATCGCGTTGACGGTCCCGGTCATGAGCGCCCCGGTCAACTGCCCGAGCAGAGGCAGCAGGAGGAAGGGAAAGGCGAGTCCACCGACCAGCGCGCCCACGTAGTCCGCGGCGAACAGATCCGCCACGGCCCCGCCCGCGTCCTGGCGCCGGACCCGCTGGATCAGCTCCATCAGCAGGGGCACTTCGGCTCCGATGAGCAGCCCGATGGCGAGCGAGAAGCCGACGAGCAGCCAGCGGGAGCCGCCCTCCCACATCCCGCCCCAGCCGCCGGTCCAGGCGAACACGGCGTACAGGGCCATCGCGCTGCACCCGCCGACCAGCGCGAGCAGCGCCTCGATCGCGCCGAAGCCGGCCGCGGCGCGGCAGCGCAGCCGCTTGGCGCCGAGCGAGCCGATACCCATCGCGAAGACCATCACGGACAGGACCACGGAGGCCTGGGTGACGGAGTCTCCGATCAAGTACGAGGCGAGGGCGACCAGTTCGAGTTCGTACACGAGTCCGCAAGCCGCGCAGGTGAAGGCACCGGCGAGCACGAAGAACCGCCCGATGGCCGGTCTGACGGGCAGCCGCGCCGGGCCCGGACCGTCCCAGGGCGGCGGAACACCGGGCGGGGCCGGGGCGTGCGGCTCGATCACTCCGCGAACGCTACGTCACGCCTCCGGCGCACTTCGTCACCCACACGTGTGGAACTTCGGCCCCCGACGCATACTGCGGCGCTATGCCGGCGCAGGCTCGGGCGCCGCCACTCTGGCCCCAACTCGCGTACGTGTGGCCACCAGTTGGCCCTCCTGTGGATAGGCGTGCCATGTCCGCCAGTGCATCTGCCCCTCGTGCCACTGGGCGAGCATCGCGGTGAACGCGTGCGGACTGCCGGGGAACACGCCCGCCAGGCCCTTGGGGTGGTCGGCCACCAGCGCCAGCAACTCCTGTGCACGCCCCGCGAATGAGCCGCGCGACAGCGTTTCGACGCGCGCCGCGAACTCGTACTCCCAGTCGCCGATGCGTTTCGCGACGCCGAGCGGCAGGGGCGTACTGCTGCCCGGAATACAGGCGACGGTTTCCGAACAGATGCCCTGGCGCTGCTCCAGGAGCACCTGGTGGGACGCGCCCAGCAGTCTCAACTGGAGCTTCGCGCCGGAGAGTTCGAGATCGAGGGTGGCGAGGGCGGGCAATGGTTCGCGCCCCAGGGCCCAGGCGAGATCGGCCGCACGCGTGTCGGTATAGGCGGTTGTGAGGGTCGTGAGCATGGGTCGGCTCCGCAGGCACGCAAAGAGTGAGTGGATTCGTCGCACCCCGTCGGCGCCGGGAAAACGCCCGGCCTGCCTGGTCAGAATGATTCTCGGGGTCTGCGGTGGGGGACTACGAGGGAATCATGAACGGCGCGTCCGCCACAGCATTTTTACCCATCTTCGTGCGATTTCCATCCCCCCGAGGGCTCAACAGCTCAACTGTTCAACCAGGGAGTGAACCCCTGTTGCCGAATGCGCCCCCAGTGCACTGTGCGCCCCCAACACACCCAACGCACCCAGCACTCCCCCAACGGCGAAGCGCCCGCCGGGAGATGGCCCCGGCGGGCGCTTCGTGGTGCCGGACGGTCCGGATGCGGGCCCCCGGCGGACCAGCTGCCCCGTGTCAGCTGCCTCCGCCGNGTGGTGCCGGACGGTCCGGATGCGGGCCCCCGGCGGACCAGCTGCCCCGTGTCAGCTGCCTCCGCCGCCGCATCCTCCCCCGCCGCCCCCGCAGGACGACCCGCCTCCGCAGGACGAGCCGCCGCCGCACGAACTCCCCGACGAGCTGCAGGACGAGCCGCTGCTCCCGCCTCCGGCCGCCCACCAGCCGCCCGAGCCGCCGCTCCGGGAGTGGCCGCGCGAACGCGCACGCGCCCTCCTGGTGTCCGTCCTCGCGGCGGCCACGATGCAGATGACGAGCACGATGCAGACTGCCGCCAGGATGATGCCCATAACCATGACGTCACCCTCCTTTCGTTCCCCCGAAGCGACCCCCCGTGGGCCATTGCTTCTCGCCTGTGCTTCTTGTGTGAAGGGGGGATGCCCCCGCCCGGCGAAGGCCAAAGCAGAGTTGAGGAACTCCAGAGGTTGCGCGCAGGATGGCCGCCATGACCTCCAGCGCACGCCCGATCCTCAACCGCCGGCTCGCCGAGTTCGGGACGACGATCTTCGCCGAGATGTCGGCCCTCGCCCTGAGCACCGGTTCGATCAACCTCGGCCAGGGCTTTCCCGACACCGACGGCCCGGAGGAGATCCGCGAGGCGGCGGTGCGGGCACTGCGCGACGGCCGCGGCAACCAGTACCCGCCCGGACCCGGCATCCCCGAGCTGCGCACGGCGATCGCCGCGCACCAGGAGCGCCGGTACGGACTGACGCACGACCCCGACACCGAGGTCCTCGTCACGGCCGGCGCGACCGAGGCGATCGCTGCGGCGCTGCTCGCCCTGCTGGAGCCCGGTGACGAGGTGATCGCCCTTGAGCCGTACTACGACTCGTACGCGGCCTGCATCGCGATGGCGGGCGGCACGCGCGTCCCCGTGACGCTGCGCCCGAGCGAGCGTTCGTTCCGGCTCGACCTGGACGAGCTGCGGGACGCGGTCACCGACCGCACCCGCCTCCTCCTGATCAACACCCCCCACAACCCCACCGGCACCGTCCTCACCCGCGAGGAGCTCACCGCGATCGCCGAGCTCGCCGTGGAGCGGGATCTGCTCGTGGTCACCGACGAGGTGTACGAGCACCTGGTCTTCGACGAGGCCGAGCACATCCCGCTCGCGACCTTCCCCGGGATGCGAGAGCGCACGGTCACTATCGGCTCCGCGGGAAAGTCGTTCTCGTTCACCGGCTGGAAGGTCGGCTGGGTGACGGCGGCGCCCGCGCTGGTCGCGGCGGTCCGCTCGGCGAAGCAGTTCCTGACGTACGTGGCCTCGGGGCCCTTCCAGTACGCGGTCGCCGAGGCGCTGACGCTGCCCGGCACCTACTTCACAGCCTTCCGGGAGGACATGCGGGCCAAGCGGGATCTGCTCAGCGCCGGACTCGCACAGGCGGGGTTCGAGGTGTTCCGGACGGCCGGGACGTACTTCATCACCACCGACATCCGCCCGCTCGGCGAGAGCGACGGCTTCGCGTTCTGCCGCACGCTGCCCGAACGGGCGGGCGTCGTCGCGATCCCCAACGCGGTCTTCTACGACCACCGCGAGGCGGGGGCACCGTTCGTGCGGTTCGCGTTCTGCAAGCAGACAGAGGTATTGGAGGAGGCCGTCAAACGGCTGCGCTCGCTCTGAAAAACGGCAAGAGCCCGGCCCGGGCACGCGACCCAGGTGGTCGGTGCCCTGGCCGGGCTCTCTTTCGTCCGGTAGCCGCGGGGACTACTCGTCGTCGGGCTTCTCGGCTTCGTTGATCTCCTGCTCCAGGCCGAGCTGCTCGACGAGCCACTTGTCGAACTCGATGGCGGCCCGCACCCAGCTGACCGTCGAGGACACGAAATGCTCCAGGCTGACGCCGGTGCCGATCAGCATCTGCGCCTCGCCGATCAGGCGGACGGTGCCGTCGTCGTGCGTGTGGCTGTAGACCTTGGGCCACAGCGTGCGCCGGTTCCAGTCGTCGATCGACTCGAGGAGCTGGGGCTTCACGTCGATCTGGTGCGGCCGGTCGTAGAACGTCCGCACCGAGAAGACCTGCTGGTCCCCCTCACCGCGGAACATGAAGTACGTACGGAACTGCTCCCACGGCGCCGCGAGGTCACCCTCGTCGTCGACGACGTACTTCAGCTCCATCTGGTCGAGGAGCTGCTTCACGAGGTCCTGATCCGGGACGACGGGGCCCGCCGGTCCACCGCTCTGCGGCTCGGGCTGGCCCCCGAAGTTCGGAATCGAGGACGGGTCGATGCTCACCGTGTTTTTCCCTTCGTACGGATTCCGCCATCCTCTCCCATGCGGGGCGGGGGGTGGCAACCCCCGACCCGCGTGGTTCGGCCGGTTCGGTGTCCGTTGGCCGGATCCCCCACGGGGATTCAGCTCACAGCGTTTTTCCGGGCCGGATCACAGCGTTTTCGCGGGCCCGGAATCGGCGGTCGCCGCCCCCACGATCAGCTCGTCCCCGAAGCGGTCCACGCGGACCATGTCGCCGTCCTTGACCTCGCCCGAGAGGATCTCCTTGGCGAGGCGGTCGCCGATGGCGGTCTGGACGAGACGGCGCAGAGGGCGGGCGCCGTAGGCCGGATCGTTGCCCTCGTCGGCGAGCCAGGTCAGGGCCTCGTCGGTGACGTGCAGGCTGAGGCGGCGTTCGGCGAGGCGCTCCGCGAGGCGGTCGATCTGGAGCCGGGCGATCCTGGTGAGCTCGTCCTTGTCCAGGGCCGAGAAGACCACCAGGTCGTCGAGCCGGTTCAGGAACTCCGGCTTGAACGAGGCCCTCACCACCTCCAGCACCTGCTGCTTCTTCTCCTCCTCGCCGGTGATCGGGTCGACCAGGAACTGGCTGCCCAGGTTCGAGGTGAGGACCAGGATCGTGTTGCGGAAGTCGACCGTGCGGCCCTGCCCGTCCGTGAGGCGCCCGTCGTCGAGCACCTGGAGCAGGATGTCGAAGACCTCCGGGTGCGCCTTCTCGACCTCGTCGAGGAGCACGACGCTGTACGGGCGGCGGCGGACCGCCTCCGTCAACTGGCCGCCCTCCTCGTAACCCACATAGCCGGGGGGCGCGCCGACCAGCCGGGCGACGCTGTGCTTCTCGCTGTACTCCGACATGTCGATGCGGACCATCGCCCGCTCGTCGTCGAAGAGGAAGTCCGCGAGCGCCTTGGCCAGTTCCGTCTTGCCCACGCCGGTGGGGCCGAGGAAGAGGAAGGATCCGGTGGGCCGGTCGGGGTCCGCGATACCCGCGCGTGTGCGGCGTACGGCGTCCGACACCGCCCGTACGGCCTCGGTCTGGCCGATGAGCCGGCGGCCCAGCTCCTCCTCCATCCGCAGGAGCTTCTGCGTCTCGCCCTCGAGGAGCCGTCCGGCGGGGATGCCCGTCCAGGCGGCGACGACGTCCGCGATGTCGTCGGAGCCGACCTCCTCCTTCACCATCGTGTCCTTGGCGACCTCCTCCTCGGCCTCGGAGGCGGCCTCCAAGTCCCTTTCGAGGGCGGGGATCTCGCCGTAGAGGAGCTTGGAAGCGGTGTCGAAGTCGCCGTCGCGCTGGGCCCGCTCGGCCTGTCCGCGCAGTTCGTCGAGCCTCTCCTTCAGCTCACCGACGCGGTTGAGGGACTGCTTCTCCTTCTCCCAGCGGGCGGTGAGGCCGCGCAGCTCCTCCTCCTTGTCGGCGAGGTCGCGCCGCAGCTTCTCCAGCCGCTGCCGGGAGGCGGGGTCGGTCTCCTTGTCGAGCGCCAGCTCCTCCATGCGCAGCCGGTCGACGGCACGCTGGAGCTCGTCGATCTCGACCGGAGACGAGTCGATCTCCATACGAAGCCGGGAGGCGGCCTCGTCGACGAGGTCGATGGCCTTGTCGGGCAGGAAGCGGGAGGTGATGTACCGGTCGGAGAGCGAGGACGCCGCCACCAGCGCGCTGTCCGCGATCACGACCTTGTGATGGGCCTCGTAGCGGCCCTTGAGCCCGCGCAGGATCGCGATGGTGTCCTCGACGGTCGGCTCGGCGACCAGCACCTGCTGGAAGCGCCGCTCCAGCGCCGGGTCCTTCTCGATCCGCTCGCGGTACTCGTCCAGGGTGGTGGCACCGACCATGCGCAGCTCACCGCGCGCGAGCATGGGCTTGAGCATGTTGCCCGCGTCCATGGCGGAGTCGCCGCCGGCGCCCGCTCCGACCACGGTGTGCAGCTCGTCGATGAACGTGATGATCTGCCCGTCGGAGTCCTTGATCTCCGCGAGCACGGTCTTCAGCCGCTCCTCGAACTCACCGCGGTACTTGGCACCGGCGACCATCGCGCCCAGGTCCAGCGCGACGAGCCGCTTGTTCTTCAGGGACTCGGGCACGTCCCCCTTGATGATCCGCTGCGCGAGCCCTTCCACGACGGCGGTCTTGCCGACGCCGGGCTCGCCGATGAGGACAGGGTTGTTCTTCGTACGCCGGGACAGCACCTGCACGACGCGCCGGATCTCCTGGTCCCGCCCGATGACGGGATCCAGCTTGCCCTCGCGCGCGGCGGCCGTGAAGTCGGTCCCGAACTTCTCGAGTGCCTTGTACTGGCCCTCGGGATCGGCAGTGGTCACTCGGCGCCCTCCCCTCGCGTTCTGGAAGGCCTCCAGCAGCTTCTTCGCCGTGGCCCCCTGCTGGGAGAGTACGGCCCCGGTCTTGCCGCCCTTCGCGGCGATGCCGATGAGCAGGTGCTCGGTGGAGAGGTACTCGTCGCCGAGGTCCTTGGCCCGCTCCGCCGCGTCGGCGATGACGGCGAGCAGCTCACGGTCGGGCTGCGGAGGGGCGACGGTGGAGCCGGTCACGCTGGGCAGCGCGCTCAGCACGTGTTCGGTACCGGTCCGTACGGCGACCTGGTCCGCCTCGACGGCGGCCAGCAGGTCGGTGATGTTCTCGTTGTCCTGCCCCTCGAGCAGCGCGAGCAGCAGGTGCGCGGGGGTGAGGTCCGGGTGCCCCTCGGACACGGCCCGGTTGCTCGCCGTGTTGATCGCGTCCCGGCTCCTGTTGGTCAGCTCGGCGTCCACGTCTGCGCTCTCCTCCTCCTGGTCGGGCTCCGGCGTTGACTGACCCAACCAACGTACACAAAGTTGAGTCTATTCCACTCAAGGGCACGGAGGGAGGGGGCGGGGCCGGTCACGAGCGGGGCCGGGGTTAAGTTCCCGACCATGGCCTCGTACCCCGTGAACCCGCGCGATCCCGACGACTCGTACCTCGGATTCTGGCGGGAACGCCATCTGTGCACCCTGACGACCCTCCGTCCCGACGGCACGCCGCATGTGGTGCCGGTCGGAGTTACATACGATCCGGAGGCCGGTCTGGCTCGGGTGATCGCCGACAAGTCGAGCGCGAAGGTAAGGAACGTGCTGGCCGCGGGGGCCGACGGGGCCCTGGCCGCCGTCTGCCAGGTGGACGGGCGGCGATGGGCGACGCTGGAGGGACGCGCGACGGTTTCCCCGGACCCCGGGCGGATCTCGGAGGCGGAGCGCCGGTATGCCGAGCGCTACGGGCGGACTCCGTCCCCCAACCCGTCCCGGGTGGTCATCGAGATCGAGCTGGCCTCGGCGATGGGCCGCGGCTGACGCAGCCCGACGCGGGGCCGAGCGATACGAGGCTGGTTTCAGCCCTTGCGGAGACCGGTGGATGGGCTGATATATCTCTGGAAACTGCAGCGGCGTCACCGTGTTCAGGTCACGGTGACGCCGCTGCGGGGGGAAGCACCTGCGCGATCTACTACGACGGGGGAATCGCGTCAGGCACTGCGGGGGGTGGCTGAAATGGTTCGTACGTCCGGGGCTTCCGGCTCGACCAGCCGATGGTCGCGCTGATCGAGGTTCACAAAGATCATTCCGTACCGTATGGCACACCGCACGGGTTGCGGCGCGCCGCGGGGCCGCCGCAGGCACCGGTAGGCCCGCACGTCGTCGTCCTCGTCGCGGGTCACCACGACCGGCTCACCGAACACGGTCACCATCAACGAGTCACCGCTGTGGGGGATGGCGGTGACCAGGTCGATGAAGTGCCAGCCGGAGCGGTAGGCGGTGGCCATCTCGCGGCGGAAGGACCGGTCGTCGGGAGGAGTCGTCACGTCAGCTCCCGGCTCCGTCATCCACGGGAGGCGCCGGCCAACTGCTGTCATTGACAGACGCCTGCACGGCCACTGACGGCCAGCTACTGTCCGCCCGGTCGTCGCCCTTCGCATCGGATAGGCCGCTCAGCGTTCCGAAGGCCACAACGGCGGAAAAAGCGGCGACAAGTACCGAGCGAAGCATTCTCTTATACATAGTCGGCTTCGTCCTCACTTGAAGGTCCCCTCGTTCCCCCGTCCGATAAGACGATGGCTCATTCGGGCACGTCATGGCCACACAATCGATGCATCATGTTCCTGCACGTTCAGGACCCTGGGGGGTGGAGATTTGGCAACAAATGGGACTAAGGCGACACATCCCCATGCGGTGACCGAACTGTGTGGGGAAGGTGGCCGACTTTATGCCAACGCGCTGCGCACGGGACGCATCGCCCGCGCGGATGTGGAGTCTGCTCCGTGTCTGATGGAGTTCGCCTTGCTCCACCCCGATCCCGACGATGCGAACTGGCTGCTCCCGGTACCCCCGTCGGTCGCGCTGGCCCAGCGACTCCACCCCATAGAGCACGAAATAGCCGAGCGCCGGCGGTGGTCAATCGAACTGTCCGA
Source organism: Streptomyces sporangiiformans (assembly GCF_005768555.2). GTDB lineage: Bacteria > Actinomycetota > Actinomycetes > Streptomycetales > Streptomycetaceae > Streptomyces > Streptomyces sporangiiformans. The sequence continues at coordinate 17,732 of NZ_VCHX02000130.1, forward strand.
TGCTTTCGAGCCGTTCATGGCCCTCAGCGCCCAGGCGACGGCGACCACCCACTCGATCGCGGTGCTGGAGGGCGGAGAGCGGATCAATGCGGCGCTCAACCTGGCCACGGCCCAGTGCCAGACCGAGATGCTCACGGTCCAGCCGAGTAACCGCATCTCCGAGAGCAGTCTCCTCCAGGGGCTGGAGCGCGACCGGCCGTTGATCGAACGTGGCGTCAGGATTCGGACCCTCTATCAGCACACGGCCAGGTACAACCCTGAAAAGCTGGCCTACGTGGCCCAGCTCTCCAACGGCAAGGTGGAGTACCGCACCATTGACGAGTTGGCGGAGCGCCTCATCATCTGCGACGAGACCGTTGCCTTCATCCCCACCCGAGACGACCAGCAGGTCGCCCTGGAGCTTCGCCACCCGGGCCTCGTCCGCTACCTGATCAAGGTCTTCGAGTTCATGTGGGGCCGCTCGGTCCCCCTCAGCACCGGCGCCCCCTACGAAACCGCCCCGGACGGCATCACGAACATCCAGCACTCCATCGCCAAACTCCTCGTGGAGGGCCACGTCGACGAGGCGATAGCCCGCCGCCTGGGCATGAACGTGCGCACCTGCCGCGCCCACATAGCGAAGCTGGCCACCGCGCTGGGCAGTGGTAGCCGGGCCCAACTCGGCTACCTCATAGCGCAGTCCGGGATCCTGGACCAGGATCACTAAGCGCGGGGAGAAGGGAAGCTGCGAATGACCACCGAGGCGCACGGGCACGGAGCGGAGGAACTTTGCGAGGCTGGGGCGGAGTTGTACGCCCGCGCCCTGCGCGAAGGGCGCGTGCACAGCGAGGACGCCGGTGGCACCCCTTGCCTCATCGACTTCGGCCTGCTGCACCCGGGCGTCGAGGACGTACGTTGGCTGGAGCCCACTGCTCCGGCTGCGGCTCTCCACCGCCTACTGCGGGCCTCGGCGGACCGCATCGCCGACGAACGGCGGCGCGAGGCCCGGTTGGCCGCGGCGTTCGAGCCCCTGATGCGGATCGACAGCCCCCGTACAGCGGCGACGGCCGTACCGGCGATCAGGGTCCTCAGCGGTTCGAAGCGGATCAACCAGGCCATCGACGAGGCCATGTCCGAAGCGGCACAGGAACTCCTATGCGTCCAGCCTCACGCCGGTCACATCGGTCAACGCGCCGAGAGTTCCGAGGTGGTCGCTCTGGTACGCGACCAGGCGCTGCTCGACCGCGGCGGTCGTATCCGCGCCCTCTACCAGCACACCACCCGCCACTTACCTTCAGTCCTGGCCCGCTACGAGCAGCTCAGAGGCGACGCTGAGGCCCGCACCCTCGACGAGGTCACCGACCGCCTGATCCTCGTCGACCGCACCGTTGCCTTCATCCCCGCCGACAAGCAGGCAGCCCTGGCTCTCGAAGTCCGCCACCCGGCCCTGGTCGGATACTTCGTCAACACCTTCGAGCGACTGTGGCGTCTGGCCACGCCGATGTATCCCGAAGTCGCCCATCGTCCGTCCATAAATGGCATCACCCCCCGCCAGCACGCCATCGCTGTCCTCCTCGTCGAAGGCCACACCGACAACGTCATAGCCGAGCGCCTCGGCATGAACGTCCGCACCACCCGAGTCCACATTGCCAAACTCGCCGCCACTCTGGGCAGCGAGAGCCGAGCCCAACTCGGCTACCTCATCGGCCAGTCGGGGATTCTGGAACAGCCGGGCCAGGAGCGTTGAGCGGCTGGAGTTCCGGAGAGCGAGGCGGACCGTCCAGGCCCACCTGGGCGATGCGGACGCCGAGTTGCGTACGGCTGTCGGCGCCCAGCGTCTCGGCGAGGCGGGCGATGTGAGCCCGGCACGTTCGGACGCTGATCCCCAACCGTTCGGCGACGACCGCGTCCTGGTGCCCCTCCGCCAGCAGCGCCGCGATGGAACGTTCGCGGTGTGTTATGCCGTCGATGCCGGTGTCGGGGAGGGGGGCCGACAGAGGGATCGCCAGGCGCCACAGCCGTTCGAAGACGGTCACCAGGTAGTCGACCAGGGCCGGGTGGCGGAGCTCCAGTGCGATCGTGCGGTCCGTGTTCGCCGGGATGAAGGCGACCTTGCGGTCGAAGAGGATCAGGCGGTCGGTGACCTCGTCGAGGGTGCGGGCCTCGGCCGCGTCGCCCATCAGCTCCATGTAGTTCAGCAGTCCCTGCCCGTGCCGAGCCACATGCGTGTAGAGGTCGCGCATCCGTACGCCCCGGTGCCGCAGCGCGAGCGCGCGGGGCAGGCCCTCGGCGAGTTCGTCCTCGCGGCGGATCCCACCGGGCTGGACCGCCAGGACCTCGGACGTGCACGCCGCGGTGGCCTCGTCCATGGCGGCGCGGATACGGGGCAGGCCGTCGAGAACGCGGATCGCGACGCCCTCGGCGGGAGCCCGGGCGGGGTCGCCGAGCGCGGTGTACCACTCGAAAGCGGCGACCGCCGCGCCCATGCGCGACTGGGTCGAGGCGACGTGCTCGTGCATCTCGCGCAGCAGCCGCGTCATGACCTCCTGCGGCGAGGTCGGCACCAGCCACCCCATGTCGTCGGGGTCGGGGTGCAACAGGGCGAGCTCCACCAGACAGGGCGCGGCCTCGGCGTCCTCACGGGACACCCGGCCGCGCCGTACGGCCCGGGAGTACACCCGATCACCGATTTCACACAGCCGGTCAGCACCGTGCGGATGCCCGTTGGTCCTGTGCTCGGCCATCTCCCACCCCTGGTCCAGCCCCGTTTGCAGCGCAACTATGCGCCGTGCCATCCGGCTCCGCAATACAGCTCCCTTACATCTGCGCCCCCTATCGACATAGGAGATCCCCATTTGTCCACACCTCAGCATGGCTGGTTGCAACAAGATGAGGCTGGTATTTGCTTTGCAGCGATGCGATCGTCAGTGAGGTTTCCCAGCCGAAACGACGTAAAACGGGGAAAAGTGACCTGCATATCTAAAGGCGCATGGTCGGACATGTCCGTTCTGGGGCTCTCCGGCCTGGAAGAGGCTGTCTATCGCTATCTTCTGCGCAATCCGGGGTCAGGTGGCCAGAGGATCCAGCTGGAGTTATGCGCCACGAGACGAGACGTTGCCCGGGCGCTCACGCGGCTGTCCGGTCTGGGCCTGCTGCACGAAGCGGCCCACCAGAACTTCGTACCGGCTGACCCTCAGGTAACGGTGGATCGCCTGATTTCACTCCGCCTGAGAGGGCTGTACGAGGAGGTAGGACACGTAACACGGGCGCGGTCTGTGGTCGGGGCTCTACGCGCGGAGCAGAACATCGCGGCGGAGGCCGAACTATCCATGGAGCGCGTTGAAGGTGTCACACAGATACGCGAAAGGATCGAGGATCTCGCATTCTTCACCAGAAAGGAGGTGCTGTCGCTGGAGCCTGGTGTCCGATTAGCGGAGGTGATCAGAGAACACACTCGCCCTCTCGATACGCGTTGGCTCAACCGGGGTGTCCAGTTGCGTCGGGTGGTTCACGAGAAGGCACTCGTCGACTCGTACACGGCTGACTACTTCCGTGAACTGGCCGCACAGGGCGCGGAGATCCGGGTGGCCGACGAGCTACCTGAGCCGCTTTTTGCCTTCGACCGACAGGCTGCAGTGGTGTCGGCGGCACCCGGGGCTTCTGCGATGCGCGCCGTGGTCGTTCGTGAGGCTGGACTTGTCTCAACTGCCGTGACCCTTTTCGAGAAGGTCTGGGAGGGCGCCGCGGATCTGCTGGATGTCGACGGTGTTCGCAACGAGAGCGGGGTAGCCCAGGACCGCCCGTCCAAGGTTGAGCGGCGTGTGCTCGAGACCATGTGCCGAGTCGGCAAGGACGAGGCAGGAGCCCGTGATCTAGGCATGTCGGTGAGGACGTACCGCCGCCACATCGCCGGGCTCCTGGACCGCCTGGGTGCCAACAGCAGGGCGCACGCGGCGCTGCTGGCTCGTGAACGCGACTGGATCTGACCAGTCGCGGGCAGGTTCGTCAGGCCAGGTAGGTCCGGTCCTGAGCTGCGTGGCCCGGGCCCAGGTCCGGCATGTGCCGGATGCCGAACTCCCGGCGCAGAGCGGAACGTGCGGCAAGGTAGCCCGACATGCCATGTACGCCTGGGCCCGGGGGAGTTGACGCCGAGCACAGATAGACGCCGGGCAGCGGGGTGCGGTATGGGTCGAGACGCGGAACGGGCCGGAGTAGTGTCTGTCTCAGAGTCATCGCGCCGGAGCCGATGTCGCCGCCTACGTAGTTGGGATTGTACGACTCCAACGCAGCTGCGGGGATGCCGCGTTCGGCGATGACGGTGTCACCGAACCCGGGTGCGTACCGCTCGATCGCGGCTCGTATCAGGGGAAGAGGGTTCCTCGTGTCGCCGTTGGGTACATGCGCGTACGCCCAGACCGGCAGTTTTCCGGGGCGTGCGCGGCCAGGGTCAGCGGCCGTGGGCTGGCAGAGCAGCACGAACGGTTTGTCCGTTGGCACGCCGCGGGCGGTGAGAGTCTCCTGGCGGAGGATCTCGGCTCGAGTACCGCCAAGATGGACGGTGCCGGCGTGGGACAGCTCGGGGTTGCGCCACGGCACTGGCTCGGAGACCAGAAAGTCTGCCTTGGCGGCTCCAGGTCCGTAACGGAATGCCGCGAGCGCGCGAGCGTACGGGCTAGGGAGTGACCAGTCGGCCAGGGCGAGCAAGCCCTTCGGTGAGACATCGAGCAACACGGCGCGTGCGCCGCAGAGTTGACGCAGATCCTCGACAGGCGCTCCGGTGTGGATGCGGCCGCCGTGCGCGACGAGGTCGTCGGCCAGCGCCTGGGCAATCTGCACACTGCCTCCGCGCGGCAGAGGCCAGCCGGTCCCGTGGGCCAGATGCCCGAGCAGTACGGTGATCCCGCCCGCCGTGAGACTGGGCAGATACCCGATGGCATGGGCGGCGACTCCGGTAGCGAGCGCCGCTGCCTCCTTGGTCCGCAGTCCGTGCCATGCGGTGCCGTGACGGAGCATGCCGAGTGCCAGCAGCGCCGGGGAGACCGGATGGCTTGGCAAGGAGCGCTGGCCGGACAGCGCGAAGTCGGTGATGCCGCGGCTGCGTTCGAGCAGCGGCCGCATCAGTCTTCGCCAGCGCGGGCCATCATCGCCCAACCGATCGCATGTCTGGTCGAGATCGCGGTACGCGAGAGCCGCTGTGCCTGGCCCCAAGGGGTGCCCATAGCTGATGTCCGCGTGCAGGAACTCCACGCCGCGGGAGGCCAGGTCGAATTCCTTGAAGAAGGGGGACACCAGGGCCATGGGATGCACCGCGGAACACACGTCGTGTACCACGTCGCGATCAAACAGCGAAGCGCTGCGCAGCCCGCCGCCGATGTCGTCCGCACGTTCATAGAGTTCGACACGCAGGCCTGCGCGTGCCAGCGTGACCGAGGCGGCGAGGCCGTTGGGACCGGAGCCGACAACTGCGGCGTCGCAATGGATCATGATGCTCTGTCCTTGTCCTTGGCATCCTCCCTCTCTGGCGCCTTGCGTGCCGCAGCCAGCAGGTCGAGGCCCTCGCTGTCCGTGCGGACCGGCCTGCCCCCTAGGCGGTGGACGAGGACCCAGTCAGTCGTGCCGGGGAATGCCGCGGCGAACACGGATGCGTCCCGAGTTGCGCCGTTGTGCCAGCGCAGTTCTCCAGCGATCTGCCAGGAGGGAGCGGGCTCGCCCAGCGCCCGGTCCACCAGTAGGGCGGTCACCAGGGCGGCTGCGGCGCGTGGCGTGGCCCACAGTCCGCCCGCGGGCAGGATGGGGCCGTCCATCGTCCAGGGCGCACGCGGGCGTCCTCGCCAATCGCGGCCGGTCAGAACGCGGTCTTCGGCGGGGTGTGCAGTGATCTCGTCGATGACGAGCGGTGCGAGGACATAGCGGTGCACTAGGTCCTCGTACTGGGCCTTCCCCGCGGCCTCCAGGGCAGCGCCCAGCACGGCGTAGCCAAGGTTCGAGTACACCGTGGCTGCACCCGGAGGCCGCTCCGTGAGTTCGTCGAGACGGTGCAATACTTGAATGAACTCCTCAGCTCCGAAGGCCGCGTAGGGGTCGCGGGGATCGGTGTGCGCAGGCAGCTTGGGGAGCCGCGAAAGACCCGAGGTGTGCTCCGCCAACTGACGCAGAGTTGTCTTGGTCTCGCCTGGCACCATGGGCAGCCAGCGGGCCACCTGATCGTCGATACCGACCAGTTCCGCGCGCACCATCTGCATGAGCAGGGTGCCGGTGACGACCTTGGTGAGGGAGCCCATCTCGACGTAGGCGTCGAGGGCGTGGCCGTTCTCAGCACGTGGCTCGATCGAACCGCCCAAGGCGCACTGCGGAGCACGGCCTCCTATCCACTTCATGTCCCGGCCCACTCCCTGAGCAGCGTTTCACGGACGGTACGCCCCGGGGTCTTGTCGGGCTGTGTACGGCCCCAGGCAAGAAGCGCTGAGGGGCGGCACGATCCCTCTGCGAAACGGTTCAGCAGGGCCTGCGACAAGGCGAACTCACTGTCCTCGTAACCGCCGGCCGCCGCGGTGGGCGCGGATAGTTCCGTGGCCCCATCGGCGGTCTCAACGCGAACGGTCATCGCCGGCGCCGTGTCAGCGGTGCCGCCGAACGCCGCGGTGAGCACGGCGTCAACCGACATCGAGAACCGTCTGCCGAGCGAGGACCGAATCGGAGCATCCAGCAGGGTGACTTTCTTCAGGTCGGCCCACGCCCAGTTGTTGGTCTGTCCATCACCCACGGCCGTCAATCCCTCCTCGGTCACCAAGACACCGGGCCCGAGACCGCTTGGCGGAGCACCCAGGTGAACAGACTCGCCAGTGATCCAGAACAGGCCAACCATTGGCATGGTCAACTCCCTTTGCGCGTACGTATAGAAAGATCATCCGGCATTCTCCACCGCAGCCTGCTGCCGTGCGGCGGCTTTCGGCCGCCCGAACCGGCTGCGCATCGTCCCCTGGTGCCGTTCCCACGTCTTCGCGGCACGCTGTAGCAGCGTTGCGAGCGGCCCGCTCAAGAAGACCAGGTCGCAGGCCACCATGGTCAGCGCGAAACCCGTCAGCCCCATAAAGAACGCGATGAAGAGATGGAACGATATTGAGAACGCCGCCGCCCACGGCCGCAGTCGGGGGACCAGAATTCCCAAGGGAAAATAGACAAGGAAGAGGGTCGTCGCATACGTTCCGCCCACGACAAGTAGATCGTTCTCGTACACTAGGCGGGAGAATCCGGGCAATTCGAACTCCGGGACGCGCATGATATAGAAGAGAGCTGTTCCATCCTGCCATAGCTTGCCTTGCACCTTGTACAGACCGCTTGTGACATACACGAGGCAGATCTGCACGGCGATTGCGAGTATCCCCAGGTTGTGGATGGGATCCATGAAGGACCGCAGCGCCGGAGGGACACGCTCCTTGAGGCGGTCGGCGATGCCAGAACTGATGGACAGCCGGCCGTAGCAGCGGGCCAGCATGAGCATGGGGATGATGAGATACGTGAGGTTGTCGCCGCCGTCGAGAATGTATGGATTGCGCTGATAGATCGACCAGAGGAAGACCCAGTGCAGGGCGAGGACCAAGCGGCCGCCCAGACCGAGCGTGACGGCGAGGGAGCACAGAAGGCCCAAATGGAAGACCATCTCAAACCAGGCAGCTGATGGGCTGAGCGCGTAGAGACTAAATGTCTCCGTCTCGCCCAAAACGCTCTGGAAGTGCCCCCAGGACACCACGCCGCCGGGTCCGAACAAGTAGTCGCGGTCTGCGTACTGGGACACGTAGAACATGAACCCGGCGAATCCGATAAGCGCCCTGGTCCCGCTGACTCCAAGAACGGCATACGACGTGCCCGTCCACCGGTCCAGCACCGCAAGCCGGTCAATCACCGAGTTCACCCGCCTTAATCCACTTGAAGTCCTGCACTTGCACCTGGTCCGTCCCCTTCGGTTCATTCCGCTTCGACCACGGAGGCAGTTCACGGACGTACATACGCACCTGAACCCGCTCCGGCGGAAGACCATCGCATGCGCCGGGCATCTGCGTCAGCGAGTAGCGGGCCAGGAACCGCAGCGCTTCCTGCTGCGCCAACCGCTCCTGCGGCAACAGCGGAAGAACCGGCTCCTTCCTGTCCTTGTCCTTGGCACGCAACTTGTCCAGCAAAGGGTCGGTCGCATTGATGGACTGCATAGGCGCTGACACCAGGCGCGACATACGCGACGGGAAAAACCTGCTGGCCTGCGCTGTGCGCACATAGCGGGAAGTTACGTCGTAATAGTCGGTCACCTGTCCGTCACGGCATTCCGCACGAGCCAGCACACCCCGGTCATCGGCAAGGGGGTCCGGTGCGAACAACATCCAGTTCTGTAGGAAATACGGCTCGAGATACCGCTTCGCCTGGTCGAAATACCGCACCTTGAATGGCGTGGTTGGCGCCTGGGAGAAGGCCGCAAGCGCGAAGTGAAGGCCCAGGAGGGCGGCACCGACTAGCAGCACCGCCCTCCGGACCGCGACGAGTCGCGTCACTTGTCAAAGACCTCTTCGACGGTCGGCGCCGTGGCCGTGGTGCTGTCCGCCGGGGCCGCACCCAGGCTGGCGATCCGCACCACGTTGCCCACCTGGTTACGGATCGCTGAGGTGCCGACCGCCGCCTTACCGTGGACATAAGCGGCCTTGGCCGCAGATACGATCCACTGGGGCTGCTTGTCCGGCTCCCCACTGGAGGCCTTCACGGCCGGAGCCGACTCGACAGCGGGCGCGGCGGCCTGCGCCGACCCCTGCGCCGCCAGGATGACACCCAGCCCGCCGAGCACCACGCCGGCAGCGGCAATTGCCTTCTTCACTCTTCTCCTCCTGCTATTCGCGTTGATAGGACTTGCAGGGCCACGAGTCCGCCCGCGCAGACCGACTATGTGCACAAATGTGCGGGCGGAGCGACGGAAGCTGGGAAGGCAAATCAGATGCGATAGCAACCAATTGGGGGAACGTGATCGAATCGCGACAGATTTTTGAAATTCCCGGACCCGTGTGAGCCTGCGCGCCGTTCTGGCGAGGAAAACGATGCCAGCCCAGAAAGTGCACGGGAAGAGATTTCCGTGTCAGATTCCGGAACGAGCTGTGGCAGCATCTTGCCATCGGCGACTGACCGGAATTCTGGCTGGGGAACCGGTCGACGCCGCTGGGTCGATACTCAGCAACCGGACCCCATCCACCTGAGTAGTGATATACGTCACACAGGAAAGGGCTTGATCTGGGGCAGGCAACAATCCTTATCGTTAGCGCCGCAAGGTCTCGCATTGATCAGTGCATCGGCAAACGCGGATGTGACGCAACGATCCAGGAAATCCGTGGCGCGTGGGCGTTTCTTATAGAGCCTTTTTGCCAGGAGGCCGGGAGAACGCCGAAACACCGGTCCTGGTGTTCTGCCTGTCCTCGAGTTCGGAGCACTTTTCGTGGATCACTGAGTGCTTCGCGCACGGCTCGGACCACGCGGTGGTGACCTATCTCTGGCCCGGATACACGGGAGGCTGAGACTCGTCCACCACCCTCTGTTCAGCCTCCCCCCGGTAGTTCCGTCCACGGCATTGTGAGGGTACTTCGCAGCCCCACGCCGCCACGGCACACGAATGCAATCTGACCTGGTACCCAAGAAGAAAGAGAACCTCATCTGATGCGTACACAAAGCTGGATGATCACGGTAATCGCCGCCACTGGCCTGGCGTTAGCCACCACCCCGGCCGCCGCAGACGAAAACACGCGAACATCGGTCGACTGGGCGACCCGCCACCAGACCGCCGCCGCGGAAGGCGAGAGGTGGCTCGAACCGGGCAACCCGCCTTTCCGCACTCTGGTAGTCAGCGGCAAGCTCTCCAATACCGGCAACAACTGCTACTCGCTGTGGACGAAGTTCCTCGTCGACCTCGTCCCGCGGCCGGCGGCCAAGCAGGCCCAGATTTGCGGCCGGGGCACGGTCGACGTCACCGTACGCAAAGTCTATTCGCCCACCACCACCGGTTATCTCACAGTTTGCGCGGGCGTGGAGAACGCCAACGACTGCGCTCCCTGGGAAAGCATCACCGCGTGGCCCGTCAGTCAGGACTGACGGCAGATTCTTGCCACATATAGCGCTCACAGTCAGATCACGGCCCCGATAAAAGGGCCATGCTGAGCCTCGGCAGGCGCGACAGCGAAAGGATGGCCCCAGTCGCTCACCCGACTGGGGTATCAGATCTTTAATACGGCCATCCTGTCCGGCGCTGCTGAGGCGGCCACCTTGTGTTCCATTGCCCGCAACTACCCTGAACACCATGACAGACGGCCTTGAGTACACCGAACTAAGCCAGCGTGTTGATCGTCTGGAAGAACGACTGTCCCTGCTGGAAAAAGACTCAACTGTGGCAGCACGCAACGTAACTGCGGGGGACTACGATGTACCAGTAGCAGAGCATCCGCACCAGCTTGCCCGAGCGATCCTGGCAAAATCCGACCTCGCTGTTGTGGGGGCTCGTCTGGGCGCCCTCGCTCACCCAGTTCGCCTAGGCATCATGCTCTCCTGCCTCGAAGGCTCAACGAGGGCCACCGAATTCGCGGCACGGGGAGATATGGGAAGCACTGGCCAGATTTACCACCATCTGCGCCAGCTCGTGAACGCAGGCTGGCTCTCGGCTTCCCACCGAGGTCAGTACGACGTGCGTGACGAAGCTCTTGCCTCACTCACTGTGATCCTTGCCGAAACCGTGAAGTGACCTGAACTTCGAGGGAGCATCCCCGGCAAAGGGTCAATGGTCGCATGGGAAGCAACGGAGATCTCGACAAGAGAGCACCATCAAGAGCAGTCGCGATAGGGATCGCGTTCGATTTACCTGTAGGTATCGGATTCGGGCTCTCCCGGTCTCGCAGCGGTCTGGGTGTGGGTGGCGTCGCTGGCATCGCCTTCAGCCCGACCCGGCAGCGGAGGACGATGTATCAGGAGAGCGTCAACAATCGCCTCCTTTCAATGGACGGGGGGCCATGAGATGTTGGCCCGGAGCGAGCAATGAAGGCGACCGTGCCGTCAAAGAGGATCAGGAGTTCCACGACATCGTCGAGAGTGCGGGCCGCGGCCGCATCGCTATTAGCTCCATGTAGTTCAGCAAGCCCTTGCCCGTGCCGGGCCATGTGTGTGTACAGGTCTCGCATCCGTACGCCCCGCCGCCGCAGCGCCATCGCCCAGTGCAGCCCTCTGACAGCTCGCCCTCACGCCGGATACCGCCCCGCTGGACCGTCAACACCTCGGGCATACGCGCCTCGGTCGCCTCGTCCATGACGGCGCGAATGCAGCGTAGGCCGTCGAGGTGCTGATCGCGACACCCTCGGCAGGAGCCTGGGCATGGCCGCCTAGCTCCTGTACCACTCGAAGGCGGCGCGCCCGCGCCCACTCGCGACAGCCGCCCACGAGTGGAATGTGGAACTCCCGCGTGAGCTGCTCGAAATACCCGAGTGATCGCCGCGTTACCTGCCGCATCTACCGTCACGTCATGGCGGACATATTTGACGCATACGCGTTGGCCGACGCGTGGGACGAAATGTTTGAGCGGCCGGGTGAGGTCAGGACCGCCTACGAGCCGGTGCTGGCAGCACTTCAACCGATGGAATCGGCCGAACTGCGGTTCAAGGCCGACCAGATGGCACGCGCGTTCACCGACCGGGGCGTGACCTACGCCTTCGCGGGCGAGGAGCGGCCCTGGCCGCTGGATCTCGTGCCGCGGGTCCTGGACGCGCTGGAATGGGATCTGATCCAGCGCGGGGTCGCCCAGCGCGTCAGAGCACTGGAGGCCTATCTCGCGGACGCCTACGGACCGTGCCGGGTCTTCGAGGACGGGGTGGTGCCCTGGAGACTCCTGCTCAACTCCGGGCACTTCCACAGAGCCGCGCACGGCGTGGAACCCCCGGGCGGCGTACGCATCCACGTCGCCGGCATCGATCTCGTACGCGACGAGGCGGGCGACTTCCGGGTTCTGGAGGACAACGTGCGGGTCCCGTCCGGGGTCTCGTACGTGATCGAGAACCGGCGCGCGATGACCCGGATCTTCCCCTCCCTCTTCGCCGAACAGCAGGTGCTGCCGGTCGACGGGTACGGGCAGCGCCTGCTGGCGGCGCTGCGCGCGGCCGCGCCGGAGGGAATCGGCGACCCGCGCGTGGTCGTCCTCACCCCGGGCCCGAACAACGCCGCCTACTTCGAGCACGCCCTGCTGGCCCGGCTGATGGGTGTGCAGCTGGTGGAGGGGCACGATCTCGTGTGCCGCGGGAACCGCGTGTGGATGCGCACGACGCGCGGCGAGATGCCGGTCCATGTCGTATACCGGCGGCTCGACGACGACTTCCTCGATCCGCTGCACTTCCGGCCGGACTCGGTGATCGGCTGCCCGGGCATCATGAGCGCGGCCCAGGCAGGGAACATCACACTCGCGAACGCGGTCGGCAACGGCATCGCCGACGACAAACTGCTCTACACCTACGTCCCCGACCTCATCCGCTACTACCTCGCCGAGGAACCGGTCATCCCCAACGTCGAATCGTTTCGCCCGGAGGAACCAGGGCAGTTGGAAGCGGTCCTCGACCAGCTGGACCGGCTGGTCGTGAAGCCCGTCGACGGGGCGGGCGGACAGGGCATCGTCATCGGACCGCACGCGGACAAGGCCACGCTGGATCGCGTACGCAAAGAGGTGATCGCCGATCCGCGCGGCTGGATCGCACAGCGCCCCGTCGCCCTGTCCACCTCCCCCACCCTCGCGGGGGACCGGATGGCGCCGCGCCACATCGACCTGCGCCCGTTCGCCGTGAACGACGGCAGCGACGTGTGGGTCCTGCCGGGCGGGCTCACGCGGGTCGCGCTCCAGGAGGGCAACCTCATCGTCAACTCCAGCCAGGGCGGCGGCTCCAAGGACACCTGGGTGCTCGCCGAGGGGCCGGCGGACGGGCCGCTCCCGGACGAGCCCGGTGCCGTACCGGACGTCGTCCCGCGCCAGCTCGGCCCCGACGGCGACCGCCCCGCCTCCCAGGAAGGGGCGCAACAGCAGTGACGACCACAGGGCGGACGACCGCCGACTTCAGCGACCACTGATCGAGGAGGTACGACCGTGAACGACGTGATCCTCTCCCGCATCGCCGAAGCGCTCACCTGGACGGGCCGGTACGTCGAACGGGCCGACGCCACCAGCCGCATCCTCGACGCGTATCTGCACCGGCTCCTGGAAGACCCCTGGCGGGACGAGGACGTCGCCTGCCGCTCCCTCTACGCGATCCTCGGTGTCGACGCGGGGGCCCAACGCGTCGACATGCAGCAGGTGTTGGACCAGCTGGCCTTCGACGCGCGCTCGACCTGCTCCATCGAAGGAGCGCTCGGGGCCGCCCGTCTCAATGCCCGCAGTGCCCGCGAGGCGGTGTCCTCGGAGATGTGGGAGTGCCTCAACTCCACCTGGCACGCCCTCGCCGACCAGCGCATGACGGCCCGCCGCACGGGCCCGTACGCCTACCTGGAACTCGTACGCCGCCGGGCCGCGCTCTTCTTCGGTCTCGCCGACTCGACGATGAGCCGGGACGACAGCTGGCGTTTCGTGGTCCTGGGCCGGAGCCTGGAGCGCGTGGACATGACCGTACGGCTGCTGTCCGTACGTGTGCTGGACGCCGCCCACGCGCCCGACTGGCCGACGCTGCTGAGCGCGAGCGGAGCGGACGAGGCGTACGCGCGGGTGTACGGCGGCTTCGGCGACACGGCCCGCGTGGCCGAGTTCCTCATCATGGACCGGGAGTTCCCGCGCTCGGTGCTGCACGCACTGACCACGGCGGAGGAGTGCCTGGCGGCGCTCGGACGCCCGCGCCAGGATCCGGCCCGCCGTCCGATCGGCCGGATGCGCACCCGCCTGGAGTATCTGGACTCCACCGCTCTGGAAGACATACTCCCTTCCCTGCTGCGGGAGTTGCAGACGTCCTGCATGGCCTCCGCCGAGGCGGTCACGGAGAGGTTCTTCCCGTACCAGGGGCCCGTCGAGTGGGCCCAGGAAGGAGCGTGAGCACGCCATGACGCGCCGACTCCGCATCCGGCACACCACCAAGGTGTCGTACGCCCAGGCCGCGGTCTCCTCCCACAACGAGGTCCGCATGACACCGCTGACGCTCCCCGGCCAGACCACGCTGGACGCCCGTGTCCTGGTGAACCCGTCCACCCCGACCTGGTCGTACTGGGACTACTGGGGCACCCAGGTCACCGGCTTCGACCTGATGGAACCGCACGCGGACCTGACGATCACGGCGGTGAGCCTGGTGGAGACCGCTCCTCCGGACCCGCTTCCCGCGGCTCCCGCCTGGCCCGAGGTGGCCGACCGGGCCGCGAACTCGCGCCTGCTGGAGTACGTGACCCCGACCTCGCGCACGGCCATGCCCGACACACTCGTCGAACGCGCCCGTGCGGCCGCGTCCGGCCTGGACCCGCACGAGACGGCGGTGGCGGTCTCCTCGATGGTCGCCGACCAGGTGTCGTACATCCCGGGCTCCACCGGCGTGAACACCAGCGCCGCCGAGGCCTGGGAACAGGGCGCGGGCGTCTGCCAGGACATCGCCCACCTCACGGCGGGCCTGCTGCGCGCCCTCGGCCTGCCCACCCGCTATGTCTCCGGCTATCTCCACCCCGAGCGGGAGGCGGAACTCCACCGCCCCGTCGCCGGTCAGAGCCACGCCTGGGTCGAGTACTGGGCGGGCGACTGGACCGGCTACGACCCCACCAACCGCGTCCGCGCCGACGAGTCCCACGTCGTCGTGGGCCGGGGCCGGGACTACGACGACGTCACCCCGCACAAGGGGGTGTACCGGGGCGTGGCCGGAGGGCCACCGGAAGTGACGGTGGAGTTCACGCGGGTGGCGTGAAGGGGGTGCGGCGGACGCGGTGCGGGCGGACGCGGTGCGGCGGACGTCGTGCGGGCGGATGCGGTGCGGCGGACGTCGTGCGGGCGGACGTCGTGCGGCAGACGTGGTGCAGGGACGGGCCAGCGGGCACATCCTGGTACTAGCCGAACTTGCGGTTCCGGAGGTGATCGCGATGATGCACACCGCTGTCGGATGGCATGTCGAGATGGAATTCGAGGAGGACAGCCACCGCACCCGCGCCGCCGCCCTCGTACGGCTCCCCGACGGGAGCGAGGTGCGGTCCCACGGGTACGCCAACCGCCACCCTTCCGACGCCAACCAGCCGAGAGTGGGCGAGGAGGTGGCGGGAGCCAGAGCCCTCAACGAACTGGCCATGAAGCTGCTGACCAAGGCCCACGACGAAATCGACGACGCGTCGGGCCGGACGTCCCATCCGCTGACCACATGACCCACTGATCCGGAGGACAGCGCCCGGGGCCGGCCACCGGGCGCCGCTCCGGCCTGCCTCGGTCCTCCCCGCTGCCCCGCCCCCGCCTCGGC